>JBHPGU010000020.1:0-29982 GCA_042570265.1 Candidatus Omnitrophota bacterium | reverse complement strand
AAGAATCAAAAGGGCAAACTTTGTTCTTTAGTCTATGAAGAAATAACTTCCATTGCCCTCGATCCTATCGAGAAAAAGCCTCTCTATCGCTACCATTCGGGTGAATCTATTCTTTCCATCGGAACAAAGGGGTGTAATCTATCTTGCCTCTTTTGTCAGAATTGGAATATTTCTAAAGATTTAAATGTTCCCACAGAGAGAGTAAGCTCTGAATTTGTAGTTAAGCGCGCTAAACAGATGAATTCATTTGGTATCGCCTATACTTATAATGAGCCGTTTATCTGGTATGAATTTGTTTTGGATACAGCAGAATTAGCAAAGAAGGAAGGCCTAGAAAATGTATTGGTTACTAATGGCTTTGTGAATTTAGAGCCGTTGAGGAAAATATTGCCTTTTATTGGCGGGATGAATATTGATCTTAAGTCCATAAAAGATAGGTTTTATATCAATAATTGCGCAGGCAGGCTAAATCCAGTTTTGGAAGTAATAAAGGAGAGCAGTAAACGCTGTCATGTCGAGCTCACTAATTTAATTATACCAAGCCTAAACGATAGCGATGAGAATCTAACGGAGTTAGTTGATTGGATATATGAGAACGTAGGAGATTCTGTACCTTTGCACTTTTCGCGATACTTTCCTTGTTATAAATTAGATTTATCGCCTACACCAGTCTCTACCTTAAAAAGGGCTGAGCAGATTGCCAAGAAGAAGTTAAAATTTGTTTATTTGGGCAATGTCTAACGGGTTCTAGTTGGACTCAGGTGGGGGTTGTTCTTGGTTTTGCTGGATAGAAACGTAATCGACGAGGCTTGCTTGTTCTTTTAGTTTGTCAAAATAATCCTCAAAAATTTTATCTTGTTTTTCCCTAAGCACCATTTTCTCTAGCTCTTCTTTTTCTTCCTGAAACTTTTCTTCATCAATCGGCTTACGTTCGGAAACTTCGACAATGCAGTAGCCTTGAGCAAATTCGATCACCGGGCCTATCTCGCCATCGACTAAATTAAAAATAGCATCGTTTGGCTCTTGGAAAAATCCTATTTCTTGAGGTCCAGAATCTCTATTAAAGAAGTCAGTTTCTTTAATGGTTAAGCCTAGAGTCTCGGCGATCTTTGTAATATCTAAATCCGGATCCGCATCTTTTTCTTTTCCTATTTTAGCCATATGATCATCTATTTTGGTCTTTGCCAATTCTTTTGATTTTTCCTGAGTAAACTTGGCTTCTACCTTTTCCTTTACTTCTTCAAATTCCGGTGAGATGTCGACGAGCTTATTCTTTAATTGGAAGATATACAACCCTTTGTCCGTCTGTACAATATCTGAAACTTGGTTATCTTTAAGGTTGAATAAAGGGATAATTTCATTTATGGGAAGCCCAAAGTCAGCCATAGGATCCCCTAAGACGAAGAGACCGGTTTCACCTATTTGCAGGTCGAATTGATCTTTAGCCGTTGATAGCTTTTTGCTTTCATATACAGCTTCATGCACTTCTTTGATTTTTTCATCGACTTCGCTTTTTTGTTCGTCTGTGGCCTCTTCGGGATATTCGACGCCAACATAGTTTAAGTTTACCTGGATGGGGATTCTAAATTTGCTTTCATTCTTCTCGTAGTAATCCCTTATATCTTCTTCAGCCAATGCAACATCTTTTTCCAGATCTCCAGCCAAGACAGATATGTATTTTACCTTTATTTGTTCATAGCCTTGTTTATATTTCTCCAGTATCTCGTCTTCGCTGACTTCCACATCGTTCGTTACGTGGTCGAATAACTTCTGTATTCTTAAGGTATCCCGCATTTGTTCTTCGAATATGCGCACAGGTGTTCCTATAGAATATTTTAAGAATAGCCCGTATAGTTCCGAGCTGAACCTGCCGTCTCTGAGCAGAAAGGGGAGGGAAGCTATGTGTTTTGCTAATTCTTTATTGTCGACATTTATCTTTAATCTTTTTGCTTCATAGAGTAGGATTAGCTTATACCATACAGCTTCATTGGGATTGTACAAGCTTTCTAATTGGTCTGCCTGGCTGCCAAATTTCATCCTGAGTTCATTGCGCCAGCCGCCCAAAGCGCTCATAAATTTCTCAAAGGAGACCTTTCTACCGAAAATCATCCCTGCATATCCCTTTTGGCCCTCTGCATTTCTTTCTTTAATTACGCTGGCTGAGCCCCAAAATACAAAGGAAGGAATTATAATAGCAGCCAATACATACATTATCCTTTTGGCGAATTTCTTATTACGCATTAATTTAAGCATTTTTAGTCCTTCTCTTACAATATTTGAATAAACCTGAAGAAATGTTTTTTCCTTTACAATAATTTATTTAGCAGGTATAATAACTCCGCAAGTTTTGAAAGTCAAGAGAAAAAAGGGATAAGGGTATGAAAAAGCTAAAATTAGGCCTTCCCAAGGGTAGCCTTCAGGAAGCGACAATTCGGGTATTCCAGAAAGCGGGATTCAATATTTTTGTTTCTGTGCGTTCTTATTTGCCGTCGATTGACGATCCTCAGATAGAACCTGTACTTTTGCGCGCACAGGAGATGTCGCGCTATGTAGAGCAGGGGGCGATTGATTGTGGAATTACCGGTAATGACTGGATTTTGGAGAATGAATCTAAGGTTAGGAAGATTTTGGACTTACAATATGCTAAGCAGAGTATGAGCGCTGTGCGTTGGGTTATCGCTGTACCCGAAAACTCTAACATTAAGAAAGTCAAAGATTTAAGAGGTAAACGCATAGCTACTGAATTGGTAAATGCCACTAAAATTTTCTTAAAGAAGAATAAAATAAAGGCTAGCGTCGAGTTTAGCTGGGGTGCGACCGAAGTAAAAGTAAGCGCAGGCTTGGTAGATGCTATTGTTGAGCTTACTGAAACTGGCAGAAGTCTTAGGGCGCACAAATTAAAAGAGCTTGGCGTGGTTTGTTTTTCCACAACTCAATTTATCGCCAATAAGAATTCAATTAAAGATGCCTGGAAAAAGAATAAGATTGATGAGGTTTGCTTGCTTTTAAAAGGTGCTATTGACGCTGAAGGTAAGGTTGGCCTTAAGATGAATCTAGCCAAGAAGAATCTGAATAAAGTTCTAAAATTACTTCCGGCTTTAAAGAATCCAACTATTTCCAGTCTTACGCAAAAGGACTGGGTAGCTTTGGAGACGGTAATAGAAGAGAAGCGGGTCAGAGAGATTATGCCTAAACTCAAAGCTGCTGGTGCGCAAGGGATTATAGAATATCCTTTGAATAAGTTAATCTATTAGTTTATATATCATTATTAAGAGGTAAAAGATGCCTTGTGGTAAGAAGAGAAAAAGAAGAAAGATAAGCACGCATAAGAGAAAAAAGATGCGTCGCAAAAAGAGACACTTGAAGAAACGCAACTGGGGTTAATCTAAAGACATAAATGCGCAATCAGGGTTTCTGTTTACTGTGTGGTATAATTATCTGCAGTTTACTGTTTGTTTCTGTCACTTGCGTAGAAGCCGCTAATGTTTCTCAAGATTCAATAGCTTACAATAATTATCTCAAAGGGCTTCTTTTCGACGAGTTAGGCAAATATGAACAGGCCAAAGAGGCATATCGTAAAGCCCTTAAATCCGATTTTCAGGCTTGGGATATCCGCTATCGTCTCGCCCTAGATTACTTAAGACTACAGGACTTTAAAGGCGCAGAAAACGAATTTAAGCATCTGTTAGAATCGAAGCCCTATAATGAAAAAATCCGCTTTTTGCTAGCCCTAGTTTACTCCTATAGTTCAAAATATGAGGCAGCAGTAGGCGAATACTCTAAATTACTGGAGAGGCCGCTATTAGAGTTAGATGAGACTGACATTCGCTACTCCCTTGCTCAGCTATATTTTATGCAAGAAGATTATAATAAAGCCGAAGGGGAGTATAAAACGATTTTAGAGGCCAATCCTAACGACTCATATGCTCACTTCTACTTAGGTTATATTTATAGTGAAGTTCTTAAAACAGATATTGCCATTAAAGAACTCAGCCGAGCGATTGAACTCGATCCTTCCAATCCACTGGCTTTAAATGCCTTAAGTTATCTCTATGCAGAGCTAGGAGAAAATTTGGATAAGGCCTTAGCAATGGTCAAGAAGGCTTTAGAGTTAGAGCCGTCTAATGGTGCTTATTTAGATACTCTGGGTTGGATTTATTATAAGAGGGGAGATTTTGATAACGCCATAAGGTATTTGGAGAATGCCTCAGTCGTAGTAGAGGATGCAGAAATATTGGAGCACTTAGGAGACGTTTATTTTCAAACAGGACGAGTCGATGAGGCAATGAAGAATTGGAAGAAGTCTTTAGAAGTGGACCCAAAAAGACAACACATTAAAGAAAAGATTAAGGAAGTAAAGAAGAGCAAATGATCCCGCAGGCAGACATAAAAAAATTAGAGGAGCAGGTTCGTCGATTAAGAGTATCGATTATCGAGATGCTCTCTAGGGCTGGCTCGGGTCATCCCGGGGGTTCTTTATCCAGCGCAGAAATTATCACGGTATTATATTTTCATGTCTTGCGACATAGGCCTAAAGATCCGGATTGGCCAGATAGAGATAGATTCCATCTTTCCAAAGGACACAGCTGTCCGGCGTTATATGCTGCGCTTGCTGAGACAGGATACTTCGACAAGAAGGAGCTTCTTACGTTGCGGCGATTAGGTTCTTTGCTCCAAGGTCATCCCGACAAGAGGACTCCGGGCATATCGGTCGCTAGTGGTTCTTTAGGGCAAGGCTTATCTGTAGCTTTAGGCATGAGTTTAGCCGGAAAGATCGACGAGAAAAACTATAGAGTCTATTGTTTGATGGGCGATGGCGAAATCCAAGAAGGCAATATTTGGGAAGCGGCCATGGCGGTTGCTCACTTTAAATGCGATAATTTGTGCGCGATATTGGACTACAACGGCTATCAGATAGATGGAAGAGTCTGTGATGTTATGGCTTTAGAGCCTTTAAGGGACAAGTGGAAGTCTTTTGGTTGGCACGTAATAGAGGTAGATGGGCATGAGGTCAATCAAATTTTGAAGGCTTTTCATGAGGCAGCTATTACTAAAGCAAAGCCTACAATCATTATTGCAAAGACTACAAAAGGTAAGGGCGTGTCTTTTATGGAGAATGTCGCAGATTTTCATGGTCGGACACCAGACGAATCTCAGACAAAACAGGCCTTAGGGGATTTAGAAGAATAAACAAATAATTCAGAGAGGAAGAAATTGTCGGATAAGCATTATCAAAGAGAAGTTTATGGTAAGACATTGGTCGAGCTGGGCAAGAAGTATAAAAATATAGTCGTCTTAGATGCTGATTTATCTGGTTCAACCAAGACTAAGTTATTCAGCCAGGCCTATCCAAATAGGTTTTTTAATTTTGGGGTGGCTGAGCAGAATATGATGGCTACAGCAGCAGGGTTGGCCAGCTGTGGCAAAGTGGTCTTTGCTTCTACTTTTGCCATGTTTGCTAGCGGACGAGCCTGGGATCAGGTCAGAAACACAGTAAGTTATAATAATTTTGATGTTAAGATTGTAGCTACACACGCCGGTATTTCCGTCGGGGAAGATGGAGCAAGCCATCAGGCCATAGAGGACATATCTTTGATGCATAGTATCCCCAATTTAAAAGTAATAGTGCCTTGTGATGGCCCTGAAACAAAAGATGCCGTAGTAGCTGCTTTTAAGACTCCTGGGCCATTCTATATAAGATTGGGTAGGGCTAAGGTGCCTACAGTTAGTGAAAAAAAACCATTCAAGCTGGGTAAGTCTTATATCTTAAGAGACGGTAAAGATGTTGCTGTTTTTGCCTGCGGCACAATGGTATTTGAGGCATTGAAGGCAGAAGAGGCGCTTAAAAAAGAAGGCATATCCGCCAAGGTTATAAATATGCATACCATACGGCCCTTAGATGAGGCTATGATTATAAAATGTGCACAAGAGACCAAGGGTTTGGTTGTTTGTGAGGAGCATAGTGTTGTAGGAGGCTTAACCTCTGTGATTAATCAGGTGGTGTGTGAAAATGCGCCTACAAAAGTAATCCCGGTGGGCATAAGAAATAGATTCGGTCAATCCGGTAGTCCTGCTGAATTGTTTAAAGAGTATAATTTGGTCGATTCCGATATAGTTTCTGCAGTAAAAAGAATCTTATCTTAATAAAATGAAGCAGGTTCAAACTCTCGCCCCAGCCAAAATTAACCTTTTCCTTAGGATTTTGAATAAACGCAGGGATGGTTATCATAATATTGAGACCGTATTCGAGAAAGTGTCTCTATTTGATAAGTTAATTCTAAAAGATAATGTCGAAGATGAGATTGTGGTCAGATCTAGTTCTAAAGACCCGTGCTTTAGGGATGAGAACAACACTGTTTACAGAGCAATTGAATTAGTCAAGAAGAAATTGGGCATAAGAAGGGGAGTTGTTGTCTATTTAGAGAAGAATATACCCGTTGGGGCGGGCCTAGGAGGAGGTTCTAGCGATGCCGTAGCTGTATTAAAAGGCCTAAATAGGCTCTGGAGGTTAGGATTATCCCAGAGGGCGTTAACAGAACTGTCTCAAAATATTGGTAGCGATGTGCCTTTATTTGTTTCAGAGGACAATTTTTTGTTAGGTAAGGGCAGGGGTGAGCTGCTTTATAGGATTCCAGGCACAAAAAATCTTAAATTATGGCATATCTTGGTAGTTCCGGATTTTAGAATATCCACCCTTTATGCCTATTCATTGTTTGACAGGCATTTTCTTAGTAAAAAAATAAGCACAAGGGGCAGTTTTTGGCCAAGAAAATTGAGATTGACAATCCCTGCTTATAATGCTAATATTATAACTCGCGCTTTATTGAGCAGAGATGTAGCTCTTTTAAATTACTATAGTTACAATAGTTTTAGGAGTTTAATTCTAAGAAGATTTGCTAGATTATCCGGGCTAAATAGAACACTTGAGAATATAAATAGAGATTTTGTGCACCTGTCTGGTAGTGGGTCGACATTATTTATGACATTCTCAAATAGAAAGGGGGCTGAAAATCTAGTAGAAAAGATCAAAAAGGCAGTAAAGGGTTGTAGTATATATGTTGTGCATACTTGTTGACTTCTATGTTTTACTTAATTAACGTGCCTAAAGGAGGTACTTGCAAATGGAGATTACTGAAGTTAGAATTTTCCTAAAAGAAAGTCCCGATAAGAAACTGAAGGCCTATGCGACTGTGACTTTTGACAACGCGTTCGTTGTACGTAACATCAAGGTTATAGAAGGCGGTAGCGGTTTATTTATTGCTATGCCTTCGAGAAGACTGAAATCATCTTGTCCGAAATGTGGTTTCAGGAATGAAATGAGAAGTAAGTATTGCAACCAGTGCGCAGCGCAACTGCCAGTTGTACCTTCTCCTTCTGAACAAGGTAGGGATGCTCAATCTGAACACCGAGATATAGCACATCCTATCACGCAGACTTTTAGAGACTATCTTCAAAAGAAGGTTTTGGAAGCGTTCGAAGCAGAGAAGAGTTCTGCACAAAGCACTCCTTCCTCTGGAGTTTAGTATAAGAATATAGTTTTCGGTAGAAGCTTGGTTAATTGAAAACCTCATAAATTTTGCTTTACCTTAAAAAAGTCTTTTTACTCTTATTAAGGCATTTTTATAACTTTATATCTTGCCCGGTGGTGTAATCGGTAACACACCAGAATTTGGATCTGGTTTTCCTGGTTCGAGTCCAGGCTGGGCAACCGTAATTAAAAACTGGAATTAAAAGCATAAAGGAAAAGATATGAAAGATTTTATATGTGTAATTTTAGCTGCCGGTGAAGGTACCAGGATGAAGTCGGATCTGCCTAAAATATTGCATAATATTTGCGGCAAGCCGATGATTGAATATGTGATTGATTCTGTGCAGAGTCTGCGCCTAAAGAAGATATGTGTTGTAATAAATAAACAACACGACGAAGTGGCCGAGTACCTGAAAAAGAATAAGAGCCTCAAAATAGTTGTTCAGAAAAAAGCTCAGGGTACAGCTGATGCCCTAAAATCAGCAAAGAGTGTCTTTGGAAAGTCCAAAACCAACGTATTGGTTGTTTGTGCAGACACGCCCTTAATTAAAAAAGAAACCCTGCAGGATTTGATCAACCGTCATAAAGAAAAGCATGTAAACTGTACAATTCTTACAGCCTTCCAAGATAATCCTTATGGATTTGGTCGTATTTTAAGAGATCAATTCAGCAAGGTCAGCCGCATTATTGAAGAAAACGATGCTATTTTTTCCCAAAAGCAGATAAAAGAAGTAAATTCTGGGATCTATTGTTTTAATTCGCATGATTTACTGCAGGCCTTGAATCAGGTGGAGATGAATTCGAAGAAGAAAGAGTACTATCTTACCGATGTTGTAGAAGTAATATATCAGGCCAATAAGAAGATTGAGACTTGTACTTGTTCTGTCTCTGAAGAGACCTTAGGCATAAACACTCGCCTAGATTTAAGTAAGGCGAATGATTTAATGCGTATGCGCATAATCGAAGATCTAACGAATAATGGCGTTGCCGTAGTAGACCCCAAGACAACTTTTATAAATTGTGGTGTCTCTATCGGAAGAGAGACTACTATATATCCATTTACATATATAGAATCTGGAGTAAAAATTGGCAACAATTGTTCTATCGGACCGTTCTGCCACTTAAGAGAGGGCTCTGTGATAAAAGATGGAGCTAAGGTAGGTAATTTTACAGAGATGGTTAGAAGCAGCATTGGCGAGGAGACGTATTTTAAACACTTTGGTTATTTGGGAGATACGACGGTAGGCAAGAAGGTAAATATTGGAGCAGGAACAGTTATCGCCAATTATGACGGCGAGAAAAAGAACTCCGTCATAATAAAAGATAAGTCATTTATTGGCTGCGATACGGTTATAGTTTCTCCAGCTAAAATTGGAAAAGGTGTGGTTACTGGTGCGGGAGCGGTCATAACAGGATCGAGCAATATAAAAGACAATAGTGTTGTCGTGGGTGTGCCGGCAAAACCTTTAATAAAAAGCAAGTCTGTAAAGAGTAAGAAGAATTCTAAGCGCAAGAAGAGAAAAAGATAATATATTAAAATAGGAGCCTTTATGGATAAGATGATGCTTTTTACTGGCAATTCAAACAAGAAGCTAGCGCAAGACATTGCGTCCCAGCTTAAATTCAAATTGTCTAGTGCTATAGTTACCCGTTTTAGCGAGGGAGAGATACGTGTACAGATACAAGATAATGTCAGAGGTAAGGATGTTTTTGTCATCCAGCCTACTTGTCCTCCGGTTAATGAAAACTTAATGGAGCTTTTGATTATGATAGATGCCTTACGTCGGGCTTCTGCCTGGAGAATTACCGCTGTAATGCCATATTACGGCTATGCCAGACAAGACCGTAAAGACAGGCCGCGCGTACCCATTACCGCTAAGTTGGTTGCAAATCTGCTTACTAATACGCGTGCGGATAGAATCCTTACCATGGATTTACACGCAGGCCAGATTCAGGGTTTTTTTGATATTCCATTAGATCATCTTTATGCAGTAAATGTTTTTGTAGATTATTTCAAAAAGAAAAAATTAGATAATTTAGTCGTAGTGGCACCTGATGTGGGTGGAATTAAAATGGCCAGGGCCTATGCAAAAAGATTAGAAGCAAAGTTGGCCATTTTGGATAAGCGAAGAATTTCTCCGGAAAGCGCAAAAGTCATGCATCTATTGGGCGATGTGAAAGGAAAGAAAGCGATTATAGTCGATGACCTTATCGCTACTGGTGGTTCTTTAGTGGAAGCGATAAGCGCCCTACATAAACAGGGGGTAAAAGAGATTTACGCAGCGATTACCCATGGAATATTATCCGGAAACGCAATCGAGAAAATAGAAAAATCTTACTTGAAAGAGTTATTGATTGCTGATACAATACCCCTTCCTTCTTCAGTCAAAACTAAGAAAATAAAGGTTTTATCAGTAGCTGAGGTTTTGGCAGATGCGATCAAAAGAATCCATATGGAACAGTCTATAAGTTGTCTGTTCGATCATGATTCAGATTAGTTTTATTAAGCAGTGTTTTAAATAAAATCTAGCTGTAAAGGAGAGAAATAAATATATGGAAAAGGTTAAATTAGATTGTTTCATCAGAGAAGATATCGGAAGAAGTAAAATTAGTGTTTTGAGGAAGAGTGGTTTTGTCCCGGCAATTGTCTATGGTCAAGGAGAGAGTCCTTTGGCGATAAAGTTGAACCGCAGCCAATTAATTAAGTTTATGCACGCTCATCACGGCGGTGAAAATATGGTAATTAGCCTGGCAGTTGCTGATAGTGAAAAGAACAAAAGTTCCAACCGGGAGAAATCTGTATTAATAAAAGATATCCAGTATCATCCTGTTAGCGATGAGATATTGCATATCGATTTTAACCAGATATCTCTGACTAAGACAATTGAAGTAAAGGTGCCTATTGAAGCTAAGGGTGAAGCCCAGGGAGTAAAGCAAGAGGGCGGCGTCTTGACCCATATTCTTTGGGAGTTAGAAGTAGAGTGTCTTCCTACTAAGATTCCTGAGAAGATCGAGTTTGATGTCACCAATATGAATATAGGTGATGCGACCCATGTCAAGGATTTGACGATTCCAGAAGGAATTACAGTCTTGACGGATAAAGAAGCGATTGTGTTTACATTAGCAGCGCCTAAGAAAGAAGAGATAGTCGAAGAAGTCCCAGAAGGAGAAGCTGCTGCTGAGCCGGAAGTAATAAAGAAGGAAAAAGAAGAGGGGGAAGGGGAAGCTGCAGAGGAAGAAAAGCCCAAGAAAGAAGAAGCTTCTGGTGAGAAGAAATGAAGCTGATAGTTGGTCTGGGTAACCCTGGTTTGGGTTACGCCAATACCAGGCACAACTTAGGTGCTCGAGCCGTAAAAGCGATCGCCAAAGAATATAAAGCAAGATTTAAGTTAGAGCGTTCTTTAAAAAGTCGAATCGCAAAAATTGATATCGCTAGCCAAGAGTGTTTATTAGCTATTCCTACTACTTATATGAATCTTTCAGGCAGGGCTATAGGTTCATTGTTGAATTCTAAAAACATATCAATCAAAGACTTATTAGTTATATATGATGATTTGGATTTAGAGTTAGGAGTAATGCGTTTTAGGAAAGGCGGGAGTGCGGGCGGACATAAAGGGGTCAGCTCGATTATAGGGGCAATAAATACTCGAGAATTTAATCGGCTAAGACTAGGGATCGGAAAATGTCTCAACAAGGATGTGACTAAAGATTACGTGTTGTCTAATTTTTGTAGAGATGAGATAAGAACTGTAGATGCTTTAATTAAGAGGGTAATTGAAGGTAGTGCAGTGTGGACAAGGTTAGGAATTGATAGGGCAATGAATGACTATAATCAAGGAGGCAAAAAGTAATGCACAAATATGAAACTATGTTTATTCTCAGGCCGGATATGAACGAAACCGAGAAAACGGGTATGTTTAAGCAGATAGAAGATACATTTAATAAATTTAATGCCAAGATCAATAGCGCAGATATTTGGTCAGAGAAGCGTAAGTTGTATTTTGATATTACGCTGAAGGGAAAAGCGATAAAGTTTAGGGAAGGGCTTTTTTATCTGGTCGACTTTGATTCACCGGCAGCTGAGATAAAGAATATTACTGCGGCCTTTAGCTTAAACGAGAACATTTTAAGGTTCATGATTTCAGCTAAGGAAAGCATTAGAGGAGGAGTCTAGAGATGGCAAACCTAAACAGAGTATTTTTAATAGGAAATTTAACCCGGGATCCAGAGTTGCGTTATACCCCCAGCGGTATGGCAGTGACAAATTTGAGATTAGCGGCTAACCATCGTTTTAAGGATCGTTCCGGAGAATTAAAGCAGGACACTTGTTTTATTAACATCGTTGTCTGGGACAAACAAGCAGAGACATGCAATCAATACTTACAAAAGGGTCGTCCTGTTCTAATAGAAGGCAGGCTGCAGTCACGTTCATGGCAGGATAAGGAAGGCAAGAATAGAAGTGTTATAGAGATAAGGGCAGATCGCGTTGTATTTTTAAACGGAGGCGGCGGACAAAAACAATCTGGTGCTAAAGATAATTTAAATACGGAAGCTGATAAAGTAAGCCCGGCCCCCGATGCGCTTAATGATGTCTCTTGGCCTCAAGAGCTTGACGAACAATTAAGTTAGATAGGAGATAATGATTATGAAGAAAGATAAGTTTAAGCGTACTAAGCGAAAAAAAGATTTAGATGATTTTCCTAGAAGGAAAAAGTTCTGTCGTTTTTGCAAAGATAAGACCTATAGTATCGATTATAAAAGTATGAATACCTTAGAGAGGATGATTAGCGAGAGAGGGAAGATCCTTTCCAGACGCGTTACCGGTAACTGCGCAAAGCATCAGAGGAAGATATGCGCAGCAATCAAACGCGCAAGGTTTCTTTCACTTATTCCCTATACGAGATAAACATGAAAATAGTCTTAAGAAAAAATGTAGAGAAAATAGGAAAAAGCGGGGATGTGGTCTCTGTTAAAGATGGTTTTGCCAGAAATTTTCTCCTACCCCAAGGCTTTGCTTTAGTCGCTACAAAAGATAACATGAGCAGAGTTGAGGAAGAGAAGAAAAAGGTGGTTAAGGACAAGGAAAGCGTGAAGAGTAAGGCCCAGGAGATGGCTGATAAGCTTAATGGTCTTTCTTGCACTATTACCGCTGAGGCCCAGGATGATATTTTATATGGTTCGGTTACCGTTTTAGAGATAGCTAAGGCGTTAGAGATAGAGCAGATCAAGGTCGATAAGAGCGATATCTTGCTTGAGGAACCTATAAAGAAATTAGGTATATTTGAGGTCGAGATTAGATTACACCCGGAAGTAACCACGAAAATCAAAGTCTGGGTAGTAGATAAGTAAGATTACTAATTTTTATCCTGATTTATAAATATCGATCCTATTTTTGAAAGAATGGAATTAAAAGAGAAAATCAAAGAAAAATCTCTTATAGAGAGAGTGCCCCCTCAAAACATAGAGGCTGAGATGGCTGTCTTAGGTTCTATGCTTATCGAGGAAGAATCCATAAACGAAGTGGTCGAGATGATCGATGAGGCTGCTTTTTATAAGAGCGCACATCGAAAGATCTTTATATCCATCCTAAACTTATTTTCCAAGAATAAGGCCGTAGATTTAATCACTCTCACCGAGGAGCTGAAGAATTCTAATGAATTAGATGGAATCGGTGGCGTGAGCTACTTGACTATGCTGGCTAATGCTGTTCCCACCGCAGCAAATGTTAAACACTATGCAAGAATTATCAGGGAAAAGAGTATACTGCGCGCCCTGATAAACAACTCTACAAATATTGTCACTAGGGCCTTTGAGCCAGAGGTCAATGTGGATGACGTTTTGGATAGGGCAGAGAGTTTGATCTTCGAGATTTCCGACCGCAGAGTAGAGGGCAATGTCGTATCCCTAAAAGATATAATAAAAGATAGCATTGAAAAAATAGATAATCTCTATCAGCAGAAAGCGCATGTAACAGGGGTACCCACAGGATTTATAGATTTTGATATGATGACAGCCGGCTTACAACAGGCAGATTTAATTGTAGTCGCCGGAAGGCCATCCATGGGTAAGAGCGCCTTAGCCTTAAGCATGGCTGAATATGCTGGCGTTGTAGAACACATACCCGTAGCTCTTTTTAGTTTAGAAATGTCTAAAGAGCAATTGGTGCAGAGATTGCTTTGTTCTCATGCACGCGTAGATGTGCATAAAGTAAGGAGCGGATATTTTGCTCCATCGGATTGGCCTAAGCTTACAGCTGCCGCAGGCAAATTATCTGAGGCACCGATCTATATTGATGATACGCCAGCGATATCCTTAATGGAGTTACGCGCTAAGGCTAGAAGATTAAAGTCACACTACGATATCAAATTAATGTTCGTTGATTATATGCAGCTCATGCGTAGTTCTAGAGCTCTAGAGAATAGGCAACAGGAGATATCGGAAATTTCTCGCTCATTAAAAGCTTTGGCCAGAGAGCTGAATATTCCTCTGGTAGCCGTAAGCCAGTTATCTAGAGCTGTCGAGTCTCGCAGCGATCATCGTCCACAGTTGTCGGATTTGCGTGAATCAGGAGCTATTGAACAGGATGCAGATGTGGTTGTGTTGCTCTTAAGGGAAGAGTACTACACTCCTACAGTAGAGAATAAAGGTATATCCGAAGTGATAATTGCAAAACAAAGAAATGGTCCGGTGGGTTCGCTCAAGCTTTCTTTTATTAAGGAATACGCACGTTTTGATAATTTAGCTCAAGTAATGGAAGAGTAAAAGTCAAGTAGTCCGGATAGTTTAATCCATCCGACTACCCTCAGCATTAACCCTGAGCACGTCGAAGGGTTGACTTTTTAATCTTAATATAATATAATCGGAGTATTAATGAAAAAGATAACCTTTTTTCTCAGTTTGATTATTGTTTTAAGCATATCTTCTTTTGCCTTTTCTCAAGATGAATCCGCAGCACCCATCCAAGATCAAAAACTAATCAAAAAAGTTGAAGTCCAGGGCAATAGCGTAATAAGTACTTCTACTATTATATCCAAGATAAAGACTAGGATAAACCAACCCTATTTTTCTAGAGTCGCTCAGGATGATATCAAACGCCTCTATGAGACCGGGTTTTTTAGCGATGTAAGCATAGATATAGAAAAGTTTGAAGATGGCGTAAAGGTCGTAATTATTGTTGAGGAAAAGCCTATTGTGGAAAAAGTAGTTTTAGAGGGCATGCGTATACTAAGAGAGGATTTGACAAAGAGGAAAGGGATTATAAAGACCAAAGAAGGACAGTATCTAGACTACAATCAATTGAGAGAAGATGTAGATAGCCTTACTAGGGAATACCAGAAAAAGGGTTATTCTGACGCTAAAATAGATTACAAGGTAGATATTGACAAGAGTACTAATAAGGCTGAAGTAACTTTTAATATTGTGGAAGAGGCGCGCATCAGAATAAAGAGGATTTATTTAGAGGGCAACTATAGCTTGAGCAGGGATAAGATTGTAAGAGCCATGAAGACCAGGCAAGCTAGGCTGTTTCATGCTGGTTTCTTTAAGCAAGGCGAGTTTCAGGATGATTTAGAGCGCATAAAAATCCTATATAATTCTGAGGGTTTTCCTGATGCAACTGTTGATTCGAAATTCGAATATGATGATAAGGGCCTTATGTATATTTATTTAACCATAGATGAAGGCACGAAATATACTGTAGGTAGTGTAAATATCTCTGGCAATAAAGATTTTACAGAGTTAGATTTGATGTTCCAGTTGGAAGAAGCTATTCCAGGCAATGTCTTTAGTGATTCAGCACTGCAGACAGATGTATATAATCTGCGCAATTTCTATTTAAGTAAAGGATATCTATTCGCTCAAATTAATGAGTCAGCCTCGGTAGACCCGCAGACGGGCAATGTAGATATCTCCTATAGCATCCGAGAAAATGACATAATCCATGTAGGCAGAATTAATATAAGAGGGAATACCAAAACAAAAGATAAAGTCATCCGTAGGGAGATTCGCTTAAGACCTGGAGACAGATTTGATGGCGATAGTCTAAAAAGGAGCAAAGAGAGATTGGATAATCTAGGATTTTTCGAGGAGGTAGTCTTTGATACCGAGGAAGGTTCTAGGCCTAACATGGAAAATCTCGTTGTGGATGTAAAAGAGACACAGACGGGAAGTTTCAGCTTTGGTGGCGGCTATTCTACAGTCGATGAATTTATAGGTTTTGTGGAAATTGAGCAGAAGAACTTTGATATCGCCAATTGGCCTTACTTTACTGGCGCTGGACAAGATTTGACTTTTCGTTCGGAATTGGGTTCGGTCGTGAATAACCTTTTTTTGAGCTTTACAGAACCTTGGCTATTTGATCGGCCTCTTTCTTTTGGATTCGATGCATATAAGAAGGCACACGATAAAGAGAGCGATGTCGGTTATGGTTATAGCGAGACACGTATAGGTGGGGCCCTGCGTTTAGGAAAAGAGTTTTCCGAGTTTATCAGAGGAACTGCTACTTATAGAATTGAAGAGATTGATATCTCTGATGTGGACGTGACTGCTACTAATGACCTAAAAAAGGAAGTAGGAGTTAACACGTTGAGTAGTATGGAGTTTACACTGACCCGTGATACCCGCGATAATATATTTAATCCTAGTGCAGGTTTAGTGCTTAGTGGTTCTTTTGAGTGTACAGGAGGTCCTTTAGGAGGTGATAAGGATTTCTTGAAAATATTCGGCTTAACTACTAAATATTTAAGCTTTTGGGAAAAATCAGTAATAGAGTTGAATTTGCGCACTGGAGCGCTTCTAACATTCGGCAATACTGGGGATATTCCTATATATGAAAGGTTCTATGCAGGGGGCACCAATACCATTCGTGGCTATAACGAGAGAAAAGTTGGGCCTATAGATGGCATAACAGAAGATCCTATTGGCGGAGAGTCTATTTTGGTATACAATCTAGAATATACCTATGCCATATTGGATTTTATAAAAGTGGCTACCTTTTTTGATGGCGGTAATGTCTGGCGAAAAGTAGAAGATTTTGCCTCAGGTGATTTAAAAAATAGCATAGGCTTGGGTTTGAGAATAAACACCCCTATGGGCCCAATCAAATTAGATTATGGATTTCCATTAAATTCGGAACCTGGAGAGGAAGATAGGGAAGGGAAATTTCACTTTAGTATGAGTCGAACATTTTAACCCCATTTAAAAATCCGATTCACTTGTTTTACAAAAAGGAGGAGTAGTATGAAACGCGGGATCAAATTAGTTGTTAGTTTGGTTTTTGTAGTATTTCTGGCAAATATCTTTTTATTGAGTGAGGCTTTTGCAGAGAACAAGATTGTGTATGTTGATTTAGCAGCGGTGTTCGATGGTTATGAAAAGACAAAAGATTATGATGTCAACTTAGAAGAAACACAGAATGGTAAACAAACCGAGATCGACGCGATGGTAGAAGAGATAAAAGGCATGCAGGATAAATTAGACTTACTCACCGATAGCGAAAAAAAGAGCAAAGAAGAAGAGATCGATAAGAAAACTAGAGAGTTGCAGGAGTTTCAGCGTAGCGCAGAGGTTGATTTAAGAGAAACCAGGAATGAGAGATTAAAAGAAGTATTAGAAGATATCCAAGAAGTTGTTGAAGAAATAGCCAAGCAGAATAAATATGATTATATCCTCAACGATCGAGTTTTGTTGTACGGTGGTGAGAATTTAGATATCTCTGATGAGGTTCTCAAGAAGTTAAATGAGAGATATAAGAAGAAAAATTAGTAATGAAGAAGACCTTAAAAGAGGTCGCCGCTCTGATTGGAGCTAAGTTTACGGGCGATCCTGATATATTGATTACTGGCATAGCAGGGATTAAAGAAGCAAAAGAAGGTGATATCACCTTCGTAAGGAACAATAAATACTTACAATTTGTCAGCGATACCAAGGCATCGGTAGTTATTGTATCTCAGAAAATAAAAGACACCACCAAGCCGATTATAATTACCGATAATCCCTCCTTAGCCTTCGCCAAAGCAGTCTCTCTGTTTTATCCCTTTAAAGATATCATCAAGAAGGGTGTTCATCCTAGCGTTGTTACCGGGAATAATGTAAAACTCGGCAGAGGCATCTCTGTTGGTCCTTATGTTGTGATTGAGGATGGCGCAGAGATTGGTGATAGGTGTATTATATATCCTGGTGCCTATATTGGCTATGAGGCTGTCCTAGGAGAAGATTGTATAATTTATGCCAATGTCTCCGTAAGAGAGAAGACATCTATAGGTAAGAGGGTTATTATTCACGCGGGCACGGTCATTGGTTCTGACGGATTTGGTTATGATACTGTTAAAGGAGCACACTATAAAATTCCGCAGCTAGGCCGAGTAGTCATAGAAGACGATGTTGAAATAGGCGCAAATGTAACTATTGATAGGGCCCGTTTTGATAGGACGATAATCGGTAAAGGCACAAAGATTGATAATTTGGTCCAGATTGCCCATAATGTTATCACTGGAGAGAATTGTATTATTGTATCGCAAGTAGGCATTTCCGGCAGTACGAGTTTAGGTAATAATGTTATACTTGCTGGACAGGCTGGTCTGGCAGGGCATCTGAAGATTGGAGATAATGTCATTGTAGGTGGGCAAGCTGGAGTAATAACATCTATTCCCCCAAAGACTTTTGTATCTGGTTATCCGGCGAAGCCGCATAGGCAGGCAGTAAAGATTAATGGCTGTATTCAGCGCTTACCACAGCTAAACGAAACCGTAGCAGAATTAAAGAAGCGCCTAGATGATATAGAGTCGAAAAGAAAGAATCGAAATGGAAAATCAAAGAACAATAAAAAAAGAAGTAGAAATAAAAGGTAAGGGGATCCATAACGGTAAGCTGGTTACGGTGAAATTCACACCAGCAGGTCCCAATAGCGGGATTCTGTTTAAGAGAGTAGACTTGCCTAGCGCGCCAGTTATAAAAGCTGATTGCGATTGTATATTAGATGGGAAGATAAGTCCGCGGCATACTTCCATCGGCTATAAAGAAGTCGAGATTCATACCATAGAACATCTTATGTCTGCATTGGCTGGTTTGAATATAGATAATGTGATAATCGAAATTGATAATAATGAGGTCCCGGCACTAGATGGTAGCGCTAATGATTTCTTAAACATATTAAAAGAAGCAGGTATCGAAGAGCTGGAATCAAAGCGAAAAGCGTTTGTCTTAAAAGAGCCTCTTTGGGTTGCAGAGGGAGATGCATTTATCTGTGCACTACCCTGCGCTAAATTTAAAATATCTTATACCTTGCACCATGATGATTCTTCATTTCTTAAAACGCAGTATATGGATATAGAGCCCAACCAAGATGTTTTTGAGAAAGAACTCTCTGCCAGTCGTACTTTTGTGCTTGAGAAAGAGACGGATGGACTGCTAGAACAGGGTTTTGGTAAAGGTGCTAACTACGATAATACTTTAGTAGTTTCTGATAAGGGGGTAATAAAGAATAAGCTGCGTTTTCAAGATGAATTTCTGCGCCATAAGATTCTGGATCTTATTGGAGACTTATATCTACTGGGAAGGCCGTTGAAAACTCATATAGTCGCAGTAAGAAGCGGCCACTTTCTTAACCATCAATTGATAAGGAAGATCAACCAGCTTATGAATCAGGGTAATGTCGCAGCGTTTAAGCCCTTAGAATCAGATGAAGGGTTCAAGGGTAATAAGCTTGATATCCAGACCATAATGAAGATATTGCCTCATCGCTACCCATTCTTATTGGTAGACAGAATTATTGAATTGGAAGAAGGCAAGCGCGCAGTAGGTATTAAAAACGTTACAGCAAATGAAGGTTTCTTTAACGGGCATTTTCCCGGCAGGCCGGTCATGCCTGGCGTTTTGATAGTGGAAGCGATGGCTCAGGTCGGCGGAGTTTTAATGCTCAGCCCGGCGCAAAATAGGGGGAAGCTAGCCTTTTTTATGTCTATAAAGAATGCAAAATTCAGAAAGACGGTTGTGCCAGGTGATCAGGTTATTCTAGAGGTAAAAGTCGGCAAGATACGTTCAAAAGCAGGACAGCTAATGGGTGAGGCCCTTGTAGATGGGAAGGTAGTAGCCGAAGCAGAACTGATGTTCGCATTAGTAGATGAGTAGGAAAATGAATAGAATTCACCCCACAGCAATAATATCAAAGAAGGCACACCTTGATAAGAATGTAGAGGTAGGCTCATATAGCGTTATTGGCGATAATGTGAAGATCGGTAAGGGCAGTAAGATCTTAAATAACGTGACTATCGCAGGGTATACCGAGATTGGTAGTGGTAATAAGATATTCTCTGGAGCGGTTATTGGCACTCCGCCACAAGACTTAAAATATAAAGGGGAGAAGAGTTTTCTTTATATTGGTAAGAATAATATTATTAGAGAATTTGTGACTATAAATGTAGGTACTCAGAAAAACTCTACAAAAGTAGGAGATGATAATCTTATTATGGCCTATAGCCATATAGCCCATGACTGTCGGGTGGGTAGCCGATGTGTATTTGCCAATAATGCCACTCTGGCCGGACATGTAACTGTTGAAGACGAAGTGGTTATGGGAGGGCTTTCTGCAGTCCACCAGTATGTGCGTTTAGGCAGGATGGCTATAATTGGAGGTTGCTCAAAGGTCGTTCAAGACATCCCGCCATACTCCACAAGCGATGGGCATCCTGCAAGGATATTCGGTATTAATTCCATTGGACTCCGACGTTCAAAAGTTTCTAAAGATTCGATACGCCAATTAAGGATCTCTAACAAGATATTATTTCACTCCGGACTTTCTGTTCCCAATGCTTTAAAGAAGATAAAGGTAAAGTTTCCTAGGCCCTCGGAAGAGTTAAAGCATCTGATTAATTTTATAAAGAGTTCTAAGCGAGGATTGAGTCGTTAGAATGCACTCCGCTAAGACCATTAAACAGAAGATCGGCCTGATATCGGGAAGTGGAAAATTTCCCTTTTTGTTTGCTAAGGCAGCGAGAAAGAAAGGTTATGACGTTACAAGCATTGCAATTAGAAACAACACTGATTCGCGATTAAAAAGATATGTGGATCATATAAAATGGTTTAAAATTAGTGAATTCCGCAAAATATTCGAATTTCTAAATAATGAATCCATTGAAAATGTGGTCATGGCAGGGCAGATCAAACCACATACGCTATTCAATAAAGAGATTTTTCAGGACGAAGAATTAAGAAAATTAATAGTGGATTTAGAAGATAGGCGCGCAGACTCTATATTTAGCGCCATCGCCCTTAAGCTAAAAGAGGCGGGTGTCAAATTATTAGACTCGACGATATTTTTAGAAGACTACTTGCCTAAAAAGGGCATCTTGACCTGTGGTGAGCCTTCTAGCGAGATCTGGGAGGAGATTAACTTTGGATTTCAAATAGCCAAAGAGATGGGGCGTCTGGATATAGGCCAGACCGTAGTGGTCAAGAGTAAGGCCATTGTTGCGGTAGAGTCAATGGAAGGCACTGATGCTACAATTAGACGCGCTGGCAATATAGCCAACAGCGGATGTGTGGTAATCAAGGTGTCTAAGCCTAAGCAAGATATGAGATTTGATATACCGGTGGCAGGTCCACGCACAATAAAAAACTTAATTAGAATTAGGGCAAAGTGTCTTGCTTTTGAGTCTGGCAAGACACTGCTTATTGATAGAGAGAGATGCGTTAAGGAAGCCAATAGGCATAAGATAGCTATTGTTGCTGTTTAAGATAAGATTTGATTATTTATTAATTTAGGATTATTTTATTTGGATTTGGAGGGGATAGTGAAATTAAAAATATCCCCTCATTGTTTGTCTGCCTTCGTTAAGCTGCTTTCGCGCTTAACTTCGGCGGATGTCGCTAAATGGGCATATTGACAGGGAAGTGGCGGACAACCTCCTACACAATCTGCCCTTAGAAATCGTGAAACGATTTCTAAGGATAAAGTCCCGGAAATTTCTTAAATAGAAATTTCTCGGGAAAAGATTGTATAGGACTAATTCTGAGAAATTCTTGAATTTCTCAGGGCCGACGAATATGAGTCGGGGTACATATAGGTGTCACAGTTATGCCCGTAGGGTGTTCCATGAATCATATCTACGGTCCAGTACAATCCAGAAGATTAGGCTCATCTCTAGGAATCACCATTACTCCTTTCAAATACTGCCTGCTTGATTGCGTTTATTGTCAACTCAAAAAAACCACTAATTTTACTTCAGAACGCAAAGAGTTTATAAGGGCCAGTGTCATACTCTCTGAACTGGAGCAGTTTTTGAAAGACTACCCAGAATATAAACAAATAGATTATATCGCTCTTTCAGGTTCTGGAGAGCCACTTTTAAACTCTGCCCTAAAAGATATCATTCCAGGTATTAAAAAGCTTACTCAGATTCCTGTGGCTTTGATTACCAATTCTGTATTACTTAGAGATGAGCAAGTAAGAAGAGATATTTTAGGTCTAGATTTAATCATGCCTTCCCTAGACGCGGTTACGCAGGAAGTCTTTGAGAGGATAGATAGGCCTTTTGATTCTAAGATAAATATCGGTGATATTATTGATGCGCTTGTATCTTTGCGTAAAGAATTCAAAGGTAAAATCTGGCTAGAGATAATGATGATCAAGGATCTTAACGACGATTTAGGGTATATAAAGAAATTCAAGGAGTCGGTTAAGCGAATAAATCCGGATAAGATTCATATTAATATTCCTAGTCGTCCACCGTCTGAAGCCTGGGTCAAGATACCTACGAGCCAAAAACTCAATACAATCCAGTCAGTTTTAGGGACAGACTGTGAAATAATATAATACGCTGAAATTTCGCGCCTGTAGTTCAATGGATAGAGCGCTAGTCTTCGGAACTAGTTGTTGGGGGTTCGAGTCCCTCCAGGCGCGCTTTTTTCCGCCTTCGTCTTTACTGCTTGACGGGGTAAGCTATTTTGTGAGTCGGGGCATAGATCATATTCATTATGGATGATATATTAAAGATTCGCTTGGATTTAGATGATGCCATTACTCATGGTGATTTGACTAAAGCTCGCAAGCTCTCACAAGAAGGTTTAAGCATCTCTAGAGATAGGGAGTTGCTTGGGGAAGTAGAATACTTTAATGGCCAAATAGAAATACTTAGTGAGAATTATCCTAAGGCGATCAAACATTTTGACAAGGCCATAGAATATAATCCCAGCGATGGCGCCTCATATAATGACCGAGCCCTTTGCATGATCGAAATGGGCATAATCGACGACGCGCTACCATATTTTGATAGAGGCATTGAAGTGGAGCCGGATTTTGCTACGATTCATCATAATAAGGGTTGGCTGCTTAATAAGATTGGCAGGAATAGAGAGGCGATAGGTTGTTTTAGTAAAGCCTTGGAGTTGGACGATGAGAGAGCTGTTACTTATGAAAACTTAGCTGATGCATATTGGCAGCTTGATGATTATAAATCTGCCTTGAAAGCTCTAAATAAGGCTTTGGATGTTCTAGACCCGCATTATCTTCATATAAGACAAGAATTATTAGATAAAATTCGTAATATTCAGGATGGAGTAAAACATCCATAAACTATAAATCTCGCCCTAATGCCTTCCTTGAGTCGTTTTTAATTTTTTTGTTGAGATAGTATAGCAGTTAGTCTATAATATATTAACTTAAAACCTATACATCTATTATATGGGCCATTAGCTCAATCGGTAGAGCAGGACACTCTTAATGTCAAGGTCGAAGGTTCGACTCCTTCATGGCCCACCATTTACCTTCGTTTCAATTTTAGGAAATTGCCCTCCGGACGAAACAGGAGGCTAATTTAACTTTATCATTGATTAACCACCCTAAGCCATTTGAAGTAATTGAACATACAGCTGATGTAGGATTAAGTATTTATGGAAAAGATTTGGCGGCACTCTTTGAGAATGCGGCTAAAGGATTATTTAGTTTTATTACTGATTTAGGCAAGGTCGATGCAGACACAGAAATTAAAGTTAATTTATCAGAGAGTAATAGAGAGGAGCTTCTTGTTTCTTGGTTAAATGAGTTGATATTTGAATTTAGCGCGCATTATTTTATTTCAAAAGAGTTTAAGATCGAAAATATTACTGACAATGAGATTATTGCAGGAGTTTGCGGTGAAAAGATAGATCTGTCTAAGCATAAGATTTTATCTGAGATAAAAGCAGCCACTTATCACGAATTAGAAGTAAGAGAAGTTGAGGGTGGTCTGCAGGCGCGAGTAATTTTTGATACTTAGGAGTTAACGTGGCAGATATTTGGCAAGGGCCGATAGAAAGAATTGATGAATACCGCTGGCGTATACCCCGCAGCTATAAGTCAGGCATGCGCACCGATGGGATAATCTACGCTGACGAAAAGCTCTTAAAGGATATCCGAAACGATAAAGCGGCAGAGCAAGTCGCTAATGTTGCTTTTTTGCCTGGAATAGTATCTGCATCTATGGCCATGCCGGACATTCACTGGGGCTATGGTTTTCCCATCGGAGGTGTGGCTGCGACTGATATTGAGAACGGTGGAGTAGTCTCTCCTGGCGGCGTAGGTTTTGATATAAACTGTGGTGTACGCATGTTGCGCACTAATTTGGAGTTCGATGAGACAAAGAGCAAGATTAAAGAATTAGTTTACGCTTTGTTCAGCGATGTTCCTTCTGGTGTTGGCTCTAAAGGTGATATCAGGGTTTCCAGAAAAGAAGAGAGAGAGCTTTTGGTAAAAGGTGCTGTTTGGGCCGTTGAAAATGGATACGGCGTACAAAGCGATTTAGAGTTTTGTGAAGAAAAAGGAGCCATAGCCGGAGCTGATCCTTCAGTCATATCCGACAGGGCATACGAAAGAGGCAAAGCTCAATCCGGGACATTAGGTTCAGGAAACCACTTTATAGAGATTCAGGTCGTTGAGGAGATTTACGACAGAGGAGTTGCGGATTTATTCGGAGTGCACGAAGGTCAAATTACCATAATGATTCATTCAGGTTCTCGGGGTTTTGGTTATCAGGTCTGTGATGAATATACCAAGAGGATGATTCATTGTTTGTCCAAATATAATATCAATGTTCCTGATAGGCAATTGGCTTGTGCCCCTGTTGAATCCAAAGAAGGTAAAGAGTATATTTCGGCTATGCGCGCAGCAGCAAATTATGCTTGGTGTAATCGTCAATGTCTTATGCATTTGACACGTTTGTCTTTTGAGAGAGTGCTTAATAGATCCTGGACAAAGATGGGCATGTCGCTTATATATGATGTGGCGCACAATATAGCTAAGATCGAGACTTACCAAATCGACGGCAAGAAGAAAAAGCTATGTGTACATAGAAAAGGCGCCACAAGGGCGTTAGGCCCAGGGCATCCGGACCTTCCAGAGAAATACAAACATATTGGTCAACCCATAATCATCCCCGGAGACATGGGTAGGAATTCATATCTACTTGTAGGTACAAAAGAAGCAGAAAAGACTTTTTATTCAACTTGTCATGGCGCCGGGCGACTTAAATCCCGCTCCGCTGCTGTCAGGTCATTTAACGTAAGGACCTTGCTAGAGGATTTGGAGTCAAAGGGTATAACCGTTAAGGCTTCCAGTAGAGGCACTATCGCAGAAGAAGCCCCATTAGCTTATAAAAACGTAAATGATGTGGTAAATGTTGTGCACAATGCAGGTATTTCAAAAAAGGTTTGCAAAATGCGACCTCTTGGAGTTATAAAGGGATAGGGTGAGATAATGAGAAACAAGCAATTGATTATTATTTTAGTGTTAATCGCTTTGATTTGCCTAAATGGCTGCAAAAGCATTAATGTCGGTGGTACCGGACAAATAGGAGGTGTCACTGGCAGCGGCCATGTTAGCATACCTGTTTTAAATGCGGATGATCAAAGCAGCGATGTGGAATAAGATAGAGAATCTTATTACGTAATACGAAAAGAAAAGGTGAAAGATGCTAGATTTTAAATTTATTAGAGAGAATTTGGATTTAGTAAAGAACTCTATCAAGAATAGAGGAAGTAAATTAGATTTAAAAGAATTTGTTTCTTTGGATAAACAAAGAAGAGATGTCCTGCTCGAATTAGAGGATTTAAGGAAGCAGAAAAATATGGCTAATAATGAGATTACTGCTCTTCTAAAGCAAAAGAAAGACCCTAAGACTAAAATCAAACAGATGAAGGGCATCGCAGAAAGAATAGATAAGTTGGAAGAAAAAGAAAAGAGTGTCAATATCGGATTAAAAGAATTTCTCTTAAATGTTCCTAATGTCCCACACGAAAGCATACCTGTAGGCACTGCAAAAGATAATAAAATTGTACGTACATGGGGCAAGCAGAGAGAGTTTGATTTTAAGCCCCAGAATCATATTGATCTCTGTGAGCACTTGGATATTATGGATCTGCCTCGAGCTGCAAAGATAACTGGATCGAACTTTGCTCTTTTTAAAGGAGCAGGCGCTAAGTTGCAGCGTGCCCTAATAGATTTTATGTTAGATCTGCATACAAAAAAGCATAGATATAAAGAAATATGGCCGCCATCATTGGTTAACCGTCAGAGCATGACTGGAACAGGCCAGCTTCCCAAATTAGAGGAAGATATGTACCGCCTTAAAGACGATGATTTATTTTTAATCCCTACGGCGGAGGTGCCGCTTACTAATATCCATCGAGATGAGATATTGGATGAGGATAAACTCCCCATATATTATACGGCCTATACGCCTTGTTTTAGAAGGGAAGCCGGTTCTTATGGAAAAGACACAAAAGGTCTGATGCGGGTGCATCAATTTGATAAAGTTGAGATGGTTAAATTTGTAAAACCGGATACGTCGTATGATGAGTTAGAAAAATTATTAGCCAATGCAGAGGAAGTCTTACAGGCTTTAGGATTGCCGTATCGGGTCAATATGCTGGCTACTGGAGATATAAGCTTTGCTGCCAGCAAGTGCTATGATTTGGAAGCCTATGCGTCGGGAATTGATAAGTGGCTTGAAGTATCCAGTTGTTCGAATTTTACAGATTTTCAGGCCAGGCGCGCAAATATCCGTTACCGACGCAAAGATACAAAGAAGTTGAACCATGTTCATACTTTAAATGGTTCTGGAGTAGCGTTAGCACGTACCGTCGTGGCAATATTAGAGAATTACCAGAACAAAGATGGAAGTATCCAGATACCAGAAGTTCTAAGGGAGTATTTTAATGGGCAAGAAAGAATTGGCTGAGAAAGAAGAGTTTGAAAAAGCTGTAGGGTTAACCGATAGCTTTAGTAGTTCACTCTTGGCTATTTTGAAACTTATTTTAGGCATAATTTTACTACCGTTGGTTTTTGGCATTTCCAAAGGTTTTGCAATAAAGATAATTAGGCAGCCGCACTATATACGTAATAATTTCATTTTTGCCGTAGGGCTCTATTTAGTTGTACATCTTTTTATCTATCCGCCGAAGATTCTCTATGATTTAGGGCAGAGAATCGTCGGTAATTTATTTGGCTTCTATGTGCCTTTGAGGCGCATTATGTACCATTGTTTGCCTTCTTATGCTATTTTATTTTTTGTTCTCTTTCTCATCTTTAAGGCTATGTTTGGCTACAATGAAACTATCGGTTATTTTATGTTTTTGATTTCTTTTAGTGCTACAATGCACTTGATTATTACCTCTGTTTATTTAAAGGCAGAGTCCCGGAGTTTTATAAGGGGAGACTATTTTCTTTCTTTAATCATTGTTTATCTACTTGGCATTATTTTATTTTGCGCATTTTTGAGTGTAATGGCCAGGAATTTTTCATTTTCATATCCGATTGAGTATGGCTATAAGTTTTTCACGGATACTGTTAGTTCTATTTGGAGGCAGTTTTTTGTCGTAAGGTAAATCTGGTTGCCATTCGCCTTGGGTGAGGTGGTGAGCCTCGGCAAATTTTTATTCTTAGTTTGTAAAATTTGACGGGAGACGTGGCAGAGTGGTTGAATGCGGCGGTCTTGAAAACCGTTGATTCCGTAAGGGGTCCGAGGGTTCGAATCCTTCCGTCTCCGCCAACTTTTTTCAATGAAAAAAATTGGCGAGACTCGTCAATCTGAAAAATTGGCGGGCCGCCATAACATTTTAATTATTGGAATTTGGAGGAGTGGCAGAGTGGTTGAATGTGGCGGTCTCGAAAACCGTTGTCTTCGTAAGGGGACCGAAGGTTCGAATCCTTCCTCCTCCGTTAATCTTTTCATTAATGAAATAAGGTAAATTGAATGGTCGAATTAATACCGCACGAAGTGCGGGGCAGCGCTGCTAAACAAATGAATTAAAAAGGAGCCATTATGAGTAAACATAGACTTGAAGTCGAAGCTAAGATTCTTGAACAGTTATTCGGTAAAATCAGTTTGCTGCAGACTCAAGAGGAAAGAGAAAGGACCGTTCTGGGTGCTATTTCAGATACGTATGGCGATACCCCTAAAGATGCATTATTCCAGTCTAGGACTGTCAGTGAATTGAATACAGAAGAGGGGAGAGGGGCGTTTTTGAAGGAGTTTTTCTCATTGAGCATTATTGATGACCTTATAAATGATCCCAACACTGAAGATATTATCATTAATGCGCTAAATCCTATCTATGTACACCATACGTACAGAGGTTTGGTGCCTACGGATAAACAGTTTACTTCTCAGAGGGAACTCGACGTATTTGTAAAGAAATTAATTGTTTTTTCCGGAAGAAAGCACGTCAGGCAGATTAACAATTTAGAACTTCCTAATATAGCAGGCAGAGTAAATATCGTACAATCTCCATTTGGCTACCAAGTCACCATAACAAAAATAAAAGAGAGTCCGCTTAGTATAATCGATTTGATTAACTTAAGATCTTTATCTTTTGAATTGGCAGCGCAGTTGTGGGTATATATGGAGGGAATGAATATAAGGCCGGCTAATATTTTGATATTGGGTGCGCCTGGCTCCGGAAAAACTACGCTTATGAATGCCTTAATGAGTTTTATTCCTGATAACGAGAGATTGATTGTAATAGAAGATACTTTGGAACTCAATACAAAATTAGAAGCGAGCTGGTCAAGGTTGGAATGCGATGAAGGACTTTCTTTGGCGACCTTAGTTAAAAATGCTTTAAGAATGCGTCCAGAGAGGATTATTGTGGGCGAGGTAAGAGGGAGCGAAGCTCAGGATATGATGACGGCAATGAATATTGGAAAGTACTGTATGGGCACAATCCATGCCAATGCAGCTAGGGAAGCCATAATTCGTCTACAAAATGAGCCGATGAATATACCTGAAACACTAGTCAACTTAATAGATGTTTTTATAACCGCCAAGAAGTATCAGGTGAAGAATAGTTTTTTTAGAGTTGTCGATGAAGTAGCTGAGACAGCTGGATTAGAGCAAAAGATGGTCTTGCTTTCTCCGGTCTGGAGCTTTGATTACAACAAGTCAAGTTTTGAGGAGAGGCAGCCTAGTAGCATATTCAGAGATAAGGTTTGTAAATTGGGCGGTTTCCCGGCAAAAAAATTTATCGAAGAAGTTAAGATCAGAACCTATTTGATGAAAGTATTAAAAGAAAAAGAGATCCATAAAATAAAAGACGTCTCTAATTTTTGTCGTTTGTATCATAGGGATAGTGATGCTGCTTTGGATAAAATAGGTTTAACCAAAGAGTACATCGAGAAAGATATTCTGGATAAGTCTTAATTCAATATAATAGATTTTCGGAGAGGTGCAAGAGCGGTTTAATTGGCATGTCTGGAGAACATGTGACTCCGTAAGGGGTCCGAGAGTTCGAATCTCTCCCTCTCCGTTTAACTTATTCTTATGATTATTATATTTACTTTGATTGGTTTCGTGCTTGGTTGCACAGTAGCCATTGTGCATCAACGCAAGAAGTCTCTCCTTCAGAAACTCCCGCCGCAGGATCCGTTTCAGAAACTCCCGCCGCAGGATCCGTTTCAGAAACTCCCGCCGCAAGATCCGTCATATTTAGAAGATAAAATGTGGTATGAAGCAGAACTAGATTTTCTGTTTAAGTTCAATGAGAAGTTGGTTTCGGCTTTTAGTCTTAAAGGTGTAATACAGTGTATTGCTGAGGCTGCTCATAATTTCTTGCCGATTGAGCGTACCGCGTTTCTTACTTGGGATAAAAATTCAGAAAAGTTTACGTTGGCATGCGCAATCGGTTGGCATTACGATTGCAACAAGGAACTTTTGACCATAGGCAAAGATAGCATATCTGGACTTGTGATAAGCAACAGAGAAAAATTAGTGGTGTTCGATTTGGCGCAGGATTATTATTTGAGTAAGCTAAAAAAAGAAGAGCATTTTTTGCAAAAAGCATTTATCAGTGTCCCGCTTATATACAAAGATGAAGTTTTAGGCGTATTGCATGTATGCGATAAAAAAGCATCCGGAACTTTCACGCAACGAGACGTCGAGGTAGCTATGAATATTGGCCGTATGGGTGCGATTGTTTTGCAGAACGCC
>JBHPGU010000019.1:0-31172 GCA_042570265.1 Candidatus Omnitrophota bacterium | reverse complement strand
GTCTTGTAGCGATATCTTTTTGGAGAGCAGGCTCAGGCGCAGGTCTAGATCCAGGTCTTTCTTAGCCTTACTAGCCACAGTAGAAGGGGCTGTTTTGTCAGCATTTAGAGAGACATTTTCAGGAATAGCCTCATCCAAAAGAGGGTTATTTATCAGCTCTTCTTCAAGCATAGATCTTAAGTCCAGAGAGGGTAGAGTTAAGATATTTAGGGAATTTCTCAGCTCCGGAATGAGAAGTTTTCGTTGTTCAATTCTTTGTTTAATTTCCATGCCAACAGTATAACACTAAAATCTGAAAAATTCTATTTTTTTTATTTTTACTTGACTAAGCGGTGTTTTGAGATATACTATTAATGAGCATATGCTCATAACAAATGGGGGGTTGTCATGAGACAAAAGGGTAGGCCAGAGAAGATAAGATTAGTAAAAGAAGAGCCCAAAATAGGCCAATTTAGTCCCAGGGGTAGGCCTGGCAGGCCTAATGAGATAGAGGTCACAATTGACCAGTTTGAGGCCCTAAGATTGGTGGACTATAGAGGGCTCAAACACAGGCATGCAGCGGCTCAAATGGGTGTCTCCAGGCAGACACTGGAAAGGATCATAAAGCAGGCCCGGAAGCAAGTTTCAGATGCCATAATCAATGGAAAAATCATTAGAATATTCGGGGGAAATATAAAGGTCAAATAGCTGCAATTGATTCCCAAAACCGAACTAAAAACCCTTTAAGAAGGATCTATACAATCATAAATAACCATAAACAATCGAAAAAAGCGCCTGTGAGGCTAGTTCCTATAATACATCTTATGTTAACTTTTGTATATAGAGCATATCTGGGCCTAGGCTTTAGCCTGCAATGAGTTACGACATATTGTGATCATCCTGTGAATATCTCCATTCAAACTTACTTCTATTATAATCTACCTCTTTTAGTTTAATCTGGCTTACTATTTTGTTCGTAAGCCCGGAGTCGCTCAGACTTACTCTTTATTACCAATACTTATGTAGTTTTACCGCTGAGTTTCAGCTTCCCTGTGGATTTGGACCAGGGCCGCTGGATATATAGTCCAATCGCCAAATCTGTTATTAATTTTGTCCGCTGTGAGGGCTATGTTTTCTTCAATTTTTTCCTTTTCCAGTAGCGGTTTTAGGTACCTATATCTTAATCCTGAAACCACGATTCCCAGGGCCCTGATGCTTATTTTTTGGCCTTTTTTGAGGCCTAGAATGACCATAGAGCGCATAAAGATATCTATGCCAAGGCAGATGCTTGTCTGGAAGGTTTTACGCTTAGAAAACCCCATATTTTGATTGGAGTTTAGCCATAGGTAGATAGTCTGGGCCTCCAGGCCTAATTTTCGCAGTCTCTGGCCGATCATCTCGGATAATAGCCTCATCCAGCCCTGGATTATCTGTGGATTTGAGGTCTGTCTGGGCAGTGTGTATGAGTGGCCTATGGACTTGGGTAGATCCTGATTTTGGGTCCGGGAACTCTGTCTTGTAGGGCCGATTTGCTGGGTTTCAGGCTTTAGGCAGTCAGCCATCCAGGCCCCGATTTTGCCAAATCTTTTGACTAGGATATTTTTAGGATATCGGATCAATTGGCCGCAGGTTTGGATGCCCAGGGAGTTCAAATGAGCGGTCAAGGCCGGGCCTATACCGCAGACCTTGGATATATGCATGTTTTCTAAGATGTCTAAATAGTTGGCTTGATCGATCAGGGTCAGGCCATCTGGCTTTCCTATTTTGGAACCCAATTTGGCCAGTTGCCAGCTGGGTGCGATGCCTATGGAACAGGTGATCTGGAACCTGTTTTTTATGTTCTTTTTGATGTCTTGGGCTACTGCGCGAAAGTCTACTTTCTGGGCCGGGCCAAACTCCAGGTCAAACTCATCTATGGATGAGTACTCCAGGCCACAAGGATAGGCTTTTAGCATGCTAAAGATCTGCCTAGATACATACATGTACCTGGCTGAGTCTGCGGCCACAAACTCTGCTTCTGGACAGATACGCAAGGCTTCTCTGCTGGGCATGCCGGAGTCAATCCCTAAGCGCTTTGCCTCATATGAGGCTGCGCAGACTACGGTGTGGTGCTTCTTGTTGCGGGAGCCCACTATCAGGGGCCGGCCTTTGAGCCTGGGGTTTATGGCCTGCTCTACGGAGGCAAAAAAGGCATCCATGTCAATGTGTAGGATCATGGTGAAATTTTAGTCGTCCTCCCCATGCTTACGCATGGGGTATCCATTCGAATATTCCCCGTACGTAAGTGCGGGGTGTTCATATCAGGTTGATGATTTTATCCATTTTCCAGGTCAGGCCGATATTAGAGAAAGATACCTGGTATATTCCGGAGTTGGTTTCCAGGGCAAAGTAGCTCAACATGGCTCTTCCCTGCCGCTCCTGCCAGAAGAAGTTCACCCTTTTTACCCTATATAGCCTCTTTCTCCAGATAAAGTAGCGCGGCAGAGTCTTGCCTTTGGCAAAAAGGCAGGTCATGGCTATGGGTTCATTGAGCAGTTCATCCGGAGCGGTTTCTTGCGGTAGATTTCTATCCCAACGGGCTTGTGGATTAAACATGTTTGATAGTTTGTATTGCGTTGTGCGTTGTGCGTATTGCGTATTTAACGCGATACGCTGTACGCATTACGCGATATTGTATTAAACTACATCCATACCACACATTTGAGTGGTCTATGGTCAAAAAAAATATTAGTGTTTTCTGATGGTGGCGATGACCTTGCCGATTATTTTAAACTCATCAGATATTGGCGAGTAACGTTTGTTTGCCGGTTCAAGATAGGCCTTATTGTGTTTCCTGCGCAGTGTCTTTATAGTTGCCTCATTGTCTATAAGGGCGGCGATAACATCTCCATCATCTGCTATGGGTTGTCTCTTTACCAGGGCTAGGTCTCCCTCAAATATATTCTTATCGATCATGCTGTCCCCTTTTACTCTGAGGGCGTAGATTTCTTTATCCGCGCTGGATAAGAAGTTTTCTAAATTAAGGTATTCATCGATCTCTTCATAGGCTAAATTAGGGATACCTGCGGTGATCTGTCCTAATACCGGGATCCTAAAGGCGATATTTTTTCCCAGCTCTATGGCCCGGGATTTCTTGGGCGTGAGTTTTAGATATCCTTTTTTAGCCAGGACCTTAAGGTAGTCTCTGACAGTGCCGGTGGATTTAAAACCAAACCAGGAAGCGATCTCTCTTATTGTGGGCGGCCGGCTCTCTTTAGATATCTTGCTCTGGATGAATCTAAGTATCTTTCTTTGTTTAGGAGTTATGTCGGTGTATATTGTCATTTTAGATACCTTGTTTCGTATTGCGCCGTGCGTTGTGCGTATTGCGCGATACTCAATACGCAATGCGCTTTACGCATAACTATACTAATACCACACATTTGAGTGGTTAGCAAGTAAAAAAATAAAAAACCTTTCTTTTTAGCCTAAAAGGTCTGCGCCTAACTTCTTGAATAACTCATTGAGTTTCATCAGGGGCAGTCCCAGTATATTATAGAATGAACCTTCTATATCATCGAATATAAATGCCCCGGGGCCTTCTATGGAAAATCCACCCGCCTTATCGTGTGGTCCGGCTACCTTTACGAATTTTTCTATATCTTTAGGTGATAGTTTCCTGACATGGACCTTTGCTACATCTACCCCGCTGACCGGCTTATTTCTCTTAGCATCTATTACGCAGAGTCCGGTATAGACAAGAATTGTCTTTGCGGAGAATGCTTTGAGTAGAGCCTTTGCTTCTTTCTTAGTTTTAGGTTTTCCAATGAGCCGCTTACCCAATAACACGATCGTGTCAGCTCCAATAATAAAGCCGTGTTTATATTCCCGGGCTACCTTTTTAGCTTTGGCTTGAGAATTATGCAGGACATTGAACTTTGCGCCCTTTTTATGGTCCATCTTTTCAGGCGCGTTACTTACCACAACTTTGTGCGCTATGCCGCACTCCTTAAGTATCTTCGAGCGCCTCTTTGACTTCGAAGCCAGTATTATCTTGTGTCTCATATGTTATCTCCGCAGACCCACCCGGTTGAAAATGCTGCTTGCATATTATATCCACCTGTTTTGGCATCTATGTCTATGACTTCACCGGCAAAATAAAGACCTTTCATTAGTTTTGACTCCATAGTTTTTGGGTTTATCTGTTTTGTGTTGACGCCACCCCTGGTCACGATACTATCTTTTAGGGGCATTATGCCTTTTGCGGTCAATCTTAGATCAAGCAAGCCGCGGACAAGCTTCTTTCTCTCTTCAGTAGTGACTTGATTTGCGATCTTATTTTCATCTATGCCGCAGTATTGTAGAAACCGTACTATTATACCCCGCGGCATCAGATTGTTAAATATTTTCTTTAGGCTTTTTTTGGAGTCAGCTTTGAATTCGCGCAGCAGCCTGCCATTGAGTGTTTTGTGGTCTAGAGCGGGTTTAAAGTTAATAGATATCTCAGCATTATTGTTGAGCTTTAAAGCGTCGTAGATCGAGGCGCTTAGATCAAGGATGATCGGCCCGGATAGTCCAAAGTGAGTGAAGAGCATCTCTCCGAATCGGCCGTCAACTTTCTTGCCTTTTGAGAAGAGTGTTGCGGATACGTTTTTTAGAGCTATTCCCTGCCAGTCTTTAATAAAGTCCTCTTTGATTATAACCGGCGAAAGGGCCGGTTCCAATGGAATGATCTCATGGCCTAAGTCTTTAGCGATCTTGTATCCATCTCCTGTAGAGCCTGTGCTAGGATATGATTTGCCGCCAGTTGTGACAGCTATATTCGGGGCTAAGAATTGTTTGCCGGAATGCGTTATAACGCCTTCTATTTGACTGTCCTTTAGAATGATCTCGCGCACGCGTTCACCTAACAGGACTGTTATGTGTTTGTTTTTTAACCTGGACTTTAAGGCATTCAGGATGTCGCCTGACCTGTCGCTTTTAGGGAATACTCGCCCTCCCCTTTCATCCTTAAGTTTAAGGCGGGACTGTTGGAAGAATGCGTAAAGCTGAGTGTTAAAGAATTTGGCGAAGGTATTTCTCAGGAAGTTGCGCGATTTGGAGAATTTATCTAGGAAGTCCTTGATATCGCAGGTATTGGTAAGGTTGCACCTACCTTTACCTGAAATCAAAAGTTTTTTACCCGGAGTGCTGTTTTGTTCGATGAGCAGGACTTTGCGGCCTCTCTCTGCGGCGCGAATTGCTGCCATCATGCCAGCTGGGCCTGCCCCAATTATGATCGCTTGGAATTGTTCCATGGAAAGAAAAGTTGTGTTCGGTTAGGAAGATAATACTACCCGGAGATTGTTTAGTCAACACATTCCCTGGCTTGCCAATTGCAATAGCCAGGGTAGGTAGTATTGAAATTGCACGTTCTCTTCGCTCAGTGTCCTTCGAACAGTCCTGAGGAACTGGAGTCGAACGTATCAATTAGAATTTGGGCGTGATTGCGGATTACTTTTTAACCTAATCGGCTCCCGTCAGATAAGCCTCTGGCGGGATTTAGCCTTATACTTTAGGTTTGCCAATTAAGAGGCATGTATCGCTGCCAATAGGGATTACATCTACCGCATCACCGATTCGTAGATTCAGTTTCTGGACCTCTTCTACGGGTATTTCGGTGGCAACAGGAGCGTAGTCCTCATCGATTTCAGCGCTAATAAGAGCCATTGTCCCGTCGATAGGATCAATCCCCCTTATTACTCCCCTGAGCGCTCTTTTTTCTAGAGTCTCTAAAGTTGTGGCCATGGGCTTCTCCTTCCTATTAAAGACTAGGGTTAAAAGAAACTTTCAACAACTGTTTTATTAAGTGGCGAAAAAAAATCTTTAGTTGGTAGGTAAAAAAGTGAAACTTTCACTAAATTTTTATGTTTTTTTTGGTGAGCTTGTGTTACTAGATCAGCTAAAATCCGAGGTGCCGTAATTAAATATATTTTCCCACTAAAAGCCTATTTTGTCAACTTTTTTGTTGGTGTTTTTAACTTTTAGTCTTTTTTTCCGCGAACTCTCCAGCGAAAGGAATCTTGAAGCACTCCCCCTGGTAGGCCTTGACCATCAACACTATCCAAAGCACAAATGAGAGTATGGGAACTATGAGCATCACAATCCATCCTAGTATGGGAATAAATGGAAGGACTATCATGGCTACGGATAATATTCCAAATACAGCGATTGACTGCAGCGCATGGAATTTGACATACTTATTTTCTTTTTCAATGAGTAAGAATATCAATCCTGTGACCCAGCCAAGTAGGTAACATAATGTTCCTGCTGCGTTTGCTTGCAGGCCGATACTTGTTTTTCCTAGTTCTTTTACATCGCTCATGACTGCCCCTTTCTACTTTTGATTACAGACTTATAATAATAGAATTACCTTTAAATGTCAACATGTTCGTAGCGACAGTCTCAAACTGTCTTCTTTTGAATCCTGTAGAATATGGATGCAACCATGGCTAGGGTCAGATTCATCTTCTGGGCTATCTCTTTTTGCGAGAATCCGCCCTTATATAAATCCCAGGCCTGGATTTCTTGTTCGCTTAGCCTGGATCTATTCTGTTCGATCAACTCCCGGGTCTCTTTATCCAACTTAAATACAGTGCCGCCTGTGCCGTTGCAGGATGGACACTTCTTCATTATGAACTTACCTTTACCTCCGCAGATACCGCAGATGTTTATTAGTTTGGCCATAATAAGTCACAAGTCACACGTCACAAAGTTACATGTGACGTGGTCCCCTTCGGGGAGGCTTGCGCACTGACGTGGTGTCTTGGTGACAAGGGAATACTGCCTAAACATTCTTCTTTATATTTACTCCGGCAAAACGCTCAAGGCCGTGAGAGTCCTGGATCCAGCCGTTTTCCATCCCGTATTTGGTTAAACAGTCCAAGGCCACTTGGTATTCTTCTTTGGATATGCACCTATTGATCTCGGGATGCTTATATGCTTGGTAGTATGGGTGGTATTGGCTCATCAGGCTTATATATGTCTTAGGTGAGATTTCTTTGCTCAAGAATTTCATTATCTTCTCTGTTCCGGATATATTATTTGGCAGGACGAGGTGGCGCACTATTAAGCCTCGCTTTATTATTCCAGCGTCATCAATTTGGGCATCGCCAACTTGTTTGTGCATCTGCTTTACTGCTTCCTGATTACAATATGGGTAGTCTTTAGCTTTAGAGTATTTTTCGCTATGTTGATTGTCTGCATAGCGCATATCCACCAAGTAGATATCTACTATGCCGTCTAAAATCTTGATAATTTCAGGAAGTTCGTATCCGGAGGTATTGTAGATAATGGGGATGTTTAGTCCTTTTTCTATTGAGCCATATAGCGCCTTTAATATCTGAGGCATAACGTGTGTAGGGGTTACAAGATTTATATTGTGACACTCCAAATTTTGTAAATAGAGCATGAATTCACTTAATTTCTCCAGCGAGACTTCCTCTCCTTCTCCGTTCTGGCTAAAGCTATAGTTCTGGCAGTATTGGCATTTGAGATTGCAGTATGAGAAGAATATTGCGCCTGATCCTTTCTTTCCGGATATGGGCGGCTCTTCGCCGTGGTGAGGCATGAAGCTGCAGGCCACAGGATTAATCCCTACCCCGCAAAATCCCTTTTCGTTATTTATGCGATTAACCTTACATCTGCGCGGGCAGATTTCACAGCTCTCTAAGAGCTTGTAAGCCTTCTCTATCTTCTTCTTAAGTGATGAATCTTGGTAGCTTTTTAGGTAGCTAGGATAGTCAGGCATGGGACCTCAGCTGTGAGTACAAGATCTCCCGGATTTTTATGAGCATGTCTATGTATTCTTTACTTTGATAGTCCGGATAAGTCCAGGGCAAGGGATGGAAGGTTTTGTTTTCAAAAAGAAGGGTTACTTCTTGATAGATGCCGTTTTTAATAAATATCCTGTGGGCAAAATTTTTGGTCGAAGCCAGGACCAGCTTTGCTTGAGTCAGGTAGCCTGGATCTAGGTTAATAAGCCTTTTATTATCTTCAGAAAACTTATTCTCGAGTTTATTCGTAAAGATCTTTATCTCCCAGAGCGAGTCGGGAGAGATCAATTTTTTAAAAGAGATAAATCTTCTTTTTAGGTCACTGCCAAATTCATCTTGGTAGTATTGAGTATGATTGAAATCCAGGATAGGAGTGCTGAAATCTATGGGGCCGAATTTTTTAGAGAGAATCTGTTCGATGTCCTTAAAGTAATCGGCGTTGCGAGTGAATATGCTGACAATTAATTTAACAGGTAAGATTTTTGGGATCTGGCCCATAATTACTTACGAAGTCAGATAAACCCCACCTTCTAATGGGTGGGGTTATCAGTTGGTTCGCCTTAAGAAGCTGGATAAACCCCACCTTCTAATGGGTGGGGTTATCAGTTGGTTCGCCTTAAGAAGCTGGATAAACCCCACCTTCTAATGGGTGGGGTTATCAGTTGGTTCGCCTCACGAAGTCGGATAGCCCACGGGCATAATCAACAATACGGGGAATTTTATCTCTAAGACCTCGGCTACCTCTTCATCCATAAAGGCACCCACTTCTACTGTGGTAAGATCGAGATCATTGACGATTAAGTATAGGTTTTGTGCTGCGTGACCAGCTTCCATGTTTACGTATTGCTCAGCTCTGCTTCCATACTTTTGGGCCATGGAACCAAATTCCGCAGCTATTATTATGGATACGGGAGCGTCTTTAACAAATTTTTGACCCAGACAGGCTGCGGAGAGCTCTTTTCTTTTATCTAGATTTGAGACCGATTTCAGGTTGTGTCCATCTTTTTCATAGTGATAGAGGCCTTCGGATAGGCCTTCTACAGCATCTCTCCCTACCATTACAAATATTTCCAAGGCATAGATCGCTCCAGCTGATGGTATGGTATAGCTGGCAGAGGTCACGCTGTCTACGTCTGTAATCTTTTTACCGTTTGTTGCCCAGAGCATAGTGGAAAGCTGTTCGAGGCTCAGAGGTTTTTTGTTATCGAAACTGCGATTGGAGTATCTGTCTTGAATGTCCTGGCGCAGGTTTTTTCCTTCGCTTAATTTAGGTTGAGGCAATTTTAAATTCGGCATTTGAGCGAAATTGTTACTTACACTTAATAAAAATATTGAGATTACTAAAATTAACCCCGTTAGAAAACTACGTACTTTGGACGATCTTGTGGCAGCGTTAGTTTCACAAGGAAATAAGCATTTTTTAAAATCAGAGTTTTTTTCTAATGGGGTAAAAGTTTTCTTAAGAAAGGACATTCAGTCTAGTTCAATAGCTGGTTATGATTGGTGTTCTTTGACAAAGCGGCTGATCCGGGATAAATTCGTTTTGCTGATTCCATTAAAGTATATCGCGATATTATACTGTGGCTCTAGCGTGTTGTTATTCTTCTCCACGCGTACCACCACTCCCTTGCAGCTGATGCTCTGGGAGTTTTCATCTGGTGAAGAAATCATAATGGTCGCTTTTACTTTTGTAAAGGGTGCTACGTATCTATCCACTCGACAGTAAGCTCCGGTACAGCTGATATTCTGAGTCTCCGTGACTATATCGAAGTCTTCGTTCTTTATCTTAAGAGGAAGATTCTTTAAGATTCGAGGATGCTTTCTTTTTTCTGACCTTTTTGTCATTAGGCTGGTTTCTTTTTTTCTTCCTCTTGTTTCTTTAAAAATGCCTTATAGCAATTTTTATTGCAAAAATACCTAGCGTCGCGATAGTATCTTTTTATCCTTAATAGTTGCTTGTTGCAGGCTTGACAATTTATTCTCTTTGTAGTCTCTTGTGACACAGTTGTAACCTCTCTTTCTAATGAGTCGATTTGGTGATTTCTTTCATCACCAAGTATTCATTTAATAGTTTTCTGTTGGGTGAATTTAGGTCTTGAAAGCGTAAGCCGCTATAATACGTATTTGCGTAGTGTATGTTAAATGACCAGGCACTTTCAGCCATAGTCTCGATTATCTTATTTATGCCCATAAGATTAATTTTAAGCAAGAATTTAGTCTTGGGAGGAAAGAACCTTCTAAACACTACTTTTAATCCTCCTTCACTGATATTTTTACAGATCGTACTGCTAAATTCTTTTTCTATTGTATCTAAAACTGTGTAATCTATTGGTAGAGATAAGGTTATGCGTTTGCTTTGGCGTTTTTCTTGCCACATCGTAATTTTTAGAATATCATATAATTATTGCAGTGTCAAACACTTTGTGAATTGACAAATTACTAAGATATGATATAATTGTACACAATTATGGACGTCGCGGAAAAATATTCGTCAAAAAGAGCAATTTTATTAGGGATAATTTTTGTTATCCTGGGTTTTCTTTGCGCATTTCTGCTTTATCGTTACTTTACTAAGGTCGAAGATCTTCCCCCTAGCGAAATAATTGCTCATATGGAGCAAGAAACTACAGCTTTGCTTGAAGAGCCAATTGTAGTCGAGGAAGAGCAAAAGTCTTCAGGTAAAGATATATCTGTGGATGTTGAAGAAAAAGTCGAAGAGCCGGTTGTTGAAGGAGAATATTTTGACAGACAGATCCCCTCTTTGGTTCTAAACGGCATCTTTGCCACCGCTACAGGAAGTTACGCCTTGATTAATAATAGGATTGTTAGAGAAGGAGAAACTATTCTAGGCGTAGAGGTAGTACATATTCGTCCTAATAAGGTCGAGTTGAACGCGCATGGTAAGCAAATAATTTTAAGAGTAAAGTAGTCATCCCCACCCGAATTATTACCATCCAAAATTACAAATAACAAATTCCAAATCACAAACAATACACAATTTACAATTCCAAAATTACAAAGAACTTTTGTTTATTGTATATTTGGTATTGTGATTTGTTTGTAATTTGTTAATTGTGTATTGGAATTTTCTGAAAGAGTAACTGTTTCTAGCAACAACTGTATTTTAGGATGGTCTTTTTTATGATCGTCTCGGGGATGTTCTTTTTTACGATGACCTTGCCGATGGCCTTGGGAAGGACGAACCTGTTTTTGGCTTTAACAAATTTTTTATCTCTGGCCAGTGAGTCCATGATCTTATTTAGAGAGATACCTTTTATGCGCTGAGGCAATTCATATAGTTTTATTAATGCGATAATTTTATTTAGTTCATTTTTTTTGAGCAGTCTTAGTTGATAGGCGATTTCTGCAGCACAGGCCATCCCTAGGCTTATAGCTTCGCCATGGTTGTAAGTATTATATCTGGCAGCGCTCTCGATGGCGTGGCCAATGGTGTGGCCGAAGTTTAATATTGTGCGTATGCCTTTTTTTTCTTTCTCATCTTTCTCCACAACCCTGGCTTTAATGGCTATGCACTTCTTCTCTATCGTCTCAATCTCTTTCTTGCTTAGTGAAAGTATTTTTTTGTAGTTATTTTTTAAATAAACAAACAGAGCCTTGTCTTTGATGATAGAGTATTTTATTACCTCTGCTAAACCAGACCTTAGTTGTCTCTTAGGTAGGCTCTTTAATAATCCGGGATCGACAATAACTAATTTTGGCTGATAGAAAGCGCCCACTAAGTTTTTGGCGACCTCTAAGTCTATAGCTGTCTTTCCTCCTATGGATGAATCGATCTGCGCTAGCAGTGTCGTGGGAATTTGGATATAGGGTACGCCACGTTTATAGATAGAGGCGACGAATCCTGTCAGGTCGCCTATGACGCCTCCTCCCAAAGCAATGAGAAAGACCTGTTTCTTTTTATCGTATTTAGATATCTTATCGATTAAGTCCAGACAGTAACGGATAGACTTCGCCTTTTCTGAATCAGGCACCGTATAGAATTTATATGAAAACCCGTGTTTTACTAAGCTGTTTTTTAATTTTGCGCCAAATTTTTTCTTAAGGTAGTTATTAGTGATGACAATGGCATCCCTACCGATATCCGATCTCTTTAATAAGCAGCCGGTCTTTGGTAAAAGGCCTTCTTCTATGGCGATGTGGTAGCTTCTAGTTTTTAAATTTAATTTGATCGTGTTCATAGTAGCATTTTAAATAACATAGTTACAATTGGCCAGACGATGAGTTGAAATACTCCCAGGTAGAGCATGACGATTATGATTACAAAGCCATAACGTTCAAGCTGCACGTACTTATAGGCTAACTTTGATGGCAATAACCCTAAGACTACTCTAGACCCATCCAGCGGCGGAATAGGTATAAGGTTAAAAGTAGCCAGGACGAGATTTAAGAGCATAAACTGTTGCATAATCTCTAAAGGCAATAAGATTATCCTTATTTTGATGAATATGCTGATGATAATGGCTAGCAGTATATTTGCGCAGGGCCCGGCAAGGCTTACCCAGATCATATCTTTTTTTGGATTTTGCAAGCTGGAAAAATTCACCGGTACGGGTTTTGCCCAACCGAATAAAATGGGCGAACCGGTTACAACAAGGAATAGCGGAAGTGCGATTGTCCCGATGGGATCAATATGGGCTAGAGGGTTGAGGGTGAGCCTGCCAGAACGTTTAGCCGTAGAGTCACCCAGCTTATAGGCCATCCATCCGTGGGCAAACTCATGGATAACTACAGCCAGAAAAAATAAAATTAAAGAAAAAATAATTTCCATGTTTATTTCTTCCCCGTAGAAATGAGCGAGACTTGGAAATAAAAGATCACTTAGATTTTTCTTTGGATTTTTCTTTTTCTGCAGCGGCAGGAGTAGCGGCTTTGCCTTCTGTGGCTTCTGCTGCAGCGTCTTCGGCTTCTGGTTTTTCAGCCTTTTCTTTTCTAACCTTTAGCCTAATCAACTTTATCTTAGGCATGCCAAAAACTTTTGAAGCGTCAGTCCACTCGCCTTTTTTCATGAGATACTTTATTCTCTCAGAGCGCTTGAGGACCGATCGCTGCTGCTTTCCTTTTACAGCTGAACTTAGTGAAGGGTGTAGGGACATTTTAAATCTTCCTTATAAAACAGTCTTTGTATGTTCTCTGTAGTTGTTTTAGGTGCTTTTGAGCTTCTTTTTTGTTAATATACTTCCCGGCGCAAATCCCCATGTAGTTACTGCTAGCGCTGGAGATGGTTATGGTTTTATAGCCATCTTTGCGCAGCTTGGATATTTCTTTGTTTATATACGAGGAGTCCTTCTTATATGAGGCTACTTGGATGCTGTAACCGGAAGTTTTAATTGTATCAGTTTTTTCTTTCTTTTCAAGCTTTTTATTTTCTGGAAGCGTTTTGACTAAGGACCCGTCTCCTACTTTAATTTCTTTGATTATTGCCGGAGAATGTTTCTCGGCTAGGAAGCGCGTAGAGACCTTCTTTTGGGAGACCACCTTCCCCCGCTCGACGCCAATAGCAAAGCTGACTACTATGATGATTAAAATACAAGCGGATTTTATGTATAGGTGCGCTGGGATTTCAAAATCAGGAGTTTTGTCCGAGACTTCCCCGTGAGGCCTTGCTTGTTTTTTAATTCTCGACGTATTTTCGAATATTTCTAATTGTGCCTGTTTCTGTTGAGCCATCTTTCTATTATACACTTTAAACTAATTATTCTTCAAGAACTTTTTTATCTTTTTACTTGAGATGACTTTCAAGAATTCATTTACCACCTTAGGATCAAACTGTGAACCGCTGTTTTTTTTGATTTCTTTTAAAGCGGTTTCGGTACTTATCTTTTTCCGATAAGGCCTGCCGAAGACCATAGCCTCAAAAGCATCGACGACAGCCATGATTCGTGAGCCTAAAGGTATCCTGCTGCCTTTAAGGCCCGAAGGATATCCTTTACCATCGAAACGCTCGTGGTGATGAAATATTATAGGCATGGCCGGTTTTAAAATCTTTAGGTGCTTTATGATTTGAGTGCCCCTTATGGGATGTTGTTTGACGACCTTGTATTCTTCCCCAGTCAAAGTCGAAGACTTTGTAATAATCCTGTAAGGCATGTTGATCTTTCCCATATCGTGCAGCAAGCCGGCATACTTTAAGCTCTGCCTATCTTCCTCATTTAAGCGCAACCTATGGGCCAGCTCACTGATTATTTTTAAGAAACGGTCAGAATGTGCATATGTGGGGAAGCGGTTATCCAGCAAAGTGAGCATCGATCTTATGGTACCAGAGATTATCTTTTGCTGTTCTTGATAGAGTTCCAAATTCTTTATGGCCATTATTGCCTGCGCAGAGAGCGTCATTATTAATTCTTGATCAAAGTCCTCAAACAGGCCCTTTTTCTTTCTGAGCATGATAAAACCCATAGAGTCGTCAGATATCAAGGGAATAGCTAAGAGGTTTTTTTTGCGAAAAACCATTCCTCTTTTAATTATCTTTTTCTCTAACCTATTCTTTATCTTTAGTTTCTTCTCGGATATGTAAGAAACTTTATTATCAAATTTTGCCCTATAGGCAGAGCGTTTTTTGGTAGAGTCTAGGATCAAGATATTGCAAGAGTCTGCTCTGAGAATGTGGCAGAGTACTTTGCTAAGCTTTAATAAGAACTCTTTTAGCTCATAGGTAGAGTTTATCAGGCGATAGACCATATGCAGTGAAGAGGTAATCGTCCTATACTTTTTCGTAGGGGTCAAATAGTTTTTTGTGTTCATTTAATGCGTACCTGTCTGTCATACCGGCGATATAGTCGCAAACAACCCGGTGTTTATTTTCTGTTTTTAATTTGTTTTGATACTCTTTAGGCAAGGCGCGAGGCCTCTTTATATATATTTTAAACATGTCTTCAATAAAACGCTTTGCCTTGTCTGCCATACGGATAACCCTATAGTGTTCATATAGGTTATTATAAAGGAAAGTTCTAAGCTGTGCACTCTTCTTTTCAACTCCTTGGCTAAAGGAGATTATCTTCTTCTTTGAGTTTCTCACGTCGGTTATAGAGGAAACTTTCCCAGACGATATATTCTTCCTAGATTGATTGATCAGGTCGCTGGCCAACATGTTTATAAGAAACCTGATTATCTGGTACTTTTTGATTTTTGTATCTATTTTTCCGATTTTTTTCTTGATGTGTAGGTTTGCGTCATTCCATAGAGTAAGTTCTGATAGCGCGCTTTCATTTATTAGTCCGGATGTAATCCCATCATCTAGATCGTGATTGTCATAGGCTATTTCATCAGCGTAATCCACAACCTGTGCTTCTAGTGTAGGTATCTTTTTAGGCTGGAATTCTTTGATCTTGGTAGACATGTCATATTTAGTTGTGTGTTTGGCGATACCCTCTCTTACCTCCCAAGTAAGATTCAGCCCTTTAAAATTCGGATATCTCTCTTCTAATAAATCAACGATCCTCAAGGTTTGTAGGTTGTGATTAAAGCCACCATGCGACTTCATCAGATTGTTTAGGATGTCCTCTCCGGCATGCCCGAATGGAGTATGGCCCAAGTCGTGCGCCAGAGCGATAGCTTCTACAAGGTCTTCGTTTAGCTTTAAGGCCCTGGCTATCGTGCGCGCGATTTGCGTTACTTCTATTGTATGGGTGAGCCTTGTGCGATAGTAATCACCTTCATGGTAGACAAAGACTTGAGTCTTGTATTCTAATCTTCTGAAGGCAGCGCTATGGACTATTCGGTCTCGGTCTCTCTGGTAGATATTCCGGTAGCTGTGTTTTTCTTCTTTGAATCTGCGGCCACGCGAATTCTCTTCATGCATCGCATAATTAGCTAAGCCGGCACTATCACTAAGGGTTGCTTTTTTCTTCATTTTACTTTGATCAGGCTATTGTATAGATTTTTGAGCGACTGAGGAATGACTTTTACGTTGGAAATCACCGACATAAAGCTAGTATCGCCTTCCCACCTGGGGACGACATGAATATGAATGTGGTCATCGATTCCCGCACCAGCCATTCTTCCTAAATTTGTTCCAATGTTGTAGCCTTGAGGCCTTAAGACTTTGTCGGTTAGTTTTTTTGTCCTTTTGATAACATCAAATAAATCCAACGCTTCATCTTTTTTGAGATCTTCTATGTTTTTAATGTGCCTTACGGGACAGACCATAAAATGTCCATTATTATAAGGGTAGATATTCAGTATGGAGTAGCAGAATTTACTCCTTACCACCACAAAATACTTTTTATCTAACTTTTTGTTTTTTGAAGCAATGCATAGTACGCACTTTTTTCCCTTTGCCTTCTTGACATACTTTATTCTCCAGGGTGCCCAGATTTTATTCATGGCAGCCTCACAATCTTTGCTTCGATCTCGTCATTTATTTCTATTATGCCGTAGGATAGATATGGTGCAAACATAGTGTCCGTGGAACTGCCCGGATTAAAAAATAACGTGCCTTCAATTTTTTCATTAACCGGCGTATGGGAGTGGCCAAAGACAATGACATCCATTTTTTCCCTAAAGGCACTTTTAACAAAATTAATTAAATTAGAAGGGCCTCCCCTGCCGTGAATCAACCCGATTTTAAATTTTCCCGCATTTATGACTTCTTTCTCTTTGAGGATCTTTTTTGTCTCGGGGGTATCCATATTTCCGCACACAGCCTTTAGCGGAGCTATTTTTTCCAAAGACTTTATCGCATCCAGCGAAACTAGGTCGCCAGCGTGCAGGATTAAGTCTACTCCTTTAAATGCCGAATATATTTCCTTAGGGATGCCTGTAGCTTTTTCTGGTATGTGTGTATCGGAGATTACACCTATTTTCATATATTATATAATAAGGCGCGGTTTGCCATATAGGTCAAGAAGGACATTCAACAGCTTGATGTCCCAAGTGTTTATCTTTTCTTCTTTAGCTAGTAGCCTAGCATTTATCTCTGTCTTATCCAAGCCAATAATCAATCGTCTCAGCGGTTTGTCTTTATTCTGCACATTTCTCGACTCCCTGATAAATTCACTTACCGCATCTTCGGTGATATCGCCATTTTTAAAACCAATGAGCCAGCACTCTTCATCGCAGAGGCAAAAAAACCCTTTTTTGATATAACGGCCTTCAAAATTCAAAGGTTTTACTTCCTTGAACCTGGAGAGGGTTATTCTATTCCTGCCCAACTGCACGGAGTCGTTAGAGAATAAGACGAACAGCTCATAGAGCCTCTGCTCAATATCCTTCTTGGACATCTCGACAAATTCTATTAAGGACTGCTCGATTTTCTTTCTGAATGAGATTACCTGGTCTTCGTAGCTTTGCGATAAGTTATTTAATTTCTCTAAATAAACGAAGTTCAGCCAAAAATTGAACACCCTGTCATCGATGTTGTAAAAAGAACCAGTGCGGGAGACGATATTGGCTTCGATGAGACGAGATAGTTTTTGGTTAATATCGCGGTAAGTCTTATGCAGCATAGTAGAGAGATCCCTGACCCTATTCTTTCTCTGAGCTATTAAAAGCAAGATGTTGAGCGTATCGGACTTATTCTTTGTAAGAGTGTCAATATAATTCTGAAACCTAAGGTTTAAGATGCCCCAGTTGTTAAACAGTATATCTTCCAGGCTGTTGATAAATATAAATGGGGTGACGATATTAGACTCCATCAAAATGGCCTTTTGATAGATGTGCTGTGTGATTTTGTCCAGATAAAAAGGATGTCCGGCAGTAAAGCCAATCAAGAAGTTGTTCATATCCGGAGATATTAGAATATTCTTTAGCCTGTTTTTTATAAGTATATTGCTGGTCCTGGTGTCGAAGTTTTCCAATTCTACGATTTCAAAGTTTCCGAAGAGAAGAGAAAGTTCATCTTGAATAATCTTCTTGGCCTTGGTCTTTGAGGAGCTGGATACCAAATACATTATCTCCTTCTGGGTCATTATCTTCTTGCCCAATTCTTGGAAGACGTTCCTAATTTTAAGGATATCCAAGTTTTGGAATTCGTCAAAGACAACTACGACCTTTTGCTGTGTCTCTTGCGTTATGATCTCAGGAAGTGACAGGATATCCCTAAAAGTAGCTAAATCTATTTTGTCTTTTGGCAGTTGTGAGGATATTTCTTGAATTTTTGTGACTGTATTGGGGATGTGTGTTCTAGATTCCTCAATTAGTCGTGTTAGATTTTCTTTGGGCAGTACTATGCCTCGGGTCTTTAGAAAACCATACAAGAGGGTACAAAAGAATCTTTGCGCGAAGATATTTACTGAGGGCTGGCTTAGATCGAAGTATAAGGGAATGATTCGCGAGTCAGAGTAGTTATCAAAAATGGATTTTATTATCCAGGACTTACCCGTTAACTCATTGCCGATGATGGCGATGTTTTGGCGGTAGCCTTCTATTAGGTCAGAGAGGCGCTTGTTTACTAACTTAATTACATCTTCCCTGCCGATAAATTGCTCTTTGATAAACATTATTTGGATAAATTATATTATAAGGCCGATTATGATATTATATCTTTTTTTTGGAGTTGTCAACACATTCGTATACACTGATACATCCTATATATAGAACAAGAATTTTCTATTCTTTTTCTTAGTTTAACGTCGAGAAAAGCGGGCGAGGGGAATCGAACCCCCGTGTAGAGCTTGGGAAGCTCTCATTCTACCATTGAATAACGCCCGCAAAAATATATTTTTAGAAATTATCCTCAATCAGTTTAATCGAACAGTACTTTCCGCACATTGTGCACACAGAAGACTCTTTTGGCTTTGATTGCATTCTGTATCGTTTGGCCTTCACCGGATCGATGGATAATTTTATTTGCTTCTGCCAGTCGCGAGATCTTCTAGCCTGTGAAATGCTTCTATCCCAATTGATTTGATTGGGGATGCCTTTGGCTATGTCTCCAGCGTGCCCGGCTATCCTGGAGGCGATCAAACCTTCCCTTACATCATCAATCGAAGGCAGCTTTAGGTGTTCTGAGGGAGTAACGTAACAGAGAAAATCAGCGCCATAGTAACTAGCTAGTCCTCCGCCAATGGAAGCAGAGATATGGTCATATCCGGATGCAACATCTGTTACAAGAGGCCCTAAGACATAGAATGGCGCATCGTGACAAAGCTTTTTTTGCAACTTTATGTTTTTTTCGATTTGATTTAAAGGTACGTGTCCGGGTCCCTCAATTATTATCTGTACACCTTTGCTCAGGGCATATTTAGATAGTTGCCCCAACTTTTTTAATTCATAGATTTGAATTTCGTCAGTAGCGTCCAATACGCTTCCTGGGCGCAGGCCGTCTCCTAAGCTGAGAGTTATATCGAATTTTTTTGCAATCTTTAAAATGTCATCAAAGTATTCATAGAGCGGGTTTTCTTTATTGTTGTTTACTATCCAATTTGCCAAGATGGCCCCGCCTCTGCTGACGATCTCAATGACCCGTTTTTTATTATTGAAGATCTTTTTTACAATTTCCTTTGTAATTCCGCAGTGAACAGTAAAAAAGTCGACTCCCTCCTCTGCCTGTCTTTCGATGACCTCGAGAATATCATCCTTGGTCATTTTAGAGAATTTTCCTTTTTTTGACTCTGCCTGCTGTGCTGCTTCATAGATAGGGACAGTGCCTACGGGTATGCTGGAATGAGCGATGATTTCTTGTCTAATCTTTTTTATATTCCTGCCTACGCTTAAGTCCATGACAGTATCGGCGCCATATTGGATGGATACTTTTAGTTTTTCTAATTCATCCGAAAGATTAGAGACGTCTGTGGAGCCGCCAATGTTTACGTTTACCTTGGTGCGCAGGCCTTTTCCCACAGCGCAGGGCTTGGAGAGCTTATGTATCCTATTCTTTAGGATTACAGTCTTTCCGCAGGCGATATTCTTAAGCAGAGTGCTGGTGTCTTGAGATTCCAGGCGAGATATCTTCTTAATTAGAGGCGTAGCAATTTTTTTCTTTGCAGATTCTATGACGTTCATTTTTAGTTAATTATATTATAGTGTGTGTGAGCTTAGAGGTATCTCTCTTAGGGTAAGCTTTTATATCTTAGAATGCGCTATTTTTTTAAAGCAATCTTTCTCCACATTATAAAATTTAAACCTTAAGTTCTGGAATTTCCTGGAAGCAGAATCATCAAACAGGCAGAATAATTCTTCCAAAACTCTTAGGGATTCTTTTATTCTCTGGGAATTCGCCATAAAGACGTCAGGGACATTTTTTTTGCAATTTTTTAAATTCGTTCTCTTGCCTACGTCCAGCCTGCTATTACGGTTTCCGATAATATCAAATTGTTTTATCCTAGAGCCTTTTGCTATTTTGGATACATCGTGTCTGATCTCCTTTAGCTTTACAGTGTTGTTTTTATCATTTAAGACTAAGCGCATTATGTCTTCGCAGACTCGGCCACCCTCCTTGGCCCTATTTATGTTGGCATCGATTATCCTAAGAATACTTCCCTTATAGTTCATTTTGACTTTTATAAAGCGACGATTTTTCTGATTAGCTTGGTAGTAGAATGGCCCTTTTCAAGTTTGATGCAAACGACTCTACCCCCATTATTTTTAACAAAATCTGCCCCTATGACATCTTTCTTTTTCCAATCCGCGCCTTTCACAAGAACACTAGGGACGATCTTTTTGATTAAGCTCAAAGGGGTCGATTCATTGAAAGAACAGACATAGTCAACGCTCTCCAGGCATGAAATGATCTTCATCCTATCCTTTAAAGTGTTGATCGGCCTGTTTTTTGCTTTGATGGATTTTACCGAAGAATCGGAATTTACGGCGACGATGAGGATGTCGCCGAGTTGTTTGGCTTTGTTCAAGTAGGAGACGTGCCCTACGTGGAGGATGTCAAAACAACCATTGGTGAAGACTGCGGCCTTTCCCTTCTTTTTTAAAGAAGAGACTATCTTTGCTAATCTATGTGCAGAAAAAATCTTTTTTCGTTTCATTGAATTAACCTAGAGTATCTTCTATGAGTTCACAGATGATGTGGCCAACGCAGGCATGTGCTTCTTGTATGCGGGCGGTCACTCTGCTGGGGACGATGAAAGACAAATCGCAGGACCTAGCTAGATCCCCTCCATTCTCTCCGGTGAAAGCAATCGTCTTCATGTCTAAAACTTTCGCCTTTTTTACTGCCTCGATAATATTCTTAGACTTACCGCTGGTCGATATGGCCAACAGCAGATCGTTTTTGTTACCCAATGATTCTAATTGTCTTGAGAAAATAGCATTGAATCCAAAGTCGTTTCCGCAAGCGGTAAGAGTTGAAGTGTTGGTTGTGAGTGCGATAGCCGGTAGCGACTTCCTATTCTTTTTAAACCTCACCAGGAGTTCTGTGGCTATGTGCTGGCAGTCTGCTGCGCTGCCGCCATTGCCGCAAAGAATAATCTTTCCGCCATCTCGGAGCGTATTAATGCAAAGATCGACAATCTTTTGAATATTAGGAATAGACTCAGCAATAATCCTTTCTTTAACCAATATGGACTCTTTAATTAATGCCTCAATTATATTTTCCATCACATATACCTTTCCGGAATGCCTTTTTTCTCCTTAAATTTGAAGGTAACTTTTTTGGGCTTTCTTCCGAAGCAGATACCCAGGTTTTCATAGATAGCTATCTGGCTTAAATCCACTTGCCTTTGTTTTATGGCATCCTCGGTCTTAATGTAATTTATTTCATTTCCACAGACACCGGCAACAGTCACTCCCTTTATGCCATTTTTGAGCAGTGAGACCGCTGCCGCTCCGCACTCCATGCCGAAGTTAGCGTCATATGCTGATGTGTGGCCGCTTCTGACTAAGTGTCCCGGTGTAACATGGCGTACCTCTGGTATTTCGTAAATCCCTTTTACAAACATGTTGGAGTTTTTCATAAAATCAGTGATTTCAGGGTCTGACTTAAATCTCTTGGTAAGTTCTTGGCAGACGTATTTGCCTGCACCTGCGAGTTTCTTGTGGCCGAATGCGTCAACTCCAGCGCTTTCATCGACAATCTCTTTCCCACTGGCATCTTTGATGCCTTCGGCTACTACGATAAGATAGGTCCCTTTTCTTACGTCGCTATTGCTTACTCTTTTTATATGTTGCGCTTTGGCGTGGATGTAAAGTTCTTCAAAATCTACGGGGATTTCTGGTATAAGTATCGCATCAGCATCTCCGCAGATTCCGCCGCGAAATGCCGTGTGCCCCGCATATCTGCCAAATACTTCTAGAGCGATAATCCTATTATGGGTATAGGCGGTGGTCTTGAGGTCATTGACAAATGTGGCGATTCTGTTGATGGTTGAGTCTCCGCCTACAGAATAAGTCTGTAGGTCTAAATCCATGGTCTTAGGCACGTGCACGCAAGAAATGCCATTTTTATCCAGATCGATAATAACGCTGCCAGTATCGTCTCCTCCGCTTATGACCAGAGCATCTATGTTAAACTTTTTGAGTCCCGCTTTCATGCGTTCGTATTTCTTATCGTCATCTATCTTTCTTACTTTTACACGGGAGTGTCCTGCTTCTGAACCAGCCAAATTGATATTGATCTGGTCAGCCCGCTCAGGGGTGAGCTCTACTAGTTTGTCAAAATCAATCAGGTTATATAGGCCGGCATAACCATTAGAAATGACATAGCATTTAATACCTAAGTTATTAGACATGCCTGCAGCGCCTTTTATAACTGCATTTAGTCCGCCGCAGTCTCCCCCGCTTGTGATTATCCCTATCTTTTTAATATCTGCCATTATCTTCCCCCTGATAACATTATTTTATTATGGGATTAAGCTCTCTGATAAGGGACCTGGAAGCTTTCTTCTTGTGTCTCCACGGGTTCCTTAGATTTTTTCTTCCCCTTATCTGGTAGCGATAGTATTTTTGCCACATGGATCTTGACCACTATGAGTTCCTCTATGCCGAAAATCTCCTGAATTCTGGTCTTTATCATTTCTTGCAATTGGGCTGTAAATTCGGGGATATTCGTCTCAGACTTTAAAATCAAGCGCAGCCTTATCTGTAAGCCCCTCTTTTTAGTAGCTATTACATTAGGCTTGATTTCTTTTACTTGAGGAAGTTCGTGCGCCATCCTTCGGATAAGGTCTTCTACGGCAAACAGGGTTATGGTGACTTGTCCGGAAGGATTATTAAAAGCTATGGTTTTTTCACGTTCACGACTAGAGGAGGTGGCTTGTGCAAATAAAAGGGCCAGAAGCACAAAAAAGATCCCTCCAGCGGCCAGGCCGATTCGCGCATTGAGATCGTAGTATAGTCCGTTTAAGCGAAATATAACATCATTTAACTCGATTAAGTGTAGAGAAAAACCTAAAGCCACCGCTCCTAACACGGCAGAGAGTAGTACATATAATACTATAATTAAATTAAATGTTTTCATCGCATCCTCCTTAATGAGCGCGCAATTTACGGAACGAAGTGCTCGTAAATTGGCTGCGCGAATTAATCCTCCTACACAATCTGGAAGATTGTGTAGGACTAATCCTGAGAAATTCTTCTAATTTCTCAGGGCGAAGCTTAAGCTAAAATTATCGTAGTTAATTTTAGCTTGTTTAAGCAAGGGATAGTGTATAAACTCCCTAAATTGTATCTTCATTTGACTTCTCTATTTGTTGTATATTGACGTTTATATCTTTGATTAATATGCTGGTGGCACTTTCCACAGCCAGCTTTACATCTTCTTGGATCTTAGAGGCTATCTCAGGAATGCTATAACCATATTTCACTACGATGGGTATGGTAATTATAGCCTCGCCATTTTTATCGAATTCAATCTTGATGGCAGAGTCTTTTTTGCCCAGGAATTCCAAAAAGGAAGCTTTTAGATTTTTACCAATTTTTATAATGCCTGGTATTTGTTTTGTTGTCTCTGTCGCGATTGAAGCTATAACGCTCTTATGGATTTTTACTTCTCCTAAGTCGGTCTGTGTGTTCTCGCTCATTTTCTCATTCCTCTGTTTCGCTTTCTTGTAAAAGGTTTTCTATAAAGTGAGTAGAAAATCTACCTGATATAAATGATTGGCTATCTAATACTTGCTTGTGGAACGGGATAGTCGTTTTGATAGGTTCGATTATGAATTCGTCCAGAGCCCTCTTCATCGATTTTATGGCCTCTTTCCTATTTTTGGCGTGTATAATTAATTTAGCCAGCATGGAATCATAGTATGGGCTTATTGTGAAGCCTTGATAGATGTGTGTATCGACTCTTACATTGGGGCCGCCGGGCAGGTTCAGCGTTTCGATCTTGCCAGGACAAGGGATGAAGTGATTATTAGGATCCTCGGCGTTTATCCTGCACTCTATAGCATGGCCGTTAATTTTTATATCGTCTTGTTGAAAAGATAATTTTTCACCCGCAGATATTTTTATCTGCTCCTTTATTAAATCTATTCCGGTGACCATCTCGGTTACAGGGTGTTCGACCTGCACTCGCGTATTCATTTCCATGAAGTAGAACTCACCCTTTTTATCCAAGAGAAATTCCATAGTGCCCACATTGTGGTAATTTACAGCTTTGGCGCCGCGGATAGCCATCTCGCCCATCTTCTTTCTTAATTTACTGTCTAGTGCCGGAGATGGCGATTCTTCGACTAATTTCTGGTGCCTTCTTTGAATACTGCAGTCTCTTTCTCTGAGATGTACTACCCTGCCGTACTTATCAGCCACTATTTGGAATTCAATATGTCGAGGCTCATCTATGTACTTTTCAATGTATACATCGGAATTTCCAAAGCTTGCCTCTGCTTCTGCTTGAGCGGTCATAAGCGCGCTGATTAGGCGAACGTCGTTATGGCATATGCGCATACCTTTGCCGCCACCGCCAGCAGCAGCTTTTATGATTAAAGGATACTTTATTCTATGGGCAATGCGTAAAGCCTCTTCTTTTGATTTTACCATAGCTGTGCTTCCCGGAGTAATGGGCAGGCCTGCTTTTCTCATGGTCTCTCTAGCAACCATCTTATCGCCCATCAATCGAATCGAGTGAGGCGATGGCCCGATAAACTTAATCTGGCAGGATTCACAGATCTCTGCAAAGTGTGCATTTTCCGCCAAGAACCCGTAGCCAGGATGGACGGCCTCAACATCAGTTATTTCTGCAGCGCTTATAATCGAGGGAATATTTAAATAGCTGTTTGCAGATGGACCTGAACCAATGCAAACTGCCTCATCGGCAAATCTCACGTGCAGAGATCTCCTGTCTGCTTCTGAATAGACCGCCACAGTGCGGATATTCAATTCTTTGCAGGCGCGAATGATGCGCAGCGCTATTTCACCTCTATTGGCTATAAGGATCTTAGAGAACATTTTTATATATTATGCGGGTTCGATTAGGAATAAAGCTTGGCCGAATTCAACCGGATGGCCGTTTTCAATCAACACCTCGACAAGCTTCCCTCTTACTTCTGATTTTATCTCGTTCATCAATTTCATCGCTTCAATGATACAGACTACCTGTCCGGCATCGATATTCTGGCCCACTTCCACAAAAGGCGGAGATTCAGGAGACGGCGATCGGTAAAAAGTCCCTACCATAGGGGCTTTGACTTCAATAAGTTTCTTTGCGGCCTCTTCCTTCTGGGTTTGTGGGCTAGCCGCTTCCTGAGTTACGCTAAATTGGGGCACTGATACAATTTTGGCAGATTCATCCGATCCAGGAGACTCTTTTTTCAAACGGATACGCATGCCTTCCTTTTCAATTTCCAGCTCTAGCAGGTTATTTTCGTTCATCAAGGCTATCATCTCTTTTATCTCTTTAATATTCATTTTAGTTATACCCTCCCCATATATTCTCCGGTTCTCGTGTCGACTTTGACCTTATCGCCGACATTGACAAAGAGCGGGACTTGTATAGTGGCACCGGTTTCAATGGTGGCTGGCTTGCCGCTGCTTTTCGCAGTATCGCCTTTAAAGCCAGGCTCTGTATTAGTAATTTTTGCTACGATAAATGTTGGTAGGGAAATATTTAGAAGTTCATTGTTATAAAAATAAGCTGAGACTATGATATTGTCTTGGAGGAATTTGATGGTGTCGCCCAGGTGGTTTTCTTCTAGGACTAAATCTTCGAAGGTTTCTTGGTTTAAGAAGTGATAAAAGTGCCCGGTTTTATATGAATACTGGATCTTTTTTTCTTCAATAAAGGCGTCTTGGATTTTTTCGCTGGATTTATATGTGCGATCTATCACGGTGCCCAATCTTAAATTCTTTAGTTTAGTGCGTGCAAAAGCAGAGCCCTTGCCTGGCTTTACGTGGTCGACGCTTATGATCATGAAGACATCGCTGCCAATCGCAATTGTTATGCCTGATCTTAAGTCATTAATTTGCAGAGCCACTAAGTATCTCCTTGCCTTTTTTTGTCACCAGGACCATATCTTCTATCCTAACTCCAAATTTATTATCTAGATAGATGCCTGGTTCTAAAGTAAAGAGCATTCCGGGTCTTAATTTATTCTTATTTTTTGAAGATATCTTTGGTAATTCGTGGGTTTCTAATCCTATGCCATGTCCCAGGGAGTGTTTGAAAAACTTCCCAAACCCCTTTTTTGTTATATGCTGCCTGGCTACTCTATCTATATATTCTATAGAGACTCCAGGCCGAATTGAGTCTCTTGCTTTTTGCTGGGCGGTTTGGACTATGGAATATACTTTTCTAAACAGAGTGTCCATTTTACCCAAAAAGAACACCCTTGTCAAGTCAGACTTGTACCCTTTGTATTCGACCCCCATGTCGATTAATACAGGTTCGTTATTGCGTATTTTGCGTTGAGTTTTACGGGCATGTGGCAGGGCTGAATGTGGCCCGGAGGCCACTATTATATCAAAGGATGTGTTCGTAGCCCCCTTTAAGCGGATATAGCGCTCTATCTCAGCCGCAAGCTCAAGTTCTTTGATCCCGGGCTTTAAAATTTTCTTTGTAAATTTGAGAGCATCTAGGGTTATGGATAAGGCTTTTTTGATTAATTTTATCTCCGCGGCATCTTTTATGATACGCATGCTTTCTATCACTTCTTTAGTAGGGGTCAATCTCTTGCCAAATGAGGATTTTAGCTTCTGGTAGAGAAAGAAACTTAAATGCTCTTGCTCAAAGGCCAGGCTCTTTATCTGGAGTTTCTCGTCGATGATTTTTAAAGTTTGAGGCAGTTTCTTGCTTGTTTCCAAGACTTCAATAGCTTTAGTCTTGAGGCAGTGTCTGTATTCAGATGAGTATCTGGAATCAGTTATAAGCAGGCACTTGTTCTTGTTGGCTAGTAGATATGAATCTTGAGTAGGGAAATCTGTAAGATAGGAGATATTTGCAGGATGCGAGAGCAGTATCGAATCGACTCCTCTTTTGTTCAGCTTAGACCTTAGCCGTTCTAACCTGGAGATCATTTAGATTTTATCAGATGTATTGCTGCTTGTATGGCTAGTGTATAGCTAAGAGCTCCTAAACCTGAAATTTGCCCTTTGCAGACCGGCGCAATAAGGGAATTTTGCCTGAAGGTTTCTCTGGCGTAGATGTTAGACAGGTGCACTTCTATTGTCGGCGCGCTGGAAGCGGCTACGGCGTCTCTAATGGCTACGCTGGTATGAGTATAGGCAGCCGGATTTATAATTATAACGTTGAATTTGGATCCGGACTCGCCTATCAAGTCTACAATCTCGCCTTCGTGATTGGATTGGACAATTTTTAATTGGACCTTTTCTTTCTTAGCAATCTTTAAAAGAGAACCATTTATCTTTTCTAGTGAGAATTTTCCGTAAATATTCGGCTCTCTCTTTCCTAAAAGATTAAGGTTTGGTCCGTGGATAAGCAGTATCTTTTTTGCCATGAATACCTCCCGGTATATAGATTTATTCTTCTGCTTCGTCTATAAGCATCACAGGTATCCCATCCTTAATAGGATACTTTTTATTGCACTTGGTACAGACAATCTTATTGTCTATCAATTTGACATCTTCTTTGCAGGCAGGACAAGCGAGAATCTTTAATAGTTCTTCATCGATCATGTCTTTGTCCCTTCTTTCTTAGCCACAAATTTCATATGGAAATCATATAGCATGTGGTCTAGAATCTCTTGTTCTTCTTTGCTGAGATTGTTTTTTGTTTTCTCTTTGAGCATATCCAGTGCGTCTATTAGATATTTGGCCTGATCGAGATTCTGCTCATTTTTGTTAGTGACTGGATTAGGCACTTCTCCTAGCGCTATGGCTACTTGTATTCCTAGTGTTGTCACAAAGAAACTGAAATTTGCCTCAGGAATAAATTTTTCTTCCTCTGCGGGAGGTGCTTCTATTTTTTCTTTTTGTACTGTGTCTTTCCAAGATTCGTCTACTTTTTTGTTTTGTTCATCCATTTTTTTCAACCCTTTCTTTTTTAGAAATTGTAATTCCTGCGTAACCTACGACAGCCCCGTAGTCTCCGGAGGCTTTTGCGCTTGTTTCATACAGTATTAATTTTGCATTCTCTGCCCCGAGCTTCTTCGCTGTAATTATAGCTATGATTACAGGCGCGTACCCACACATAGATATCTGGTATTGCGATAGGCGCTTAATAAGCAGGTCTTCATCTAAATTTAAAATAGCCTCAATAGCTAAGTTATCTTTTTGCGTAGCTGACTCATGTGATTCATAGTGGGTCATATCCGAACTGGCCACTATAAGTACTTTATCTTTTAAATCCAGCTCAGTAACCGATTTATAAATAGCCTGGCCTATGCTTTCATATTCCGCTTTTCTAGCAGACATGAGCACGATGGGCACGATGCTGAATTTTTGCTTAGAAAGAAATTGCAAAATTGGCAATTCTACTTCTAAGGAGTGCTCGCGCGCGTGAGCGTTGCTGTCTTCTTTTATGAGAGGGCATTCTTTTTTCAAGCGTTCAGCTATTTCTGTATTTATTTCCACATCGCCCAAAGGAGTCTGCCACGATCCTTTAGAATTAATACTAAAGGCTTGTCCTAGTCCAGTATGGTTAGGCCCCAGAAGGATAATATTCTCTTTTATGTTGACGCTGGCTGCTGTCTGAGCAGCAACCTTACCGGAGTAGACATAACCCGCGTGAGGCATTATGCAAGCGATGGCATCTTGTTTATCTGATTCTTTTAAGAAAGAACTGAGCTGCTTTATTATAGTATTTTTGTCTTGAGGATAAAACTGTCCTGCCACAGCCGGTTTTCTAATCATTTGAATATTCTATTTGAAAATCTTTTCCAGCTTTTTCTTGGCCAAGATGATTTCTTTTGCCGTAGCCGGCCTATGCGCTTCGATTACTTTTAAGGTATTCTTTTTTACAAAAGGCTTAAGTTGCTTAAAATCAATTTCACCGGTAAAGGGAGCCTTATGGTCTTGTAAATCTTTAACGTCGTGAAAGTGAATACCTAAGAGATACTTGCCGTATGCTTTTAGATAATCCAGGTGCTTGGCGAATCCCAGTTTTTCTAAGATGTAGGCGTGGCCAGTATCATGCCAATAAAAGACTCCCTTTTTGTGAAAGTTATCGAAAAATATCTTTAGCTCTTTGAAATTAGGGATCTCTCTTACATAAATTCTATTTTCAATGCCTAGTGAAATTCCCAGATTATAGGCAAAACCAGATAATTCCCTTATACTTTTGAATATGCTTTCCAGGTATACTTCTTTATTGGCCTCTCTCTTCTCAATCGCCCACTGCTTCAACGATTCAAATTTGCAGGATGAGGCTTTTTTGTTGCGCTTAAGGCTTATCAGTTTTTTTGTGTAATCGGGTACTTCAACTCTACCGGTATGTAAGACTACAGCTTTCGCCTTAAATTTCTGGGCAGATAAAATCGTCCTTTTGGTGAATTTAATTGCCTTTTTTCTTTCAGAATTATTTGTAGAAGATAAGCTGTAGCAATCCGGAAGTGCCTTTTTTCTTATTAGGCCATCGGGGATAGGGCAAAAATTGTGTAGACTAGTAACCCTTATGCCTTGATTCTTGTAAATTTGATTTAATTCTCTTTTTGTATGAGAAAAACATAATTCGGTATAATCAAAGCCTAAGTCTCTTATTTCTTCAACAGCCTGCTTACCAGATCTACTTGTATTCGCATTCCATGAGCTAGACAGCGCAAACATTAGCTTTTTTTACGGGTCTTTTTCCTCTTTTTTTCGCTAGGTTTTTCGTAGTGCTTTCTCTCTTTGATTTCACGAATTATGCCTTCTCGCTCGATCTTTTTCTTAAACCTGCGAAGCGCTGATTCAAAACTTTCGTCTTTACGAACTTCGATTTCTGACATCTAAATCACTCCTTTTTAGGTAAATCCCGCTAGAGAACCATATCTCATAACGGGGACTAACTATATCACCTAAAGCTAAACATGTCAATGTTTTATCCGACTTCCTCAGAACATCAGCGGATGTCGCCTACGGCTCCTATCCATCCACCTTAAGCAGCAGTGGATGTCGCCTACGGCTCCTATCCATCCATCTTAAGCAGCAGTGGATGTCGCCTGCGGCTCCTATCCATCCACCTTAAGCAGCAGTGGATGTCGCCTGCGGCTCCTACCTATTCTATCTCAAAAGATATTTCCAGGTTGAAGTTACGCTCATTATACTTTAATTCTTTGGGGAATTTCTGGAAGGGAGATGAGTCTTCTATGGCTAGCCTGGCAATCTTTCTCAGGATCATGTCGTTAGAAGATTTATTTTCCAAGATGGAAAAGTCCTTTAAGGCTCCATCAGAGGTTACCGTAAAAGAGACAAATACGCTTCCCTCGCGAGGATTTTCAAAGTAGAAGTATTGGTTAGAATAGTAGTAGACCTTATCTTGGATCTTTCTTCTGATTATATCCCTGTATGTTAAATAAGCCGGGTCTTTAGAGGCTTCCACTGGAAGGTTTCTTAGACTTATCTTTTTGACCTTAGGAGCTTTCTTGAGGGTCTGTGGTTTAGGTACAGATATAGATTCTTTGGGTTTGAACAGTTTAGAAAGGTCGATTCTTTTGATTGTTTCAATTTTGGGTTGATCTTTAGGCAGAGTTGGCCTGGGAGGTTCTTTCTGTTTTACAGAGAGCAAATCTTTGCTTATCCCATATCGATTTTGATTGCTTAGTTTATCGGCTATGTGCCTATAGGTTACCTCGAGAGTCGTGAGTTCCTTTCTGGAAGGAGCACTTTTAAAAAAAGGCAGACTCGCCAGGATGGCCGCATGTAGCACTATAGAGATAAATAAAGTTGTTTTGAAGGTACTCTCTTGCTGCATGCGCCTATTTTATCAAAAAACAGTGGATTTTACAGATATTTTTTATTTAATAATAGTGAGCAAAAATAAACAATGCTAATGGTAGTAAAAACTTCTTATTCTGTTTCGCTGTCCTTATTGCACCTTCCGCATGGTTTCAATCCCATAGCTGTGGCTTCATCAACGCTCAGACTTATCGTATCTCTGTTTTTTATAAAGGGACAGCTTTCTCTGTG
>JBHPGU010000018.1:0-32236 GCA_042570265.1 Candidatus Omnitrophota bacterium | reverse complement strand
ATATTCCGCTTTAGGAACATAGGGAATTGGTAACAATCCCTATGTTCCTTTGGTTGTATTTTAGAATTTAAACTTGATTCCTGCGGAAAAGTTTCTTCCAGGCGATGGGTAGAAATTCATTGCTGTGCCCGCAGCATTAGTAACAGCATATTCTACATAATCCCGGTCAAAAATATTGTTGAAATTGAAAAAGACTTCATAACCTTCTGCTTCATAACTCATCCTTACATCAGCAGTAATATATGAATCTAATTTCCCTGTTTGGTTTGCTTGGTCACTGATGGCAAATCTCCTTCCTACGAAGTTGATTATTGGGATAACCTTAAAATTTTCCCAGAATCCCAGATTTAACCCAACACTGGCTTTGTTTAGCGGCACCATAGGAATAGTGTTGTTATCGTATGTGCCCTTGTGGAACCTGGCTCGAGTATACATCCAGTTCGCAAACGCTGAGATGCGATTGGTTAAGCGTAAGTCTACCTGGAAGTTTATGCCTTGATGACGAGTCTTTTCATAAGTATCATTTTTAAAAGCCACTGGATCAAAGTAAATCTCATTGTCGATATCCATTTGGAAGCGTCAGGTCTGTGCGCAGATACTTATTGAATGCGTGGCGTACGCCACAGTCAAACCCCAGAGAAGCCTGGGTGCTTAATCCGGTATCGATCTGTCTTGTAAATGTCGCCATCTCGAAGTAGAGGAATTCATCAGTGAGCGGTGAACGAAAGCTTCTGGAAGCATTAAAAAATGCTTGCGTATCATCATTGAGCATATATACAAGGCCTGCCTTAAAAGCCTCTTCTTTTCTTTTTAAATCGGCATTTCTGTCGTTAGCTGGAGTAGCCTTATCAATAAAGTTGAGCCTATGATTTATACGTTCATGACGGAACCCTAAATCGATAGACAGGTTATCGGTAACATCGAAAGAGTCGCTTATATAGAAGCCTAAGCTATGTTTATCGATATCGTTATCGTTAGTTCTGATGTTAGTCAAGTTATTACAGTCATTGATCTTGTTATCTGTCTTATAGAAATCAACGCCTACAATCACTTTATTAGGCCGGCCGAAAAGGTTCAGAGTGCAGGTATAGTTAGGGGTGAACGCAAAGGTGTCGATATGCGAATAGGTATATAGGTTGATAAAACCCGGCCACCAATTCGGAAAATAAGAATCAGATGTCCTTCTTCTAAAGGAAAAATCCAGGTTCATTATACCAAAATCAAAGGTTAAGCCTTCTATGCCGAACTTCATGTAGTAGTCTCGTTCACCGACATCGTTGTCTCTTTCTGCGGCAACAGAGTCCTTGTGGCTTAAAGTCGCATATTGTTCTTTGTTCAGAGGTCCGGGGAGTCCTAGATCTGCCTCGTGGTAGTGCCCGCTTAACTTTAACGCAATCGAGTCGTTTAGTTGATATTTAAGTTTTGTGCCATAGTCGCTGGACCTGTATTCACTGTTTTGCCTGTATCCGTTTGTATTAAGTCTGGAGGCGGTTATGGAATAGGATAATTTTTCAGAAGCACCAATGCAAGAGATACTTTGTTTGTTCATATTATAACTTCCTCCGGAAGCATAAAGTTCGTATGTCGGTTCTTTTGTTTTTCCTGATTTTGTAATGATATTAATGACTCCTCCTACGGCATTATCACCGTAAAGCACGCTTCCGGTCCCGCCATGAAGAATTTCAACTCTCTCTACTCTTTCCAGGGGAATCTGCATCCAGTCGACTCCGCTAAGGTCGGGCGTATTGGCTCTTCGGCCATCGATTAGAACGAGCGCATTGCTGCTGGAGGTCTCTCCAAAGCCGCGCAGATCAACGGTTGCCCTGGCACCATTGCCGTAGTAGTCGCGGACAATAACTCCTTTTATCGTTCGAAAGACGTCCAGAAGTATTTCCGCCCCGGAGTTATCAATATCTTCCCTGGTGATAATACTTATTTCACCCGTAGAGTTCTTGAATTTTTGCGAAAAGCGATTTGGGGTGATGATGATCTTCTGGAGTTGTTCCGGTGTTTCGTAAGTTATCTCCTCAGCCATAAGCAAATTACTTGATAAGAGTGATGCTACTAATACAAAAATAACTTTAAATATACTCTTTTTCATTTCATTCTCCTTTAATGAGCGCATAATTTACGGAGTGCTTGCTTTTGCTCGCTACGCCCTGCTAAATTTGTAAAATTTAGCAGGATTAGTCCCCGAAATTTCAGGATATGAAATTTCTGGGGAACGTAAATTATAGACGCGAATTAAACCCTTGACATCAAAGATGTCAAGGGTTGTTTTCGGCCACACAATTTATGTACACTATCGTTTCATAAATTGTGGCCTCAAACAAAAAACCCCCATATCAATATTTGATATGGGGGTTTGCACCCTGATTTACTTAAACCCGATTTATCAGCTTATCCTGCTGTTCTACGCAGCATTCAAAACATTTAATTTATAGGCAGGTCTTCTGACTCAGGGTTCAAACCTAATCGCTCTTGCCTTCCCATCCAATTTCAGACAGTGGCTTGCTAGAGCTTTCGTACCCTTTACAGCGGCGGGACCGTAGCCGAATTCAACGACTTTCCCTTTAAAGCGTATTATGCACCTATAAAGTTACCTATTTTATAAAAGAGCTTGCGCTAATGAAGTTTGTTTCACTTTGCGAGCAACCAATTCATATACTCCGAATAAAACAAAGCTAAAAACTAAAGTTGAAGCCATTGTCGTTCTAAAAAATGGTATGGCCAGTGTATAGCAGCTTATCAATCCATCTAGTGTTCGGGGATACCAGCCCATAATCCAGACACCAAAATTCGTAATGATGAAGAACATCACAGCTGAACCGAATGAGCTCAAAGTTATGTTGAAGGCATTCTTCTTTTGCCTAAGCATCATCCCTACGCCTGATATCAGCAATATTGTCCCCCAGGTAAATACGATGGTATTGTGAATTCCTAAGAATAAATCCGTAACCATCATAAACGCTAGTGGCAGAATAAGCGCGTATTTTTTATTAAGATAAGCTCCGCCAAATAAGGCTATGGCCAAAATCGGCGTAAAATTTGCAATGTGAGGAATAAATCTAAAAATTATTGCCATACCTACTAATATTAGAGCCAGCATTCTACCTCCTCTTTCGTTTTCCTATTTTTCTTAACCTTTTATTAACTTTAATATAATTAGTTTCTTTTGTCAAGTCAAAAATAGACTGCTTTTTTTTAGAATAGAGTATAAATAAACGGTGCCACAGCTGAAGTTTGTGCAAAGACAATCAGGACAGACAGCAATACTAGCATGATAATTATGGGTGCCAGCCAGTAGCGCTTACGCATTCTCATAAAATCCCACAGTTCCTTGAAAATAGATAATTTTGCCATTTCTTTCCCTCGTTTAAAACTGCTTTTCGTAACTTGTTTTATCGAATTCCCGCTTTGGCCTATCGATCCAATACGTGCTTAACTTATTATCTTTCTTTAGGTTCAATATGTCTTTCCCGATTAACCTCAAGAATAACCCTACAGGTGCAAAAATAAGATAGAATATTGCCGCTATTAAAATTCCGGTTATGACCATACCTATAGCCGAGACGCCCTTCATCCAGACATAGTAGAATTTTACCACAAATTCCCTTTTTGTTGAATAAGTAATTACGAGAACGGCTGCAAATGTCAGAAGCAAAAGCCAGACGCCAATGTGATCTGACCTGTAGGCCTTATGGGAAAATAAAATCAAAATTATGGTAAGGCCAATAACAAATACGTTTAACTGTTTTTGTGTAGGCGGCTTGTTTTGCATGTTAATCTAACTCCAAATATTGAGAGTACTTCAATTTATCCTTAGGGGGGCTTTGCAGTTTTTTATCAATCAGGAAATCCCCCATAGCCAGATAGTCCATATCGGTCTTTAAAAAGCATCTTAAGGCATCGACCGGAGTGCAGACAATAGGTTCGCCCCTAATGTTAAACGAGGTGTTGATGATTACCGGGCTTCCGCTTAGATCCTCAAACTTCTTTATCATATCATGATAAATGGGATTGCCTTCTCTATCGACAGTTTGGATGCGAGCCGAACAATCAACGTGCGTTACACTGGGTATAACCGAGCGCTTAACTTTTAACTTTTCAAAACCTTTGGCGAATTGTTTAGCTTGTTTAATGAGCTTGTCTTCTTTTACAGGCGCGACTAAAAGCATATACGGGCTTTCTTCATTTAAATTAAAATATTGCGAGCACCTTTCTTTTAATACGGTTGGCGCGAAAGGCCTAAAAGACTCTCTAAATTTAATCTTTAGATTCATTTTAGACTGCATTTCTTGCGAACGCGCATCTCCTATTATGCTTCTTGCGCCTAAGGCCCGAGGGCCGAATTCCATCCTGCCCTGGAACCAGCCTATTACATTACTTTGATTAATCAGCTCAGCGACCTTACTGGTCAGCTGGTCTGTGGAGAGCTGTTCGTATTTAATTTCGTATTCATCTAATATCGCTTTTATCTCTGCATTAGAATAGTGCGTTCCTAAATAAGAACCTTTCTGCAGGTCTTTTGCGCCATTTACATTTCTTTCGTTCCCTAAATATCTATACCAGGTAAACAACGCAGCCCCCAGCGCACCACCTGCATCTCCGGCAGCAGGTTGAATCCAGATATTCTTAAATATTTTTTCCCGCAAGATCTTCCCATTGCCCACACAATTTAGGGCTACTCCTCCACCCAGGCAGAGGTTTTCTTGTTTGGTGACCTTCTTGACAAATTTAGCCATCCTGAGCATAACCTCTTGGGTTACTTCTTGGATGGACCTAGCAATATCCATTTCTCTCTGCGTGATTCGCGATTCTGGTTTTCTGGGCGGGCCGCCAAACAATCTATTGAAATGCTTGTTTGTCATGGTCAGGCCAGCGCAGTAATTAAAGTATTTCATGTTCAATCTAAAAGAACCGTCGTTCTTTAAATCCAAAAGTTCTCTTAAAATTAAATTCTTATAGACAGGTTCTCCGTAAGGGGCTAGGCCCATTAATTTGTATTCTCCGGAGTTAACCCTAAAACCAGTGAAATACGTGAATGCCGAATATAGCAATCCCAGAGAGTGCGGAAAGTGGAGTTCTTTAATTATTTCGATTTCGTTATCTTTGCCTATGCCTATACTCGCTGTGGCCCACTCTCCTACTCCATCTATTGTAAGGATAGCTGCTTTTTTAAACCCAGAGGGATAGAATGCCGAGGAAGCATGGGATTCGTGGTGTTCGGTAAAAAGGATTGGGCCGGTGTAGCCTTCTAGTTCGTCCCTGATCAAATCTCTCGTATGCAGCTTACTCTTAAGCCACATAGGCATAGCCATCATAAATGAGCGCAGCCCGATGGGGGCAAAGCGCAGGTAGGTCATAATTATGCGTTCAAACTTTATAAACGGCTTATCGTAGAATACTACGTATGAGATATCGTTTATTTTGATGTTTGTTTCTTTGAGGCACCACTGAATGGAATTATGAGGAAACCTAAAGTCGTGTTTTTTCCTGCTGAAGCGTTCTTCCTGTACGGCGCAGACAATGTCGCCGTTTTTGAGCATGCAGGCAGCGCTGTCGTGGTAAAATGCAGAAATACCTAATATATACACATCTTCCATTTAATACTCAATAGCCTTTCGGGCCAAGATCCCCTTTTGGAATGGGTGTTTGACAAGCTTGAATTCTGTGATGTAGTCAGCAATTCTAGAAAGTTTATTTGGTTTTTGCCTTCCGGTCAAGATAACTTCTTTCCTATTCTTAATTTTTTTGAAAATTTCCACAAGCTCACTCTCTTTGACCGTGTTTAAGCTTAACAGATTGAGTATCTCATCACAAACCAAGATATCAAAGTTTCCCTTTTGGATAACTCCTTTTAGCTTTGATATTGATTTTTCAACGTGTAATTTTAATTCGCGTATCTGCTTCCCTTCATTCTTTATCATAAATATCGGGTGTTTTTGATCAAACCTGACCTGTTTTATATTAGGTAATCTTTTTAGGCTGGCAAGTTCACCGGAAAATATTTTTTTTGGCTTTAAGAATTGGAAAAGAATAACCTTACTTTTATAGCCAGCAGCCCGCAATATTAAACCTAGGGCCGCGGAGGTCTTGCCTTTTCCTTTACCGTAATATATGTGTAGCATTATGGTCGTCCGCTTGCTCCAGAATATTTTTAATGTGTTCCATGGATTAAGATCCCGCTTAAACATAAGGCAGTAACTATTACTGCAGCAATAGATACCCCCAAGACAATACTTAAAAAAGCATAGCGAAATCTGATTTTGAATAAAGATGCGGCAATGCAGCCTGTCCAGGCGCCAGTTATAGGCAGAGGTATGGCTACAAATAGCGCCAGCCCTAGGGCCTCATATTTTTCTACTAGGTTCGCCTTTCTTCTAGTCCTCTCAAAAACCCAAGTAAAAAATTTATCCCATAATTTAAATCTACGTAGTTTCTCTGAGACAGGCTGGAGAAAGAAAAGTATCGGAGCGACAGGGAGAAGATTGCCCAGAACTGAAAGAAAGACAACCTTTAGGATCGGTTCTTTCAGGTGCAGTAATCCTAGGGGGATGGCCCCTCTTAGTTCCGAGACAGGCAGGGCTGCGGTCAGAAGAATTATAATCTCATTTCCTATATCCATCGTTTCCTATTAGCGGGACAAAAGTACATCCGCAGATTTCTTTTTTTATTAAACCGCCATCTTCTTTTATATATAGAGTAAGCATTTGGGCAAAACCAGCGCTTACCGGAATGACTATTCTGCCACCGATGCCAAGTTGTTCTGTAATGGCTTTAGGTAAATTTGGCGCCGCAGCCGTGACAATGATTTTATCATAAGGGGCGAATTCTTCCAAGCCTAAAGTTCCGTCACCTATTTTTATGGATACATTTTTGTAACCTAGTTCAGTCAGAACGCTCTGGGCGTTATTTGCCAAATTCTCTCTTCTCTCTATGGAATATATGGATTTTGCTAAACTGGCCAGTATAGCGGTTTGATATCCAGAACCAGTTCCTACCTCTAGCACCTTATCTCCATCACTTAATTCTAAGGACTGGGTCATCAAGGCAACTATATAAGGTTGCGATATGGTTTGATTTTCGCCTATGGGCAGGGGGAAGTCTCCATATGAGGATTCTTGATATTCTTCGGCCACGAATTTATGCCTAGGCACTTTCCGAAAGGCACCGAGTACTTTTTGGTCCTTTATGCCTCGAGGCACCAATTGCTTATTTACCATTCCTTCTCTTAAAGAGTCAAAATTTAGTTGTTGAGACATTTCGATTGTATACTAACACATTCAGATAGCTCAGACAAGATTTAATCTGGGCAGATATAATAAAGACTGGTTATACCCCGCCTCGTAAAATGTGTCAAAATTTTCTACGATAATTTTGACACACTCGGCGGGGTTATCCGCAACAGTTTAGCGAAAACGGATAAAAAAAACCGAACTACTTTTGGCAGTTCGGCGAGAAGGCTTAGGTATAAAATTACTCTTTTTCTATTGTAGGCGATAGTTCGATTTTTAAAGACTGCAGGAAGCTAACTATATATAGTTTGTCGTTGCAATTTGCGTACATAGCGCTCTTCATCTTTATAAAGAATGACTCACGCTTCTGGCCTGAATTCTTTTCCTTAGTTATGAATAGTTCGTTCATCATTTCCTTATCATCAGAAGACTCTTTTGTCAGTTCCCGGACATTATAGATGAGATGTTTCTGTATCCTTGTGTGGATGCCGTCTTCATCGATGGTCTCTTTGGCCAAAAGGATCTTTCGAGATTTGCTTTTAGAAGTCAAATTTTTGAACACTAAATCTCTCATCTTACTTCCCTTCATATTTTAAATCGGCCGTGTCACTCAATATGTATTGAACCCTAGGAATATTTAGCTATTCCCCGTTTTTCAATAAAAATATAACACATAAGTTATGGTTAAACAAGGGGTTAGGGCGTGCTTTAGGGAAGCGCTTTCTTCTTAAGGGATGAAAGTTTGGATTTGATGTTGAAGCGGTTTTCTTTATGTTGCAACAGTCTGATAATATTAGCTTTGTGTCGCAAGATGGCAAACAAAGCAATAATTATTCCAAATAAAACAAAGTCTTTATTGAGATCAAAAATGTACAAAAGAGCCGGTAATAGGGCTGTAGCTATTATGGAAGAAAGTGAAACATAGCCCCAAATGACTAGGGTAAGGACCCAAACTAAGGCTAGGATGAGTATTATTTTGGCCATTAACAAATTCTTTATAGCCAGACCGATTAAGACCCCGAAACTGGTAGCGATGCCTTTTCCTCCCTTGAATTTTAGGAATATGGTCCAGTTGTGGCCGCAGATACTAGCCAGACCTAAGGTTAATCTCAGTGAATCCTGAGAAAAGTTAAGGTTTGAAGTGGTCATGTCTGCCAAGAATATAACCGGAATGACCCCCTTTGCTATATCCAAAAGCAATCCAACGGCTCCAATTTTATATCCTAGAGCCCTGGCTAAATTTGTAGCGCCGATATTCCCGGAGCCGACTTTTCGCAGATCCACGTTCCTTAAGACTCTTGCCAAGATAAAAGAAAAAGGGAAGGCGCCGAAAAAATAACTTAATAGTATGGCGATGGGTAGGTTCATTTATGTTGCGGCTGGGAGTTAAACATGACTATTCCTTTTCTCAAGTAGTCTATGCCTGAGATGAGCGTAAATGCCACAGCTATATTCCATACGTAGCAGCTAAAATTTAATTTTAAAAGCAAGCTCAAAATTGTCATCATCTGAAAGAAGGTGGAAGTTTTACCTATCCACGTGGGGTTTATCTTGTTCTCCTGATTGCTTAAGATGATGATCCCTCCCCCGATAAGCAAGATGGCGTCTCTAAAGATCACAATCAGCGCGACCCCGAGAGGAAGCTTTATATCAAAGTAGAGATTGCTTATATGATAGAGAAGTATAAAGGCTGTAATCAGAAGAAACTTGTCGGCTAAGGGGTCGAGAATCGCTCCGGCTTGAGTTTTTTGTTTTTTTACTCTGGCGATGTAGCCATCGATTACATCCGAGATAATCGCCAAAACAAATATGGATAGAGCAATAAAGCGTAAATAATCTTTCTGGGGAGTATAATAAACAAGCGCAGTGATAAAAAAAGGAACGCTTAGTATTCTAAAGATCGTAATTTTATTTGCGAAACTCATTTAATCACTCTTACTCTATTAAATGGCCAGTATATTAAAAAGGCCTTACCGATGAGATATTTGTCTTCCACAAAGCCCCAGTAGCGACTGTCTCTAGATGAACGGCTATTGTCACCCAGGACATAATAGGTATCTTCGGGCACGAGGACCTTCTGATCAATTAAACCATAATCTCCGCGATTATAGTAATAAATATTTTCTATTGAAGAAAGATTGAATTCTTGGGAGTTTACGTAGACTTTTCCATCTTTTATCTCGACTATATCTCCTCCTTTGGCTATTGTGCGCTTAATAAAGGCCCTATCGGGATCTTCTGGATAATTAAAGACGATAATATCGCCCCTTTGCGGATATTTGAATTTAAATATCCTGGTAGTTGTGAAAGGGATTCTCAGGCCGTATATAAACCTATTGACTAGTATCCTGTCTTTTTCAATCAGCGTCATGCGCATTGAGCCGGTAGGGATTTTGAACGGCTGAACAATAAAGCTTCTGATAAAGAGTGCCAGCAAAGAAGCGATGATGATTGTTTCAGCCCACTCTCTTATTACCGGCGATTTCGATTTTATCCACTTTTTTAATCCTAATTTTTTAGTCTGCATGTAGTCCGCCTTAAATTTTTAGTACCGCCAGAAACGCCTCTTGAGGAATTTGCACCTGGCCGAATTGTTTTAGTTTCTTCTTGCCTTCTTTTTGTTTGTCCCATAATTTTCTCTTCCTAGTGATATCGCCGCCATAGCACTTAGCTGTCACGTTTTTACCTACGGGCCTTACCCTCTCAGCTGCGATAACTTGCGAACCTATGGAAGCCTGAATCCTCACTTCAAATAATTGTTTAGGGATGAGCTCTTTTAATTTTGATACGAGCATCTTTCCTTTTGACTGCGCCTTTTCTTTGTAAATAAGACACGAAAAAGCATCACACAATTTTCCGTTTAAAAGGATATCCAGCTTTACAAGCTTTGTGGGCCGGTAATCCATGAATTCGTAATCCAAAGAACCATATCCACGAGTAATAGATTTTATCCTATCGTAAAAATCAACTATGATCTCTGAGAGTGGTATTTCAAAGACAATCTTTATTCTGTTATGCCCTAAGAAGTCCTGTTCTTTAAATGTCCCCCTCTTTTGCTTTGTTATTTCACATACAGGGTCGATAAATTCAAAAGGTGAAATTATAAATGCTTTTATGTATGGTTCTTGAGCTTCCATGATTTCGTTAACAGGAGGCAGTTTTGCAGGATTGTCGACTTCAAAATCCTGGCCATCTTTGGTCTTTACTTTATAGACGACGTTAGGGGTAGTTACTACAAGATTTAGGTTATACTCTCTCTCTAACCTTTCTTGGACTATCTCCATGTGTAACAATCCTAGGAAGCCGCAGCGAAAGCCGTAGCCAAAAGATTGAGAAGTCTCCGGCTCGAAAATGAACGAAGAATCATTAAGGCTTAGTTTATCCATAGCGTCTCTTAGGTTGATGAAGTCCTTAGCGTTTACGGGGAATATCCCACAGAATACCAAGGGTTTTGCTTTTTTGTAACCTGGTAGCGCGTTGGTAGCAGGATTTTTCGCATCGGTTACTGTATCACCAATAATTATTTCTTTGGCATCCCTGATATTAGCCGTAAAATAACCTACTTCTCCGGCTTTAAGTTCGCTGATCTTGGTATTTTGCGGAGTAAAGACGCCGACCTCTTCAACTTTAAATACTTTCGAAGTATTTAACATTTTTATTTCAAGGTTAGGCCTTAAGATGCCGTTGAAATTACGAACGTATACCGTCACTCCTTTGTAGGTATCAAATTTAGAGTCAAATATGAGCGCCTGTAATGGATTTCCATCATCTCCTTTTGGCGGCGGAATCGTATTGATAACTTTTTCCAGTATTTCATTGATTCCTGTTCCCTCCTTGGCAGAAGCGAGGATGATGTCTTCTTCATCAAACCCTAAAGCATCGCAAAGCTGCTCTTTGACCATATCTAACTCGATGCTGGGCAGATCGATTTTGTTGATTATAGGAATTATCTTTAAGTTGTGTTCTTTTGCTAAATAGAAGTTAGCTATAGTCTGGGCCTCAATGCCTTGAGCCGCATCCACAACCAGCAGGGCGCCTTCGCAAGCAGCTAGAGCCTTAGATACTTCATACGAGAAATCTACATGCCCGGGAGTATCAATCAGATTTAGCAGATACTCGTTGCCGTCTTTAGCGGTGTAGTTAATTTTTACCGCTGAGGCCTTAATGGTAATACCCCGTTCCCTTTCCAGCTCCATGTCATCTAATAGCTGATTCCTAAAACGCCTTTCATCTATAGCTCCGGTATTTAGGAGCAATCTATCCGCAAGGGTGGATTTCCCGTGGTCGATATGGGCGATTATAGAGAAGTTTCGGATTAACTTTTTATCCATGAGATAATTTTATTTACGACTTGCTCAATAGACAGGTCAGTAGTGTCGATATAATTCGCATCTTCAGCTTTTTTTAAAGGAGCGATTTCTCTGGTTGAGTCTGTCTTGTCTCTTGTGGAAAGATTGTTTTCCACGGATTCGATCTTGATCTCTTCATTTCTTTCTTTTAACTCCTTGAATCTTCTCTGTGCCCTTTCTTTAAAGTTGGCGTCGAGGAAGAATTTGTATTTTGCATCAGGGAAGACAACTGTACCAATATCTCTACCTTCTAAAACAGAATCATTATCCTTAGCCAGGTCTCTTTGTAAATTCGTGATAATCTCTCTTACCTCTTTAATTTTTGCCACATCCGAGACGCCATCAGTTTTGTGTGGACTGCGGATTTCTTCTGACACATCTTCGTTGTCCAGTATAACTTTGAGGTCATCTCCTACGTGCTTTAATCTGATACAGGTCTGTTTTAAAAGATTAACGATGGCCTCGCTATCATTAAGGTCGAGCTTATGTCTTTTGGCCTTTAGGGTAAGGGCTCGATACAGAGAACCCGTATCGATATATAAGAACCCAAGTTCTTTAGCTACTATTTTTGCAACTGTGCTTTTTCCTGCACCGGCTGGGCCATCGATGGCAACAATAGATTTATTCGTAGGCATTAAGGCTCAAATTATTCAATTTCTTCTCTTTTTTCCTTCGAAGAATTTATAAAGTTAAACAACTGTTTTCTTTTATTCTGCTTAATGAACTTTTCTAATTTCTTAATTTGGTTTTCTAAAGATTTTATTGATCGGATTATCTCAACTCTATTACTCAAGAAGATATCTGTCCAAATTTGAGCATCCGATAAGGCAATGCGCGTAGAGTCTTTTAGGCCTGTTGCCCCAAAGCCGAGATGTTTTTGGGGGATGGAATTCATCAAACAAAAAGAACTCACGTGGGGCAGATGGCTTATGGAGGCAAGGATCTTGTCGTGTTGCTTTGGCGACAGAATGAATGTCTTAGTATTAAGCTTTTTCCAGAATTGCACTATTTTTATAAGGGAGTTCTTATCGGTTTTTTTTGTAGGCGTAATTAAGACATTTGAATTTTCGAAAAGTTCAACGCTGCTGAAATCTGCTCCTCTTTTTTCAGAACCAGCCAATGGGTGTGTGCCTACAAAATTTAGGTTCAGTCTTTGCGCGGCTGCGACAACATTAGACTTTGTGCTGCCCACGTCAATGATTATTGCGTTGTCCTTCTTTATTTTTTTAATCTTAGCCATAAAGTTCAGGATTTGATTAATCGGCAGGGCAAGGATTATAAGATCGCTATCTTTGATTGATTCTTCAATGCTTGAACAGCCTCCATCGATGAGCCTATTTCTAACCGCTTTTTTGAGCTTATTCTTGTTTCTAAAGTAGCCGACAACTGTTTTAGAGACGTGTCTTTTTTTGATGGCCCTGGCTAAAGATCCTCCGATTAAACCTACGCCGATAATAGCTATCTTGTTAAATAGGGCCATTAGATAGTCCTTCCTACCGCTTTGGCAACTGGTTTTAGCTCTCTCATTAATTTCTTGAAGCGATTTGGAATCAGGGATTGGCTTCCGTCTGAAAGTGCTTCTTCAGGTTTTACGTGAACTTCCACAAGTAGCCCATCGCAGCCCACAGCAACTCCAGCTCTAGCCAGAGCGGGAATGAATTCCCACTTTCCACTAGCGTGACTAGGATCGATAATTACCGGTAGGTGGGAAAGTTTCTTTATTACCGGAACAGCGCTTATGTCCAGTGTATTTCTGGTGGCATTTTCGAAAGTACGAATTCCTCGTTCACAGAGGATTACATTAAAATTTCCACCTGAAAGGATGTATTCAGCAGACATCAAAAGTTCCTTTATTGTTGAAGACAGGCCTCTTTTTAATACAACAGGTTTTTTGGTCTGTCCGACTTCTTTTAACAGATTGAAGTTCTGCATATTCCTGGCACCGATTTGCAGCATATCAGAGTATTTGCTTACCAATTCCACGTCCCTAGTATCCATAACTTCAGTTATCGTAGGCATGTTCAATGCCTTGCCAACTTGTTTTAGGTATCTTAGGCCTTCTTCCCCTAAACCTTGAAAGCTGTATGGGGATGTTCGGGGTTTAAATGCGCCTCCTCGTAAGATTGAAGCACCCGACTCTTTTATCTTTTTACCGATTTCATAAAGTACATCATAATTTTCAATTGCGCACGGACCGGCGATAACCCCAATCTTGTTAGCACCGATTTTTACTTTTGCAGAGGCCTTTATGATAGTATTCTTTTTTTGAAACTCACGCGAGACTAGCCTGTAAGGGGCCAGTACGGGCATGACTTTTTCTACACCGGGGAATACATCTAAAGGAGTTACTCTTAAGATATCCTCTGGTCCGATCAGGCCAATTATTGTGCGCTCTTCGCCTTTGGAGATATGCGCTTTTAAACCTATTTTTTTGGTTCTTTTGATTATATGGTCAATCTGCTTTTTTGTAGCATTAGGCTTTAGAACAACAATCATCTATCTATCCTCCGGAAATGACTTCCTTTAATTTTTTTACAAAAAGTTTATTTTCGCTCGGCTTGCCTACAGTGACTCTTACATAATTATCTAATTTGTATTGTTTAAGATCTCTGATGATTATGCCTGTTTTAAGAAGTTTCTTGCAAAGAATCAAACCGTCCATTTTAGTCTTAAACATTATAAAATTCGCCTGAGAAGGAATATAGGAGATTCCCATTTCTTGAAACTCTTTATATAGCTTATACTTCTCTTTCTTTAGAATCTTAGTTGTTTTTGTCATGAATGAGGAGTCATTTAGCGCTGCTAGCGCTGCGCACTGGGCTAATGAATTTACATTAAATGGCTGCCTTATTCTCTCCATGGCCTCGATGAATTTAGGTTTAGTAATTGCATAACCAACCCTTAGCCCGGCTAGGCCGTAGGCCTTGGAAAAGGTCCGTAGAATAATCAGATTTCTTTTATTGATAAGCTTTGCGGTCTTAGGATAATCTTTGGCGTCTACAAACTCTAAGTAGGCCTCATCGACAACTACTAGCTTGTCTTTAGGCAGGCTGTTTATAAGCTTGAGCAACTCCCTGCTATTGTTGTAAGTGCCGGTAGGGTTGTTGGGATTCGCAATAAAAATAGCCTTGGTCTTTTTGGATACAGCCTTTCTTAATGCAGCCAAGTCATATTTAAAGTCTTTTAATGGCAAACACTTTGCCTTAAACCCATTTGTCTTGGCAATAATCTCATATTCGACAAAAGTTGTTTTTGATGTCAGCACTTCTTCGCCAGGATTAAGAAAAGTCTTTATGATGATGTCAATTACCTCATCTGAGCCGTTGCCGAATATTAAGTTGCCTGGCTGGACCTTTAATCTTTTAGCCAGAGCCCTTCTTAAATAATAGCAACTTCCGTCAGGGTAACGGAATATCTCATTTAGGCCTTTTTTGATCGCCAGCTTTGCTTTACTGGGTGCGCCAAAGGCGTTTTCATTAGAGCCAAGCTTGATTGCGTTCTTAATCCCGAATTGCCTTTGCACTAAATCAATAGGTTTTCCGGGAATGTAGGCCTTTAGCTTGTTAATATTTTTTCTGAATAACTTATTCATCTTATGCTTGTTTTTATTCGTGTCTGGGATATGAGCCCAGGACTTTTAAGAATTTACACTTTAGGTCTAGTTCTTTTATGGCTTTTTTGATCTTGGTCTCGCTTCTATGTCCAGATAGATCGAGATAGAAATAGTAGTCCCAGGCCTTCTTTTTCGAAGGACGGGATTCTATCTTGGTCAAATTGATTTTATGTTTCTTGAAAGGAATGAGCATGTCGTGTAATGCTCCTACCTTGTCTTTTATGGAAAACATAATCGATGTCTTGTCGTCCTTTGTTCTAGGTACATCGTTTTGCGAGATGACTAAGAACCTTGTAATATTGTGCGGGCTATCTTCTATCTCTTTGGCGATAATCTTTAGGCCATATACCTTCGCAGCCAGGGTTGAAGCGATGCAAGCAGAGCCCCTCTCCTTAGAAGCGATCTGCGCTGCCTTTGTTGTGCTAGATACTTCAATCAATTCAGCCCTAGGTAGATTTACCTGCAGCCATATTCGGCATTGACCGAATACCTGGGGATTTGAGTAGACCCTTTTAATCTTATCGATTCTAGTTTTGCCCAATAAATTATGTGAGATATCCAGGATTATCTCCGCGCATATCTTTAAATCAGAGTTCATGAACATATCTAAAGTATGAGTCACCGCACCCTCTATGGAATTCTCAATAGGGACAACGCCGTAGTCGGAGTTTCCTCTTTCTACATCTAAGAATACCTCAGTTATGCTCTCGCTGGCATTATATGAGACTTCCGGGCCGAATTTATGTAGAGCCGCAAGGTTTGTGAATGTGGCTTTAGGGCCCAGATAAGCGATGGTCAGGGGTTTCTCCAGAGAAAAGCTGCTAGACATTATCTCTCTATAGATCGAGGACAGCGATTCATTGCTGATGGGGCCTTTATTGATCTTCTTAATGTTGTTGTTTATTTCTTTTTCCCTGTCCGGGGCATAGATAGACTTATTCAACTTCCTCTTTATGGAGCCAATCTTTTTGGAGACCTTAGCCCTTTTGCTGAGTAAATGAATAATTTTTTTATCTAAGGTATCAATTTCATTTCTCTGATTTTTGATCTTCATTTAATTTTCCTCTTTAATTTCCGTTGCTCCCTTTTTTTCTATTTTTACCTCCATAGGCGTTTCGTCAAATGGGGCATGGCCTTCTTCGTTGGGTTGAGTGCTACCGATCTCTTCCTCCTCTAAAGGTGTTATTGTCGCTACTTCTCTATCCTGCAAAGTCTGTACAAATTCTTCAACGTCAGGGAGCTCGTCCAAAGAATTTAAGCCAAAATACTCCAGAAAGCTCCTGGTCGTACCGTATACAAACGGCCTGCCAATAACTTCTTTTCTTCCTATTGTACGAATAAGGCTTTTCTCTAGTAGGTTTTTGATCACGCCGTCAACATTGACTCCCCTGATCGATTCAATTTCAACCTTAGTGACCGGTTGTTTGTAGGCGATAATAGAGAGTGTCTCTAGTGAAGGCATTGTCAGTCTTTCCGCGTGTTTAAGTTTATAGAATTTCTTGATAGACTGGGCACAGTTTGGCGAAGTGACCATTTGATATCCGCCAGCCACCTCTAGAAGCTTGATGCCGCTGTTTCTCTTGTCGTAGTCTTCTTTTAGTTCATCTATTATGCATTTGATTGTCGGGACATCGAGTCCTTCCAGGACATTCTGAATATCAGTTGTCGGAATCGGCCTTTCGCTTATAAATATTATCGCTTCAATGGCACATTTAATTTCTGGATTGATTTCTGTCATTATTTTGTCCTTTGCCTGTAAACTTCGTTTAGTAATTCTTCAGTAGTGTTAATTTTTGCTGAGCGCTCCAGAGCTTTATTGATCATCTCTTTTGCTTCCTGTTTCTTGTATTGTAATTTCAGAAGGATCTCCAGGGCCTCAACTTCAAAGTCCTCTGTAATTTTAGCCTTTACCTGGGCTGACTTGTCTTTAATCAAACCAAACTTACCCATCTTGCCCTGGAGTTTAGCTATTACTTCTCTTGCTCTCTGCTGGCCTATTCCCGGAAGAGAACAGAGCGAAGATGTATCTCCCTCATTTATCCATTTGGCAATTGTGGACATGGGTTTATTAATCGCTTTGATAGCTGCGCGTGGACCGATGCCAGAGACCGTAATAAATAAGCTAAAAAATTCCTTCTCTACTTCATTTATAAATCCAATCAATATGGGTATGCTTTTTGAAGGCTCCAGTTGATAGTAGTGATAAGTGAATAATCTTATGCTATTTTTCTCAATGAAGTCTTCAAGCCTGGACATGATTATTTGAGGTATCAGCACGTCATAGCAAAGTCCATTTAAATCTATAATGACGCTGTCATTTTTTCTTTGAATAATTTTTCCACTAATTTGTGCGATCATGAGATCTTAGTCAATTCTTCACTCTTAGAAATATAGGAGTGGGCGATAGCTAAAGAAAGCGCGTCAGTGATATCCAGAGAAATTTTAGAATTATCTCTTAGCCCTAAAGTGTTCAATACCATGTGCTGAATTTGTAATTTAGAAGCGTTGCCCTTTCCTGAGATTGCCTTTTTAGTCCTGGTGGCTGCATATTCAACCAGCCGAATATTATTTTGTGCACAGACAAGACAAATAACGCCTCTGGCGTGTCCTAAGAGGCAGGCTGTTATAGGATGCTTATAGTGCGCGTATAATTTTTCCAGGACAATCGTTTCTAAGTTGTGTTTTTTTATTACCTTGACTAAATCTCTATAAATCTTAGCCAGGCGAATCTCGATATTATCTTTTGGCGAAGTCTTTATAAATCCAGCTTCAATGAATTTGAGGGTATTTTGATCTTTTTGGATTATGCCATAACCCGTTGTATTTAGCCCAGGGTCGATCCCTAGTATGAGCATGGTTATTGATCTTCACTTTCTTTTAGTACTTCATCGGGAATATCAAAATTTGCATAAACGTTTTGGACGTCTTCGTGTTCTTCTAAAGAGTCGACTAGTTCGATTACGGTCTTTGCATCCGAGCCGGTGACTTTTATCGTTGAAGAAGGAATCTTCGTGATTTCAGCGCTCTGGGTTTTGATGTTTTTATCATCTATTGCTTTTTTCACCTGCTCGAAGTCCTTGGGGCTTGTTGTAATCTCATAGTTATTATCAATTGTCTTCATATCTTCAGCTCCAGCTTCTAATACGATGTCCATTAACTTTTCTTCATCTATCTCTTTCTTTTCTATCACTATATATCCTTTTTTCTGGAACATCCAGGCAACAGAACCGGAACCGGCCAAGTTTCCACCTTTCTTGGATAGGAGATTGCGCAGTTCAGCGGTAGTCCTGTTTTTATTGTCAGTCAAGGTATCGATCATGATCGCAACGCCCTTTGGCCCATAGCCCTCATAGCTTATTTCTTCATATACGATCCCGGGTAGTTCGCCAGTTCCTTTTTTAATAGCGTTTTCGATATTGTTGTTAGGCATGTTTTGGGTCTTGGCTCTGGAAATAGCTGCACGCAGCCTTATGTTTGTTTCCACGTTGCCTCCGCCTTGCCTGGCAGCAGCGGTAAGCTCTTTGATTAATTTTGTAAACAGAGCACCTCTCTTTGCGTCAGTGGCGGCTTTTTTATGTTTGATACTTGCCCATTTTGAATGTCCCGACATTATGACCTCCTTGAAAATGATATTTTTAATTCCAAATGACTAATTCCAAATAACAAATAAATATCAAATTAAAAATGAATAATTGTATATTAGATATTTGATATTGTAAATTGATTTGGCATTTGACATTAGGATTTTTAATTTCAATGGTAAGGCAAGTCAGATAAGCCGAGTTCTGTTAATGAGCGCATAACTTACGGAGTGCTTGCTTTTGCTCGCTACGACGTAAGTTATATGCGCGAATTATCCCGAAGCTTGCGCAGTAAATTTCAATGAAATTTACAAGCGCTTAAGCAAGGGGTAAGGCGTACATATAGAATTATGCGCTCATTTGATGACTATTTCTCTAACCCTAAAGATTGCTCTTTGAGGTTGAGCAACCAACCCGCTCCGATCTACCCTAAGGTATTTTTGGCGGACCGCCATATCATCTTTCGATGGATCAGAGTCTTTATGGTATTGCTCCGCGCAGAGATTGCCGCGTTTCACCCCGCCAAAAATATACTGGCGGACTCGTCTCTGTGGCTCTTTCATAGAATCAATTCAAATTGATTCTATGAACACCTGCTTTCGCAGGTGATCCGATCCAACAATTAATTGTTGGATGTCCCGGGTTAACGGGATGCGTTGTCCTTTGGAGCTCGGACTTTCCTACTGTTAGACTAAGCCTAACAATTGGTCATCCTGACTTGCCTTTGATTTGTTTCTTCTTTTTGAAAGAACTGGTCTTGTTTGAATAGCCTGGGTGGCTAATCTATCCGCGTCTTTATTATTTTCCCTAGCGATATTAGTAATCTGCGCGCTGCCAAAACCTTTTAGTAGATGTTTTGCCAGGCCGTGTAATAACTTTAAGGTCTGGTCTTTAACTCTGTATTCACCATTTATTTGTTTGCATAAAAGTTCGCTGTCTGAATTTATGTTTATGTTGTTTATATTCTGCATTAAAGCTTCCTGAAGGCCGAATACCAGAGCCATATATTCAGCGACATTATTTGTGGTGATGCCGATGTATTCAGAGACATTCTTAATCACATTATCCCCATCAGATATTATTACCCCTATCCCTGACTCACCGGGATTGCCTTGAGAAGCGCCATCGATATACATATTGTATTTATTCTGATGTTTCATCTGAGATGTAGAGAATCCTCGCGCACATTTCGCAAAAGATCAATCTGTCGTTCATCTTTATTTCATTGATTACCTGAGGGGGAACTTCCATGAAGCAGCCTTGACAGGAATGATTAGCAACTTCTACCAGCGCCAGACTCTCCTTGCCCTTAAGTATTCTGCTGTATTGAGAAGCAATCTTGCTATCTACTCCTTTTTCAGTCACTTCCCTTTTTGCGCTCAAGTCTTTGATGAAGCCTTCTATTTCTTTTATGCGGTCAGTTATCTTATTCTTTTCTTGGCCAAGCTTGCTTTCCTCTACTTTAAGTTCTTCTTTTTGTTTTTCCAGGCCTTTCTGGAGCCCATCTTGTTCATCAAAGATCTTTAGGATTTGCTCTTCCAGTAGTGAAGAATCCATTTTTATGCCATTAATCTCTGAAAGCATCGTTGAATATTCCTTATTGGTCTTTAGGCCAAATAGTTTATTTTGAAGCTCTTTTATCTTCTCCTCTTTAGTAGCCAACTGCCCCTCGCAGTCTTTTCTTTTTAGTAACAGCGCTTTTGATTTTTCTTCAAATTCATTAAGTATTTGCTTGGTTTGATCGAATTCACTTTGCAGCGCCTCAAGAATTTTGGGCTTTTCTTCTTTTTCCTTATTTAAATCATAAAGCTGCTTATCCAGCTCTTGGAGCCTAATAAGCTTTTTAATTTCTTCTTTTAAGTTAACCTTTTCCAATTTTATCTTTCTCTAATATCATCTTCATTTTAAAGGCGGATGGTGGGCGATACAGGACTCGAACCTGTGACCTTCGCGATGTGAACGCGACGCTCTAACCAATTGAGCTAACCGCCCAATTAATTTAATTATGGGCCCACGAGGATTTGAACCTCGGACCAATTGATTATGAGTCAACTGCTCTGACCAGCTGAGCTATGGGCCCTAAATAACTCCTAGCTATCTAAGTGATATATAATACTATTATTAGGGAAAATTGGCAAGAATTATTTATATACTTTATATATGGCAGGAATTGAAGAGTACTTTTGGGGATTCCCTATCAAGAACCTCTTTATTTGCAGACAGATACCTAGAAACAGTCCAAAATTAAGTCCAAAGGGACACTTTTAGCATAACCTATTTAATTATAATATATTATCTGGAAACGGTCCAAGAATTTTGCACGCTGTCTACGCTACAGAGAGATTGGCATATATAATTATTATACTGATTATACCGGCGCAAACGTATAGTTTAAATCGTCTTATTAGTGAGTACACAATTTATGAAATGCAGTACGAGAGGCTCCGCCAGGTGAACGGGTTTTTATATTTTGCTTAGTTAACTTCGTTTTTCAATCGGGGAATATTGCCTATCAAACGGACCCGTATACACAGCGCGCGGCCTGAAGATCCGGTTGTTTTTTAAGTACTCTATAACCCGCGCTGTCCAGCCTGCCACGCGGCTTACGGCAAAAAGAGAAGTGAACATCTCCGGAGCAATACCCAAATGGCCGTAGATAATACCTGAATAGAAATCAACGTTAGGAAAAATCTTCTTCTTTCTACCTAGGGTAGACTCTACTTCTCTCTCTAATTCTTTCGCTGTTTCAAAAAGCAACCGTGTGTCACTATTCTGCTGTGCCAAGTATTCAACTAACGGAGACAAGACCCGGGCGCGGGGATCATAGGCCTTATAGACCCTGTGGCCGAATCCGGGGATCTTGCGCTTTTGTTTTCTCTCATTGTTATACCAATCCTTGACCTTTTTAGGATGTCCGATCTCACGCAGCATACGCAGCACCCGTTCATTCGCTCCCCCGTGCAACGACCCATTGAGCGCGGCGATACCTGACCCGACAGAAAAATAGATATCGCTAAGCGTAGAAGCTACCACCATCGTAGCGAAGGTGCTGGCATTCATACCATGGTCGGCGTGCAGTATAAGAATGATATCCATAAGGCGCTCCTGAAGCGCATCCGGTTTTTTCCCGGTCATCATATACAAGAGATTAGCCGCATGGCTTAAATGCGGGTCCGGCTCAATAGGATAGTGGCCCTGGCGAATACGATTGATTGCCGCGGCAAGCGAAGCCGAGCCGGATAAAAGATGGTAACAGGATCGAAAACCTACTGCCGACTCAAGCCCTGTTTCATCTTCTTTCTTCTTGTCAAAAATAACACTATCAATATTTTGCATAACTTCATATACCGCCTGCGCCTCGCCCTTAGGAGTAGTCTCCATAGGAATAGAATCTTCATCCGTAGCGATCATGACTTTTGCCTTCTGCCGCTGGGAATCTTGGTCCACATAGGTAAATTCCTGACGCATTAAGTTGGTGCCCATACGAAGCGCAGCCATAGGACTCATCTTTTCGATAGGAAAATTGAGCAATAGCCGTAAGGTCTCGGGTGTTGCCCGGCAAATAACAAGGTGTTTTTTGAATGCACTAAGCTCACTTTGAATAGGGAGTTTCCCGTGCAGAAGAAGAAAACTAACCTCCTCAAATGTAGAATTAATACAGAGATCGAAAATATCATACCCTCGATAGATAAGACAGCCTTTAGCGCCATTGACGTAACCGATTTTGCTTTCGCAGGCGATCGCGCCTTCTAAACCTGGACCCACTGTACAACTAACCGGCCATTGGACGGAGTTGGTCAGCTTAGGCTCGGGTTCATTGCTTGTTTCTTCCCGTGCCTTCCCGGCTGCTTTTACTAACAACTCGGTGACACTCTGTGTTTTTTCAAATAGTTTTTTCATTGTGTTTTAATCCCTCCTTAAATATTTTTATCAATGGATGGTGTCTAACTAGTTTCTGTATAATATTATAAGCAGAAAATTTATCATAACAAATTAAAACAAAAATTAATCCTCACAACCGAATGTTCTGGAATAGGCCTTGGGTTGTTTTTGGATGAAAGCCATTGATTTTACTGATTTTTATAATGTTTCTCCTGGTTTGAAGGAGGAACCTGTGCAGGGAATGTGTTTATAGAGGATTTCTATGCCAGTAGCCTGGTTATCTACAACTACAACATCTATTAATTCAAATACAGTGCATCTGTCTTGAGGGTCTCTTACGGCATAAACCATGTCTATGGCGTAATCTTCAAAATTTGTCCATTCAATCACTGCCTCTTCCGGTAAGATATTCATATCTTCGATGAAGCCTTTATCTAATTTAGCTATTTCTATGTTAAGCTCAACTACATCTATACCGTAAGGCTGAATAGCGATATCGCCTTTATCAATATCTACGATTTTTTCTCTTTGAAAATCAAAACTCTGATACACTGGGATAAAAATAGAATTAGCAATGGATTCCTCTTGGGCAATAAGAGGACTATGAAGGCAGAAAAAAATAACAGAAGTTATGACAGAAAAGTTTATCAGGAATTTATTTTTGAGTTTCACTTTTTAGAATTGCGCTTCTAAAGCAGTGTTAAATGCTTGCTTAGAATGCTCCCTTACCTACTGTCTTACCGATAAGGTACTTATCTCCATCTTTTTTGATATAATCTGTTACATCGCCTACTTCACGATGTTGGACATCGGGAGCAGCAGATAGCGTGCCCTCAATTACGATGTGATAACTAACTTTGGCGCTATAATCAGGGTCATCGGAAGGCCCGTAGTTTAAGCCGTCGATTCTAATATCTAACCGGTCAAAGGTAGTGAATATATTGTTAAGACGATCATCTAAATCATAAAAACTTTGCCCGCTTGAACTCTCCCACTCCCGGGATACACAACGCAATACCCCATTAACATCACCACTTCTATAACTGGCCTGAAAGTCTTGATAGAGTCTTTCAACTGCTTGCTGTATATTAGAAAAATCGACGTACTCCTCCCTTTCCATAACGTCGTCTACATAAATCACTAGCTTCTTGGCGTCATTAGTCCAGACTGTCTCGTACTTTATATAGTCATCAAGCGCCTTTTGTGTGGCTTCGATCTCGTGCTCACCGGCTTCATCCGCAGTGAACGTGTATTCAACCATTCCCTGAGAAACAGAGCCTGTCTTGATCTTCATATCCTCTGTATACAAAAGTTCGCCGTCATAAAATATCTTGAGCTGAGCTAAAGCATCAATATCGCCCATGTTCCTATATGGAACCTTAATCGTAAGCTCACCGTTTCTCCTCGGGTTGTAAGGGACGATTTCTATATTGTGTGCAATAGCGAAATCAATATCGCCAACAGTAAACGGTAACACCTTGTAATTATTGGTTCGGTTTGTGTCCAGGTCTGAATTTATCCAAACCTTGAGCTTGTAGTCACCGGCCCTATCCACTATAAACGAATATTCCACCCATTTTTGCGCACTGGAAGCCTCAGCCTTCGCATCGATAAAAGCTAAATGCATATCCTTAAATATTGGACTATCATAAGTTATTTTCACTGAGGCGGTGGACTCAAGATTACCCAGATTTCTATAAGGGACCCTAACTGTAACCGTGTCGCTCTTCATGGGTTTGGAGGGGGCTATTTCTATATCACCTAGAGCAAAATCAGCCATCTTTCCATCTTTTCTACGCTTAGGAGGAGTTATTCTTGGTTTATCCACAATAGGCTTTCCGGACACGTTAAACGATTGTTCCCTGCGGTTATTATCCTTATTTGGCTCAAGTGCTTTGTATTCTTCAGGAACTATTATCGTAGCTATGATTCTGTGCCCGCCAGCCGCTGGAGCACCGTAGGAACATTCAGCCCATCCCTGCGAAACAGAACCAGGCTTGACCTCCAGGTCTTTTTCGCATATATGCGTAATATTATCGTAGCTCAAGTCGAGCTTGGCCTTGGCATCAGTATTACCGGTATTCCTGTAGGGAACCTTGATTGTGAACGCTTCGCCTTGCTTAATATCACGCGGGACTATTTTTATATCGCCGCTTATTGCAAAATCAATTTCACCCACGAAGAACGAAAGTTCCCCGTGGTTATTATTCTTGTTTGACTCTAGTTTTTTATAATTACCGAGAGGCGTTATCACGGCCTCGATCTTATGCTCACCGGACTTTTTAATTGCAAAAGAGTGTTCGACCCATCCCTTCGAAAGTTCATCAGCCTCGACTTCCAACTTCTCCGTATGTATCTTTCGGCCATCATAAAATATATCCAGTTCAGCCGAGACATCAGTAGTGCATATATTCCAAAAAGGAACCTTGATCCTGACCGTTTCTCCCTTCTTGGGCTTAGAAGGAATAGCTTCGATATCACCTTTTATAGAAAAATCAACCAGCATGGGACCTTTCACAAAAAATTTAAATTCAGCGTAGTTTTCTTCCCGTGGCCCTCTCAAAATAGTTGTTCTTATTCCACTGGTGTGTTCACCAGGCTCTGAGACAACAAACGAATGCTGGACCCATTCTATAGCATTAGCTTTAACCTTTATAATCTCAGAATATATCTCTTTACCATCAATAAATATCTTCAGCTCGACTTCGGCATCAACTTCTCCGGTGTTCTCCAGAGGAATCCTTATTGTGATCTTTTGATCCTGTTTGGGCTCGGTCGGATCAATTTTTGTACGATCTTTAATAGGACGAATAATAAATCTTTCGACTCCACTAACATCAAATTCCAGCTTATCATAGTTATCATCTAAATTATCTTTCGCCGCAAGAGCGGACTGATTACTATCCGCAGCCACTCCCACTTCCACAGTATATTTACCTTCAGTCGCAGGAACAAATTTGTACTCAACCGAAAATGATTCACCAGGCTTAAAAGTGTGAGTAGCAATCTGAGTCAACCCTCTTGTAGGATTATCTGGCCCAGCCTTATCGCTTTCTCCGGGACCGTGATGTCCGAAAAATACCCCTGCCTGCTTTGCCTCAGCATTGCCTTTATTTATTATTGTAGCGGTTACGATGATTTCTTCTCCATTTTTAGGCGCAGAAGTGTTTAGCTGTATCTTTTCTACAGCTAAATCAATAGGTGCTCGCCTTGTTCGCTTTGGTATATCAATGGTTACCTCAGATAAGTTATTGTTTGTATCGCGTTCTAAATGTTTGAATTCATCCAGAGGAATTACCTCTGCTACAAGATGATGCTCAGATACATCCATTGATATCGCGTTCTCAACACTCTCCCGAGGAGGCATTTTTACGACTCTCGTTGAAGACTGAGGCTCAATGGTTACCTCTTGGGTATGAATAGGATTATCATCTAACTTGACAACCAGAGTTCCTTCAGCTGTAAGAGACCCGTTATTGCGTATTTCGAGTTCCAGTGAGATGCAACACCAGTATAACGAACAGCGCCTAACGTAAAATTCGGTAATCGCCAGATCGATTGTTCCGGATACCTCGGGAGGAGGCGGTGGTTCAGGCGCTTCTTCAACCGTTACAACCTTTGTAAATATATTATCCTCTTCATTATTCTCGATAACTACATTATCCGGATCAACCTCTATCTTAATAGTATGGGTGCCAGCCTCATCAATTTGTATATCCGTGACTGGAAAGGTATGAGAACTTCCCGGTTCCAGTTTAGGACAGGTATAACCGGTGACTCTTTCGCCGCCTAAAGATACAACCACCTCTGGTGAGGATGAAATACCAAAAGTACCGTCACCATCATTCTCGACGGCGAACTGTAATTTTATTGTCTTACCCGGCCTCTCTAACGATGTCGGCTCCAGAAGAATAATCCTTATCTTGGCGTTAGACACTCCGATTATAGTCAACGATACAGACTTGGTACATTTGGAGGGATCCGAGACATCAATTCTGCTTTGCGCAGCTGAAGATTTAATCGTTACTACTATAGTGTTTTCACCTTCGACTAAGCCCAAATCTTTATTCAATGCGAAAGTTACCTCTGTAGCAACTTCCTGTTTAGTATCAAAGTTGAATTTTTCTCTAAACAAAATTGTATCATCTTGTCCCTTCAACTCCACAATTGCATTCTTTGCTCTTTCAGTCCCTCTATTTTTTACGCTGAGATTAACTGTCGCACCTGCCCCCGGACTAAACGGACTGTTACCGTTAACCACAGATACTTCCTTCAGTACCAAATCTATCCTCTTATCCAGATTTACATTCTTTTTGGCTCTATTGTCCCGCATATTTATGTCTGTCAGATTTTCCGGCGGGTTGACTTCTAGCATTACCTCATGCCTTAATCCCCTCTCTATAATCAAACTATCATCGAGATCATAATCTCTCTGGAGCGCAATGGAGTCGCCTATGGGTATGGTAGGATTTATGTAGGATTCTTCTCTTACCTGACCGTCTATAGTTATCCTGAGCTTTGACTTCTCTGGGATGTTCAGTTCGCCAACATTGCTTATTGTAAACTTCAGGGTTAAAGAATCTTGGCCTTCTGAATAGGAAGGGACAAGCTCATTGATTGAGACTGCCAGGTTTAGAGTTGCTTCCGGCAATACCTTTAAAGGGAATTTAGGGGTGATCACTGATGGGGCAGTTATCCGCTCAGGGTGCCCCTTAAGTCCAAAACTCACATCGAGGACGACATAAAGGTTGTGGTTGCCTATCCCAAGATCCTCTGCTTTAATATTGATTTTTTCCCTCACAGCGCGGGCCTTCAATAAATCAAGCCTGGTATTTGCGGTAACAGTCTCGAGGTAAGTAGTCATCTCTTTAGAGGGATTGCTCTGAAGAGTAAACTTTATCTGCCGGTCAGCGCCCCAGCCTGTGTCGTCCCATAGTACTGCTTTGTAGGTAATCTCAAGTTCTTCTCTTTCCATGTACACTAAAAGCTGGTTTAACAACGCCCCGTCAAGCATTCCTCCCAATTCAAAAGATACGGTGGCCCCAATCGTATCGGTCAATTTGTATTCTGATGCTTCCGCTACAAACGTGTAATTTATGATCGAAAGCTGGCTGATGTCAAAAGAGGAATCTACATCAATCGTTGGTCCACTAAAAAGCCGGGAAGTAAGAACTCTGGTATCGTTAGGGTCATGCGGAATATAAGTATGCGTATACTTATAATAGATCGTGTTCTCACCAAGATCCAAGTCTTCAGTTTTTATGTAATATTTCTCATTTATTGTACCTGCGCTCCAGGCCTGGCTATTATTATAAGCGATTTTGGTAAATACATGTGTCTCCACTTCTCCTGACGAATCTCTTTTGGGTGTAAACTTTAGTTGAGTGAATCTATCTCCACGCTTTAACCAGAGCTCTATTTCGTATTTTATTTCAAGCCGAAACGTCTTTCCAGTGGCCTGAAAAGTTTTCTGCATAGTTCTAGTGAGCCATAGGTCGCTAAATAACCACTCTGTCACCAAATCAAGCTCAAGGTTGACTTCTGCAGTCTCGCCCATGGTTAATCTGGAGTTTTCAGCGGTGAGTCCGCATTGAGCGGGAGTGTTGTGGAAAAGGATAAGGATAAACAAAAGAAAACCTATTTTTTTCAAATGGGGGCTTCGCATTCTCATCTTTACTTCTTAGGGCAGGTTTTAAGGCAAAAATGTGCTTCCGTCGGGTTGATACTTATATTCAATAGTCATTGTTCCACCGACTATATTATTCACCGTACTAACTCTAAAGAAAGCGTATGTGGAGTCTGACCGTTGTACGCCGTATATGTAACCGGCCTCAAGAATATCAATGCTAGTGTTCCAGTCAGCGTCAGAAGCTATTTGATTAGCATTATCTATAGAGCCGCAGGAAAGACAAAATACATATACCTGGGCACCGCCGTTGCCGTCTATGGGAGTGACATCTCCGCCATCGAATATAACATCACCGGATGCTGCAGCTACTGCCCCGGTAGAAAAATCGATTCCCTGCCCGTCTGCAAGAGTAGCGCTAGATACGGTTAGTGAAATATAAGTATCCTCTGCGCCTAAAATTGCATTAGTATCATCAACGACACTGCCCAGAGAACCTGTGGCAATCTCAGAGGCTCGGGAAAAACCGAAGATAATAGGATCCCTCATAGATAAAAGTTTGTATGTATCGCCTTCCTGGATAAAAATATAAGTCGTGCGTCCGCGCTGAGGGGCGATAACATATCCGTCTGATTTTCTTATGCCCTGAAAGTTAAACTCGAAATCTACGGTTATCTTTTCACCTGATTTCGATACCTGCTGAACGGAGACATCGACCGTCACATTATCATAATTATCAAAATCGGATTGTATGGCATCTTCCAAGGCAAAGGCATCTCCTTCAAATGAATCAGAAATATAATCCATAAAGTTAGATAAATCCTTAGCCATATAGGCCTCGACCATTTTACTAGATACTCTCTTTGCTATTGCGTCCATATCTATAGTTCCCAGCGATAAGACAAATTCATCTATATCCTCTACTTCGCTCTCTTTGCCGGCAGTATCCATAACTTTAAACCGCGGCTTGTACAACTTGCCTTCCTCAGGCTTAAATCTATATATAAAGCTTCCACCTTCTATCTTGACCTGCTCCCAGGTCTCGCCGCCGTCTAAGCTGATCTTAGCTACGGCTAAGGAGGCTTCTGCCTCAACGGCAAATCCTTTTATAACCAGCTCATCCCCTTCTAAGCTTGAGACATCAAGCATAAGGTCTTCTCTGCCCCTACCCACAACTTCTGTCTCTCCCACAAAAAGAGAGGTGATCTCAGGAATGTCCTCGGCCTTGCCGAATACCCACCATCGGGCGTATGCATTATTAGTGTGGCCAAAAAGAATTATCCCTAATACTAATACTGTGATCCATTTCCTAATCATCTGTCCACCTCCTATTGTGTAAAAGGATTATCGCCTTTTACATTGATAAGTTTAGGTTTTCTCTTCGACGTATCAAAGATAAATGTGGAAAAACCACTGCGCTTCTGTACTTGCCCTCGTCTATCTACATAAGTCTTATACCACTCAATGTCAACGGAGTTTGCATTGCCGCTCTCTAAAACCTTTTCTATATTAAAATCTACCCAGATATTATCTTGTCGGTGTAAAAAGTCTTCTACCAGATAATAAAATTCGTTGTAATCAGGATAATAATCTTTGGAGATGCTATTAAAGAATTCTTCCTTATTCTCTTTCTCATAAAGAGAAAATTGCTCATTTAAAACAGCATTAATACCACTGCGATGCTGCCTGCTTGCGGTTGCAGCGCATGAAGTCATGATCATGCAGATAACAGCTGCAAAGACGTATCTCATGACAAGGCCTCTTTAAAACCTCCTTAGCCAACTGACTTTCCAGATCTTCTCCTCATACTCGTTATTGGCCTGAGAAAAGCCGTTCTTATTATCACTATAATCAAAACTGATCACATTGTCCCGGCTGCCGCCTATGCTATGACTAAACGAACAACGCAAAGTTCCTTTTCGGCTATCGCTATCAAAGATATAGTTGTCCACGTCAGAATAAGAATAGCTTAAATTAAGGCGCGAATCCTGCTTAAAGGACATATTCAGCCCTCCCGACCAGTACCAATTTATATTCTTTCCTCTGTCCGATCCGGCACCAAAAACATCGGCCTGTTCATGACGTACGGCAAGCGATGGCCTGAATGTCCAACGCTCTGTGCGGTGATAAGAATTGAGCCCTAAACGAATTGTTTGGGTCTTTTCCCCGCTATCATTAGGATCTTTCCTGAGATCAATTGTACGAAACTCATATCCAAAACTCGGCCTGAAAGGGCCAAGCCTGTCTTCAAGAGAGATCGAGGCGGTATCCGTCCTTTCATCTAGACTATTGCTGCTTTGATGCCTTCTCCTCTGGCTTACCCGAACAGTACACTGCAGCGTCTTTCTATTGAGAAAATTACGTATCCTGCTTCCGACCTCAGGCATCTTTACCTTTGTAGTTTCGGCTGATGTATTCTGCACATTATCCCAGTAAGCAGTATAATCAGCGAATAACTCGCTTTTTCCTATATAATATTTATTCTGTATCCTGTATCTCTCCCTGTCTATACTCACCGAACCTCCAGGACTATGAAAATCTGAAGGTGTCCTCTCGTACTCCAAATTACTCCGAAAGTCGTTTATGCGGAATCTTCCCCTGATCTTATGAGCATAGCCAAGATCTACATCGGCATTTGTGGTCGCGTGCCGGCGAGAGGCTGCACTCTCACCCGAGATGTCAAACCCGCTATCCGGCCTGAATCTCCAATCTAGGCTCCATAAATGGTTATGGACGACGTTTGTTGTGCTGCGACTGGTGTTGGAAGGGACGATATCTTTCATTCTATCTTCGTCAGTAAATACATAATTAAGATGCGTCGTCAGCGGGCCGAAACTTCTGCCTCCTCTTAATCCATAAAAAGAAGTGTTTTTTAACTCAGAGGATGAGTCATTCCAGACATACTCCCAACGGGGTTTGTAGGTCCCGCCTACTACACTTGCATCCCAGGAATCTTTTTCTTTCTTTAAGATGGAAAATATGCCGCCTTTTAAATTTTGGGTCAGGGAATACTGCGAGAAGTTAGCGAAGAAATCGCCAACTTGAAAAAGTGTATCAGGAGACTTCCTTTTAAAATAAAGCTTTTTGGGGCTTACGTCCTCTATGTCGATTCGCTCATTATTGGTAAAGGATACTTCCGTATCCAGCTCATAAAGGACATCATCAAGGGTAAGCTTGTTTAGAATGTCAAGTCTGTCTTCATAACTCCAGCCGTCATTACCTAAATATAAGAAAGAGTTAGAGCCGCCTGGCCCACTAATTTCATTGTGGTAAATATTCAGACGGTTGGTTATCGACATCTCCCAGTTGTCATTCATTTCCAAGGCAAAACCCGGAGAAGACCAAAGAACAACAATACCTAGAAAAACTGTTAAAACTAGAAGATATTTATTAAGTTTCATCATACCTCCAGACTTTAAAACTGCAATTGTTAGGTATTTTTAGTATAATAGCTTAACTAACCTATTCTGTCAAGAAGAGTTAGCTAAAAAATTTGCCAAGTGCTGATCTGCTCGCAGGAACAAAAATCAACAGATTTTCCATATCTGCGTAAGCGCAGAAAGAATGAAGTGCATGAATCGTTCTGCAGTAGGCGTCCAAAAAGTGTCTGAGTCAATATGCTAAGGGAGGCTAAAATATACAAAGAGGTACAAACAAAAAAACTCCGTAAGTCATTTACGGAGTATGCATTTACAGCAATATCAATGGGTTAGGAAAAATGGCTTGGAGGGTTTATGAGTCAACTGCTCTGACCAGCTGAGCTATGGGCCCCAGCTATCTAAGTCATAGAGGTATCACGGGATTTGACCGCGGGGTTCCATAGAATATATAGATGGCTGGTGTCCAAATAGTGTCCAGACTAGATGCTAACAGATTCGGCTTTCGATGGTCACGTTTTGGGCGCAAAAATTATTTTTGCCTCCTCTTCGTAGACGATTTTAGAACTT
>JBHPGU010000017.1:0-37001 GCA_042570265.1 Candidatus Omnitrophota bacterium | reverse complement strand
ATGAAGTCCTTCAGCATTCTGCTGCACAAAAGAGACCTTAGGATTCCATCCCGGAGTAGAAACAAAGAAATACATTATTCCCATCTTTTTTCCCTGATGAATTAAATCAGCAATACTTGCGCCTATGACATCATCTTTCCAATATAATATATCACCAGCTACAAAGGGATGCCCGACGGCCTTGCCTCGGATTTCTAACTGTGCCTCAAATAATTTTAGGGCCTGACGGTAGCTCAGATCACTTCGTCTCTTTGTTTGTTGTATGCCCCAACCGATAAAACAGAATATACACTGACTGCCACAACGATTGGTGATCTCTATCTGCGGAAAACGTCCTTTAATAATATGTTCACGCTGCTCTGGAGTCAAAGCTTCCAGCGGGTCGCGGTTGAGGTCGAGCCGAGGGTTATCTACGGTCGGCAAGCCAGCTAAGATGCCGTGCAGGCCATCGACTGCCCCTCCTCTGCTCAAGGCATCAATGGTCTGCGTAATTTTGATTAAGAAATCGCGGCCTTCTCCATTTAAATCGTTATAGTCAGCCTCGAGAACCCGTTTGCCTTTTTTGAGTTGTGCTAATAAATCATCAGGCTGCACCGGCGAGCTGCTGTTGCCGACCGGTGAGGAAGCCTTACTACCGTTGACTATCCCTAGATTCCGCTCCGCAGCATTCCTATTATTACCATTGTGATGGGAACTATTATCTTTTTTCGATGAATTGACGAAAGTCTTGAATGTACGGATACCAAGTATCCAATGAAACAATTCCAAAATCGACTGAATAGTCGAATGCCTTCGTTTCTCAATAATGATATTCGTAAAACGTAGTGACTCAATGTGTGCCTCCATAATCAGGTCGTCGACTCGTCTCATAAATCTGAGAGCAAAGAGCGGAAATCTTGTGTCGATGACAATATGGATCGATGCGGCAGTCGATATTATTCGCGGATGATATCCTTTCTGCTCTAAAAGCTCAACCAGAGCCTTAATAGATGGACACTTCTTCGGATCTCTGAAAGGCAACAAATCCCAATAGGCAGGCAGTGAGAGCCTCTCATCAGCTGGAATAAGAAATCTGGTAAACCAAGGTTCCATTTCTTCGAGAAGATCAGCTACCGGCACGGCCGGATCCCTTCCAAAGATGTTTTCTAACGTGCCGCGCAATTGCGCTTCATCCAATCCATGCTCTTTTAAAGCATCCTTATAGGTTTGAGCTAACTCCGGAGAGAGTCTGTTTAAATAGTTAGAATTCCGGGTCTGAATCTGAAGGAATTTATTGATAGATGCAAGATTATATGAAAGCTCTACATGTCCGGCATCGATCAGATGAATGGCATCACCGATATTACCGAGATTCTCTAGTTTAAGATCAAGTGAAAATACGCCTCTTCTAAGCAATCTAAGCACTAGCTCCACGCTCTGGCGAACAAACTCCTCTGCATGGCCATATTCTCCTCTAGATACGGCACGGCGAATGTCGTCAGTCAAATCATTGAGCCTACTGACCTTACGCATCAAAATCGCTTCTTCCTGCATGCCGTTCGGGTACTGGAGCATAACTATGGAAAAATCTGGTACTAATCCGCCTAAATGTGATTGTGCGACACTATAGGAATCAAGAGTTTCAGATGCCAAAACATATTCGGCAGGTTCATCAATCAATAACTTCAAAACAAAAGCCCAATCCGACTTTGTCAATATCAAAGATTGCGTTCCAAACGTCATTTGCTGAAGGCCCTGAGCCAACAGCTCACCATACAAGACAGAGAGCCCGGTGCGAAGCGGGCTGGAGACCCTAAGGTTCTCTTCATCCTCGGAGGTTGATTTACCAGGCTCTTCCATGGACTCGTCAGCTGCCAGCATTGCCCTTGCTGATCTTACATTAAGTACAGAAATCATAAGTAACAAGACGCTAGCGGCTCCTATCATCACGGCAGTGACAATAGGCTGGCCTGGGCTTACTTGTGTCTCTGCAGCGGAAGAGTCAGCAACAATTTGGCTTAAAAGGATTATTTTTTGAATAACGGGGCTTGAGGCTGTGCCTTTTTTCTTCTTTGTAACCCTTTCATCTTTAACTCTTACCCTAACAAACCATTCATCCGGTGCGTTATCGAGAAACAGATAATCATAGTCTGGATTACTTGTTATCGGACCGACTGTAAACCCATCTAAATCATAAGGTCGTCCGAGACGAATAATTTTACTAGTGGCATGTCCGATATTAAACCGGATGAACCCGATGTTCAATAGGCGCTTTCCGTCTTTTAATCTAATAACAACGCCGTCTTGTTTACTCTCTCTCACAACTTTTTCAAAAAATTTAGCATCTGTATCAAGGCCCATTTGTCTTAATACTTGAATAAAATCAAGTTCGTGTTCATATACATTTGAAAAATGATATGCTATTTCTATTAGTCTCTTTAACGGATTGCGCTTTGGATGCACCTTGCCCTTAAGATAAATGGTGTCTGTAGGCAGCGACTTGGGCTTATATTTACTAATATAGATACGTGTTGCTCCCGGAAGAGCATCCACCATCAATGCGCCTTGCAGCTTATCAGTCATAATAACAACCTCGAATTCATGGATACCGAGATCTCTTAAGATCTCCCGCACAACTCCTGCTCTTACAAGCACATCCTCTGATATCAACTCATCGAAACGGCTCTTAACAAGCTTCTTGATACCTCTGGCCAGATAGTCACTACTAACAGCATCTATGGACAATCCAAATGAACGTACATTCTTTACAGGAATTACACCCGCCAACATCTCATCGGCATCCCGGGTTGGAACAACTTTGATATCCCTAGAGGTCAATTTAAAATCAGAGATAATGACCCGAAATGGCCTTCTAATCATCCTGCCCAGAAGGTTGTGATCGGTCCTTGTTCCAGATGTGATCTTGCCAGTATCAGAGACTCTCTGATGGAGCTTGACTGCATTCTTTCTAACCCTGGCGATTTTTGGTATGACACTGGGGAATTCTTCCCGTGTACTCTGGTCGGCTTTCTTATGAGCCCTCTTTATAGAGATGCCTTCTTGGAGAAGCGCTAACTCGGCTATCTCATGATGTGCGATAGCCTGAAGAGCTGTTGTCTTTTCGGCCTTTCTTCGTGGGCCTCTAAATTCATCATTAAAGGCGTAGACGAGGTGGATGGATGAGAAATATATCTCAATAGCTTTAGTCCTACTATTTAATCTGGCGAATATAAATTCTCTGGGCTGGCTTAGCTCGAGCCCAGGCTTAAAGTATCTCCATACCACTTCTGTCTCTTTAGAGCTACTGACAAGAGCGCTAAAGTGGTCCAACGGCTTATAGGCACGTTTCATGATCCATCCCTTAATAGTCTCGACATCCTGCTCTGACAGATCTCCGAACCAACCCGGCATTGCAGCGATGCCTGTCATAATAGGTAAAGGCAACGCGTTATGCAACGGTTCAAGATTATGCGCTGATAATGGTGATGATGAAACACTGGGATCATTTAATCGGTCGCTGTGCCTATTTTCGCTCGTTCCTAAAAGCCTTAAAGAAAAGTCAAGTTTAGCAATCGGACTACTGCTCGTCTCATCCTCCTCAGAATCCTCTTCGACCTCAGAAGAGTCGGCATCGGATTCCGGCATCGGGATGATAAACATTTTGTATCGCCTGAATTTAAAACTGGTAATTTCCCATGATGCTAACCGAGCAAGAGCGTTATTAATTGCCTGATAGAAACGCTTTATTGCATAAAAAACCATGGTGGCAGCAAATCCAAGGACAAAAAATCCCATAATCAATTCAACAACTATTAATAATGCTTGAACCGCTACAGGGATGGCTTCAACACCTGCCACGGTAGATAGAGGCAATACGCTATGCAACGGCTCAAGATTTTGCAGCGATAATGGTATCGACAGGAGGGAGAAAGAAGAAAGCACCGGCGAACTGCTGCCTCCACCTCCGATAACCATCTTTTTCAACTCCTCCGGCACCCAATCTAATAGCTGTGGATTGAGTTCTGCTGCTTTGCGCAAATTCTTAGCTGCTTCGGCATGGTTGCCTATTTTATAGTAGATCAAACCTAATTTATAGTGGGTTAGTGCCAGTACGTGAGAAGATTGGGCTCGGGTATCACTGGGCATATATCTAGGAATAGCATTTTCATATGCCTCGATCGCCTCGGCGTGCCTGCCTAAAAGCTCAAGAGTTTCAGCTATGGAATTGTAAGTACCAAAATTGTGCTCGAGAGAGAGATCAGACTCGTATTCACGAACTATCTCAAATTCCTCCAGAGCATCTAAATGTCTACCTAATCCAAAATAGATCCTACCAAGTTTAGAGCGGGCTGAAAGATCTTCGGGGTTGGACATGACGACTTGGCTTAATACCTCGATCGCCTCATCATCTCTGCCTAATTCATGTAAGACATCGCTGAGCCTATTGCGAGCTTGGGCAAATTCAGGAGCGGCAGTGGTGACTCTCTCTAATGTCTCAATTGCCCTATCAAAGTAATTTTCATTGCCTGAATAACTGCCTAATTCAAAATAAAGTGAACCCAAGCTAAAGAGGATGTTGCCTTTACTAGTATCCAGTTCTAAGGCTTTTTTGTACGCTTCCGCTGCCTGCTCAAATACTTCAACTACCTCTTCCAATAGTGCATCTTTATTAACAGTATCTCTACCTGGATAGCTATAAACCATACCGAAGGAGCTATAAGCTTCTTCGATTACATTAATGATTATTTCTTCATTAATAATCGCGTCGCCTAAACTAAGATAGGCTTTAGCCAGGAACTTGTAAGCATCGGAATAGCCAAGATCAAGCCCAACAGCTATATTCAGTTCCTCGATCGCCATAAGTAAGAGGTCTTTATTCTGGGTTTCGAGACCTACATCATAGTAGATCAAGCCAAGGTCATAGCGTGATATGGCATCGTCAGGGTTGGACATGACATCCTGCTCCAATAATTTTATCGCTTCATCGTATCTGCCTAATCCAAAATATACTGTGCTGAGCATGGTGCGTACCTGAGGGGATTCAGGGACTAAAACAAAGGCTCTCTCTAACATCTCGATTGCTCTATTAAGATAGTCTTCATTACGTGGGAAACTGCCCAATTGATAATAGAGTGTACCTAGCCGATAAAGGGCGTTGTAGTTGTCGGCATCAAGTTCCAGGGCTCTTTCATACGCTTCGACCGCTTCCTCTGTTCTGGCTAATGCGGTATAGGTCAGACCAAGCCAGTAGTGAGCCATGAGATACCTTGGGTTGTAACTAGCGGCTGCTTGGAATGATTCAACCGCCCTGCCAAGGTACTCTCTGTTCCCCGGGCGCGTGCTTAAATTAAAATAGCTCAAGCCAAGATTATAGTAGATCTCGGCAAAGTCAGGATCGAACCCGGCTGTAGGCTCTAATACTCCGGCCGCCTCTTCGTGTTTACCCAACACAATGTAGACCGCACCGATATTGTTGACTATGGCGACTGTATTTAACGGATAGCTGTCCTCCCGCTGAATCTGGATAACAGGATAATACAGATTAAGCAGCTCGATATCCGATTCTATCAATACTACATCTCCGGATAATAACTGCTGCTGCTTTTCTGCCACATCCATGCGTTTATCCGGTTTTAAGACCAGATACAAACCTTCTCTCTGATAATATTCCTCTACTTCGAGTTCCAGGGCTATGCCATTAGCAAAATCTGTTAATGCAATCCAACCCTTATCTTCTGCGGGCAGTATAGCAAATGCATGATTGGGTGAGAGGCCGGCTTTTACATCTAGGTCCGCTAGCTTCAAGAGGATATAAGCTAACTGCAAGATAGCAGCACAGCCGAGAAGCATCGTTTTTTGTTGTGCTATAACATCTATATCAATATCAGCCTGATTAAGCATTGCAAAGACATCTTCATCTCTGTTGTTGAGGGAACTGACCAGAAGTCTTATGGGGGACCTAAAATTATACTCGCTTAAATAACCTCCATCTCTAAGCGAGTTTATTAAATCATTAAGGGCAGTCTTTGCTGCTCTGTCACTATCTGACTGCAATCTTTCTTTAAGTGAGGCAAAATCTATGCGCTCAAACATTTCTTCAAATGATTCGATGATCTGCGGTATCACGGCTTCCGGATAACCTAAGCTGCTTAGGATTTCTGCTAACTTCTCGTTAAGATTTTCCTGTTGGACCTCCTGGCCTGACAGCTGCCCAATCTCTAAGGCCAAGGCTAATTCGCCGGAATAAGGAAACAGGCCTAATAGTGTGAATACAGACATAGTGAACAATCTTCTTACGCCCCCTCTTCTCTTAAACCAAGTTAAAGGACTAGAGGCCACTTCAACCTCGCCCTCAGAAATCGCGTCCAAAACTCCATGAGCCGCTGCAAGTGTTACTGCCATACCTGCCACGGTAGATGCAGGCAATATACTCGACAGCGGCTCAAAGCCGGTGGATAAAATTGGTGATGATGTGGCACCCAACTCGGTTATTTCCGCTAATTTTTGAATAATGACTTCTCCGTTCAGACCAAGTTCGTCGAAATGAATTGATCGAAGCTGGTCACGGTCCGTGGGAACCCAATTTGACAGCTCACTCTTTATAACAAGCGCGGGAATATGATATAACCAATACGCCGCAAGGGGGATGGCTGTGTCAATCGAAACAACAGCTCCTACCTCACTGGATAGATACTCCAGGACGTGTTTACGGGATTCTGATTCAAAAACTGTATAATCCTGACCAGCCCTATAGCCTTCTTGAGCCAACCTGCCAACGATCTCATTGGTGAGCTCTTTTTCATCATCACTTTCTCTTCTTCCACTGCTTAAAACTACATCATGTTTCGTTTCTATTAGACGAATAATTGCGGTTATCAATTCCCCCTGATAATCTTTTGCTATGAAACCGTTACTTTCACCATGCACATTTACAAAAATAACGTTCCTCACGCCATCACTTCTGGGCCATAATGGCTCATTAATATCTGCAACGTCAAACCCTAGCCTTTCCAGGTTTGCATGAAACAATTCAGGCACTGACAAAAAGTGCACTTTAGGATTAACATGCAGAGCGTGAGCAAGTTTACTAATGACATATTTAATGTCGAATCTCTGCCTAAGAGCAGGTTTCTGGCCGGGCCTATCGAAGTATTCAATCAAAAGATCTACTTTTTCCTTCTCCTCATCTGATCCTCTCAATGGTTCACTTAATAGACTATCCATATCGCGTATTACCTCGATACGTTCATCAATGTCCTCAACTAACTCCGCCCACTGAGTAATAACGGTGATCTTCTCTATATCCGGCCATGTCCTCAGGATAGAATCCACCAGCCTTGGAAGAAATACAATTCCTGATCCCCAGTGACATTGGATATCAAAATGAATGACAACATGCTCAACCCCCTCTGCTCGAAGATGAGTAACAATAGCCCCTGCCGGATCAAATGAGCTTGCGTCTCTGAAGAGCACAGTTTCTGTTTCGAGAGGTGAAGAGGTGAGGCCTTCCCCCTCAGTATCTTGTACACGATTTTCTGTTTGTTCAGCCTGCCCGGAGCGGATCTGAGCTGCTTTTTCAGCCTTATACAACACGATTAACATGGCTGTAACAACCACAACAGCGGTTATTAGCGAAGGTAAAATTCCTATAAATACACTGCTGAGCTCTCCGATTGTCTGCGCGGCGGCGGGTGCGGCGGTGAAGGAGATAAGAATAAAGGGTAATAGTGAGGCGGTGAGGATTTTGCGGATTACTTTTGTAATTGAAGTAACCGGCGGGCCTGTGGGGCGGTTAGCTTCGGTTGATGTTTGCTGTAGAGATGAGGTAACAGAAGACTGTGCCAGCAAGGCCACCCGAGGATCGATATCTTTTAGGGCATGCTTAACAAGACTATCTCCGCCTACGCCACGAACTCTTGTTGGTTTCCCTTCTTTATAAAAGATTTGATATCCTATACGCTTTCCTTGCGCATTGACCCCTATATCGACAAATGTAGGCCCGGAAAAATTACTATCTAAGAAATAAGGCATAAATCTTTCTCTATGCTCAAAAACGACTCTTGCTGGAATCAATACAATACCTAGAAATGTATTTCTATCTTCATTATCTGATAGGCTTTCAAATTGCTCGGCAGTTAAGTCTAAAATAAACTTGACTCCTGCTAAAGTGATGACGCAATAGGCATGCATCAAATTATTTTCCACATCTAAATAGCGGACTTCACGTAACCCCACTGCAAAACCAAATTCTCTAAGCAAATCAAATACTGCATCCGCAGAATGAGCACAATGTTGTAATGGTTTCTCCTCAAGAAGCTTTAGGATAATTGCCTGAAATCTTAACAATTCTAAAATATCGCCATAAGTAACTTCGCCTTGTTTCTCCCGCTCTATGATTTTAGTATATCTCTCTACAAAACCATCCCTTTCTGCGTTAACATAAATGCTAAATTCGGCATCAAAAATCTTCCTCTCTTCCACCGGCGACGAAGCTGGATTGTCCGAATCTAAAACGCCGCCTTCACGCCTTGCGCTCTCGCGAATCATCGGTGAACTGCTTTGTTTCGGCTGTTCTCCCATTGAGTCCACCGGGCTGGAGGAACTCAGCTCTCTTTCTCGCCTGTGTTTTTCAATAATCGCTACAGCTTCCTCGGCTGTATCCACGAGAGTGAATAATTCAAGATCTTCCGGGCTAGTCGTACCTTTGATTGGAAGGGTAGCTAAAAAGTCAACTAACGGCTGATAGTCCTTACGCCCCACAAGAACAATAGGCATAACTCTTTCACCTTTGAGTTTTCCGGTCTGGACTAATGTCAGCGTCTCTAATAATACATCCAAAGTCCCAAATCCGCCGGGTAGAAAGATCATACCCAGAACACTATATTGGATCATGGTTGCTTTTCTGATGGGTCGAGACGTCAATCCCAGCCTTACAGCTGATTGCTGGCTATGGTCTGTAACAGTATCATCTATACCAAAAAGTTTTGCAGGTGAATAGATCTTGCCCCCGCTCTCTCTGATGGCCCTCCTTACCTTTAAGTAACCACTTCTGACCGCACCTCCAATACCACGTTCACCCGAGACAATAAGCGAGATACCTCTTAAAGCCAGTCGTTCCGAGATATCTTTAGCTATCCCATAATACTTACCGCTTTTTCCAATAGCGCGATGTGAGCCGATAATACTGACAGCCGGAATCCCTTTGAGTCTGCGCTGTACTCTTTTAAAATCACTGCCAATAGATTCAGAATCAAGCTCCTGATTAATATCAGCTTCATGTCGCGTAGTAAAATCATTAATGGCATGAAAAATCTCATCGTCGTCATAAGAACCGACGATACTAAACATCTGGTCAGCTGGATATTCGAAATATCCCTGTCTATTCAATCTATATATAAAACCCGGTAGTTGTTCAAAAAACCCTTTTCCGACTAATATTATCGGCGTATCCATACGTATGATGCCCTTTTCTTTTTGGTCGAGCATAATAAAGAATTCATTTAATGTGCCGAAGCCCCCCGGGTAATAAAGGAATCCGCCTCTCTGGCTTAATATGCGAAAAGTGATCAAGCGGGATAAAAAGTATTTGAAATTAATAGAGTGGGTTTGATAAGGATTCCCTCTTTGTTCATGCGGAAGGGAAATATTTAAACCTACAGACGTACCTTCGGCTTCAAAGGCTCCTCTGTTAGCTGATTGCATTACCCCGGGGCCGCCGCCGGTAATAACAGCGTATCCGTTCTCCGCAAACCTGCGCGCACACCGCTCAGCATGCCTTGATCCTATTCTTGCTGAACCAAATATACTGACCGCCCTATCTATGGTCTCAAGATATGGCAGATGCAACCTGATTTCACCCATGACCTTTGTGATAAAATTTTGTGAAAACCCCACGCTCGGCTCTCTGTCGTTTGCAGCTTTCTTTTTATTCTTGCGTGGCTGTTTGGAGACTGGGCTGGAGGCTACTACGCTACCATTGTTCAGCTCCTCGACCAACTCTTCAACCATTTGCTCACCGTAGAGCTCCATAGCTCTACCAATGACCTTAAGTCTGTATCCCTCACTCAGCAATCTCTTCGGCTTGCCTTTCTTTTGACCTATTCTGCTAATGAATATGCTCTTTCTAAGATAGACATCCATGGCTTTCGGCCCTTTGCGAACAGCTCTGAGGAATGCTTCTCTCTCCTCCGGTGAAGTTAATCTCTCCCAGGCAACAGATAGGCCTTTTCTAATAGGCTTCCTGAATTCAATGGCATAACTCAATTCAGGGGTCATCTTCTGCTCAATGCGCCCGCTCAAAAACCACTCTCTAATGGTCCTAAGGATACTTCTGGTCAGAAGCCTAGGGTTTTTCTTTAAGAATCTATACGCCCCGGCAACATCAACAAAATGCAACTCCGGCTGCCGGCTAAGCTGCACAATCTCTTCTTCCATACTACTACCCTTGACATCGTCCTCATCGATAATTTCGCTTCCTTCTATTACCCCTCTTAGACTATCAAATACTTTCAGATCAGAAGGATTACCATGGGCAGCAACTACCACTTTTTCATGTAAGCGACGCTCAAAGCCTGCAATCAGTTTCTCTGCACCTCTAAAGAGAAGTAGTCTCCTAAGTACTCTTAAGCGCTCTTCAGGTTTTCTGCTGCTATCTTCTACTATAGCCAAAAGCTCCTGCGCTCTATCACAAACTTCTTCTATTCCCCTAGTAGGATCTTCTGCTCCTTCTTCCTTAATGCTTCTCAAAATCTCCCCAATATATCTTTCAAACTTAGGTCTGTCTTTAGTTAATTTATCTAATTTCTTCCTGTCTTTCCTAGTGAGCCGAGATTTATATTTATCAAGAGGCGAGACCGGACTAAAAGAGATGATGAGACTTACAAAGAATACGGCTAAAATAGTATAGCCAATTATGGTTAGTCTCCTTTCCAAAGTCAAAGGATCAACCTCTTGGACAATCTCTTGAGCCAAAAGCCCAAAAGGAGTAAACATAAGCACTAGCAGAACCACAGTAACTTTATTTAGGTAAGACTTAAATGTTCTTAGAACACTTGATCTGCTTATGAGAGGCGAAGATGCGTTTCCAGACAAACCATCCCCTCTATTCATATTCATTGAAATACCATATTTAACTAGAATAGCACTCCTGGCTTTTAACATTGATACTTTATGTGTGCGCTGATCAAGCTGTACCGCTAAATTTACGACCCATCCTAGATCAAAAAATATGTCAAGTACAATGTCAAAGACCTCAGAAGCAAACTCTTTGGGTTCTAATGTACTGAACATTTCTTCGCGTTCCTCAAAAGACTGCAAAAACTCTTGGAAACGCTCTGCCATAAAATCATCATCGATGGTTGGCTTCTCGGTAAAAGCCCTTCTCTGCCTTTGGAATTCATCTACCCACTCCTTTATCAAGTAGATCGTCTGGCGCACGGTTTCATGGGAGGCCTTGCGCTTCCCCTTCAACACCTGGAAAAGTACTACCTCATAATCTTCGCTCAGCTGTTTGTTAATGCGGTTAAATAGCTCGAGAAGATATATAGCCATACCTAATTTACTCTCTATAAAAGAATCGAGACATTCGACCAAGTCGCTGAGTCTTAAAAGGATTGCTTTTAAATCATCACTAATTTCTTCTTTTCTCTTTTTCACATTTTTCACAGCAAAAGTAATGAGATCCATTCTTGATGCTATCGCCTTTCGAAGTTCTTTTAGGTGACTTATAATCTCCGGCAGCTCCCTATTATCACTGAACATCGCTGTGGCTAAATCAATATCTGCAACCTCATCAAACATAGCGATAACTTCTTGTTCAAATTTTGTTAAGTTATTGATCTTTATTGCTCTGGCAGCGCGATATTTTCTGAGGAAGCCTAGGAAGATGGAAGTGTATGGTGTGAAGGATTTATTTAATGCTGATCTCAGCGGAGAGGAAGCCAGGCGCGAAGAGTCCACTTCAACCTCGGAGGTTGCCTGTTGGTGATTATTTTCCAGCCATTGATTGTAACTACGATCTCTAATTATAAAGCTCTTCTCTCTTAGGCCTGTTATATTGGTAATCTTTTCATGGCTCATTCCGTGCTCGTAGCGTAAGCGCAGCGCCCTTATGGTTCTGTCATGCTGGTGAAACATGTTGATATCAATTGATCTTAAATGCGCGGCATAGCCATCAATACCTTCTCTTGCCCGCTGCAGTCTTTTAGCTTCTGCTTCCTGCTGTCGCCTTTCCCTTACAGCCTTCCTGTATTTTCTTTGAGCTTCCGATTTCCGCTCTCTCTTCTGCAGTCTTTCAGCTTCCGCTTTAACTTCCTGTTTAAGACGTGCCTTTTCGGCTGCTGCTTGAGCTTTCTGTTGCCGTCTTATCCTTGCTGCTTCCTGCTGGCGGCGCCTTCGTTCGATCTCTTCCGGTTTAAGAGTTTTTTTGCGTTTTGAGACTCTAATTTTTGACTTTGTGTTTCCGACTGCACGAGCTTTAGCATCTATTTGCGTATTTACAGTCTCTTGAGCGTTTTCAAAAGCAGTTCCGACAACTGCGTTGTTCTTAATGCGTTTTGAAACAGAGGATTGATTTAATCCAGTTATCCGCGCAATCGCACCTTGCGTTACCAGTGTTCTTGCTTCTGCCACTAACTTACGAATAGCTTTAAGAATACTAACATCTGATTTTGTACGCTTGGCTTTCTTATATGCTGCTTCAACAGTAGCACTATATGCTGTTTCATCAGTATCACTGGCTTCTATGAGTTCGGAAAGAGTCTCTATGCGCATATGCCCTCTCCGCGCGACTGTTGCTCGTATTACTGGCTCCTTCCCTTCTTCAACTAACTCTTTAATAGCTCTTAGAGCTTGTGCCTCTAATCGTGCATTTAATTTTATTCGTTTGCCTTCATAAAAGACCTCTCTAAGGGCTTCATTGGCATGCATACTCTTTATAACATTCCTTCGACTTTTGCCCGTTCTTTCACTAATTGTGTCGTATGTTAATAATGTCCCCGCTTCGACAACTATCTCATCAATGGCTATAAGAAAACTGGTATCCATTGATGGGTCTACAGCTGCCTCCAGCGTCCAGGATTCAGGGACGTTTACATCAGAGCCCACCGGACTACTCGCTGTGGAGCCTACGACAACCTCGTCATTGGTCTGGCGTATCTCTATTAGGCGATCGATAAATTCATATCCGAATAGCGACATAGCAAGCCTCATAACCTCACTCATAAATCTCGGATCCATCAGCCGTTCTTTGCTCCCCAAATAAAATAGTGACATATCTATATAGTCCAACATAGCTACCGGATTCTCGTGAATACGCTTCAGGAACCGCTCTAGATATTTTGCTCCCTTTTCCTCTTGTTGATTGAACGCAGACTGCATACCTTTTTTAAGTGGTTCTTCTCTATCCAACGCCCTATCGAACTCACATTGAAATTCCTTTGCTGTTTGTAATTTGAGTTTGCCTAGCTTCTCGAATACATCTAATAAATCTCGAGTGGATAAGTGACCACGTCCAAACGGATACCCCCTGAGCCATTCCATAGCTGCTTCAGCGCTTCCAAAACCAGATTTGGGAAGTTGTGCGTGGGTTAAAATGGCATACTCTGCAGCAGTAGCCGCAGCCAGCCTCAATACTTCCAGGGATAGTTTGCCTCCTATAATCAAGTCTTCTAATACAGGAACATCTAAGTAAACAGGAACAAATACTTCTTTGCCCAATTGCATTCGCATATTGCTAGCTTGACGGTCTCGCTTGAACTTAAATAGACGCAACAACCTATGAGCATCTTCTAATTCTTGAATTTCATACCCTGTAAATTCTTTCTCAACTTCTTTTCTTGTGCTAGCCGAAACTCCTTTCGAAGCCAAAACAACAATGACGTTCTCTTTGGCTAAACCTAGTCCTTTAATCAGTCTTTTTGCCGGGCTAATCTCTATACTCATATCAATAACAACGCCTACCCTTCTGCCTAATGCCACCAACAACATATTAAAAAGATCGCTATGGTTAGCATCTCTTCTTCTCTGCTCCTCATTTATTTTATGAATAAATTTCGCAACTATATTTCCTAAGGCCACTGAGTCTTCTCGCTCACTCAGGATTCTGACTACCTGCAAACGCACGGCCACTGGCAAGTTAACATTTGTTGCATACTCTACCAATTTATCCTTAAATATTTTATCTCTCTTGTTTAAGTAGACCCCGTAGATATAAACAACTAGCTGGAGATTAACTAGCTGGAACTTAACTTGGCTCTTTTTATTGTCATCGATGTAGTCAAATAGTTGTTCAGCTGCCTGGGATAATTCATCCAGGGCAAAGGCTTTACCTAATCCATCAATGGCATTTTGTCGCGCCACAAAGGTGAGGCTATTATTAGTAACTATGTCACAAGGTCTATATAACTCCACTGCTGGCTCAATGATAGTATCCCTGTTTTGATAGATCCTGATTACAAAAAGTATCAAAACTACAACCCCCGCTAATGCGAAAGGAATAAATAGATGTACTCCCTTTATACCTTTGAAACTATCTAAGCCTTGGCAACCAAGGAGTTGGAAGAAGATAAATGTTAACAAAATACGGGAAGTGAGTCTTTGTAAAATTGGGCTCTGTTTTTTAAGTAGATATTCAAATATGAGCATATGTCCGCCCGCAAGGACAGCGTGTTTTCTACCACCTGGTATAATCATGGCTAATTCTGCGCCTGGTTTTATATCATCTTCTTTTCTGTGGAAATTAATTGCGCCGTCGATATAAACCTCTCTTCTCTCTCCTCCTCTTCCTTCTCTTATTTTTGTGGCCTTGACATAATTCTCAAAACCTACACCCTCTAAGAATTTCTCATGTGCGGTCTTGCCGGATTTATCTTCTTTGACATTATCAAGTTTTAGTATTTTCTGAGCTACGAATTCTGCAATATTATTCTCGTAAGAGTATTCTGGTGAAACATTTTTATATTCATCCATTACCCTTTTAAGATATTTTCTAAATGCCCATCTATTGAACTTTTTAAGTCTGAGTCTTTTCATTATCTTATACCTTGGCTGCCCCTCAAATGCGGTTCTTATTACATGCCTAGCATAACCATTTACAGTGGTGGCTGTATTTAACTTTTCCACACCTAAGGAAACCAGATGCTCTGCCAGTGAAGCAATAAGATAACTCCCAATCCCCCGCCCTCCAGCACTGGGGTCAGTACTGATTTCAAAGGCAAATGCCCTCCTGCCTTTGGGATTATGTGCGCCATGGCCTAATGTCCCCTCGGATGTCAAGCTATCCCAGGTAAGTTCTTCATTAGAAACATTTTCTAAATCTTCAATGTCATTTTGAACAGTAAACACTGAGGACATGATTTTACCTTTTTCGTCTCTTACCACTAAATGGCCAAAAGGATTATTTTTAAGCCGCGCTTGCATGCCCTCTAATGTAGCCTGGCAATTTGTCTCCCACTGCTTATTATTTATTACTAATAATTCCTCAGCATCATATATTGTTGCCTGTTCTATGTAAAATCTCTCTCTCTTTGCCTCTATCGCATTTCTATAGGCTAATTTCGAAAACCTGACTGTGCGAGGATACCAGAGAAATCTAAATTTTATCCTTGGATGAGATTTTCTAAGGGATGAATCAACACGGAAACGAATGTTCCTAGATACTAAAGAGGGGTCTTTTACACTTCTTAATATTTTGTAGCCAATTGCCTTGGCATCTTCATAATTGCAATCTAATAAAACCCTTTTTCCATTTTCTATCTCTTTTAAAACTTCCCTGTTTATGTCTTCAAGGGTCTTAAGAATTATAGTTCGCTTAGCACTCTGAGGAGGGATGGGAATTTCTACATGACTAATCACCCTGCTATCTTCTACTTTTAAATCGAATTTACCTCCATTTAATTCAACATAATGCCTAACCATAAATATTCCCCTGCCATGGTCTTTTGATCTCCCCTCTTCAGTAAGAGGGTCAGGGATACCATCAGGATCAAAGGATTCTTCAGTTTCATTTATAACCACAAACTTAAATTTCTGTTTAGTGATTTCATAATAAACATCGACTGACCCTTTTCCATGTTCAATGCCATTATCAATAAGTTCGCCACAAATAAGATCGATATGATATCTGAGTTCCTCATTATATTTAATAAACAAATTTTGAAAGTGCTCAAGGATACGATCTCTTCCTTTACTCATTTCCTTCCTGTCATCTTCAGCCTTAATTTCAATTTGTTTTAAAACCCCTAAATGAAGCGGGCTACTGGAGTTAGGTATGATTTGCTCTTCAATTCTTCTTGAAGAGAACTCAAGCAGCCCTCGACTATTCCCTTCTATTTGCGGTGTATTATCGATATGATCTTGAATTCTTGCCAGATTCCCATAAATCTGAGACCACCATCTGCCTGACCAGGGTTCTTGGGTCAGATCTGCTCCATGTTTATCTCTGAATAGTTTCTTGGTTGCTTCTATAAACTCCTCGTATATAGCAGCTAATCTTTCATCTAAGTTAGTGCGTGCTTGATCTGTCTTTACCTTTATATATGAAACATAGGCCGTTCCCAAGAGATAGAAGTATCTGATTAAATCGGCACGCCATAAGTCTAGGAGGATGAAATCAGCACCATACAAATGCAGGAGGACATCCTTGGTGAGCTGATCGGCTGAAGGAAGCTGAGGAAATCTTTTGCCTAATACAAAGTTATATCTGTTCTCTTGCTCTTCATCATAAGCTACTAACATGGAATTCATATCAGTATGAGCTGTGATAGGCCCTGGTGACTCTACTTCTAGCCTGTCTAATCGAGCTTTTAAAGTCTCATATAGATAAACGATATAGTTAAAGAGGATATTCCTTTCTTCTGCAGGAGTAAGCAAGGCTTCTTGGATAAACGTATCCATATCTATACCATTGGTGTTAAGCAGGAACTGTGCCATAAGGTCTAATCTATCTGTGCTTTTGCCACCCTTTATATGAGTGAAATTACCCCCTCCTTCAGCTATGGGAGTAATGCTAGAAAAATTTAATGATCGGGCAATAGCATCTATTCTTTGTGCCTCTTCTTCAGTTAATCCTGGATATGGGATACCAAGTAAGCCAGCAGCATGAAGGATTATCTCTAAGTATTTTGCTTCCTCGTAATTGTTGCCTTTTCCATCGTAAATATTATCTTTGGTCAGCTGAAGCCTCAAAAGAGCGCCTGGCTTAAAGCAGCGCTGGATAATAAGTTCTAAGTAGGTATTTAATTCGTAAGGGCTAACAGCAGGTGGGAAGATAATCGTCTGCTCTTCATCTAAGCCTAAGTCACTGAATACAGTATTGCCTCTGGGGTCTAAGCCAAATTCGGCCAGATCAACACCTTCAAGCATGTCTTCTCTTCTAAAGCTTATCTTCGCTCCTATGGTGGTGGGTATTCTAGAATATGCGCCTTGAGGATCAATTCTCTCAAAGAACTCTTCAAATAAAGCCTGGGTTGTATCGTCTTTGTTTCCTTCAGCAAGGCCTCTTAGCAAAATGATCTCTGGGATAGAGATAATTATATGGCTACTTGCACTACAGGCGTCTAATATCAACTTGAGTGACTCTGGGTCTTTTATATGTTTAAGGAAGTCAGGAAGGATATCTCTTTCATAATCCTTCGAGTTGCCGAATCTTTTTCTGAAGTCAATAATGAAGGATTCTACAGCAGCTAATGTCTCTGGGTCTTTTATCTGTTTAAGTAAGTCGGGAAGAATGTATTCTTCATAAAACCACGAGCCACCGAATCTTTCTCTGTAGTCAGTAATTAGGGATTTAGCCACTTCATCTTTCTCCACCGGCGACGAGGATCTTTGCTTGAATATATCCGGAATCTTCTCAGCAATTATTCCGGCAAATTCTACTGATCCGAACCAGGGTCCGGTTGTAGAGATAACTGCCACTGAGGGGGTTACTCCTTCGGAAGAAAGATTCTTTAAGAAATTAATAAACTTTTTCACTGTATCTGCAGCATCAGTATCGATATTTAATATCGCTCTTCCTCGAGGCTTCTCTTCTATTCCAAAATATTCATGAAAATATCTATCAAAATCAGACTGGTAAACCGGCACTTTAGTTGCGATAGGGGTCATGTCAAAAGTTGAGGAAGCCCTAATACCTGCCAGATATAGTTCCTTCATCGTTTTTCTATAAGTCTCCTTATCATAAACCCAGAAATGCCTCCCGATGGTTTTATTATTAACAAGCGGTTTGAGAAAATTATAAGAACTCAATCTCTCTACATATGTATACAAAACACTCAAGTCTTTCTTGGTGGGTATAGGCGGAGCATCAAAATCGCTGTCAGGATGCAAATCTATGAATATGTGATCATTATTCTTAGGTAACACATCCCCTCTGCGTTGTGCCTCTTTTATATAGATAACCGAGTATTTATGATTGTCACAGGCATAAATGCTAAACCCTGCTTTTAATCTTATTGCCACGTGATTTTCCATCTCTGTCCTAGGCGCACTTTGTCTCAAAGAATGCTTTATGTCTTCAGAAGTACCTAAAACAAGCCTTGGAAAATGCCTTGAGCGCCAATAGCCTGTCTCTTCATCCCAGTAGTAATTCTCTCTGTCAAAGCTGTCCAATTTTAGATCTGGATCGCGAGGATTCTCGTATAAATAGATGCTTGGATTATTTTCTGTTGTTATTGGCGAGGAGGTGAAATTTCTGCCGTAGGCAGACCAGCCTTCGGCTGGCGTATTGATTGGAGAGGATTGAATCTGTGTAATCTGTGGTTTTGAATCTGTGTAATCTGTACTTACCTGACGACCTGAGGCGATTGGGGAGCTTGCCTCTGTCGCCTCTGGCACTGCCCTTGTCTGATTGACGCCTCCAATTCCCGCAATTTGACTTAACTCTTGTGCCGTCATATTTGCAGAAGGGCTATTGTTAGTTTGTGATACCAACGAAGAGGAACCGCTTTCTTCTCCTGTAAAAAATTTATGAGGACTATTTAGTGTTGCTTGTGTTTTATTTAGCGGCGAGGAGGAAGATATAGCTGATAGTTCATAGCTGTCAGATCTTAGGCCTATGAGCTCTGAGCTACGAGCTATGAGCCAAGAATCCACCACAAGCCCTTTTAGGATAACCTGTTCTTCGAGGGGCGAAGAAACAGACACAAAGCCGAGATTGGTCCGGCCTAGGGTTCCCAACACATGTGGCTCCACTATTAGTGTCGCCGAGGGTGTTGAAAAGGCTTGGGTTGCAATAACTTCCACTACCTGCCACGGAAGGCGGAAGCCTTGCGAAAATCTATTTGAATTTATTGATTGAGAAATCAAGGGATTACTAATAGGAGATGACGATAAGCTGCCTTTATCTTTCTTTGTTGATGCTTCTGTCTCAAATATCATATTCACTGCCTGCGCAGTAAATACAGTTAATAATTCTTCCTTTGTAAACATCGTCCTTATAGACTTGAGCGCTGCCTTCTTAGAAGAAGAATTATAGATTTTAATCTTTTGTATATCTGCCTTAGGATCTTCTCGATCTTTAGTCGACGTTATGGGGCTGGAAGTTTGCCCATCCTCAGTTTTAATAATTGAAGCTTCCAGAAGTATGCTCTCATACTCTTTTGCCCCTAGGGCGTATTTAAATAGCGCTTCGACAAGTTGGGAAGTCCTAGTCCAACTGTTATCAGATAATAAAGCATTAGTCCGTAATGTCTGCCATTTATTGTCCATATGTCTGGACTTCCAAATCTCATACATTTCACCAAAAGCAATCATGATATTATCTACTGTATTTTCTATTGAATACTCATCTATAGGAAATCTCGCACCATTAAAGCCAGGTTGATCGCTATTTATTCCAAATGCATCTAGCTTAATACTTCTTATCGTAGATTTATGCCCCTGTTTATCAGAAACAAGGCCAGGTACACCAAAGGCGCTTGCCTCCATAATAACAATGCCTCCGGGTTCATGTTCTGAAAAACCAATCAAAATATCTCCGCATCGATAAAAGTGATAGTATATTCCCGAAGGATCTTTGTTCGAAAGATAGACGCTAGGATATCCCACCCTTCCTGGAAAATCATATACAAGTTGTCTAATCTGTCCCATCAAATCAGCTTCTCCTTCTCCGGCAAAGATAAATGACACATCCGGGTAACTACCACTTGTAATAACTCTACGCACGAAAGGTGGAACATAACGTATACCCTTCTGCTCAGTGATACGAGAAATCATGGTGATAACCAGGTGATCACCATCTATAAAGTCGGAGCGGCCTCCTGAGGCCGGCCAGAATTCCGGATGATGCTTAGCCAAAATTTCCTTAGACTCCAATGCTAATTCATCCCTTATTGCCACAAATCTTCTCAAATCTTCTTCTGTATGCAAATCAAACATGGACATGCCACCAAGCCACTCTCTCTGTCGTTTTCTTAAAGGGAGACCATTGGTTATGCCAAAGAGTCGAACTTCATCTGCCAACTGTCTAAATATGTGCAGAAAACCTTCAGCTCCGCCCTTATCATTACTAGCTAAATAGTCCGCTCTTTGACCAGGGCTTACAGAAACTATCAAATTGGCGTGACGGATAAAAGCAGCCATAAAGTTTACTAATTCATCCCTGTGGGGATCAAGAAACCAACCGTAATCTTCAGAAGGTAGGCCTAAATTACCCAACAGGTCTACTCCATCATGGTATCGCGGTACTTTAAACTGATAGTCCTGGCCATTGTTATGCAGCCATCCTACTGTCCTTGTTTCAGAGAAGTGTGGGTCTTGTTTGTAAAGAGAATTTTCAGAATTAAGGTGTGCCATTAGAGGCGCGCACATCCAGTCATTACCTACCACGATGGAAGGATGAATATTCATCATCTTCATGGCTTCCAGCGCACCCAGCGACAAAAAGATAGCACGCAATGACTCGTGTTCTTTTGTGGTCTTGCCGTACAAGTAATCGGCGAAATGAGGATTATCTAATAATAAGTACTCGACATCGTCTACTATTTTTCTGCTAATGGCCGCCCAGGTTCTCCCGTGTCTGCCCATATAGATGTCCGCTACTTTACCGGTATACTCTACTGTTGATTTATCAAGACTTTGATATTGAGGCAGAATTATATACATTTTTAATCCTGATTCCGCCAATACAACAGCCAATTCTCCTACAACATTGGCCATACCGCCGACTCGAAAGAAAGGAATTGATTCTGGAGACACAAACACTGCGACCCCCACATCCATCCAGCGCAAAACTTTGGTTGTTACGGATCTGACAATATCGTCTTCTGTCTTTTTTATTAAACTAACAAGCATCTTTTTAATCTTTTGTTTTCTCTCCGGATGCCTATTTATTAAATCATGGATCATTGCTGTTAAATCTCCGGCACTAAGATCTTCTAATTTGTCTTCGCCCTCAACTAAATAAGCCAGATAAGAAAACCTCTCTTGGAAGCTAGCATAACCACGCCTTAAAGCAGCTTCTTCCAACCAGACAAAGGTGTAATTGACTTCTGTGCGAACAGGTCTGTACTGTGTACCATATCTAGATAAAGCGTCTTTTATTGCGCGCTCTTTGACGTTCCCTATAGGACTACTAGCTGTTTTGTCAGGCTGGCTAACTCGTTTGCTTTCCCTTATTCTTCTTATAGAAATAATTGCCGAATCATAACCACCTAATCTTATCTTGAGGCCCTCGGATATTAGCTCCTCTCCACTAAATACTTCTTCCTTTTTAGTTTCAAGGTTAGTCAGTAGATAAAATTGACGCTGAGAAGATCTAACCTCTAACTGTGACCACAAAGACTCTAAGCTAATTTCTGCAAAGACCGTCTCCCAGCCTTCATTTATGACAAATATAAAACTTTCATTTTGGTTATAGCGGGCTATGGAAAATATTCGATCATGGTTAGTGTCTAAAATGTAATTATCTCCGCTATGCAGAGAATTATGGCTGCGATAAAAAGCTAATGCTCTGCTATAGAAATCTTGGACTTTCTCGCCATGCGTTCTCTCAAAATCCAGTTGGGCATAATAGCGCTGCCTATCCGCCTCTTCATAATTATGTTCAGTAAAGTTATCTATTCTAATACGGTGAACTTCTCCTATTTCCTGGCGATTGTAAATAATGATAGGGCCACGCGTAGTAGCCAACCATGTCCAAATCGCTGCTTTCAGTCTCTTAGGCCCGTGATGTTGCCACCTATCCATAACGCGGAAGAAATCGTGTGTCTCCAAAGCGCTGGCCAATTGGGCACCCTTTGGTAAATCTCCGAATAGCCAGCGAAAGTGCCCGTTTAATATTCTTTGTGTGCTTTGGCCATCTATAATAACTTTCTGTAAGTCAGAGTATGTTCCGGAATCCATAGGTATGACACCGGATCGTATTAGCTGGATATCCCTGCCATAATTTTCTCCCAAGAAGATAAAATCTGGATATTCTCTACTTATTTCGCTTACCAAACATACCAATAAAGGATTTGCCTGCAGGCGATCCCAATCATTTACAACTTTAAAACCACCATCCGTATTGCGTTCCCAGCTAGTAATGTGCCCGAACAGCTTTTGTTTGCTTTTTAAAGATTTTTCTGCTGGAAGCATTACGCCAAAATTGTGGGCCACATCAATACGTACTCCACTTATACCCATCTTGGCCAATCTGTGTATTAATCTTAAATACGCCTCTAATACTCGAGAATCTCTCCAGTTAATCATTACAGAATCATGCCACTCAACGGGCAGGCCGTTCTCATGGTTTACGCTCCCGTCTGTAGCTAATCTGCGCATAATCTTTCCAAATGCCCTTGCCTTAACAATGGCCCACTCCGGCAAATCTTTAAAATTCTGGTTCACATGAGGGATAAGGTCAACCAGAATTTCAATTCCGTATTGTTCTCGGGCAACCGCAATCAAGCTCTTTAATCCCTCTTCTCCTCCTAATTCCTTGCTAATATTAAATTCCAGAATTGAAAAAAGTGAGGCATCCGGACCAACCTGACCAATAATATTTTCTGGACGATCAAGCTGATAAACTCCCATAACATACATGTGAGTATACCCTTGCTCCTTTAAATCTGGGAGTATCCTCTCAATTGTATTGAAGTCTCCTGGAATAACATGTCCGTTCTTATCATATCTGACATTTCCATGTTCATCATACACCCCCAAATATGCCGGCCAGGCTTGATAAACCACCTTACCCCTCATATCCGGCTGAATAAAAATATTCAGATTAACTTCAGGGGTATGAACATATTCCCAATCAAACCGCTCATTCTGTCTTATCTGTACAGCCAAATGCATAACTCCCTTTTCCGCCACGATAGAACGTGCGCCCCTAGGCAGACTAAGCCTTACAGAGCTATCTGTTTCTGGGTAAACTTCTAAATCATAATATCTTTTTCTTGAGGAGTAATTCGTAGCCACAACAACACGAACACTAAACTCTCTCAGCCTCCTCTTATTGGTAAAGGGATTAAAACCAACAGGGATAACCATATCTTCAATCTCAATCTTTTCTCCTAACATTACTATTTGGGTAACGCCGGCTTCAGGGAATTCCAATGGCCTGCCGCAATATAAATTATTTAGAATTGTCTGCGCTCTGTTTTGAATATAGTAATTCTCAATTCCTAAAGCAGCGGTCAACAAGCGTAGCGCTTCTTTTCTTAAAGCCTGGTTATCAATCATCTCTTCTAATCTTCGCAACGCCGCAAGAGCTGTCTCCTGATCATCTGAGTTTAAGCCGTAAATAATCTGATAAAATTCTGGATGAGATTGATAGAAAGCTAAATCCTCCTGCATATCTGTAACTTCTTCACTGTGCGTAATTACATCTACCCTAAAATTCTGCCCGAAGAATGAATGAATACGCTCTGTATCTGTGAGATAATCTACGAAATCACTGGGTGCGATTCTCACCATAGCCTGTTCTGACTTGCTCCATTCATAGACAAGGTTAATTTGTTCATCTTCAAAATAAACCTTATTATAATTTCCAGCTCTCTCACGGATTGATCTCCACCGTAGGTTAATTCTTTTTGCTGCGGCATCCAGATCAATATCCTCTCCGGATTCGCTTAGCCCGCTCTTTAACCTATCTAATTCTATGGCTATATATTTGTCTTTGACAGTTGGGCTATTTAAAGCATTAAGGATGATTGTTTTTAGAACTTTGTCTCTGTATAAACCGGGTTTGGCAACATAAAGTGCTAATACTTCATTTAAGCCGCCGCTTTCAGTAAGCGCCTTCCAGGTATCAATAAATTCCTCTGTGTAATCTTCTTGTATGGGGCTAGAGGCTGCTAAAGGTGAGGAGTTTGAGGTTTGAATAAGACGACTCGCCTCTAATTGGGGGACTGTGAGGCTGCCGCCTGCAATTGGCCAGCCTCTGGGAAGACATAAATCAGACACTTCTCCTTTTGCAAATGGGCTAAAAATAAAACCTCTATGAGAAGATGAAATTGGTGAGCTGTTACCTGAATTTTGACCATTAGACTGCTCCGTCTCCATGCGTTCTATCCTGACCCTTCGATTCGCAAGAGCTCTGCTATAAACCCTTAGAGCATAGCGCTGCTCCATGGCTTCGGCTGTAACCATGCTATTGGCGTCAATATACGAAGCGAGCATTAGTTGCTGCCAAAGCTCTCTGTCTTCATAGAATATTCTGGCAACGGCCTCTATCCTCATAAAAATATCCCCCGGTGCCTCCCGATAGAAACGCTCATCGTTCTTTTGCGGACCGTCTGGTGTCTGCGTAGTGTATGGCCCGAATAAAAACCCGCTACCTTCTTGGATAAGCTCATCATAATCTCTGATCCATTCTATTGGCCCGGCGCCGCTCAAAGCAATATTTATGCCTCCGTTCAAACCAGTTCTCTGATCAGAAGTTCCACAAGCTTCCTCTAAATCTCTAGGCATATTAATACAAATGTCAGCTCCTATGGACTGCATCTTAAGAAGCTTAGTGTCAGGGTAAGGCACGTATACAAACCTTCCTTTTAGTTCCGGTAAATTATGGAGTCTCTTGAATTCCGCTACCCAATCCGGCATATACTCAGGCCCGCCAACAACCACCTGCATACCTTGACCATTTATCATCTCTCTATCCTTAAACAAGCCATCTAGAACTTGATCGACTAATCCACTTACATACTTTAAAGAAGGAATATCCCTTAACCAGATCTGTTTCAATTCTTCTCTTGTGAAGGCACGGTCTCTCTCAGCAACCAATAGATGTATCAAGAATCGTAAAATAGGATATTGACTCTTATAATCTACTAACCTGCGTACAGCCCATATTGTAGGCTTTGTAGGATCAAGTCCAATATCTGTGCGCGACTCAATCTCAGCGTAAGCCTCTTTCTTCGCCTCTTCGTGATACAGCCATAACTCTTCTTTTGTAGGTATCTTACCTTCCTGCGCTAACTCGATTAATGCATCCATGACCCAACACGTTCCGGAACCATTTAGCACTCCGATTGTCTCAATGGGGAAATCTTTCCCATACATACTCTTGAACAATACATCCACTGCCTTGGCGTGTTCGTTGCTTACGCCGTTAATCGCGTCTGCGAGCAGTGCGGCCATGTAGCAAAAATCAATAATATTGCCTTCTCTGAAATACGAGGTTATCTCTTCTGCTAAATATCCTATTTGATAAATCATGCGGTCAACATTTACCCCTAACGCTCCCGTATGAAATATCTCTAACCCCGCTGCCACATTCGTGTGCACTGTATACACAACAGCCATTCTCTTAAAGTAAGGATCATGACGCAGCCTAGCTGCAGCTACAACTGTATGCGCTTCATTTAAATGCAAAATATCCGGCACAATTTCTAATCTCTTTAATAATTCATGGACAGCTTTACCAAATACCATCTCTTGCGTAAAACGAATGACTCTATCATCAGGATAAAGAATATTAAACGCATCTGATAATAAAAGATATAAAGATGCTTGTCCTTGTCTTTTGACTCTTATTACCTCTATATCTACAAGGAGGTTCTTCTCTGTATGTTCAGGATCATGCATATCCCATTCCTCCACTTGGAATTTGAGAGGATTGCCTTCTTTATCTGTGACCACTTCAGCTAAGCCTCTATCAATAAGCTCTTGATATTTTATTTTTACCATTCTCCCGCGCCTCACGGCATATGCATACCCTGGCTGGATTCCAAAGGCATTCACTCCTATGCTATGCAGCCCTTCACGCTTGTCGCCCATGTATGCGCCTAAACCGCCTTTTGTGTTTGCATCTTGAGCTATATGGCCTTCCCATTCAGGAATGTTGCCTTCCATCGATAAAGAGACTAGTAACTTACCGACTAACTCCGGCCTGTGTTTTTCAATCCAAGATTCGCTTACCGGAGAAGAAGTAACACCAAAATCTCTATCCTCAGCTATATGGAGTTCACCATTAATGTCTCGTGAGGATGAGTCGTGATTAGTTACGGGTGAAGATGGGGTTTTCTTAAAATTCACCACAAGCCTTTTTGGGATAACCTGTTCTTCGAGGGGCGAAGAAACAGACACAAAGCCGAGATTGGTTAGGCCTTGTCTTAAAGTTCCCAGCGGATTTCTGCTCAGACGACCTGAGGCGATTGGGGACGAAGTCTCGCCAATCTTTGTGGCGGACGAAGCCTCAGCCGCCTGCAGATCAGCAAGCATTCCTTCCAAATATTCTATGAGAATATCTATTATCTCTTGGTCTTGCGTAGTCAACATCCATGTGTCTGATTTGCCCTCTCTAAGCGCCTCAAGCATACCTTTTACTATTTCGGTGGTAAGGAGCATGCCTACTGGACCAGGTTTTGCGTTTATCCCTACTGCGTAATACTCACCATCAATCTCAACCAAATAAGGAGAACCTGAATCGCCTCCCTCAGATCTGGCCCCCAGCAAGATAACACTGTCTCCGACTCTGACAAGGTGTCCGCTAGATACAGTCTCATTAGAACCACTTACCAGAGTAGCTAACTGGCCATCCTCAAATCCAGACACCATCTCAATCGGTATAAGATATCCTCCTTCCACATCCTCTTCTTTGATTACTAATATGGCTATATCTCCTGTCGAGGGACTATTTACTTTATTTCTCAGCGCTACAGAAGCACTTCCTATCCACTCTCCGGCTTCTGTATTTTGATATAATCGAACATGACTATGTCCTTTAACCACATGAGTATTGGTAAGAAGGATGTAGTAATTTCCTATTTTTGCTCTAACATAAACACTGCCTTTTGAGCTTCCAACAGTGCATTTAATAATGCGTCTTAAGAATTCTCTTCTGTCTTTTGCTTCTGTGACTTCACTATCTAAATTTAACCTAGCGTCCCCTGTCTCGGTTAGTTTGTGAAGAGCTTCTTGCATCTCCTGGGCTTTTGCTTTAATATCATCCAAAAGGACGATTGATTGAAAGATGGGGAGGAGGTTTTCTCCATACATAGATTTCTCTCGTAAGGCTTTAGCAAGAGAGGCGAGTTCCTGGGCTGCACTCCTTATTCCTTGAGCTCTTTCTTTAAAATCATCCCGAGTGGCTATTGAATTAAAGACGTGGTAAATCTCCCCTCCGTCCATACCTTCTTCCCGTAGGTCTTGGGCAAGAGTTTCGAGTATCTCGATTCTTTCTTCTTTGTCTTCCAGAGGGGTGATTGATTTAAGGATGAGGTCAAACCATGATTTTTCAAGGAGGTTGTAAGAGGGCTCTTGCGGACGACCTGAGGCGATTGGAGACGAAGTCTCGCCAATCTCTTTGGCGGGCAAGGAAGCAGAGTTAGCTCTTTGTCTCGCGAAGTAGACTTCTGCCTCATAATCTATGTCGCCTGGACCTTCTTCTGAAAGCGGCGATACTGACTTATAATAATAAGAAGTGCAATTAACCCATTCAAAGAAATGGCGTCCCTGATTTGAAGGCATATAATCGTAGCCTAAATCCTCCGGCACGCTACTATACAACCTATCTAAGAGCCTATCGTTTGGCGTGGAATCATATAACCTATCATTCCTTCCAAATTGAAAAACAGCATCTCCTATGCATATTTCTCTTATATTGCCTAGGTATCTGGCATAATCCTGTATTGCCAAGAGCATGACCTTTGACCAATCCTCATATTCAGCCAAATATCTTCTAATGAATGCTTCGGATTCCGGATATTTGTTTAAGCCGTAGTTCAACAATGCGTAAGGCTTGCTTTGATATATATAAACGAAAAAGACATCGCCTATTATTTTAAGCTTAGCAAAAGCAAAAGCACCTGGAATATGATCAATGGCCCTTCCGTACCTATCAGCGAAACGCTCGTCCATCTCTACCATCTTCCGGAAAATCTCTGGATTGATATAGCAAGCCAGTGTTATGTGTTGGACTTCTCTTCCGACTTCTATCTGACTGAGCGAATCTTTCCTATCTATGCTTATCGTAGCTTCAAAAAATCTCACTCCTGTACGAGCCCTTACTCTTCCTGGTTTCTTGGGCCTCCTTAATACAGCACGATAATCTAATGCTTTTGCTCCCGTCACCGGGCTGGAGGTGGATTTATCTGCGACCATCTGCTTTATAACAACAAATCTACGATTATCTGTGCTTACCAGACGACCTGAGGCGATTGGGGACGAGACCTCAGCCGCCGAATTCACTGCCCTAGTCTGGTTGACGCTACCGATTCCGGCGATCTGCTTTAACTCCTGTGCCGTCATATTTGCGGAAACTCCGTTTTTGCTCTGTGAAGCGCGAAGCGGGCTGGAGCCACATGAATCCAAATCACGAAGTTTTATATCTCTTTTGAAGAGCAACATTAGCTCCTCCAGTGTGAGCTTGCGACCAACGAACGCTCTAAAAATATTAGGTATACCAGAGTGTCTTATTAAAATAAAAGTATGGAGCCGCTGTCCGCCTACGTCTAATACTTTTAACTTAAAGATCATCCCTTTGAGACTGTAACTGATACCATCCACTTCCACGAAAACATCATTTAACAAGACAGCGATGACCTTACCATCCACTCTTTGTTCTCCTTCGTAACTCTTTACCCCAAAGATCCAATAAGCACCACGTAGCTGCCTAAACCAATCACTAAGTTGCAACCAACTGGCAGCGCGGTCATGGGTCTCAGGAAAAATCTCTGTTTTGTGCCGGCCGTCCACATCTATTCCATCGACCCTGATTACTCTGGCTCCTTTTACCTCGACAAGAGACCCCCTGCTATTAAGTACGCTATTATACATATTCCCATCTACTTCATGACAGAAAGGAGCCCGCATGAAATCAAATAAATCTTTACGGTCAGGCCTATACTCTCCTGGCTTTACTATAACTGGTACCTCTGGCGGAGGTAACGGCTCCAGGGGCGAAACACCTGTTAGTATGTCTTTTACGAGATAACGCACTCTAAGGCTCGATTCATTCTCCTTTTCGCTTGATCGGACTAACGCCCTTTTTACTCTTGCGTCCGGATTAGCAATACTGCCTAAAGCGATTACCGCAGCCTGGCGTACACTCGGTTCTGGCTCAAAACTCTCTTTAGTTAAGGAAATAAAGGCTTCTGTCCATCTTCCGCTATGATCAGGATCTCTGCTTAGTGCGGTCACCGCAGCTGCACGGACAACATAGTACGGGTGCTTAGTTAATTCAATCAGTATCTCTGCATCTAGAGAATTGGCAGGATTTGCGTTCCTTTGATGGCCTGCCACAGAATCATTGGCGGGCAGGCTTGAGGCAACCGGGGAGCTTGCGCCGTAGGCTTTTTCGCCCTTCGTCATTCGTCCATCGCCATTCGTCCTATCGTACATCGGGCTATTGACGAAAAGAACTGGGCTGGAGGTGGTTTCATCCCCATCGGCTAGATTGCCCCTAAACAAATTACCAGAAGTTTTTATGCGATCTGGCACCCTAAAGTAGTAAAATCGCCCCCAGTTTCCTCGGCTATAATATTCAGCTCCTTCTTCTAAAGTCGTGCCCAATACTGACTCTACAAACTTGCGAAGAGCTCTAAGACTCACAACATTCTCTCCATGTATAAGAGCAGAAAACACCTTATGCCCGTGATTTCCTAAATCTCTTACTGCAATACCACGAAGATTTATTCCAATACGCCTGTGGTGAAATTCTTTTCTTACAGCAATTACCATTCTTACACCAATTCTTCCAATTTCATCAATATATTCTGACCTTTGATAAATACTTGCCCCAACAATGTCTCCTTTTTCACCTTTGACAACATAGAATCCTAGAATACTCTTTGTAAAATTCCCTAAAAGACTATGTTGATAGCCAAATATATCTGCTGATACGCTATTCTCTTCTGGATAAGAACCATTTTGGTTGCGACCGCAGTTAAATGCTTCCCGCTCATGTTTCTCTTGTTCTGCTTGTGCTATTTCTATTAAATCTACTGCATATCGCGTATAATCATCAGGGTGGACTTTAATAACACGGTACTTGCTACCATCTGTTGCGTGGAAGAAAGCAGGAACCATAGGTAAGAAAGGTTCAGGCTCTTCTGTTACAACTGCAGCAGGCTCCTCTTGAGCCTCTTCTCCTGTTTCAGATAAAGATGCATCTTCTTCTTTCAGTGCACTAATTGCCTCCTGAGAGCTCTTTGCTGATTTAACACGTCTTCTCAAAATAGCAAACAAACCTGCACCTGCCGCTGCACCTGCCGCTGTTATAAGACCCCATATTCCAATATCCTTTTTGGTGCCAAGCGGCGAGGAGGTAGCCGCAGTCCTTGCCTGTTCAATATCTAGAATATCTTGAATCATTCTATTTGTATTGACATAGGCTAAATACCGCAGTAATAAAAGGGTCTTTTGACTGCTAATAAAAAGGGCAATAAGTCCTCTAAGAGTTTTTGTGCTGCCATCTCTATCTCTTATATAACCATTTAATACTAAGTAAGATGGCACGTTAACTGTCTTTCTGGCCAATATTAACTCAGGAGTGTCAACCAGCTGTAGGCCATAGTGTGGTTCTCGCATTAATTCTACTCTTGCTACTTCACTGGCTTTAAGTCTCACCACTTCTATTTTTTCTTTTTCTACGGCCTCAATAAAATAGTCCTCAGCACCAGGGCAAACAGGATAGCCCTCTTCTTCAAAGCCTCTATGTAAAAGTCTAAAATGTTCAATCCTCGGGACAGAATCTTCATTGTTAGATAAAGGCGAGCTATTAGAACCAGTACCTCTACCAACCTCTAAATTTTCTATCTGCGAGGGACTACTCTCTGGTTGATTGTTGGGGAGGGACGAGCTGGAAGTGACTCTACGAGTATACACTGAAACTGCATAAGGTATTATAAAGGGTTGGCCAATTCCAATCTGCTCATGAGAAAGCTCGTGGTCTTGAGAAATTATCCCGGATCCTTCAAAAACAATCAACCTAGCGCCATCTTTCATGCCAGTCTGGCTAACTAATTTTTCTCTCAAGAGTCTATTAAATGCCTCACTGTCCTCATAAGGTTGAGGAATAGTATAGTAGAAGTATAAAAAGTCATACCCTGATAGGTCCATATCGAAATCCAAGAAATTGCCCAGGACAAATTGGACATCGGCTACTCCTGGAATGTCGTTTAATTTACCTTGGTTCTCCAAAGCATCTTCATACAATGATTTCTGCCATTCTATAGAGCTGACTTCTGAGAAATGTCGGGAAGCCAATAAGGCCAATTTGCCATTACCTCCTCCCAAGTCTGCTACTTTTGCATTTGGGTTTAGATATTTCATATAATTTAGGATATACAACGCCCATAGAATGGGAGTCGTAAGGAATACTCCAGTTCTCTTGTCTTTTAAAGGCTCATATAACGAATTCGCCTGAGTTTGACATAGCATTTCTATTTGCCGAACTTCTGGTAGAGTGCTTTCGTTAATTGACTCCTGCACTATATCTACAATTGGCGAACTTCCGCCGTAGGTGGACGAGGAACCGCTTTCTTCCTGAGTAAAATTTTTATGCGTTGTGCTTGATCTAACTTGTCTATCATTTAACGGTGACCCCGCTTTCGGCGTGGCTTCGCCAAATTTTTCAGAAATTGGCGAGCTATTGTTATTCTCGCCAGAGGCTATACCTAAAACCTCAATAACGTATTCAGGAATCTCTTCTCTATTGATTGGTGGTAAGGGAAGCTTTCCGTATAATTTGGGAGCGCTGGTCTCACCAAGTCGGTCCCGTATACGCTCGAGCTCATCGACCTTTGCTTGCAGTTCATCCCGAACTTCTTTCTTAGTCAAATCCTTAATATAATAATTTAACGCAATACCTTCCTGTTGGAGGATTTCAGCTATCCCAGGGTATAAATCGACCAACTTTAGCAACTCTCTTGCGGTTATCTCTCCGTTTCTTCTTACCGCCTCACTGAACATAATCAATTCATCGTAACCGGAATCAGGTACCTCAGCAGGCGCCTGTGATACATATAACTGCCAGAATCTTCTGATGAACTCTTCCACTTCCTTCCCTGTATAAACAATAGTCAGGTCCGCCTCTTCTACTTTTATCCTCTCCCATACACCAGCATAAGTCACATATATTAATTCTTCGGGGTTCAATGTTTTATCTTCAATGAGCCTTAATAAAGCTGTGATTATAGTCGCTTCTGTCGAAGAGTGAGAGCCATAATCAGCAAATCCTTCTCCGTTGCCAAAGACTATATCTATTTTACCGATCTTCCTCATAATTGCGATTACACGTTCAATATCGCCCTCTCTGGCCGTACCCATCTTTACTCCTGACTCATACCAACTCGGATCTAGGGGATCAAATATGTTGTTATACTCAACGCCCCAATACAACATCGTCGTCTTCTCCTCGATGATCCTTATGACTCCTTTTATCTTATCCACCAATTTAAGGTTGCGCGCTCCCCATTTCGGTTTTTTGTTTAATGAATCTATCAATACTGGGAATACTTCTCGTACTTCTTGCGACGTAGTTAAACCTTTATCCTTTAAAATCTTTATGGATATGTAGTTAAAAAGTATCTGCGCTCGTAAATCCCACTCTTCCGAGCTCATCTTTGAGCGCACATTATACCTAAGAGGCTCTTGCGGTTCTGGTTTTTGCAGTAGCATTGCCAGTAACTTTTTCGCTGCTGACTCGCGGTTTAAGCCTCTGGCCGCATCAATCTTCTCCTGATCCCATGTCATCATATAGGTAAGCATCTCCTTTACCAAGCTATCGCTTATAGCCTCTGAACCAACTGTGGCACAGATAGTATAGGCGCGGATATACTCGTCAGCGATCAATTGCCTAAATACCGCTGGCTCTGCTAAGAACCTATCGTCTTGGTGAGGATCAGGAAGGAAGGCCACCTTCTGCAACTCTCTTAGTTTCTGCTCTGCCTGGAATAACTCTTCTCTCAACGTAGCATTGTCCTTATCAATATCTATTTGGGCTCTTAATCGACCGCGATTTTTTCGTGCTTCGAGAAAATCCTCTACAAATTTCCAGCCCCAAATCCCCGTGGCAAAAGAATTAGCGTCAGCGAACGCGATATTACTCTCTATCTCCTCTGAAATACCATGCTTCCTCTCTAACCAGGTCGTCTTTTTGATCAAGGACTTTAAATTTTTCTTTCTGATCCGGCGTAGTGTTGGATGCGTACCTCCAGACTCATTATTAAGGAAGTGTCCTTGCGTAAGGCGATGTATCGGTTCACCTACATCCTTGCTTAAACGTACAAAAAACTTCTTTACCATATCAGTAGTCCACTCCTGGGGTTTAAAGACTCGAAAATCCCAAGGGTGTTTGTTTATGCGCAGGTTCGTAGCCGAGGCATCATCTACAATTAGGACCCCTCTCGACCTCTGTAGCCCCACAGCAGGATATCCAGGGAAATCCCTATCATAATCTCCTTCGACCATCTTTAAGACAGTGTTGCGTTTCTTATTATCCAGGACGATCCAGATGAGCTTTGCGTCTTCTCTCTGGGTAAAGTCTGCCACAGAAAATGTAGAGAAGCCGAACTTGCCGATTAAGTTTGAGCATCCTCCATTTTGAGCAGCCTGGCTCGCGGCAAAGTGGTGAGCTCCTAACCACATAAACGCCTTCTTAAATACGCCAAACATAGATTCCACAAAGGCAACGTGGCCCCTGCCTTCATAGGATGGGCCTGTGCTGCCAAAGACTATGTGCGGACCGCCTAAATTCTTTAACCTTCTAGTCATCTGCTCATTCTGTCTGTGCATTGCCGCAAAAAAGTTGTATTGTACGTTTGTATCTGGCATCGCTTCTACTCCATCTAATTCTTGGACTAAAAATGCTCTCGTCTCTGCGTCGATCTCGCCTTCTTTCATTTCGCTTAATTTTCTTTTAAGAAACTCTTTTACCTTAAAACCTCTTTGCTCTATTTCCTTGCGTAATTTGTTGAATTCTCTATGGCTCATGCGGACAAACTCGCCTTCATCTGTTAATTTTAAATCTGCGTACCAGAGGAACCTTTGGTCTTTGGGGATGCCAAACTTACTACACCACTTATTCACGATATTGGCGAAACCAAAATATGCCTCTCTCTGTTGCGGCATTACTGTATCTAAATGAAAAGCTATCACGCGTTTCATATTCGGCTTAATGTTTGGATCTATTTCATTTTCTCTTAGCCATTCTTGCACATAACTACTGGGCCAATTCTTCAACACATCCGTTATCTTCTTATAGGTCATCTCCGGACTCTGACCTGTTGCAAACATCAATATAAATTTTGCCTGTAGGTCAAGTTTGCCTTCTTTGTTAAACCAATCCTGGTAGCCGAGGAAGAACTCCCTGGCCGCGACATCAGCTGCTCTTACCTTGTCGCCAACCTGGATAACATCCATTTTGGTATTTCTGTAATGTGCGTTATAGATCTGCCAGGCGACATCTGTGCTATTTACCGGCGAGCTCATGTTGACAGATGACTCACCCTCTTTAGCCGCTACAACTACAACATATAACCAATCCCTCTTGAATGCCTCCGCGTGCGGCCCCTCTGCCAATATTCCGCCGATTGCCTCCGTAACGACCTCTCTGGTTACTTCCAGGTCCACTCCCGGCATCATCCCCTCGAAGACATGGTCGCTTAAAAAGAAGTGTGCGGCCTTTTCTAAAGGTATATCGAACGTCCCTTGGTCTTTTTCAACAATTTTAAATCCTGCGCTCTCCAATAAATCAAAGTACCCTTGTTCAGACAACTGCTTCCTATATGCGCCTCTTGAATCTCTTTTAATCCTCTGTCCAGAAGGATGGCGTCTAAGATTCTTTAAGGACTTTCTAAATAAGGATCCAACAAGTAGGGATGCTTCTTCCGACTGGCTGCCCTCAAAGTATGAAGTAGTAAAACCAAATGTGCCTCCCTGCCTTAATAAAGATCGGACTATACTCAACAGGGATTTTTTATCATCGACAAGGTGCAACATATTAAAAGCAGTCACACAATCTATAGTCTCTTCTGCATTTAATACCCCTAACACTTCTTGCGTTGCCGCATCCGCGTGGATAACTTCTATATTCCGGTGGTCAGCACTTAAAACCTGAGCAAGCTCTACCGCTTTTTTATCGTTATCAATAGCAATGACTCTGCCTCTAGGACCAACCTTTGATGCCATAAATCTTGACCCAATGCCTTCGCCTGCGCCAATATCGACCACGGTATCTACTTCTCCTACATCTAACATGCCCACTAAATGCAAGATGACATCTCGATACCAAGGAGCATTAACGAATTCCAGCAGATTCCTGTTTCGCCTTAATAATTCGTCTTGAGAGACGGGCGAAGAAGAAGATTCTGTCGTACGTCGGACGTCGGACGACGTAGGAGTTCTCTTCCTCACTACAAATGTATGTTGACCAGGATTAGAAGTAACGCTTACTTTGGAATCATCTATTTCCAATTCCATAACTTCTATTTCATTCCTTAGTCCATATGGGACGTAATTATAATAATCACTAAACCAGCGGCCTTCTGGAGCATGCCACCATATAATAGATACCGGCGTCTCTACTCCATCCTCATCAACTTCAAATACTATAACTGCGTTATCCTCATGCTCTAGCGTAAACCCAGCGTCAACCTCAATAGACGATTCATGTCCTTTGCCAATAATTCCCAAGAGTGTATAATCATAACCCTTTTTATGTCTTATCTCTTCGACGAGGGGCGAGGATTGCTGGGTGTTAATTGGGCTGGAAGAGTTGCTTCCTTCGGCCTCACTTTTTCTCAGTCCATTTACAAAATCAAATACCAGTGCTTCGACATACTTGCTGCCAAGGGCCCTTTCAACTAATGCATTCTGTCTTTGCAGATTAAGATAAAGATTTAATCTAAATTTCCTTTCTGTAGGAATAGTAATAATAGTAGCTGGTATATCTTCTATACCTAACAGACGAAAGTAATAGTAGAGTAACCTGTTGTGTCCATCTATTAAGTATTTCCTGCCTCTTATAGCTATCACCTGAACCGGGTGTTCATATGCCCAAGCAGCAAATTCATCTGTTTCTTTGGTCAAGAAGAAATAGAGTATGCTCCATATAGCGCCACCCTGACCTTTCTGAGTAATAAGAATGTCATTAATAGAGAGTTTAGCGCTGACAACTCGTAAAAAGTCCTCTAAATGGCCTCCATGTCTTATTTCGTCTTTTATATACTCAGGAGCGTTATTTAGCAATAATTGTAAAACCTTGATGCTTATTACTCCTCGTGGACTTATATCTTCACCTTTAATAGCAAATTCCTTTCTACGGTTTGCTTCTATCTTTTGCCTACTAAACTTATGTACTTCTTCTCCACTTACGATAATCGATACAGATTGTTTTGTCCTCACGAGTTCAGCAACAGGGGAAGAAGATGGGCTGGAAGATTTGCTGTCGTTAACCCTCAAATAATCTATGAAATAATTTGCCAGTGCTTCGACATTATTGTGGCCAAGAACACCCTTAACCATTGCATTTTGGCCTAACAGTGTAAAAGAAGTCGCTGTTTTAAGCGCCCTGTCTCTGATAACAACAATACTAGCCGGTATCTTGTCTATCCCGAAAATACTGTAATAGATGGACACAACAGGTTACTCTACTATTA
>JBHPGU010000016.1:0-37677 GCA_042570265.1 Candidatus Omnitrophota bacterium | reverse complement strand
GTCTTTTCTGATAAAATATTTGTGGAAGAGCTAAAGCGGACAAGAGAATCAGAAAAGAGTATGCGCGAAGCCGAGAAGCAAGCGAACAAGAAAAGAGCTCAGCGTAAAAAAGAAGAGTTAAAAGCATCTCGAGAAGAAGAAAGGGTAAGGCGCGAAGCTGAAAAGCAAGCCCGTCTTAAAGAAAAGAAAATGAGGCATGAGGAGTTAAATAGAAAAAGGGTTGAGGAAAGAAGGCTCCGCCAAGCCGAGAGACGAGCTCGCCTTATTGAAGAAAGACGCAAAAAAGAAGAGCTGAAGAGAGCTAGAGAGGGCGAATAGTTTTTTGATAAAATAAAATATTTCGCAGCAAGATAGAGGGGTCAATTTAAACATTGGCCCTCTTTAATATCGCAAAAATAACTCTCAGTAATTATGAGCAGGAGGTGTGATAATGGAGACCTGGAGTTGGTCAGATAAAGAACAGGTTATAAAAAAAAGGATTCTGCTTATTGATGATGAGGTGGATTTTTGCTACTTCACAAAGAAATATCTGGAGAATACTAAGGAATTCGATGTAACTTTTGAAAGCGATGCGCTAAGGAGTATCGATTTAGCCGTGCAACAAAAGCCGGATTTGATACTCTTGGATATTATGATGCCAGAAATGGATGGGCTGGCGGTATTATCTAGATTAAAGAATAACGATGCTACTCGTTCCATACCCGTAATTATGCTTACGGCAAAGAAGGATGTCGGTTCTATCGCTGAAGCCCAGAGTTCAATGGCCACGGATTATATCATAAAGCCATTTTTACCTGAAGATTTGCTAAAGTTGCTCAAGAAGTATCTGGGTATGAAGAGAAAAGATAAATAAGGGGAGGGGGCAGTCAGTCTCATAAAATCCGAAAAATTAGGGAGTAGTACCTGGGAATTGTGCTATCAGAAGTTCTCCATAGCCATACATAATTTCAGAAGATAAACGACGGCGATAAAGACCGCATGCGGCGGATCACTCAATTCTGCAACATATTACATAGGCGAGCAGCCCGTGGCCATAGAATTATAAAAAGCTGAGTAACTGCGAGGCTAATAACGGCAAAAAATGATACGGGTTAGAAAAAAAGGAGAAAAATGAACGAAGATTCTAAGAATGAGGATTTTCCAGTCCCAGAGCAAGAAGAGCAGTCGGTATTAGCTTTAGTAAAAAGACTACAGCAGCAGATTATTAATTTGGAGAAGAAAGTAGACACTTTGCTTACTAGGCCTGCGCAAAGGACTAATGGAGGCAAAGACTTCTCCAGGCCCTACCGTCCCTTTGGCCATTCTCAGCGTCAGGGAAAGCCAAGATACGGGGATCGTTCTAGAGAAAGAGATTCTTCTGCTGGCCGCTTTGATAGGCAGCAAGGTGGAGGAGGGAGAGGGTCTGGGCAGAGAGAAAAACCATTTTACCGCTTTGATAAGCCCAAAGGGGAGAGTCGCAGGCCTAGCCAAAGAAAAAAGCCGTCCTTTCGCCGCGGAAGAGATAGTTCTTAATGAGCCCTGACGTAACGTCGGTGCGAATTAACCTCTGCATAGCGGAACAAAATCAGAAACGGCCCGGGAATTAAGGAATTACAGGAATTCAGGGGTAAGTCAGGAATAAGGGATAACGTTTGGAGGAGACAGGATGGACAAAATCAAGATACTAATCGTCGATGATGAGCAAGATTTTCTGGTATTGGCAGCATCAAATTTGAAGAAGACCGATAAATACGAAGTAAAGATTTTGATAAAAGCGACCCAGGCCGTGGCACTGGCCCTGGAATTTAAGCCGGATCTCATTTTTCTGGATATCGTCATGCCTGATATAGACGGCGGCGAAGTGGCCCGATTGATAAAAGACGAAGTGGAGCTGGAAGATATCCCTATAGTATTTTTGAGCTCGCTTATCCGTGAAACAAGGGAATCTCCGAAGGAGCAATACCAGTATTTAGACAAGCAGGAGTTTATTAAAAAACTTCTGCATGAGGATCAGCTTGTTGAATGTGTAGATGCACTGTTGCTGCACCACAGAAAGAAACCCTCATAATCGTAGTTGAATTGTTGCCGCACCGCGACAATTAGGACAAAATGTTAATTTCTCATGGCGATGTCGCATGATCCAAACTGTTTTGGTTGTAGTGCCAGCAATCCGTTGGGCTTGAAAGTTAAGTTTAGGATTAAAGACGACTGCGTCTTTGGCGAATTCAATTCAAATCATAACCATATAGGCCCCCCCGGTATCATACACGGCGGAGTTATTGCTACCTTAATAGATGAGGCAATGGCTTACGCAGTAGTCCATCTATCAAAACAGAATCCCCGGACAGTTAAAGAAGAGATCGTTTTTAGGAATCCCGCCAAAGCTGGTGATAGAATTTATGTGCAAGCCCGTTTAAAAGAAGAAAAAAGTCGTGCAGTTATGGTTGTGGCGAAAGTTTACTCAGACACAGCTACTATCGCTGAAGGGACAGGAATGCTGTTTAAGGTTAATGAAGCCCAAACTTACGAAACGAAGTGAGCGTAAGTTTGATGGCTGAATTATCTCGAAGCCTGCGAAGTAAATTTTAGGCGCAAAGCGCCAAAATTTACAAGCGTTTAGGCGAGGGAGAGAAAAAATAAAGGCGACGCTTGTCCACGCTGACAAATACGAACACGTGTTCGCATTTGTCCCGGCTCATATTCGCCGGGCTATTTCGCCAAAGGCCTTCGGCTTGGGGCTTAATTACGAACGCGCGTTCGCAATTGGTAAAGATATCCAAAGTTTACCTTAAATACAGGCAGGAGGCAGAGAATGCATAGAAACAGATTTATTGTTATTTTAGTATTTGTTTTCATGTGGGTTTGCCTGGCTAGCATTGGAGACATTCAAGCTCAAACAGGAGGTGAGAGTATGATTATATCCAGTCCGGAATTTAAGCATAATGAGCCTATCCCCAAAAAATTTACCTGTCAGGGCCAAGATATTAATCCCGCACTCAAAATCGAAAACACTCCTGAAGACACTAAGAGCCTGGCCTTGATCGTGGATGACCCTGATGCGCCAATGGGCACTTGGGTGCACTGGGCAGTGTTTAACATCCCGGTCGCCTCAACAATCGAGGAAGCCTCGATACCCGGAGAGCAGGCTATGAATAACTTCGGCAGGAAAGATTATGGTGGACCCTGCCCACCTTCGGGTACGCACCGCTACTTCTTTAAAGTTTACGCCTTAGATACGGACATTGAATCCAGCAGCGTAAAAAATAAAGCTACACTGGAAAAAGCAATGCAGGGCCACATCTTAGGCCAAGCCGAACTAATCGGACTATATAAGAAATACTAGGTTGGAGTAAATTTCAGGCTGGTAGCCTGCGAGGTTGCCGGATCCAAGAAAGTGAGGGTACAAAAATGAAAAAAAAGAAGATTTTAGTTATAGATGATGAGATAGAGATATTAGAAACAACTAAGAAAATTCTTGATAGTGCCAGAAGATACGAAGTGAGAACTGAGATAAGTGGGACACGGGCTGTTGATGTTGCTATAGAATTTATGCCCGACCTGATCCTTTTGGATGTGGCTATGCCTGAAATGGATGGTGGGCAAGTAGCCAGTCAGATAAGAGCCAATAAGTACCTGGAGAATATTCCTATAATATTTGTTACCGGGCTTATAGGAGAAGAAGAGGTGGTTGCAAGAAAGTATGCATTGGGTAAGCAAACATATATAGCAAAACCCTATGATATAAAGCAACTCCTCGAGTGTGTTGAAGAAAATCTTGCCAAAGAGTAGCAATTTATCTCTCAGGTCAAAATAAGCCGAAAGCCGAGTCAACCTTGGAGGTTGATGGATAAGTCCTCTAGGTTACTACCAAGGGTTCAATAAGGAGGTCAAAATTAAAAGAGCATTTTTATGCTTTCATTTAGATGACTTGCGGCAAGTTCGGGAATTACGACCTTTGCTTTCAAATCCAAATTATGAACTTGATTTTTATGATGAATCAATAGAAACGGCAATAGATAGCTCGGATTCGACGCATATCAAACGTGTTATAGGTAATCAAATTTCAAGAGCAAGTGTCACGGTGTGTTTAATAGGAGAGAGTACTCACGCGAGTAAATGGGTTGATTGGGAGCTTGAAAGAAGCGATGAAGAAGGCAATGCGATAATTGCTATGGCTTTTGAAGGTATAGACAAAACAATCTTGCCGAAGTTTATAGAATCACATAAGATAGAATTTCGTACCTGGAATCCAAGTCACTTAGCCACTTTAATAGGGGAAATTAGGGACGGCTTTGAAATTAGGCACAAGGGTGTCCCTGAGCGAAGTCGGCAACCTACGAGGTTGACGGACAGCAATAAGACCTAACCTATTGCAAAATAAGGGGTTTAAGTTTTGATTGAAAGAGGCAGGATTCTGTGATATACTTATTATATAGGGATAAATCCGATAAAGGCAGACCCTGAGCAATCAGGGGGCGCAAAGTTCCAGTCCGCCAGCGAATAAATGGCGGGGGCTGAGCTACCGAAGGTACAACAATACAACATGAGCCAGATTGCCTTTACGGTGATTTGGTTGTTTTTTTATTTTAGCAATGTGAAGTTAAGAAACTCTGTGTGGCATTTTACCTGACAAAGAATTAAAAAGAGGCGGACAGAAACATGAAGCCAAAGATACTGATTGTCGATGATGATTGGGCCGTTCTGATGAAGATGCAAAAGCTGTTATTTAAAGACGGATTTGAGGTCAAGATAGCCTTTGATAGCAGCGAAGCTAAAGAGCTCGTCTGCCGTGAGAATTTTGACATCATCTATACGAATATGAGTTTATCTTGGATAGATGGCGCCGACCTCTGCAAGATAGTAAAGACCATTTCTCCTCAGACTATCGTGATCGTCTTTTCCGGCTCCCCCCAGGCCATGATGGACCGCCTGGGTGCTTTTCTGGCCAACGGCGGCATGGACTTGTACCTGCGTAAGCCCCTGACCAACGAAGAGATCGTCTCATCCACCTACAGGGCACTGCAAAAAAGGGAGAGGAAGAAGATTCTCAGTTACAACGACAAGTAACCGTATAGGTTAAAATTTCAGAAGCTCAGCTTCAAATTGGAAGTTGAGCGCATAACTTACGCGACTAAAAGTAGCGTAAGTTATTTTTTTTGGGAAGTTTAGCTTCCCATACGTTTTCCCTTGTCAAACCAATCCCGGAGGAGTAAGATTAATGAAGCCCAAATTTATCCCGAGTAACAGGGGGAACGTCCCCCAAAGTTATTCAAATTATGACATACAGGACCAAATTTTTCCTTCCTATTATTATTTTCGTGCTGATTGGTATTGTTTTTATGCCATGCGATTCTCTGGCGGCTAAATCAAAAGAAACCAAACGAGGCTGGCAGAATAAGGCTGTGGAAGAGATATTTAAAATTCCGCTAGGCACAGAGCAAGCTGTTAGTTTTCGGCTTGATTATAATAGCTTTGCCGTAGAAACTTCTTCCTGTTTGTTGGTTTTTGATTACTGCAATGATAGGCCGGCGCGCCAGTATGAGTATAAGGGAAAAAGATTACACCGTAGCCTTCTTACCGGAGTAATTAATCCGGATGAATTAAAGGACGAGACAGTGGTATTTTTCTTCTCGCATGACCACCCTTCGGAGAATTTCCTAAAATTGCTGGGATATAGAGATAAGATAAAAGAAGCGCGCTATCTTATAACCGAAGAAGCCTATTCGAAATACGAAGACAGGATAGAGGAGTTAAAGAGGCAGGAAGAGGAAGATCCTCCAGAGCATGATAATAAAGTTATAGACGCAGTAAAGATCATCAAACCCAGCAAGATTTATACTATTGAACGACTGGTTATAAGGCCAATGTCACAGCGCTACTTCTTGGATATAACAGGCAAAGAGCTCTATCCAGGAGTAGAGTTCTTGATAGAGACGCCAAATGGACTAGCCATTTACCACTCCGGGTCTCTCTTATGCCATAGGTGCAGCGATGTAAAGGCAGTGGATAATTTCCAGCCTCAAACCAGGGAAAGCAGCCTTAAGATTAAAGAACAGAAGGTCATCCCTAAAGATGCAGGCAAATTAGTTTTTCAGGACGGTAAGTTAGTCACTATCGATGGCCGCAAAGTGGATAAGATTAAAAAGACTATAAGCGATAAGAGACTGGCTCTGGCTATCTACACTAATCCGCTTGAGCCCAAGGGTGTTGTCCATACGTGGTCTACGTATGTGCCTGAGTATGCAATTGCCACACTAAGCCCGTCTGATTTTTATGTGTCTGACTATCATACTGATAAAATAAGGAAGCAAAAAGAGCTCCTACGCTTTATGGAGCGGGATGTTTTGATTACAGAATTAGGGGCATATGCTAATGCGGATGAACTGCTCTTGCAGCATAATTGCCAGCAGGTAAATAAGTATTATATGGAGCTGGAAGGTAATTCACAAGTCGTAAGCGATATAGCCATCTCCGGACAAAATTGGTGCCTTAATTCGCTAAGAGAAGAAAAAAGTTCAGGTAAACCGCATCTGTACTCTCTTTGCAGAAAGGTCCGTCTTGATGAAGAGTTAAGGCTCAGAGGAGAGTGCGAACTATTCGACGGTAAGGCGCCGAGCCCAGTGTATTTTGGCGGCTATAGCGAGCCGGAAGGAACAGTCCTTTTTACGGTCTTTTCTGATAAAATATTTGTGGAAGAGCAATAACGGGGACACTTCTCGCAGAAGTCGATAGAGAGTAAAGGGGGATTCAGCCGAAGGCTGATCCGCCTACAGCAGAAAATAGAAGCAGTCCTACTAAAATAGGCTAAGGCGCCTCCAAGGGTTACAAGTATTGCTTGACAAACAGGCAAAATAGTGTATAATTAGTACAATTGTATCACATAAGTAGTAAATAAAAGTGTAGACGATTCAGCCGCAAGGTAAAGATTTTTTACCAAGCGGATTTTTTATTGTTCTGTCGTTATTTACTATAAATCTTAGATGAAAGGAGGTAGTAAATAATGGCAAAAGGAACAGTAAAATGGTTCAATGATTCAAAAGGTTATGGATTCATTACTCCTGAAAACGGCAACGATGTATTCGTACATCACAGCGCGATCCAGGGTGAAGGCTTTAAGTCTTTAGGTGAAGGTCAAGCAGTTGAGTTTGAGGTTCAGCAAGGCGATAAAGGCGAACAGGCAGTCAATGTAGTGAAAGCGTAACGTAAGATAGCACGGCCCGGCACCCAGTGCCGGGCAGTATCTTTTTCAAAAACGGAGGTAGCATGGGATTTCCACAAGATGGCGATAGGTTCGGCGGCCAGCCGAAAGAAATGCACGACGCGACTTGCGCAGAGTGCAAAAAAGAGTGTCAAGTGCCTTTCAAACCCAGTGGAGACCGTCCGGTCTACTGCAGGGATTGTTTTTCCAAGCAGAAAAGACAAGGCCGTTAAGCTCTAAGGTTGAGAGATCTCACCTTAGAAGAGACGATGGAGGTGCAGCGTGTTTAAGAAAGCCAGGTTTTATAGAAGTGGCAGGATCTGCAAAGTATCCCGCTGTAAGACGATTTTGAGTAGATATAACCCCAGGATCTGCTGCAGTATCCATTCTGAAGATGACGTTAAAAGCATCAAGAAAGCTGCGTAATAACTTAGGGATTTGGATCACTACCTACGAAGTTACTTAAAATTAGATTAGGAACTCAACCCCTCTGGGGATTTGAGCTCCTGAGCAAAGCAAAGGCATTAGCCGCATAAACGGTTAGCGCCTTTTTTTCTGCCTAAATTGGGGTTGACGAAAGGGCCCTGGAGGAGTATCATTCGTGAATGGGACACCTTTACGTTCCGCCTCATAAGATGTATCAAAATTATATTTCCCGTGAAATTTCTACTTGAGAAATTTCCGGGATTTAATCCCTGAAATCTTTCAGATTTCTAGGGACTATAATTTTAATACATTCGGCGGAATAAATTCGCGCATATAGCTTACGCTCCTTGTAGTCGCGTAAGTTATGCGCTCATTTACAAATCGGGGAACGTCCCCACGGGTAGAAGAAAGGTTGACGAGTAGAAAAAGACTTATGTTTGAAGGTAAATGCATAAATTGTGTTGAGCGAAAAAGATGTAAAGATAGTTTTGCTTCCTGGGTATTTTTTACAATAGGGCTTATTGCCACAATATCAATACGTATTGTGATTGTCCTAATGCATCTGGACCCTCTCTACGGAAAGATCGCCTGGTATATAGGCGTAAGTGGCTTCTTTTTGTTTTTCGCCTATAAATATAGGATAAATCAAGCCAGGTCAAGAATAATTACGCAGAGAGGGCTGGTAGATAAACTTCTGGATCAAAAGCAGCTGGCTAAAGATGAAAGCGAACTGCTTGCGTTCATGCTCTGTAGCTTAAGTTCAAAAAAAGAGAGATTAAACTACTTGTTTATCTTTGTTCTCTCAGCCGTATCTTTGGCTGTAGCAGTATATTTTGATTTTATAAAATAAGATTTGGATAACCTACGAGGTTATCCTTGTGGATTGCAATTAATTTTAAGACCGGTTCCAGATAAGTATTTGCAGTACAACAAGTTTTGTTTGAAGTGCCCCTGTGGGGACACTTCTAGCAGAAGTTAATAGAGGATAAAGGGATAGGTAGAAGCGGTCTAGGAATATTTAGAGAGAGGCCTAACCATAGATGCTGGAAGCAGTGGAGAAAAGAGGAGGAGGGATAATGAAAAAGATAGTAGTATTATTTTTTTGTTTATCGTTAGTGGGGTGTGAGGCTGCCACCTCTCCAAAACAAATACAAAAAACAGATGAAGTGTCTGAAGTATCTCAAGATGAGGATTTTGCAGAAAAAAAACTGATTGCTTCTTTTGGCACTGAAAAGATTATCGATGAGATCGGCCCTTCTTTCACTTCAAGAAGAGAAAAGCTTTTGAAGGAAGAATTAATAAAACGAAATCCGAATTGGTCTCAAGATGTTAAAGAGAAAGTTCGTAGAGGAGATATAGTTCCGGGTATGAAGGAAAGGCAGATACTTGCTTCTCGGGGTAGGCCATATGAGGTTACTTCAATAGCTGATTCTGATGATAGCGACAAAAGATGGACATATGCAACATATGGCTTTCAACTCTATTTTAAAAATGCGATTTTAATACGCTCGACGAAATTAGATGAAGGCAATGTGAATGAAGAGAATTGAGAATGGGAGATAAAAAGGGGACAGGTCCCCGAACGATTTAGTAAACGGTCCTAAGCGATTCTACTTTATGGGGTTATGTTTCGGGATCGTACTACAGGACTTCCTGTTTTAAGCGGCGTGACACAAGAGGCCGCCCAGATAATTCAAAAAATTACGGATAGATAGAAGCGGTCTAGGAATATAGGAATATTTAAATGTAAGAAAAGGAGAACAATGGAAAAGCTCATGAAGAGTAAAGGCACGAACAGTAAGCGCATGAAGACTAAACTTTCCTCAACTTCTGTGGGTGTCGATCAGGATATCGCCGGACTCCTTACGGCATTGGTTCAGAAGCTCACATCTTTTGAAACGAAAATAGACGCGGTCCTGAGCTGGATCTCGTTACAATCTTCTGTGGCACCCCGGCAACAACCGTTACCGGTCCCTTCAACGGAGCGCCACAGGGAACCTAGGATCATGCACAAAGTGATTTGTGCAGATTGCAAGAAAGAATGCGAGGTTCCTTTTAAGCCTAGCGGAGATCGGCCAGTATATTGCAAGGAGTGCTTTTCGCGCCGTAAGGCTGGTAACCAGTTTAAGGCAAGAATGGACAATAGGCCAAAAGAAGCAGCTCCTGTTCAAACAACCAATATTGATCAATCCCGGGTTAGTGAAAAGAAAAAGCCTGTTGCAAAGAAAAAATCCGTTAAAAAGAAAAAGCCAGTTTCAAAAAAGCGGAAGAAAAAATAATAAGGACACCCTTCCGAACGAAATCAGAAACGGTCCTTAACGACCTTCTTAATGACCTTAACGATTTCCGGTCCAAGAATTAGTATTAACGTTTGGAGGAGATAAGATGGACAAAATCAAGATACTAATCGTCGATGATGAGCAAGATTTTCTGGTACAGGCAGAATCAAATTTGAAGAAGACCAATAAATACGAAGTAAAGGTTTTGTTAAATGGGACCCAGGCCGTGGCAGTGGCCCGGGAATTTAAGCCGGATCTCATTCTTCTGGATATCGTCATGCCTGATATGGACGGCGGCGAAGTGGCCCGATTGATAAAAGCCGAAGTGGGACTAGAAGATATCCCCATAGTATTTCTGAGCGCGCTTATCAGTGGAGAAAAGGAATCTCCGAAGGATCAATACCTGTATTTTGAAAAGCAAGAGTTCATTAAAAAACTTGCGCATAAGGACCAGCTCGTTGAATGCATAGATACGCTGTTGCTGCACCACAGAAGAAAATTTTCATAATCGAGGTAAAAAATTATCCTTATGAGGCGGAGTTTCCCGGATAACAACAATTAGGATAGATTGGCAATTCTCGCCGCGCGGCGAGAATTGTGGGCGCGCGCCCACAATTGGGTAGCAATAGTAAAGGGATCGTCCTCATTAAAGAAACGGTCTAGGAAGCTAGGAAAGAGAGAGGAATAATGGAGAAGAAAAGGTCAGTTGGGGTTACGGTTTTTGGTTGGTTTAATATCCTGATTGGTGCAGTTGGGAGCACTGCATTTATTTACTGTCTTGCAACAATGGGGCACATGATAGCTATTTCCCCTACGATTGGTGACAAATCATTTTCTATGGGTATGTGGATTGGAAAATTTTTGTTAGCGATAACGTTTCCATTTACTTTGGTGTTTATTTCAGGGATAGGTACTTTAAAGTTAAAACCTTTCGGAAGGATAATTAGTATTATTTCGGATCCCATTATTCTGATATTAGCCGCCGCCGCTTTTAGTTTTATTCCATTTGATGAATGGATTATGGCATCATATTTTGCGACATTTTTAGTTACGTCATTTTTGAAGATTTATTTCTTCACCCGTCCCAAAGTAAAAGAGCAGTTTAAATGAGGACACAATAAATAGGGGACACCCTTACGTTCCGGCTCATAAGATGTATCAAAATTATATTTCCCGTGAAATTTCTTCTTGAGAAATTTCCGGGATTTAATCCCTGAAATCTTTCAGATTTCCTGGGACTATAATTTTAATACATTCGGCGGAATAAATTCGCGCAACCCTTACAGTCTTAACGCCGAGGGTGCGCTCATTTACGATTCGGGGAACGTCCCCAAGGTTAATGAGGCCCAAACTTACGGAACTAAGTGAACGTAAGTTTGAGGCTGAATTAATCCCGACGAGTGTGTTAAAATTTTCTGTGAAAATTTTAACACATCTTACGAGTCGGGATATGCCGATTACAAGCGCTTAGGCGAGGGAGAGTTTAGAGATACTTCTAGCAGAAGTCGATAGAGAGTAAAGAAATAGAAGGAAACGGTCCAAGAATAAATTCATGGCAATAATATATAGTATATTTAATTTTTTGTACAGTCTTGAAATTGATTATCGTTGGTTTTATGCAGCTCTTTCTCAATCCTTAGCAGCACTAATTGGAATTGGTGGGATGTTTACAGTTTATAGATTGCAGGTGCAGTATAATAGAATTAAAGAATCTTATGATAATTTACTGCGATATCTTGCATTATCTACAAAAACGAAAATTACTGATTATTATCATTATACTCAAGATGATATATATAACAGATGCAAAACAGAGAAAGAGGATAGAATACCAAGCCAAATAAAAGATTTAAGGGAAGATGTTAAGAAAACTAACAATGGAGTTACCAAAACGCATTATGAGGCAGTAATTAATAACCTGGAAAACAAGGTAAAGGGCTATAAATTGAAAATGGAAATAGTAGAGAATAGGTGTATTTTTTTGAACTATCTCAAAAGAAGAGCCCTTTTTATTATTATTTTCTTATCAATATTGTTTGGTGTTTGTCTTGTAGGTTTACTTTTTAGTAAGAAGTTTCCTCTTAATATAATTCGAGAAATAGATTACTTAATAATAACTTTGTGGATGCTTTTCGGTGGTTTTTGTTATCTCTTTATCTTTTGCGCAAATTGCCTAGATATGATGATACCTAAGAAATTTAAATATATTTAAATAAGCAGTGCACTCATGCGAAATAATCGGGGAACGTCCCCAAGGTTACTCGCGAACGTCTGCCTACCGGCAGGCAGGAACTGAGAACCGGCTTAAAAGAAACATATGGAAGAAAATAAAAGAGGCTTTAATTTGGCTCAGTTTAGGCAGCGAAAGTGGTATTATATTGGGTATTTCTCGATAGGAGCTATCATTATTGCTTTGCTTTTTGACTATCTTGTTGCTTTTGGTTTATTTAAATCGAAAGAGTTACATAGTATCTTTTATGGACATCTTTGGTGTTTTGGTTTTGCTTGTATAGGTCTTTCGGGATATGGTATAAGATTCAGGATTTTAAGAAAAAGTAAGAAAGGTGAAGCGATTCTAAATGATCCTGATGATAGAAAAGTAACACTGGCAGAAATTATTGACGATACTTTAATTTTGGTATTACTTTCTTTAATTATTATGCCTTTTTGTTATTTTTACTGTAAAGAGGATTTGCGTATTTTTTATTCTCTTTCAGCAGCTTTATCTCTTATTGGTGGGTACTATAAAGCTAATTTCTGGAATTTTATAACTGAGAAACTTTTTGAACGAAGCAAAAAATAACCACTGCTTCTGAAACTGGACTGAATTGAGAACCGGTCCAAAGGACACAAGATGGAAGCATTAAGCCGAAAAATTGAATTAACAATTCCGCATAATTGGGGTAAGGATGAAATTACACTTTTTCTTGAAAAAACAAATGAGCAAAGTCATGCAACGTTTGTTAAATTAAAGGGTGAATTCTTAAAGTTAATTGAGATTGATGAATTATTTACAAAAGCACAGGAATGTGCTCAAAATAGCAAAGAATATTTTCCCGCCTTGTTTATTTTAAAGAGTCACTCTGCTTTCTTAGGAGCAGTTAGATTAGCAATTGGAACTCAGGCTCCAGAATCATACATGGTTGCAAGGGGGATTTTAGAATGTATTTTGTATGGATTTAATATCTATAAGAATCCTAGCTATGCCAAAATTTGGCTTACAAGAGATGAAAATAAAAAGAATAAAAAAAATGTTAGTGATAAATTTGCAATTAGAGGTATTTTAAGGTTATTATGTAAAACAGATACTGGCCTGAGTGAATCAGCACAAAAAGTATATGAAACGACAATAGAGTATGGTGCGCATCCAAACGAGAAATCATTAAGCGCAGTTTTGAAGATGAAAAAAAGCAAAGATGCTGTAACATTTAACGTTCAATATTTAACCGATAATATTATGGCAATCCGCTTATCTTTAGTGACTATCGCAAGGGCAGGTTTAGTCTCATTAAAAATTGCGGAGCTTATTCTTACAGAAAGGTTTAAGATTAGTTTATTAAGCGACCGAATAAAAGTAGCATGTCGGGGACTATAAGTGGACAAAGTTTGGACCGCTTACCAAGTTGAATTAGTACACCAGCTCCCCGAATGAATTGAGAACCGTTTCAAGAAAGATAAGAAATGGCAGATTTATCAAAAAGAAAACGGAATAGATTAACAGATTATGATTATTCCAAGGAAGGGTTATATTTTGTTACCGTTTGTTCAAAAGACAGGAAGAATATATTTGCAACAATGAAAAATAATGTAGGGACAGGGCTTGCCCCTGTCCGTATAGAATTAACAAAGATTGGACAAATTATTGATAAAAATTGGCGGGATATTACAAATCGATATAATAATATCAATATCGACGAATTCATTATTATGCCTAATCATATTCACGGAATCGTTATTATAAATAAACGGGATGGGGTATTGTCTCGGGCCGACGCAAGGCCGGCCCCTACAATTTCTAATATTCTCTGTTCATTTAAATCCAAATCTTCGGTTGAATATTTAAAATATATAAAACAAAATGATTTAAATATTTCCGGCAAAATATGGCAACGTTCGTTCTATGACCACATAATTCGAAATGAAAGATCTTTGCAGGAAATCCGGGAATATGTCAATAATAATCCGTTAAATTGGGATACAGACAAAAACAATATTAATAAATAATTCAAGAACGGACAACCGAAAGGGTTGTCCCTACATTGACCAGAATGGATAAACAACTCACAAAACAAATCTTACAAAACGTCAACACTGAACAGAAAGACGCTATCACGTACCAAGACGGGCCGTTGCTGATTATTGCTGGCGCGGGGACAGGGAAGACGACGGTAATCAGCAGGCGCATTGCCTGGCTGGTGGCGAGTGGGCTGGCTAAGATGGATGAGATACTCGCGCTTACCTTCACCGATAAGGCTTCGGGTGAGATGACTGAGCGGGTGGATATTTTGCTTCCTTACGGCTACACAGATGTCTGGATATCTACGTTCCACGCGTTTGGTGATAGGATCTTACGCGAGAGCGCGTTGGAGTTGGGGCTTAATCCGGATTTTCAGGTGTTGACACGGCCGGAGGCGGGGATATTTTTTAAAGAACACTTATTTGAATTTCCGCTGAAGATATACCGGCCGCTGAGTAATCCCACGAGGTTTATTGATACGATTTTGGGACTTTTTAGCCGGCTGCGGGATGAGGATATTTCACCGGCGGAGTATGTGGATTTCGCCAAGAAGTTGGCTAAAAAGTCTGATAAGGGCGCTGACGAGGCCGAGGTCGAAGAGGCGGCGAAGCATCTGGAAGTCGCACACACCTATGAGAAGTATATGCAGCTCTTGGATCAAGAGAGTAAGGTTGATTTTGGCAACCAGTTCTATCTGGCCTTGAAGGTCCTGCGCGACCACCCCAGTATCCTGCGAAAGTATCAGCGGCAGTTTAAATACATTCTGGTAGATGAATTCCAGGATACCAACTTTGCTCAGTTCCAGCTGTTAAGGCTGCTGGCGGGTGATCAGAAGAACATATCAGTTGTGGCAGATGATGATCAGTGTATCTTTAGGTTCCGCGGCGCCGCTTACAGCAACATCCTAAATTTTAAAGATGAGTATCCGAAGTCAAAAGAGATCAGCCTGATCCAGAACTACCGCTCCACACAGGTCATCTTAGACACAGCCTACACATTAATCCAGAACAATAATCCGGAGAGGTTTGAGGTAAAGTCAGGCATAGATAAGAAGCTTAAAGGTGTGTCTTCTAAGGGTAAGAAGGTCGATCATCTGCACTTTGGCACGGTATCGGATGAGGCCGATGGCGTGGCTCAGATCATTGATGAGAAGGTTAAGAGAGGTGAGCGTGAATACGGAGATTTCGCGATCCTGGTGCGCTCGAATAATGATGCCGACCCTTATTTGCGCAGCCTGAATATGAAGAGCATACCTTGGCGGTTTAGCGGGAATCAGGGGCTGTATTCGCGCGAGGAGGTGCGCATGTGCATCGCGTTCCTGCGCATAATGAATAACCTCAGCGACTCGGTGAATATGTACTATCTGGCTTCGTCTGAGCTCTATAAGATGCCGCTGGATGATCTAAGTTACTGCATGAATTACGCTAAGAGGAATAATCACAGCCTCTACTACACGTTTAATAATGTTTCTAAGATTGAACAGCTGCAGCATATTTCAGAAAAGGGAGAGAAGACAATAAAGAAGCTGATCAGGGATATTGAGAAGTTTCTGGAGTTCTCGCGCGGCAATACTACGGGCCGGTTGTTATATAAATTTTTGAATGAGTCCAACTATCTAAAGAACTTAGTCAAACACGAGTCTTTGGAGAATGAGGAGAAGATAAAGAATGTGGCCAAGTTCTTTGGTATGGTCAGGAAGTTTGAGCTGGTTGCGCGTGAGGATAGATTGATCTATTTTATCAATCATCTGGATATGTTGATCGACGCCGGAGATGATCCGGCTACGGCTGAGGCGGATCTGGATGAGTCAGCGGTGAATGTGTTAACTGTGCACAAGGCCAAGGGTTTGGAGTTTCCTATTGTGTTTATGGTCAGCCTGGTTAAGGGAAAGTTTCCCTGGCCAAAGCGCGGACAGAGGATTAGTTTTCCGGAAGAGTTGATAAAAGATCTCCCGCCGCAGGGTGATTTCCATATTCAGGAAGAACGCAGATTGTTTTATGTGGGTATGACCCGGGCGCAGGAAGAGTTGTATCTGACTTCATCATTAGATTACGGCACTACGCGCACGCGTGAGCTTAGTCCGTTTGTGATCGAGGCCCTGGGAATCTCTAAAGATAAGGTCAAGGCGATCAAGTCCAGCGCCAAAGAGACGATCGCCCGGTTTGCCGCGGTCAAAGAGTCCAAGAAGGCCAGGCGCAAGAAGATCCCCGCGGATGAAGTATTAGATTTGAGCGCCTATAAGATAGACGATTATTCTACTTGCCCTTTGAAGTATAAGTATGTACACGTCTTGCGCGTGCCGATTATGGCGCACCACACTGTTCTCTACGGCAGCGCAATGCATCATGTCGTGGAGCGCTACTATCAATACAGAATAAAGAAGATGAAGGTGAATTTGGATGAGTTGTTGAGCTGGTTTGAGGAGGCATTGAGCTCTGAAGGCTTTGAAGGAATGGACCACTATAAAGAGCGCTCAGCAAAGGGCAGAGAGGCGTTGGCTGAATTTTACAAGAGAGAAGAGAAGTTGAGTACGCTGCCGGAGTCGATTGAGCAGGAGTTTTCTTTTATGTTGGGCAAGAACCGCATTAGGGGTCGTTGGGATAGGATCGATAGAGAAGGTAAAGATGCGGTGATCGTGGATTTCAAGTCTTCACAGGTGAAGAGCCAGAAAGAAGCGGATAAGAAGACCAAGAAGAGCCTGCAGCTTACATTGTATGCCCTGGCTTATAAAGAGACACAGGGCATTCTGCCTAAGGCTGTTAAGTTATATTTTCTGGAGTCAGGCCTAGTCGGTAGTGCCCAGAAGGACGAAGATGACTTTGAGGAGTTGAACTCCCAAATAGAGGAAGTCGCGGCCGGCATCAGGGAGCAGAACTTTGCGGCCACGCCGAGTTATATGGCCTGTTTAAATTGCGCGTTCAACCAGATCTGCCCGCATACCTCCTATAAATAGACAGTTACACCCCACACTCACGTGTGGGGAATATTCGACAGTTAGAATGCAGAACGGATACCCCATACGTAAGTATGGGGAGGACGAAGAAAGAGTTTGCATATTCTGCTATAACTACTACAATAGGTACTATGACCAAACGAATCCTTATACTACTGTTAACTCTGGCTTTTCTCTCCGGCTGCAGCCAGCCGCTGAAGACCCTGATGAGGGTGAACAGCGAGCAGGAGCTGCACCACAAATATGTAGATGCGCAGGACAGGAAGTTTGCGTTGCTCCTAGAGCATGTTGAGGAGGATGAATTAGAGTTTGGCTTGAGCAAGAGTGAAGTTATTCGCAAATACGGCGATCCTGTTTATGAGAAACAGACAGAAGCCCAGGATATATTTACCTACAGAGAGTCGGCACAATACAACCCCAAAGAAAAAGTCTACCTCTATTTTGACCAGAATGGTAAGTTAGCAGATTTTGAGTATCTGGTCAGAGATGATGAGGAAGTTGTAGAAGAGCCCGCAGAAGAAACGGAAACTGAACCTCAAGAACCCGCGGAAGAGTCCGCAGAAGAAGTTGCGGTTGAGCCTCCAGAGGAAGAACCACTGGAAGCCAGTTCCTATAGCGCGCCAGATGAAGCAGTATTGAGACCTGCCCGCGATAAGTTGTACCCTGAAGGTTATAGGGGAGGTTCAGTCTTTACTAGTAAAGTTCCCACCGAAGAACCCGCAGCAGAAGTAGAAGAAGAGCCTCTACCAGATGATAAGGTCTGGGATCAGATCTTGCACAGGTGGTATCCTAAAGGCTATGGTGGAAAGCCAAGATTAGTTCCCGTCGAAGAACAATAAATCCTAAATCCAATCTGAAATAGATACCCCTAAGAAGTTAAATTACAAATTACAACTCCCAAATTACAAACAATATACAATACCAAAATTACAATTAACAAAAAAGATTTATTTTGTATATTTGGAATTGTAAATTGTAATTTGTTTGTTATTTGGATATTGTCTATTGTAATTTTCCGTAGTAGCTAATCTAAGATTACCTTAATATTAATCAACTGGGATGGAAATGAGAGAAGGGATTTCCTGCTGATGAGGAATTTTTTGTCTGAAATCTTGCGGGATTTGATATTGGCTCTTACCTGTTTGATGCGATATTGCCGGTAGTCTTTTTTATGAGGATTGACATAGGTAATATTCAATCTCTTATTGGCGAAATTTAATTGTACAGATAGCTCATTAGAATCTTTGAATTGTTGTTTGACCAATTTTGGCGCGATTAGCAGGTCGCCGGATTGTCCACGCAGGCCAAAGACTTGTGTCAGCAGAGTCAAAATATACCAACTGGCTGAGCCGGTCAGATATGAATACATGCCCCGGCCGTCTAAATTAAAATACTCCGGCAGATTAGGATAGATTTTACTGACGCTGCTGTGTTTAGCCAGATCGTACAATGAATTAAGCACCTCGTAACCCTCATTTACAAAATCCCTCTTATATAGCGCGTAGGAAAACATAACGCACATGTGTGAGAATATGGAGCCATTTTCTTTTTCGCCATAAGCAAAGGCAAAGGCCCGGCCTAAATCAATTTGCGGCTGGCCAAAATCAGTATTCAGCCTGAAGCCTTTTAACTTTTTATCCTGGAGGTATTTTTTGGCTGACCTGTATATTTTTTTGATCTGTTTCGTTGAGGCGATACCGCTTAGAATAGGAAAGACCTGTCCGGTAAGAGTCATGTCAACCTTGCCTCTGTGGCTTCCTTCCAGGCGCCGGGATTTATTATCGTAGTAACCATTAAACAGGCCTGAGCTTTTATTTAAATTGATCCACTCTTTGATATGGATGTGTTTGGATAACCAGTGCGCCTTGCGCCTTAAGTCTTCAATGAGCGAGTCGATTTTGATGTTTACAGTTTTTCCTGAGACGTTGAGTTTAGTGGAGTCCAGGTATTTATTCAATAATTCAACCTTCTTTACGCGGGAGTCATAATCTAGGGGCTTATAAGGCGTATCTATGAGTGTCAGGACTTCTCTTAATATGGCCACGTTGTTTATATTGTTATGCTGTTTTAATTTCTCTAATATAAATGAGATGGTGTAGAGGTTGTAGGCGTAGAAGGCGCTAAAAGCAACGCTCTCGCCTTTATCGCAAGCCATATCCAGGCCGTCGTTCCAATCCGCGTTTTCTAAGCGGATGCAGTTGTGCGGGCCGACATTGAAGAATTGCACCAGGTGTTCGATAAGTATGTGCTCGAGTATTGTACTTCTATATATTTTGTTCTGGTTGGTTTTTAGGACTCCTGAGCCGTCCCAATTAGCATCTATTTCTTTGGCGCGCAGGATCTGTGAATCCCTGAAATAAGTTGTTTTTTTAAGCAGGATACTTAAATCCGCGGTCTGGTTGATGTAGAGTGATAGTGTAAACAGCGGCCAGAGCCCGTGGTCCATCCAGACACGGGAGACATTATTTCTATCTGAGATGAATACGCCTGGTTTTTTGGTGATGATCGTGGCATTGGTGCCGTCTATGCGGATCCCTGAGAAATTAGCGACCATTAAGGACCGCACGCTCTCAGGATTATTTAGCAGAGGGGCCAGGCAGTCTTGCCAGAGATCACGCCAGCCTTTTCCGCCGCGGCCATAATCAAAGTCGGGCAGAAACGAACAGCCGTAGATCTTGCGCAGCATTGGCTGCAGGTTGACCCAGCGTAACCAGCTGTCATAATTATAGTCTTTGGTTTGGAAAGAGAGGTCGTCTGTTTTTTTCTTCCAGAGCACCTTGGTCTTGTTTAGCGCATCATTTATCTTGTTTATACTGTTGAATTTCTTAAATGTCTTGGAGATCTCGCTTCGGTTCTTGGCGATACCTAAGATTAAGGCAAAACTTAGGGATTGTTTGGGTTTTAGTTTTCTGGTCGCAAAACGCAAGCCGGCAAAAGCTTCTTTGCCGTTGAGCTGTGCTTCTGTGAGTTTTTTCACCGGCAAGTTGTGCCTTACGCAGATAGGATTATCCAGGCTACCACCTTCACCGACAAATGACTCCAGCGTGGGAAAACTGCCTAGCGGCGCTTGGCTGCTGGTTTCTAGGCCGAATACAAAATAGGATGTTTGATTTATTTTATGGCCGCGTTCATCAAAAGACATCACAGGTTGTGCGATCACTCCATATTTATCCTGTTTAATCCTATTAAGAAGTGAAGTGACGTGGCGGTGGTCTCTTAGATTATCTGCGGAGCGGGCAAAGATGGGAAAACCTGAGGTGAGGTTGAGTTCAATATTTTTTTTGGAGATATTGGTTAATTTGATCAACATCAACTCTACGTGATCTTTAGACGCAGGAACGAAATTAGTTATCTGGGCTTCCAATCCCAGGTTGGTATTTTTTTTGATGATCTTATGATAGAGGAGGCCGGCTTCGAGTATTGTGGAGTCTTTTTTATCACTAGCCAGCGACCAGGTCTTTTTGCTTTTTGTTAAGTGTATCCAGATATTTCTGGCTGAATTTGTCAAGGCCAAGTCAGGACGAGAGGTGGGTAGCATCAGGAATGAGTTATTGTCTGTCTTTATGTCTCCGGCGAGCTGGGGCGTAATAGAAGACATCATCTCTGCTTCATTGGCTAAAGGAAAGTATAGATAAGATGTATTTTGCGGGTTCTTAGCGATGAAGGTAGAGGACTTGTTGATAAATTTCCAAAATGATTGGTCTTTCATATGTTTTATTAGTATAAAGCATATTTTTTATTCTTACAAGTTATTTAATGGTTGTGGTAGAATAGGATTAAATACATTGGGTTAACAAAATATTAATGTCGAATGTCTAATTTCTAATTTTTAATAAAATCCCAATGTCTAATGTCTAATTGGAAATTGGGATTTTGACATTAATTAGTAATTAGAAATTAGTAATTAGAAATTATACTATGTCTATTAAGATCAAGTTTTTAGGTGGGGTTAGGACGGTCACCGGCTCCAGCCATCTTCTCACTACTAAACACTCCAGAATCCTTATCGATTGCGGCATATTTTATGGGCGGCGCGATGAGTTTTACGAGCTGAACTCTTCTTTCAAACACAATCCCAGAAAACTCGATGCGGTATTGCTATCCCATGCCCACATAGACCACTGTGGCAATATCCCTAATTTGATGAAGAATGGCCTGCGCTGCAAAATCTATACTACCTCGGCGACAAAAGACCTGTGTAAATTGATGTTAGCTGACAGCGGCAAGGTCCAGGAAGAAGATAGCCGCTATGTGAATAAGTTGAATCGGCGGCTGGGCAGGCCTTTGCGTAAGCCACTTTATACGGCCCAGGAAGGCCGCAAGAGTTTGAAGAAGTTTCGGCCGTTGTCTTATCGCCAGAGGTTTAAGCTGACTAAAGATGTGACTTGCACCTTTTATGATGCGGCCCATATATTAGGCTCCGGTATTATAGTCTTGGATATAAAGCAGGAGGGCCGTGACTCTATGCGTATTGGTTATGCTGCGGATTTAGGCCGCAAAGGCCTGCCCTTATTAAACGAACCTACTATCATAGAAGGTATGGATTATTTCATCGTAGAGAGTACTTATGGAGGAAGGCTGCACGGCCCTATAGCCGAGGCTAAGATCAAGTTAAAGAACGTAATAAATGAGACCATAAAGCGTGGAGGTAAGGTCATAATTCCTTCTTTTGCCTTAGAGAGGGCTCAAGAGGTCATCTATTTCTTAAACGAGCTCATAAAAGAGAAGCAGATCCCCCCTATACCAATTTATGTGGATAGTCCTTTAACTACAAACATTACCGAGGTCTTTCGTACGCACTACGGCTATTTGGATGCTGAAACGCGTGTGCTCATGAAGAGTAAAAAGGAAGGGCCTTTTAACTTTGTAAACTTGAATTATGTACGCAGCCGGGAAGAATCTAAGACCTTAAACCACGATAAGCGGCCGATGATTATTATCGCAGGCTCGGGTATGTGTGAAGCTGGCAGGGTTTTGCACCACTTAAAGAACAATATCTCTGACTCCAGAAATACTGTTTTAATCGTAGGCTATATGGCAGCTAATACCTTAGGCAGGAGGATTGTGGATAGGGAGCGTTTTGTGCGTATCTATGGTGTAGAACATGAGCTGAATGCCCAAGTGGCTGTAATCAATGTCTTCTCCGGCCACGCGGATAAGAAGGAGTTGCTCGGGTATACTAAGTCCTGTTTGCCTATAAAGAAGGTTTTTATTGTGCACGGAGATATTGAACAATCTAAGAGTATCTATAGCCTTATGAAACAATCCGGCATTAACGCCTATATGCCGGATACGGATGAAGAGGTAGTGTTGAAAAGATAAGTACTTAATTACTAATGACTAATATCTAATTTCTAATAAAATCCCAATGTCCAATGTCTAATTAGACATTGGACATTAGAAATTTGCCATTAATCTGTAGTTTTGACCGGCTATATAAATTGCTTGCCTTTAGCAATTTAATGATTATAATATCTTTATCCACATAATAGATAGATATGAATAAAATCATCATTTTAGTTTTGTGTGTATTTCTGGCTTCTTGTGCGACTTTCTCTAGCAGCGCTCAATACTATCGTGAGGCCTCTTCTTTGGCCAGAAGCAGGAATTACGATACCGCGTTTCTGAGACTAAGGGCACTGTTAAATAACGATCCAGGCTCTGTTTATGCGCCCAAGGCTGCCTTTACTGTGGCTGAATATTATTTTCAGACCGGCGATCATCTGGATGCCACAATATCTTTCCGTAAATACATAAATGCCTACCCGCAAGATGAGGGTGTTATTTTTGCCGAACTGATGATCTATAAAATGGCCACTCAGAATGGCACCAATAAGAACATACCGTTTAACGAACGCTATTTTTTGGAAAGCATAAGAGAAAAGATGTTTGAGAAGCCGGTATTCATTATCTTCAAAGAGAAGAAAGAGAGCTTTTCTTACACTTCAACTTTTGGCAATATATATACAGCCTTTGACCATGTGGATAGGATGAGTATAACGCGAAATGACAAATTCTTTTTCGAGCTCACGCCATAAAGTACTAAAAGTACTCCTGATTGCCCTTATCTCCATAGTAGTGTTGTTTTTTACTGTGGACCTGTCTTTAACACTTGTCTTTAACCACTACCTAAAAAAAGCAAAGGTGAGTCTTCAAGATGATGTCGGCCTAGACCTTGATTATTCTCTTGCCATCTTTGATATCTTCTCAGGCATTCACATAAAAAACCTCTCCCTAAGTAAAGATAAGGATAAAATCTTTCAAGTTAACAGCATCGGCCTAAAACCAGATTTCCTGAACACCATCCTTAAAAGAAAGCTGTTTTGCAAGGAAGCCTTAATAGAAGATCCTCATGTATATAAAACAGACAAACTCGACAAGGCCTTTTTGACTTTTCTATTGGCCAGCTTAAAGAATAGCCAGGAGGTTTTTAGGTCATCGCTGGTCAGGCTGTATAACTTTAATTTTATGGATATGATTAATTTTGATATTGGCGGCTATATGGCTTTGGCTCAGAGTAAGGTATTTTTATCCCGGGGCAAAATAAGGATTTTAAAAGCAGCCTTTATAGATAAGACAGATTTTGATCAGAGCAATAGCTTGTTGGATTCACCGCTGGATTACGCATTCGAAGCCACATATATAAACGGTGATTTCATAATCAATAAATTAGACCTGATAGGTTTTAGCGCAAGGTTGATTATGTCGGGCAGGATAAATGACTACCAGGATACATTTGATCTGGATATCAAAGGCGAATTAAAGGACTTTTTGTTAGAAGATGTGAAGCAGCTAAATAACGATTATGTCTATGCCAGGGGAATTTTGAGTTCAAACTTTTATGTCAAGGGTCCGATCGAATCTTCAGATTTTAGGGCGGAAGTAATTATAAGCAACAGTAACTTAAAAGTTTTAGATTTATTTAAGATGAATAGGATATACTCTAAATTGATTTGGGACAATAAAGGCCTTAGGTCTAAGAAGATATCCGGCTTATTAGAGGATAGCCCGGTTAGTTTAAGTATAGACATAGGAAAGAGTGACGCTGGAAAGTCGATAAATTTCGAGCTATCGACCCAGAAGATAGATTTATTAAAAGACCTAAATATAAAATTCCAAGGGTATTTAGGAAAGAACTCCTTGGGCGCAGATATTGAGATTAGGTTTAACCACGAATACGATCAGAAGACTTTGGCTAAAAACTTTAATTTCAAGAATCTAATTCTGACTTTTGATGAATTCGGATTTAGTTGTGATTCTGCCCAGATACAGTTAAACGAAGAGAAGTTAGATATTCCGGAGAAGAAAGAAGAGGGAGTAGAGCAAGAAGTAGGGCAAGGAAATAATATAGTACTCCAAGACATTAGCGGAAGTATGGCTTTTGTTAAAGATAGCTTTGAGTTTTACAATGTGGAAGCAAGCGTGTTCGATGGATTACTTAAGGCAGACGGCTCTTTTAAAAGTAAGGGCAATGCCTTGTATTACGATGCCAATATAATCTTAAGTAAATTAAACTCAGAAAAGGCATTCAGGGAGGTCGTATCTGATGACTTTAAATTATCCGGAGTGCTTTCGGGTTCAATAATCTTAAATAGCAAATTAAGAGAGAGCCTTACCGGAGATATTCAGATAATTGATGGTGAATTGGAAGATAACTCGGTTTTGATCGCCATCTCTGACTTTTTTGGCATTCCCTCATTGAGATCAGTCGCTTTCAGCAATTTAAAGATGATCTTCTATAAGGCCTGGAATAAATATGATGCCAAGATAAGCCTTTTTTCTTCGGATGTCTCTATATATTTAGATAATAAATCTTTTATTGGCAAAACCTTAGATGGATACTTGTTAGTTAAGATGGATACGGCGCTTACAGATGAGTCTCCCAGATTTAAAAAGTTATTTAAATATATAGGATATAAAGAGCCGACAGTATACTTTCCATTTCAGTTAAAAGGATACGTGGGTAAGCCAAGGATTGAGTGGCTGGAGAATGAATTTAAGGAAAAACTTCAAGATTTTCTTCCGGAATCAAACCAGAAGTTATTTCAAGATGCATTAAATAAGATGGTGGAGGATTTTGCAGAGTAGCCTTTTGCCATATAAAAATGAACCCCGGGCCACACTAGGTAGCCCAGGGCAGTTGAGAAACCCCGAAAAGTTTTTCATGTACCTCATGCTTCGGCAACCCGGCCACCTTACCACTTGCATTCTTTTTTATTTTTTTCCTGTAACCTCAACAATTACAAGGATTTACAAGTGGATTAGGCCCGTTGGCTTTGTGTCCCTTGATTTCTCAAGGTTTACCTTTTCGGGCTACTAAAAGTATACACTATCTTAGAAATGATTTCAAGGCTTCTAAGCCCTAACATATAGCAATTGAAGGGGTTAGTTAAATGAAGTCTGAACTTACGGAACGCAGTGATCGTAAGTTTATGACTGAATTTACCCCCACACCAATTCTCTACATACTGAATTGTGTGGGTAAATTGGTGTGGGGGTTCAATTCGCGCATACAACTTATGTCGCGATTTACGCTCCATAAGTTGTGCGCTTATTGAAGGAGATAAAATGTCTAAGATTAGGATTGAAAAGGCAACGCAAGAGAGGTTAAAGCAGCTCAATGTGAGCAGCTGGAGTTCTTGGGAGTGTGAACCTTCAACTTTTGATTGGGAGTATGACAGCAATGAGAGCGCTTATGTTTTAGAGGGCAAAGTGAAGGTAAAGACTGCACAAGAAGAAGTCGAGATTAACAAGGGCGATATTGTTCATTTTCCTAAAGGCCTCAAGTGTACCTGGATAGTCCAGGAAAAGATCAGAAAAGTCTTCACTTTTAACTAGGAAGCTATATATGTTCAAAAACGTTATCTTTACTATTATAGTCTTGGCTTTAGGTTTGGTCTGGTTGCGTTATTTTGAGTGGAGGAGTTTATTTTTCCCCACAAGAGAATTCTCCTATACGCCTGAAACCTTTGGTATGGAATATGAAGATGTTTTTATCAAGACTCAAGATGGCCCAACTATTAATGCCTGGTTTGTCCCTGCTAAAGATTCGCGCTACACAATATTATTCTGTCATGGGAATGGCGGCAACATCTCGCACAGAGTTGGTAAGATTGAGATCTTCAATAAATTAGGTTTAAACATGTTTATTTTTGACTATAGAGGATATGGAAAGAGTGAAGGCGGGCCTTCTGAGCAAGGTATATATTTAGATGTGCAGGCTGCCTATAATTATCTCGTTAAAGAAAAGGGCATCTCTGAAGATAGTATTGTGGTTTACGGAGAATCTTTGGGAGCAGCCGTAGCTGTGGATTTGGCTTCAAGGGCAAAGTTAAAGGCAGTGATTTTGGAAGGTGCGTTCACTAGTGCCAAAGATATGTCCAGCGAGATATATCCATTTCTGCCTACTTTTATCTTAAAGAGCAAGCTCGATTCTTTGTCTAAGATTAAAAGTATCCCCATTGCTAAACTTTTTATACATAGTTCAAACGATGAAATTGTTCCTATTCGTTTAAGCCGTAAATTATTTGATGCAGCTGGCGAACCTAAAACATTTAAGACAATTGGTGGCGGCCATAATACCTGCCACATAGACTCTCAAAAAGAATACGTCCAGAGCATTGTTTCATTTATTGAACAAATCGCTGATTTGCAGTACAATAGGGTTTCAAAAGGAGGCCAATATGGAGAGATGTAGTAAGTGTAAAGTTCCTTTAACTGGGACTATTAGTAAAGTTGCAAAGCTAATAGGCGTGAGGCCTTCAAAAAAGTCCCCAGGCCATTGTAACAAGTGTGAACCTAAAGAGGGCCATGGTAAATATGTGTGTCAGATATGCGCCAGAGAGGTAGATGAATCGATTGCTCTTACGCATGTAAAGACTGAAGAGTATTTATTGGAGTTGATTAGGAAAGACCACCCTGAATGGAAGACCGAAAACGGCACCTGTCATGAGTGCGTGGATTATTACAGGAAATTAGTAAAGAAAGCAGAGATATGAGTTTAATCGTTTTAGGCACAGTTGCCCTAGATACAGTAAAGACGCCAGCTGGCAAAAGAAGCAAGATGCTGGGCGGTTCAGCTTCGCACTTTTCCATGAGCGCAAGGTTATTTACCGACGTAAATCTGGTTGCCGTAATCGGCGAGGACTTTCCTAAGAAACACATTGATTTTTTAAGAAGCAAAGGCGTAATCTTAACATCTTTAATTAAGGATAAGGGCAAGACTTTTCACTGGGAAGGCGAATACACAGGCGACCTGAATACCGCTTTGACTTTAAATACACAGTTGGGGGTGCTATCGGCGTTTAGGCCCTGCGTTGCAGAGTGTCAGAAGAAAATTGGAAATATATTTCTGGCCAATGTGGATCCGGATATCCAGATGCGTTTACTTAAGATGATGAATTCACCGAGATTAGTAGGCCTAGACAGCATGAATTTCTGGATCAAACACTCCAGAAAATCCCTGCTTAAGCTTTTAAAGGAAGTGGATTTATTTGTGGCCAATGACGCTGAGGCCAGGGATTTATCTGGTGAGAGCAATCTGATAAATGCGGCAAAGAAACTGCGTTCTTTTGGCCCCAAGATGGTTGTGGTAAAGAAGGGTGAACACGGCGTGATATTCTACTGCGATAAGTTTATTTTTTCTCTGCCGGGGTTCCCGATCTCAAGAGTGGTTGATCCTACCGGAGCAGGCGACACATTTGCTGGTGGCTTAATGGGCTACTTGACCAAAGCCGGAAAAGTCACTGAATCGAGCATCAGAAAAGCACTGGCTTACGCTACAGTCATGGCCTCGTTTAACGTAGAAGACTTCGGTGTCAACCGCACATCAAAACTTACAATGAAGCAGGTTGAGTCTAGGTTGAGAAAATTTAAGAAGTATATACAATTTTAAATGAGGCCCAAACTTACGGAGCCATAGCGACGTAAGTTTGTTGGCCGAATTTACCCAGCACTAATTTTGCAATGCATTATGTTTATGTTCTGAAAAATATAGATAACGGGGAGTTGTATTACGGCTATACAAATAATCTAGAAAGGCGCTTAAAAGAACATAACAAGGATAATGAGTGGAAGTTAATTTATTTCGAGGCATATTTAGCAGAGTCAGATGCCAGGCAAAGAGAGAAAAAGTTGAAACAATATGGACAAGCAAGGACTCATCTTAAAAACAGACTTAAAAGCTCAATCAGTGTATAAAATTAGTGCTGGGTTCAATTCCGACAGACAACTTATGTTGTCCGTTGGACACCATAAGTTGTGTCGTCATTGAAAGATGAATAGATCAATTGGAGTTTTTGATTCTGGAGTAGGTGGATTGACCGTAGTTAGGGAGCTTTTTAAAAAACTGCCTAACGAAAGGATAATCTACTTTGGAGACACTGCGCGCGTTCCTTACGGCATAAAGTCAAAATCGACGATCATCAGATTTTCGCTGGAAAACATATTGTTTTTGTTGAAACAGAATGTGAAGATGATCGTGGTCGCTTGTAATACTTCATCGAGTATCGCGCTTCCTATTTTAAAGAGGCATTTTAAGATCCCTATCGTGGGAGTTATTGTTCCCGGCGTAAAAGAGGCGGTCTTCTCAAATAAAAATAAGCGTATCGGAGTTATTGGAACCAAGGCAACGATTGGCAGCGGTGCGTATCAGAAGGAAATTAAAAAGCTGGATTCACAAGTTAGAATCTTTGTCCGTTCTTGTCCCCTACTTGTTCCTTTAGCCGAGGAGAACTGGTTGAATGAAGAGAGTACAGAGGACATCGTAAAGAAATATTTAGCCCCTTTTAAAAAAGCCAAAGTCGATACTTTAATTTTAGGCTGCACGCACTATCCTTTGTTAAAGAACAGCATACAGAATTTTATGGGAAGACGAGTTAGTTTAATCGATTCATCAGAACAAGTGGCTTTAGAGACAAAACATATCCTGGCGCGCGCCGGAATGCTGGCCAATAAGCGCAGGAAGAATTCTAAGAATATCATTTATGTCAGCGATGAATCTGAAAGTTTTAGGGAAATAGCCAAGAGGATATTAGGTAGTAAATTCAAGAATATAAGGAAGAAGAGCAATGTATGAGATAAGGGTAAGGACGGAATTTAGTTCAGCGCACAGATTGAGAGGCTATAAAGGAAAGTGCGAGGAGCTTCATGGACATAACTGGAAGGTGGAAGTATTCGTCTCATCGGGCAATCTGGATAAAATCGGGATGTTGGTTGATTTTAAAGAACTGAAAGCCGCACTTAACCAGGTATTAAAGAGATTAGACCACTCTTATATAAATAATCTACCATATTTTAGGAAAATTAATCCTACTTCAGAGAATTTGGCTAAGTATATCTTTGAAAAGTTGCAGTCAAAGATCAGGAGTGTGAAACTTAGCAAGGTTACGGTTTGGGAATCGGATACGTCCGCGGCCTCTTACAGTAAAAAAGATTAATTTTGAACGCAGATAAGCGCAGATTGCACGCAAATGGTCGCAGATTTAAAACATCTGCGTTAATCCGCGTTAGATTAGCGATAATCTGCGTTAAAATATATTTTTATAGTATATGAAAAAGGCGATAGTATTGCTTTCGGGTGGGCTAGATTCAGCAACTACGTTATACGTCGCTAAGAAAAAAGGTTATAAAGTAAGCTGTTTGATATTTGATTACGGTCAACGCCACAAAAAAGAAGTAAAGTGCGCGGTAAGGATTGCCAAACTGGCTAAGTGTAAATATAAGATATTAAACATAAATTTGCCCTGGAAGGGCTCAGCCCTCCTAGATAGAAAGATTTGTATTCCCAAGTCAACTCAGACGGGGATTCCGGTTACTTATGTTCCGGCAAGGAATACGATATTTTTAAGCTTTGCTTTGTCTTTTGCTGAAGCGGTTGGGGCAAGGCATATATTTATCGGAGCCAACGCAGTTGATTTCTCAGGCTATCCGGACTGCCGGCCGAATTACTATAAAGCTTTTAATAAACTTAGCCGGTTAGCCACAAAGGCTGGCGCAGAAAACAAGGCAATACAGGTACACGCACCTTTAATAAAGAAGGCTAAGAAAGAAATTATTCTACTAGCTAAAAAGTTAAGAGTACCCTTGAGGTTAACTTGGTCTTGTTACAAGGGCGGAAAGAAGCCTTGCGGGTTGTGTGATAGTTGTAAATTAAGAAGTAAGGGTTTTATTAAAGCAAAGATCGGAGATCCAATCCATGGTTAAAGCAAAAGTAAATGATATATTCGTCAGTATCCAGGGTGAAGGCAAGTACGTGGGCCAACAGCAGTGTTTTGTAAGATTCTATGACTGTAACCTAGATTGCAGCTACTGCGATACTGAGACTCCTGAATTTAGGGAATATGGTGTTGATGAGCTCCTTAAGGAAATCAAACGTTCTATCGGCAAGCTTGAGATCAAGACAGTATCTTTGACTGGCGGCGAGCCACTATTGCAGAGGGATTTTTTACTCGAGTTTCTGCCTAAATTGAAAGCAGCCAAGTTAAATAGCTATCTTGAGACAAATGGCGTATTGCACGATGAGTTGTTTGATGTAATCGACTATATTGATGTAGTAGCTATGGATATAAAGTTTCCCAGCTCAACAAAACAAAAGGATTTTTGGCATGAGCATGAGGAGTGTTTGAAAGTGGCCAAGAATAAAGATGTCTTTATCAAAGCCATAATATGTGTCGAGACTAAAATTGATGATTTAGAAAAGGCAGTAGATTTGGTGGTCAGAATAGATCCAAACATGCAGTTTATCCTCCAGCCAAATTCACAAGAGTTAAGTAGGGACTTAGCCGATAAATTAAAAGAATTTAGGGAATACGCGAAAAGATACCTTTTGAATGTTAAGGTTATACCGCAATTACACAAAGCCTTAGGAGTAAAGTAGTGGAAAAGCAGGCTAAAGCTTCATCATACGAAGGGTTACAGAAGGGTGTGCGTAAACTCAAGACTCCCAAGATAGAGGTCTGGAGGAATCAGTATCCGGATAAGGATTATATGGTTAGCTTGGAGAGTGACGAGTTGACTTGCATCTGTCCAAAGACAGGGCTACCTGATTTTGCTAAAGTTGTGATTCGATATGTTCCAAATAGAGTTTGCGTGGAACTAAAGTCTTTTAAATTATATCTGCATTCGTTCAGAAATGTAGGGATTTTCCATGAACATTTAACAAATAGGATTTTAGATGATTTTACAAAAGCCTGCAAACCGCACTATGCCAAGATAGAGATAGAGATGAGCATCCGCGGAGGAATCAAGACAAACGTTTGCGCAGAATATAAAGAGTAATCCAAAATAAGGAACCAAAAAGATGGTTAACGAAGAGATCCCAAAGAAAATAAGCGATGTAGAAGATAGCCAGGGAAAGAAATCATCTGAAGATCCTAATAAATTATACGTAATAATACCCGATGAAAACCGTATATACTTTAATAGAAAATTAGAATTTGGTAAAGCAGAAAGAGAAGTTGATAGAGTCATAAAAAGGGAAGGTTTAGTTATTATAGCCTTCATGATCATATATTGTATTGCCGTATTTATGACTTTTAATGTCTATAGTGCATTACTTGCAGTGTTCGGCTATCCTGTTTATCTAGTTATTCGTCTTGTAATCTGGAGAACGAATCTTTAGCGGATCCCTGCCTGGCCAGCAGGCAGGCGCATAAGGCAGAAAACAAGCGGGTGAGAAAATAATGAAAAAAATAAACACAAATTTGATATCAAAGGTAGTCAGCCAGCTTTGTGCACAGGCAAATATTAATCTAAGGCCGGATGTTTTGTCTGCATTAAAGAGCGCTTATCGCAAAGAGAGAAATTCTAAATCCAGGAAAGCACTAGGATGGATAATCGCAAATGCACAGATTGCCAAAAAAGAAAGATTGGCGATTTGTCAGGATACGGGCCTGCCGATAGTATTTTTGGAAGTAGGGCAGAACATTCAGTTCGTAGGTGGTGATTTAAATAAAGCGATTCAAAGAGGAATTGAGTCAGGTTACAAAAAGGCCAGTCTGAGAAATTCCATAATCAGGGATCCCATAAATAGGGGTAGCTCAAAAATTTCTCCCGGGATCATACATATTGATTTTGTAAAAGGGAGTAGGTGTAAAATTACGCTCCTGCCAAAGGGTTTTGGCTGTGAGAATAAATCAGCGTTAAAGATGTTTAATCCCACGGCGGATATAAATGAGATTAAGAAATTTATTATTGATGTTGTGAAATCAGCAGGTGCTGATGCTTGCCCGCCATATGTGATTGGAGTTGGTATCGGCGGTAGTGCTGATATGGTCAGTTTATTAGCTAAAAGATCGCTGCTTAAAAATCTTAAGACCAAAAAGTCAAAATTAGAGAAGGAATTGTTAGTTAAGATCAATAAATTAAACATCGGTCCGATGGGGTTAGGCGGCAGGGCCACCGCATTAGCTGTTAATGTCTCAACCTGCCCTACACATATTGCAGGCCTGCCCGTAGCCGTGAATATTTCCTGCCATGCTCTGCGCAGCGCAACAAAGATATTATAAGGACACCCCACGCTCACGCGTGGGGAATATTCGACAAGAAGATTATAACGGATACCCCATACGTAAGTATGGGGAGGAACTTGCATGTTGAGAATATCAACACCTTTAACTAAAGAAGTAATTCGAAGCCTAAAAGCAGGCGATGAGGTTCTGTTAACTGGCATTGTCTATACAGCTAGAGACCAGGCTCATAGCAGATTGGTCAAGGCAGGGAAACTGCCTGTAAGTTTGAAAGGCCAGATTATCTACTATTGCGGCCCCACGAGTACCCCTAAGGGTAAGGTTATTGGCGCTTGTGGTCCAACTACAAGTTCCAGGATGGATAAGTTTACTCCACGATTATTGAAAGCAGGATTAAAAGGAATGATTGGAAAAGGCTCGCGTTCGAAAGAAGTAGTAGAATCAATCAGAAAACACAATGCAGTTTATTTTCTGGCACCGGCTGGATGCGGAGCGTTGCTGGCAAAAAAAGTAAATAGCGCAAAAATTGTCGCTTATAAAGATTTAGGTCCGGAAGCTATTAGAATATTAGAAGTCAAAGATTTTCCTCTAATCGTGGGGATTAAATGAGGCGGTAGAGACGCAAAATTTTGCGTCTCTGCATGGGTTACACAATAGGAAAGACGGCAATGTAGAGACGCGATTAATCGCGTCTCTACTCAATAAAGGAGATGCAATGGTTAGGTCTGATGGCAGAAGTCTGGGCAGGATAAGAGATGTAAAGATTACCAGGAATTATGTTAAGTATGCGGAAGGTTCCTGTCTTATTGAATTAGGAAGTACTAGAGTAATATGTACGGCAAGCGTTGAGGAGAGCGTTCCAAAGTTTCTTAAGAATTCTTTAACTGGTTGGGTATCTGCTGAGTATGGAATGATCCCACGTTCCTGTAAGACAAGGATCAGGCGAGACAAGGGCTCAGGTAGGACTTTTGAAATACAGAGGTTAATTGGCAGGAGTCTGCGTACAGTGGTTGATATGGACAGTTTAGGAGAACGTACGATTTGGATTGACTGTGATGTGACTCAGGCTGATGGCGGCACGCGCACAGCAAGTATTACAGGCAGCTTTATTGCTTTAGTCGATGCTTTACACAAAATAAAGAAGGCTGGTTTGATCAATAGGATGCCTATTAAAGATTATGTGGCTGCAACTAGTGTAGGTATGCTTGATGGAAAGCTGTTGTTGGATTTAAATTATGAAGAAGACTCAAGGGCTGATTTGGATATGAATATTGTTATGACCGGCAAGGGTAAGTTTATCGAAGTGCAGGGCACAGCAGAGAGGGAGCCATTTTCTAAGAACGATATGGATGAGCTATTAGCTTTGGCAGATAAAGGCATTAAAGAATTAATCGAAATCCAAAAAGAAGCAATCGGCAAATATCTGGATCTGTGAAGTTTTGGGAGTCCAACTCCCAAGAGGATAAAATTATGGAATTAGTAGTAGCCACCCGCAATAAAAAGAAGTTAAAAGAAATTAAATATATGCTAAAGGGATTAGGGTTTAAGGTAAAATCTTTAGCAGATTATAAAGACCTTCCCAAGATAGTCGAAGACGGCTTTACGTTCCAGCAGAATGCTATAAAAAAATCCGCCACGATCGCTCAATACCTGAAAAAACTTACCATAGGTGAAGACTCAGGGTTAGAGGTCAAAGCATTAGGTAATCGTCCTGGAGTCTATTCTGCCAGATATTCTGGTAAAGGCGCAACCGATAAAAAGAATAATAAGAAAATTTTGAGAGAGCTAAAGAATTCCCCTTCAAAGAAGAGGCAAGCCGGGTATGTCTGTAGCGTGGCCATTTCAGACAAGCATAGACTGCTTGGAGTTTTTGATGGTAAGTGCAGCGGTGTTATTACTACGAAGGAGCGCGGCAGGGCAGGTTTTGGCTATGATCCCATATTTCTCATACCAAAATACAATAAGACCTTTGGAGAGTTAGGTGAGGAGATAAAGCATAAGATGAGTCACAGATACAAGGCTTTTCTAAAGGTGAGGGAATTTCTTACGGCGTACCAAAAATCAGGTCGGTGAAGGATTTGATTCTATCCACAACTTCGTCTTTTACGTGATCTAATACCTGCAAGGCGATTATTTCTTTTTCAAACTTTGGGTTTTGAACCGTTCCCGTTACTTTAACCGCAACTACGCCTCCGGCTTCCGAGAATATTCCTGCAAAAAGCTTCTCAAATTCATCCAGATTTTCCGTGACATCCGTAACAGCCTTGGGAGTCAAATCCAAGTCTAGGTTACCTGCAAAGTCTATTGTGCCTTCACAGGAGAGCAGGAGGACGCTGGAATTTAAGACGACGTCTTTTAAGGCGATCTTTTCCTCGAAGATACTGAAGTTGCCACTAGCTTCTCTAAATATTAAGGTATCGTATTTGGGTATAAATAAGAAGTCTCCCAATTTATTTAATGGATTAAATCCCCATAGGTAGCCATCCTGAATCAATAGTTCACCTTGTGCTTTAAAATCTTGTAGAGAATCCATCTGGCCACTCAATATGGTCGTTGAAAATATCGTACCTTTTAGATCTTTGTCTTTTATGGGGATGTCTAGTTTGAGTTTGGCCAGATTAACACTGTCGACCACAACCTTGAATGCAAAGGGGAGGCTTCTCTTTTCCAGATCAATTAATCCATTCAGGCCAATTGCGCCATCGTAGAATTTACAACTTGATTGAGGTATTTTAATCTGTTGATTTTCCAGTGCAATCTGCATCTCTAAATCATCCAATTTAAAACCATAGGCCGTTAATTCATCGGCACTCAGATTTAGTTGAGAATTCAGTAGTTTAGGGCTACTTATATTCCCTTTAATCCTTCCATTGATCTTACACTTGCCTTTTGTGTTTAGCTTAGAGAGCTGCTCTTTAGGTATGGCCTCAATTTGTTTTATATCTCCTAAGTCGACTAATGAATCCAAGTTCAAATCCAGGTAGTAATCTCCGTCTATTATTCTTAGAGTGCCGTGTGAGTTAAACTTTGAATTGTGGTAGCTGCCACTAAGAGAGTGGATGTCGAATTGATCCTTTCCTTTGGAAGATAATTTTGTACGTAAATTTATGTTGTCGCTATAAAGCTCCAAATCAATCAAAGGAGACTGGAAGTCTAGGATCTTGGCCTTTGAGTAGAAGGATTTATCCAGAAGGCTGAAAGAGAGGTTTGACCACTCTGTTTTATTTTTTTCAAACATAACTTCTCCGCTTATTGATTTTATTTCATAGGGTGAATCGATAGTCCTAAGAGATGAGTTATCTAGGCTTAGGGAGCCTTTGAATTCCATATCTTTGTCGCTTAGCGATTTAATAAAGTTAATACTTAAGCCTGCTTCGCCAGTGGCCACAATAGGGCCGATGGCGTCAAAGTAGGTCCTCAAAAAGTCTTTGGCAGTAGGCAGGTCAATTTTGGATTGTACCTTTAAGTCAAAAATAGGATCGGAGAAATTTTCTAAAACACCCTTAATGGTAAATTTGGTTTTCAGTGTATGTATTATGGAATTATTAATCTCTATCTTTTCAGGAGATAATTTAAATTTTGCGTAAGAAATCCTTACTTTTTCCGGAATATGCGGAGTTATTAGCTCTGCCTTTAAGTCAGAGATATTTGCGGTATACTCAAGCTTGCTTTTATCGTTTAAGTCTAGGATGAGAGCAGCTTTTAGTTTTGCCTTAGTATTATTGATAAGGGTTTTGTCTTTTGCCAGATAGGCCTTCGTTGCTAAATTTGCATTAGTTATATCGGCGCTCGTCTTGATAGAGAGATTATTTTTCAGCAGCGTATATTCGGTATCAATGTTTTCGAGTTGGAATGTATCTATGTCAATAGGCAGGTCTTTGAAATAAACTAGATAGGGCAGTATATTTAGTTTGTCTAATTTACCAGAAGCCTCTATTTCTTTTGACTTATATTTAAAGCTTCCCGAGACATTTAAACTGCTTGTTTGGTTTGCATCGATTAGCTCACCAGCTAACCTAAAATCAACGCCCCAAAGATTTATCTGTGTTCTCAAGTTGTTTATTCTTAGGTCTTTTCTGATATTAGGCTCTATGGATTTATCCAGGAAGCTTATTTGAGAGTCGAAGACGTCGATTCTATGAATAAGAATTGAATATGGCAGGGAAGAGGCGCTTTGATCTGTTTGTTTTGGGATTAAACTTTGAAAATTGTATTTATTGCCCGGAAAGCGGATAACATCAAATTTAGGACCGTATATATTTAAAGCAGGAATGATGATTTTCTTCTGGTTGAAAAGAGGTAGAGTGAGGAAGGTCGCTGAGGCGCGTTCAATTTGCAATTTTATACTCGGATCATCCTTACTGGATATCGCTATATTGTGCAGAACGATACCTTTTAGAAGATTAAACTCTATTTTACCTATCTGAACATTGAGATTAAGCCTTTTGGGCGCCTCCTGGATTATCTTTGTCTTGATTATATTGGGCAAGTATGTAGTATTTAGATAGCGCAATCCGATAAACAGGCTAACGCCCAACAATACGACGATCAAAAAGGGTATAAAGAGTATTTTCTTCATATATTCTATAGCAAGCCTGTGCGATTCAGAATCTATAATAGCAAATATCACCATATAAGTAAATGGGAAATAGCAGAAAAAGTGAATTGATGAATATTTCTTTAAGGTGTTGCCAAAAAAAGCTTTGGGTGATATAATTATCCACTTAAGTGAACTGATATATTTGAGAATTTCTGAGATTTGGAACTATCTATGTATTATGTATATGTACTCCAAAGTAAAAAAGATAAGGATTTTTATACGGGCTTTACTAGTGATTTAAATAGGCGGATTGAAGAGCACAACAAAGGACATCAAGTTTCGACAAAACATCGCGTACCATTAGAACTTATTTATTATGAATGGTGTTTGAGCAAAGAGGATGTTTTGTCTAGAGAAAAATACTTAAAAAGCGGTAGAGGAAAGAAATATTTAAAAGATAGGCTTAAGCATCATTTTGAAGATTTGGATTAGGGGGCGTGCCCCGTTCCAAATCTCCGTACTTTTGAAAACCAATAAGATTTGGGATTAGGGGGCGTGCCCCGTTCCAAATCTCCGTACTTTTGAAAACCAATAAGAT
>JBHPGU010000015.1:0-42086 GCA_042570265.1 Candidatus Omnitrophota bacterium | reverse complement strand
ATTTTTTTCGCCAGTCTGCGTTGAAGTTTCTCTTCCTGTTTCTTTTTTCTGGCTAATTCTTTCTGATGCTTTTTATACGAATAATTGTCTCTAGCCATAACATTTTCCCCTTGTCTACTTTTATGCTAACCGTATAACCTAACAAGATAAATCAAACTATATTATTGAGTAACTCTCCTGGCGTTTCTGACATCTTCTTCTAAATGGATACTGCAGCAATGTCCTGGATTATATATACTCAAAATTGTCTTACAATCAGCAAACTTGCAGATCCTGCCTTTTCTATGCGCTTTAGCTTTCTTGACCACTTCTTCGCTCTTTCCCTTCTTAAAAAAATTAAGCCCGACATAAAATGCCGAGCCGCATTCATTTTGAGTTATGACTTTACTACATTGACCGCCTGTTCGCCTTTAGGGCCTTGTTGAATTTCAAACTCAACTACTTGACCTTCATCTAAAGACTTGAAGCCATCGCTCTGAATTGCGCTGTGGTGCACAAATACATCACTGCCCGACTCAGGAGTAATGAATCCATAACCTTTTGAATTATTGAACCATTTTACTGTTCCTTTTGCCATTACTTACTACCTCCTTTCAACTAAGATTTATAGTAAATAACGACAGAACAATAAAAAAACGCTCAGCAAAAAACTTTTACCTCACGACTAAATCGTCTACTCTTTTATCTACTACTTGCATGATACTACTTTCAGAAGTATACGCCACTTTGCCTGTTTGTCAAGTAATACTTAAATTCAAAACTTTATCTTTGGAAATGCTGAAAAATTAACTGGTAGGAATAATCCGCTATCTCTTCGATGTGATTTTATAAAGATATATGTGTTTATTCTTTAGATCGGCACAAGACCACATAAGACCTAAAATTTCCCTTCTGCGCATGTCAGTATTCAGGGCAAATAGCACAATATTGCGTATATGTAGAGCACATTCACTGATTAATCTCCCAATCCCCTCTTTCTCCCCTGGAGCTATTCGTCAACTTGAAAAACAGCAAAAACACAACTTCAATAATGATGAATTATTTTCATTGCTGTTTTTTCTATTTTGGTTACAATAGCAGTAGGATAAAAAAGGGAAAATTTTATCGGCTGTGCTAAACCTAACAAAAAAGAGGTGAAGAAATGCAAAAGGAAAATCTCAACAAGCTAATTGAAAATGTAGAAAAGGTCGTTGTTGGTAAAACTAAAGTAGTAAAACTGTTGATCGTGGGACTACTAACGAATGGGCATGTTTTGATAGAAGATGTTCCTGGGGTAGGCAAAACCACGTTGGTGTTGGCGTTAGCAAAATCGATCAACGCGGATTTTAAGAGAATGCAGTTTACACCTGATCTCTTACCCTCTGATGTCACTGGGGGATTTGTGTATAATCCGAAAACCAGTGAGTTTGTCTTACGCAAAGGACCAATTTTTACTAATCTTTTCTTGGCCGATGAAATCAATAGAACTACCCCGCGTACACAATCAGCGCTCCTTGAGTCTATGCAAGAGACTACGGTTTCTTTAGATGGAGAAACACTTGTGCTTCCGAAACCGTTTATGGTTATAGCAACACAAAATCCTATTGAATACCAGGGCACCTATCCGTTGCCTGAAGCGCAGATAGACAGGTTTTTCTTAAAGATACACATGGGATATTTAACTAATGCTCAAGAAATAAAGGTAATCTCAGAACAAAAAAACCAACATCCAGTAGAGGTACTAAATTCGGTCTTGAGTTTGAAGGATGTTTTAGAGCTACAGGAAAATGTTAAAAAAATAGAAGTCTCACAGCATGTCTTAAAGTATATTGTCGATCTTGTCTCTTCAACCCGCAAGAGAGAAGAAATACAGTTAGGCGCAAGTCCCCGCGCCTCTATTACGCTTATGAAGGCGAGCTCTGCCTGGGCACTTATTGAAGGCAGAGATTACGTCATTCCTGATGATATCGTTCACCTTGTGCCGTTTGTATTAGAGCATCGCATAAGCTTACTACCGAAAGCGAGTATCGCCGGCAAAACCCCTGCTAGCGTAATAGCTGAAATACTCAAGAGCGTTCCTATCCCTTAACAAAAACTATGTTGCAAGGATTTCTTAAGAAGTGGCTTTTTCTTTTCTCAATCATCATAATTAATCTTTATGCTGCGCTAAAGACGTCTGTATTATTTTTCTATTTATTTTTTTGGTTACTGCTAACGCTAGTAGCCATAAGTTTTCTTTGTACATGTATTACCTATTTCACAACAAAGCTGCAGTTAGAGAGAAAGGTCGTCGAGAGAGCAGATGAAGACGATGAAATCGACATCGAGACAACCATTAACAATGTTGGCTTTTTCCCGTTTTTTAATCTTGTTGTATGGGATTATCTGTCTTGCGCAGCCGAAGGTAAAAGGAACAGCACAGCGCTAATAGAGTTCTTAGGGGGAAAAAAACAACTAAATCTGCACTATCGTTGTCTTTGTTACAAAAGAGGCAAGTATCAATTAGGACCGTTTTCTGTCTATTTTTTTGACCCGTTGGGTTTATTTTTTCTGAAGAAAACATTCTCTCTCTATTCCGAACTCTATATCTACCCCCGAACGTTTGAAATAAAGAAATTTCCGCCTTTGACAAAAGGTACTTCTCCCTGGTTTGGAATTGAGGCTGGACGCAGTAGTGGAGATGACCATGAATTTCATGGGGTAAGAGAGTATAAAAGCGGAGATCCCATTAAGAGGATTCATTGGTTTACCTCGGCCAGGAAGCAAAAAATAATTGTTAAAGAGTTCCAGCGTCAAACCTTCTACAGGGCAACGATCATGTTCAATTTAGACAAAAGAAACAATTTCGGTAAGGGCAAAGAGAGCGTTGTAGAATATATCATAAAAATAGTCGCTTCCGTAGCAAATCACCTTCTGGAGAATAATGTCTCTTTAGAGATCGTTGCGCATGCTGGTGAAGCAATGCACATTGATTTTAATAAAGGGCCGCAGCATCTCGAAGATATTATGAGATTTCTGACGGTTGCGCAGGCGGAAAGCATGGTGAGCTTAGATGAAATTTTTGATCAATTTGTTCGATTCTTTCGTAATGACTCCACCTTGATTCCTATTATGCTGGATAATGATCGGGAGTTTTTGCCGAGAGTGATGTCGTTGAAAACAAAGAACATATCCATCATTCCTTTAGTCGTGAATTCAGACACATTCTGGCTGAATCTCGATACACAAAAACTCGCACACAATATACGGAGTAAATTTTTGTACGCCTGTAACATAGATCCTATTTTTTTCTCGAAAGGAGACAATTTAGAAGAGGCATTCCTGTAATATGAAAAGAGAAAAACAACATATCTATACTACCATGGAATTTATCGCTACTTTTTTTCTTTTATTGTCTGTGGCATTGCTGACAAAAGATATTTTAGGTAAACTTCAATACTATTTATTGTTTGCCTTAATCAGTGGTTTTATATTTAGCTGGGTGATTCGAAATCGAAAGAGCGTTTTTCTTGAAACGATTATTGGCCTAGGCGCTTTGGGAATATTTATTTGGACGGTGTATCAAATAACACATTCCTCACTTTTTTACAAAGACGTGATTGGTCTCTGCGTGAAAGGAGGAATGATAGCGGTTGTCCTTTTTAGTTTTTATAGCAGCGACGCTTCGTTTTTGCGCTGTATCCAGGCTTTGACATTGCCCCTGTTTATGTGTTTTCCGGCTATTACGAAAGCGTACCATCCCATACATTTAATTTTTATTGGATTGTACCTTATAAGTTGGGTGGTAATAATCAAAATTAAATTTTATTCATTCTTAGTACCAGAAAAGAGAAGAAAAAAGACAATCTACGGTACTTTTTTGGCCTCGGTGGTTTTTTTCTTAGTTTCAATATTTATTGCCTGGTTTGTTTTTTTTAATTCTAACTTAGGTGTTATCAAAAATGCTAGTTTTTTTATGCACGAAACCGGTGGACTTGGGCCTCAATTTAAAGCCGATGAATTTGGGGGTCAAGAAGATACCTTAGAAAAAGAGTACTACAAGCTCGAAGAAGATCTCCTACGAGAAATCGATAACCTGCTTCTCTTATCAGAATCTTCGCAGGAAAAAAGCAAGATGATTTTTTTGTTAAGTAAAATATTGCAAGATTCTCCCGAGGCTGTTGAAATCAGGACGTCAGAACCCAATCTCCACGATCTTCTAAGAAGACCTGGTGCTGGGCTAGAGAAAGCTAAGGGAAAACCAAATACTTTTACTCTTACAAAATACATCGATAAAAAGATAATAATACTCTTACAAAGGAACCAGAAAGCAATGGCGCAAGAGTTAAAAAAGAGTATTTTTGATGTTGGAAGCTGTTTTTCTGTCTTAAATAAAACAAATAATGTCCTACAAAGCGAATCCAGTGAGCAGATTACTCAATATGAAAAAGAGCTGATTACAACCATTGAGCTTTCTAGCCTTGATGCTCCCACGACTCAAAAATTACAGACGCATGCAAAGCAGTTAAGCGAATGGAAAAAGCTTCAATTAGATCGCCTCAAAGAAGATTATCTGAGCAAAACCTCACCCACTCAAATGGAGCGCCCAAAACAAAAAAGTAATCAAGCTAGTGCATCACAAAAATCAACATCAATCGAAGAAAAAAAACTTCTGACTGAAGAAAAAAAGCTTCTGACTGAAAAAAAGAAACTTCTGGCTATAAAGATAACCCCAAATAAAGTAACTATACCCTTAGGAAAAAGCGGGCAATTCACGGCCACCGGCAGGTATAGCGATAATTCGCAGGCAGATTTGACTCGTTTTGTAAATTGGGTAGGTTCCAATGATTCAATTGCTAAAATAACCCAAGGCAAAATTGATACTTTTACTACGGGCGATGTTACAGGTTATGCTGTGTTAGATGAAATAAAAAGCTTAGATGCTTTTATACGTGTAACTGAACCAAAATTAATAGCGATCATCGTATCGCCCAACTATTCCCGGATCACGCTTGAGGAAAAACTTAGTTTAAAAGCTAAAGGGCGCTATTCAGATTCTTCTCATAAAGAAATTACCTCCTTAGTTTCTTGGCACGCCTCCAATGCAAAAATTATAAGCATTAAGCAAGGCAACGTACAACCTTTAAAAACTGGAACAACAAAAGCGTATGCACAATACAATCAGATAAAAAGCGAACCGGCCACAATCGAAATCTTCTTTCCTGCAGGATGGTTAATCTTGTTAGGACTACTTTTAGTAGCACTTGTCATCGCTATAGCAATTACCATACTACGTCTTATCGTCTTGAACAAAATAAATAGACTAAAATATTTTATCCAGAATGATCCCAGACGGTTTATCATTGGCTTATATGGCAATGTAAAACGTGTTATCGGCGTCTTTGGCCTCAAGTACAATAACCTTACCCCCTATATAACCTATGCCGGGTCAGTAGAGGAACGATTTCGTATTGAAAATGGTCTTTTTTTGAAATTGACAGATAAATATCAGGAGGCCAAATACAGCAGTCATATTTTACTGCATAGCGATGCCTCTTTGGTACTCGAAGAATACAATAAAGCCTTGAAAGTAATCTTTAGCCGCTATGGAAATATACGACGGTTTCTTCGATGTATGATAACTCTACTCTGCAGGTTACCGCTTTTGATTAATTAAATTTGAAACCGCTCTTTTGCCTCACCTAATACATCCTCATCAGCGCTGTCTTTTGAACCGAACCTATCCCTACTTCCCTGCTTCGTTCAATGAAAAAGGCGTAACCGCACATATTTTGTGTGATTACGCCTTTTTAATATGGCGGGGACGATGGGATTCGAACCCACGATCACTTGATCGACAATCAAGGGCCTTAAGCCTCTAAGCGACGTCCCCAGAAAATTTTTAAAGAAAAATTTTAGTTTTAGCTATTAGTCGTTAGTCTTTAGTAAAATCCAACAACTATCAACTAACGACTAACAACTAGATCATGGGCGATACAGGACTCGAACCTGTGACCTTCTGAATGTAAATCAGACGTTCTAACCAACTGAACTAACCGCCCATAAACCGTATCTAACTATTTATCGAATACTTCCAACAGCGTGATGTTTCTCTAACTTTTCCCTAACAGGCGTTGGTGTCCAAATAGTGTCCATCCGCCTACTTAAAACATCCACTGCTCTCTTCTTATGGTCAGGTGGCAGATGGCTGTAACGCAGGGTCATCCTGAGTGTTTTATGCCCCATCAATTCTCTAACAGTATTTAAGTCAACTCCACTCATCACTAGCTGCGAACCGAACGTATGTCTCAAATCGTGGAAGCGGAAATCAATAATAGCAGATTTCTTACACGCTGTAAAGAAAGATTTTCTGATATCTGTGTATGGCTTGCCATCCGCCCTACAATTTGCGAGGGGGGGGGAGTCTGGAAAAAAGATACTAACCATTCTTTATGGCTTGGGATATTATATATAATCTATAGGCTTTGCGTTCCACCAATCCAACAGGTAGCCCTAGTATCCAAATAGTGTCTAGCCAGTGTGCAAAGAGAGTTAAAGCGGAATTTCTTTTATCCGAAAAATATAATATTTCTCTGGCGGAACGGGGCCAAACGTAAATGGAAGCGGACCCCAAACATCTGAATAGAAACCTGCTTTTCTATTGACATTCATAGTTGTCACAAACTTGCAGGGAAAAAACTGGATTGTTTCTACCAGCTTGGTTATTTCTCTACGCATGGGAAGAACCCATGTATTATTTAAAGGGGACACGACTATATCGTTCGGAGCAATATTTGACTTCTTAGAATCCAGGGCTTTAGCGCCGAATTGTTCCATATAATACTGAAATCCCCAGTGACCTTGAAACCATAAATTATGGTTAGATTTCCCATACTTATTTGAAATAGTAACAGCGGCCTCTCGTGCCGTTCCCGCCAATGTATAATCTGCTCGTGTAACTATAAGGGCTATGATTAAGCTTAGGGCTATCGGGAATAATATATGAGACCTTTTCAATCGAACTTGCTTCATTTTGAAATCAATATGGCGGATTAAAGAAATTCCAACCGCAGGTGCCATGGGCAGAATTGTCCTTCCGCTGACAGTCCAATTTATAAAAGCTGCAAATAAGGCCGTTCCGACAATCCATAAAAGTAACAAAAAAGATAGTGCGTCCCTGTTTCGTACAACATCGATACCGGCAAGAATGATAACACTCATTCCTGCAATAAGAAAAATAGCCATCTGTACGGCAATGGTTAATTCCACTGCGAATATTCCGGACAAAACAGGAATAAGTAATATCCCTATGACTGCTCCAGATATAATTGCTCGTCGGGACCATAGTAGAGGAATGTAAAATAATGCTGTAGTGATGCAACCACCAATAAAAATCAAACTGGTTAATATCTGTTTAGCATACCTTATAATATCGTATTCTGACTTTGAAGAAACCGAAAATGCAAAGGCCTGTGATAATAAATTATACCCATAAAGTTTGTTTGTTCCGACACTATACAGGGTGAGGGCAAGTATGGGAATTGCAAGAAATAATGCTTCATTTCCTATGCGACGCTTTACCATAACTGTGTAAATGAACAATATCGGTATTAGACTTATTCCGTAATATTTCATCAAAGAAGAAGCGCAAATGCAGACAACCGAAAACATTAAAAACACCCGTTTATTTTCTTCGATTCCACGTAGCCATAATACTAATGCCCAAACCCAGAAGGATAACATAAAAACGTCGCACATAACCGTAGTGCTTGACACAAGGCACGCAGGCGTTAATATGCCGGCAAGTGTAGCTACAACAGGTTGTGAACAAAACCGTTGCGCAAGATAATAAGTGCCTACCGCCAAACTAATAATAGGTACTAAAAAAACAAGATGTAATGTAACCTCTCGTAAGTTAAATAAACAAATTGCCAATGCAATATAGAAAGAATTCAACGGTGGGTTTTTTATGGCTTCGTATGCTGGCACCTCTGTCACATGCCAATTTATGTAAAAACCATAAAAATCCATTGGATGAGATTTAATCTGCTGCGCAGCCCGGATAAAAAGGATGTCATCGATATGAAATGCTTTATTTATAAACGGCAAAAGGCAAATAATGATTACAAATAAGAGAATTGCCATGGGAGTTTTATTTTTAAGAATCATAAGAATAAACTATACTTACATATTATAAGTTTATATTGTACAATAATTATTATAAAGTAAAAAATAGCCCGTTGCAAACTAAATGGTCCCATGGGTCATTATTAAAATTGACTCCCCTCCGCGAGGACTCAAACCATTAATGATACTTTCTGGTGTCCAAATAGTGACTATTTTGTTAGGAAATTATGGGTTAGAGTCGGTCGTTGTAGGAAAACAAAAATCTCCGTAAGTTATTTACGGAGACTATATTTACAACAATTTCAATTAGTTACGAAAAATCTCGAGGAGGGAATGTAAATCAGACGTTCTAGCCAACTGAACTAACCGCCCCGGCATACTTAGAAAAATACCGGCTTCGTAAGCATAGATAATACTACATGACGCTCATATAGTCAATCCTAAATTCAAAACAGCATAAAAGTCATTTTGTAGCAAAGATATGTCTTGTTCTCATGCACACCTTGACCAACATAAGCATTACCGGGACTTCAATCAAAACCCCCACGACAGTCGCCAGTGACGCCCCTGAGGACAACCCAAATAACATGGCAGACGTGGCTATGGCCACTTCAAAGTGGTTGCTTGCCCCGATTAAAGCAGACGGAGCGGCGTCTCTGTATGGTAGTTTTAACCGACGAGCCAACATATATGTGAGTGCGAAGATTAAGCAGGTCTGGATAAACAGAGGAATTGCAATCAAAAGAATTACCTGCGGCTGTTTAATGATAAGTTCGCCCTTAAATGAAAATAACAAAATGAGCGTAACCAATAACGCAGTTATGGAAACCGGGGTCAAACGATGTAGGAATTTCTCTTGGAACCACTTAATCCCTTTATTGGCCAAAATCCACTTGCGTGTATGATATCCTAAAAATAACGGCAGCCCCACATAGGTCAATACAGACAATAGTATCGTCTGCCAAGGAATGGGCATTTTATTAACACCTAGTAACCACCCTCCCAAAGGAGCATACAAAAACAACATGGTCAAAGAATTTATGGCTACCATGACTAGCGTGTGACCATCGTTGCCGTTAGACAAATGTCCCCAAACAAGAACCATCGCCGTGCAAGGCGCAATACCCAGCAAAATACAACCGGAAATATAAGATCTATACAACTCTACCTCTGTTCCACCTTTGATAATCTCTGTCCCTGGCAGAAACCCTTTAAACAAAACGCCCAGGAATAATGTAGATATTGCTAACATCGTAAACGGTTTTATGCACCAGTTAACAAATAATGTGAGCATAACCGGTTTCGGGGTCTTTCCGGCTTTGACTACCTCGGCAAAATCGATTTTTACCATAATCGGATACATCATAAAGAAGAGGCATATGGCGATAGGAATGGAGACTTGATAGACAGAAAGGCCATCTAGGGTAACTGCAACTTGCGGAAAGAATTTGCCTAATAAAATACCTATACCGATACAGGCGATTACCCATATTGTTAAGTTTCTCTCAAAAAAACTTAATTTTCGTTCTTCCATTTTGTTATCGGATTATAATACTAAACTAACCGCTTAGAATTAAGCGGTGTTAACGCAAAAACTCACTTAAGTAAATTACGCGATAATTCCTTTGATCAAAAAACAAGCGGCAAAGGCTACGATGGCGTATAGTTCAGGGAATACAGCCAGGATCATGGTCTTTCCAAATACATCCGAGCCGCCGCCTATACCGGCGATACCATTAGCGCATACTCTGCCCTGCCAAATTGCAGAAATCAATCCGGCAAAACCCATAATCAATCCAGCAGCCAATACAGCTACGCCCTGAAACATGGTAATCTCAGGAGTCAAAACTTCTTTCAAAATAAAGAATGCGGCGAATCCGTATAGGCCTTGAGTCCCGGGAAGAGCGCTCAATACTAAGCCCGGCGCAAAAGCTTCTTCTCTCTTTTTAACTGCGCCTAAAGTTGCCGAACCCCCGATGGAAACACCAATCGCGCTACCGCAACCAGCCATACCCACCATCATGGCTACACCTAAAAAAGCTAACAATAATGGCAATGTCATTTTGACTCTCCTTTCATTATAAAACTGGATCACCAAGGCACAAAGTCACCAGGTCGCTAGTGCTACATGTGGCATTGTGACATGTGACTAATTATCATTTTCTTCTAACCTATTTTCTTAAATGGATTATAGGCCTTGCCGCCACCTTGAAACCCTGCGCTCTTATAAAACTCCACAAAGGTCAAGCGCAACGGATGCACAAACGAAGACAGAGCGCTCAAAGCTAAATTTCCTGCATGGCCTACGACTAAAATTAAGAGTGTTACAAAAAAACCTACGTAAGGAATGCCTCTGCACTGAAGGGCGATCTCATTGACCACAAATCCTAAGATAGAGCTGGAAATCCCCAAAGCAAAAAGCCTTATATAACTTAACACATCGCCAAAGATTCCGGTGATGCCGTAGAGCTCCCAGAGCCCTTTGCCGATGCGCACAAAAATATTAGCTTTTAAATCGTTAAATAATAAAATCAGCGCAATGCCAAAATATACAACCCAGATGCTCGTCTTTAAAAATATAATTCCGATAATACCTAAAAGTAAGATTATCCAGCCAAACGTAGATAGTCCGGCCAAAAATCCATACTGTCGTATTCGAGTAGACGCCTTCAGGCCCATACCAAACAAGACCTGAATCACACCTAAAATAAGAGCTACATTAAACAGCCGATCCTGATTGAACAAAACAATCTTCTCTACACCGCGCATGGCTGATAAATCAGTGCCAAAGAATGTACCGCTGATCAAACCGAAGAAAAATGTCGAGGCGCCGAGAATCGCCAGTAAACTTGCTATCGGCTTCTTGTTTGGAGCAATCTTGTTTCTAAAAAGCATCGCTAGCGCGAAAATAATCAGGCCGTAACCGGCGTCCCCTAAGCAGAACCCGAAGAACAAAGTAAAGAACGGGGCAAAGAATGCGGTGAGATCTAACTCTGCATAACTGGGTAAATCAAATAGCCGAGTAATCGGCTCAAACAGCCGAACGAAACGGTTGTTCTTTAATAGAACCGGGACTTTTTCATCAACCTCGGGTTTTGAAAAATAAAAATAAGCATCCTCTTTTTGCATAAATCTTTCGACTTTGTTTTTGTTTTCTCGCGGCAACCAGCCATTGACCACATATACTGAATTTTCAGCTGCGGGTGCCACGCCGCTACTTATGGTGGCATATGAATAACTCGTCTGCAAAACATTAAGATATTTCTCTACCCTTTGCGCATATTCATAAAGCGAACAGAGTATATTCTCCTTTTCAATCTTTAATCTCTTTTGGGAAGCATGCGACTGTTCTAATTTATTCATATCTGTATCGGGATAGAAGAACTCTTCACAGCCCAGATCGATCCGTTTCTCTGTTTGGAATACAACAAAATACACATGCGCGCTGGTCCTAGAGATCTCCTGATAATGTATTTTATCCAGATCAAAGTTTTTGAATTGTTTGAGCGAAGCGATAAAAAATCGTGTCTTGATTCCTGCCTCGCGCAATTTCTTAATCGTAGAGATATCGAATTTTCCCCAAATCGAGATATTCTTTATTTCGCGTTCAAGCCGCTGGGTGCTTTCACTTAATTGAGCCAATTCATCTTTTAATCTTTCATGTGTCTCCACATAGAAAAATGCATCATTGCCTGCGGGAACACGTATATCAACTTTAGCTTTGTCCTGTAGCTTTACCTTATTCTTCTGTGCTTGCCGCAAAAACACCTTACCGCGCTCAATTTTCTTGCCCATCTCTAAAACAGATTCATCGGATATCTCTGTCTTTTGTAAGACGATGTGAATAACTCCCATCTCTTGCAAGGCCAAAAGAAAATTATTCTTTGCCTTATGAAAAACCAAAGCTGTTATTTTTTCCATGGGAACGATCATAAATCTAGGCCTCTACAAGAACTCCCAAGCGTTTTTTGAGAATCTTCTGTGAAGACTTGGATAAATTCTCCTCATCTTCCAGGTAGCGCTTAATCTTAAGGATTGCATCCTCTAAAAAGGGAATCTGTACCTTTTCATATAAATTTACTTTTTGAGTGGTTTTACGACGAGCGAGCTCAACCTGTTCTAATAACCTCTGCTCATTTATCCTGTCTATCTTTAGCTGGATCACTTCTTTTATAATAGTTATGCCTTGCAAAAACCAAGCTGGGCTGGCAAACAAACTAAACGACTCCACTGCGAACTCAACATTCTCCACCAGTTTGACCGTTACACTGGCTACTTTCTTCTTGGCGTAAGATGTTTTTTCAACTTTAACAATATCCGGAAATTCAGACCACATGCGCCGCATAGGTTGTAATGACTCTATTCTGGCGGCAATCTTCTCATCCAATTCTTTTATGCGTAAACGGATCCTGGCTACCTCCGCGCGCAGCGCTGCTTCCTTATTCTGTAAAATTGGCAAGGCGGTCTGCCTTAAAACGAGAGATTTATTAAGATTTAAAAGATAGGTTTTATTGAATTGGACTTCTAGCATTACCTTTTATCCTTTTGGCCAGTATTTATTGACCATCTCTTCTTTGATACCTACTTCCTCTTTGGTAAAATATTTGGCAAATAGTTTCCAAGATGTATCCAGCATCTGATCTACCTCGATATTTATATCTATAGCCAACAGCTCCTTGGCATAGTCGAGTGCGAACTTTAACGCACGCTTATCGTAATCGCTTAAATCAAAACCATTCTCCTGCTTTGTCTTGGCATTGGCTGCGTCTGCATAGAGCCTGACTCCGGCATTCATCACCTGGCCGTGGTCTTCTCTGGTGCGTTTGCTGATAACTAGCTGCCGCAATCTGGAAAGGCTGCGGAAAGGATCGACAACAACTCTGGCCACATCGGTATTTCTGCGCAAAAATAACTGTCCTTCAGTAATATAACCTGTATTATCGGGAATAGCATGTGTGATATCGCCGCTGCTTAATGTGGTAACAGCAATGATCGTAATTGAACCTTGGGGAAACTGCACTGCCTTCTCATAAATCTTGGCTAAATCGCTGTAGAGCGAACCAGGCATACTATCTTTGGAAGGAATCTGATCCATTCTGTTGGAGACAATACTTAAGGCATCGCAAAAAAGAGTCATATCAGTCAACAAGACCAATACTTTTTCTTTTTTCTCAACGGCAAAATACTCCGCCGCTGTTGTGACCATGTCCGGAATCAAAAGCCGTTCCACCGATGGATCATCGGTAGTATTGATAAAGCAGGTGATACGTTCCAAAACCCCCGCATCCTCAAAAGTCCTCCTATAATACAAATAGTCATCATTGGAAAGTCCCATGCCGCCTAAAATAATTCTATCTGCTCCGGAGCGCAAAGCCACATCAGCCATAACCTGATTGAATGGCTGGTTTGGATCGGCAAAGAAAGGAATCTTTTGACCGGTGACTAATGTATTATTTAAATCTATACCTGCGATACCCGTAGTAATGAGCTCAGAAGGTTGTTTACGGCGCACTGGATTGACGCTTGGCCCGCCGATGGGAGTTTTTTTACCCTCCAGCTGCGGCCCGCTATCTATAGGTTGACCGTAGGCATTCAAGAATCTTCCCGATAGATCAGTCCCAACCTTCAATGTCGGCGGCTCACCTAAAAATACAACGTCGACATTGGTGGCGATACCTTGTGTGCCGGGAAAAATCTGCAGCGTCACCAAGTCGCCCTGGATCTTTACAACCTGGGCAGGCCTACCGTCGATAATGGCCATCTCGTCATTCTTAATGCCTTTAGCGCGCAATGAACATGTGGCACGGGTAATCTGCTCTATCTTTGTATAGACTCTAGATAATCCTGGAGCGGCTTGTGTCATGATACTTTCCTTTCGGCAATGATTTTATTTAAATCGCCTTCGTGCCTCTTGAATTCCGCCTTTTGAAATTCTGAGTAGTTCATCTGTCTTATCTGATTGATTAACTTCTTAAAATATGCCGAGACTTCCTCAAAGTTATCAAATTTAAAATCTGTTTTACAGATGCCATCAATGATATTTAGCATATGCTGCTGTCTGTCGATGGAAGTAGCTTTGTCGATTGGATCAAATGCATCCTGCTGCAGAAAGGTAAAATCTATTAACTCACCCTTCCAATAGCGCACGTGGTACTCAACCGGCACACTATCATCGCCTAAAATATTAATCTGATCATATGCCTCTTTACCTCGCAACAACACATCTCTACTATCTAAAACTTTCTCCATCCAGCCAGATTCTAAATTCTCCTTCATATACTCTTGCACTTCTTTATAATCCAGGTACTTTGAATAGCTCTCTATGGAGTCAATAGCCGGATACCTCCTGCTATCTGCTCTTTTCTGAGAGAGCGCATAAAAACAACGCGCCACCTTTTTTGTGGCCTCGGTGACCGGCTCTTTTAGATTACCTCCTGCAGGGCTAACAGTGCCAATAAAGGTAATAGCCCCGTATTCTCCGTTAGTCAATTTAGTCAATCCTGCTCGTGAATAAAAATTAGCGATGATGGCGGTTAAGTCCATAGGAAAGGCATCCGGGCCAGGTAACTCTTCCATTCTATTAGACATCTCACGCAGAGCCTGAGCCCACCTGGAAGTAGAATCAGCCAACAACAAAATTTTGAGCCCCATCTGTCGATAGTACTCGGCAATGGTCATGGCTGTATATACAGATGCCTCGCGCGCTGCCACCGGCATATTGGATGTGTTACAGATAATTATTGTGCGCTCCATCAATTTTCTACCCGTATAGGGATCGTCTAATTCTGGATATTCAGTAAAGAGCTCCACGACTTCATTGGCGCGCTCTCCGCAAGCAGCAATGATTACTAAATCTACCTGAGCATTAGCTGCGATAATGTGCTGTAATACTGTTTTGCCGCTACCGAAAGGCCCTGGTATAAAACCAGTCCCCCCCTCAACCATTGGATTCATGGTATCGATGAGCCGGACTCCTGTCTGTAGTAATTTGTGAGCGATCGGTTTTTGCGCGTATGCTTTTATGGGAACTTTAATAGGCCAGCGCTGCGATATCAATACATCTATTTTTTCTCCTTTAGAATTTTTTAATTGTGCGATTTTATCGGTAACGAGATACTTACCTTTGGATACGATAGAATCAATTTCCCAAGCTCCTTGGACTCCAAAAGGCACCATGATTTTATGAGAGATCCAATTCTCCTTAGTCTCACCCAGCCAATCTCCAGCCTGTACGGAATCGCCCTTTTTAACTAAAGAATGAAAGTCCCACTTTTGCTCGTGTGAAAGAGCACGTCGCTCTTCTCCGCGCTTTAAGAAAATTCCTTCCATGGCATCTAGATCATTCTGCAACCCGTCGAAACGCCTAGATAATAACCCTGGACCCAACTCCACCTCCAGCATATGACCGCTAAATTCAACCGGACAACCCATAGACAATCCGCGAGTACTTTCAAATACCTGCACGAATACACGGCTGCCGTGTATTTTGATGACTTCCGCCTTGAGCCGGATGTCATCAACCTTAATAAAACAAATCTCATTCTGGCTTACGGGGCCATCCACTTCTATGGTTACTAAATTAGATACTACGCCGATAACTTTTCCGTGTGTTGACATAACTCCTCCATACTAAGCTGTGGCTAAAGATACCTTTGTGCGATCTTTAAAGATTTCATCACCTGATTGGACATCTAAAGACAACCAGCGTTCGACCAGCATAAATTTTACCAGGTATCCTAAAAGCACATCTATTGCAAAATATTTAAACGTATTAATCGAATCTATTGTCTCCCAGCGCAGCTGGTCAACATATCGCTCAAAACTCACAATATCGTCGCTTTGGAAGTGATCAATAAGTGCGGGCACATAACTTAAATCCCAGGAGAGTCCGAAATCACTAAGCGATGATATCTTAAGATTATGGATAACGTCATCTTCCTGCTCGCCTACATAACCATCCGTATCCAGATTAAACTTTCTTTTGTTTAACGCTACCAAAACATTACGCAGGTCGCGATCAAATGTAAAGTAGCTGCGTATGAATTCGTTGGAAGAGGTCGTCATCTTTAGATAAAACTGTTGCTGCGCAATATCATCGGCATTCGCTGCGCTCAAACCTCTTTCTTTGTTTTGTACTATACCCTGCACAAAATAAAGATGTTCCTCGGTTAAGTGCTTTTTTAAATCTGCGATATAATTATCTAAGCGGTAGTGTTCCTTGTAATCATCTAAACGCAGCTTGGGGAGTGAAGAAATTAAGTAGTAATAATTTCGATTGCTCATCTATTTTTCTCGAATAAAAATGTCTTCATTTGTGGGCGCAAAAAATTCTCTATCAGTGCCTGGAAATCTTCCTCGGTAAAACCGATACGATAGCTGCCGTCTTTAGGGCTAATGATAAAACCACTCTTTATCTTTTCATCGAATGTAACGCTAAGCCCTTTATCCATATTCTGTTTTGTTTTGTGCTCAAAGAATCCTTGCATATCTTTTTTGACATTTTTAGGTAGTTTAAGGAAAAGGTCTTTGTCCTGACAACCAGACCCTGCCCATGACTTTAAAACGGTCTCAATAATCTTTTTCAAGAAATCAGTGTCATCAAAAATTCCCTTAGCAGAGGATTGAGAGACGTCTGTGCAGATCAATTCAGCAATTTTTTGGCGCAGCAGCGTCAAGGACTGTTGAGAGGCCATGCGCAGTTCAGACTCAACTCTTTTCTTTAATGCATCTGCCTCTTTTTGAGCTGCAACTTGAATATCATGCGCTTGCTTTTGAGCCAAGCGGACTATATTCTCCTGCTCATTCTTCGCAGAACTTACAATCTTGTCCGCTTCCTGCTTTGCTTTTTGCACGCCTTCATCATAGATCTGCTTTGTAAGTTTGGCTAATTTATCACTCATTGCTCACCTCTTAATTTTAATGGGCTTCTCGTAATTCTTTTAAAATGCCCTCTGCCGCCATCTTAGGGTTTTTGGATTTAATAATAGGTCTTCCTACCACAATATAATTAGCCCCTGCTTTTACTGCATCGGCAACAGTAGCCTTTCTTTTTTGATCATCTGGCGGAGAACGCTTGAGTCTTATGCCAGGAACTACAATTAGAAAATCATCTCCGCACTGTTTACGTAAAGCTGCCGCTTCATGTGCAGAACACACCGCGCCATCCAAACCAGCCTCTTGAGCAATATCGGCTCTATGCAATACTACATCTTTAACTTCAGGATGATTCTCGCTTGTCAATACTGTAATCCCAACTATGGATGGACTTTTAATCCCAAGTTCACCAGCTCTATTCTCGGCCCCTTCTTTAGCTCGTACTAACATTTCGCGACATTGATCTTCCCTGACATGGACAGACATCATAAATACCCCAGACTCTGTCTTCTTTTTAGCTTTGTTTTCTAAATTGCCCCATCTCCACTTTTTAACTGGCGCGATTTTTACTTCACAGCTCATCCCTGTACCTGCACTTACAAAATTATAAACGGTATTTGGTATATCAAGCCATTTCATATCTAAGAAAGCTCTACCGCCTTTTTCTTTTATATAGTCGATTATTTGTGGGCCACAAATAGTAAACAGGCTCCCCACTTTAAAATATTTTACCCTAGGACTCAATAGATCCACTAAAGCGCATGCTTCATCTTTTGTGGCCACATCCAAAGCCACTATTAACTCTGCCATATTTCCAGGCCTCCAATTAATTTATTGATATCGCTGATCTTGTTCTTCTTGAGATAATTCTGGATTCCTTTAATAACTTTTTCTGTCGCGGCTGGGTCCACTAAATTGGCTGTGCCCACACATACGGCGCTTGCGCCGGCAATCATAAACTCCAAAGCGTCATTCGCATTCATTATGCCACCCATGCCTATAACTGGAATATCTACATTCTGTGCCACCTGCCAGACCATGCGCAGTGCGATCGGCTTTATGGCTGGACCGCTTAGGCCTCCGGTGATATTACCTAGTCTGGGCGTTTTCGTATTTATATCAATACTCATCGCCAAAATGGTATTGATTAAACTTATGGCGTCACCACCCGCATCTTCGGCTGCTCTAGCTATGCCGACTATATCGGCTACGTTAGGAGATAACTTTACAATAACCGGTTTTGCCACAGCTGATTTAATCTGCTTAACAAGTTGTGAAATAATATTTTTGTCTTGATAGATCAAACACCTCTTGTCTTTGACATTGGGACAAGATATGTTTAACTCCAAGGCATCCACGCCTTTCGTCTTATTTAAAATTTTTGCCAATTTGACATATTCCTGCTGAGTCTCTGCGCTAATGCTCACAATAATCGGTACATGCAACCCCCTCAAGAAAGACATTTTTTCTTCAACAAACTTATCCACTCCTTCATTTTGCAGACCAATAGCGTTGAGCATGCCGCTGGCTGTCTCGACCACACGCGGCGGAGGATTGCCTTGGGTAGGCTTTAAAGTAATTGTCTTGGTAATAATGCCGCCGAGTTTCTTTAGGTTAACGTACTCTGAAAACTCTTGGGCATACCCGAATGTTCCAGAGGCGACCAATACCGGGTTCTTTAGTTTTAAATCACCAATTTTAATCTGTGTGTTCATTTTCCAAAAATCATTCTAGTAGCAACAACTAGTAAAAATGTTCCGAAAATTCTTTTTAAGGCAACATCGGATACTCCTTGAACGAAGTGTGCGCCTATCCACCCTCCGAAGAAAAAACCCAAACATATCAATACAGCCATATTTATTTTAACGTTTCCGCTTTGATAATAACGCATCGCTGCTAATAACCCTATAGGCGGGACCATTAGAGCCAATGTAGTACCTTGAGCTTGGTGCTGAGTAAGGCCAAAAATATATATCATGACAGGGATCAAAATAGTGCCCCCTCCAATACCTAAGAATCCGCTAAATATACCGGCTATTAAGCCTATAAAAACATACAAAGCTTGTTGCATCTCTTATCCCTCCCTTTAATACTTCCAAGAAATGTCATGCGCATCAAACACAGGACCATCATGACAGACTCTTTTATACCCAGTCTTCGTCTCAATTGCACAGCCTAGACAAGCCCCCACTCCACAGCCCATAAATTCTTCCAAAGAAACCTGCAATGGAATCTTTTTTATTATACAGATCTTTGACAGCTCGGTAAGCATGGCCTGTGGCCCGCAAGCATAAACATTAATTGATCGAGGTTTTGAGGATTTACGCAATTTGTTCTCTATCTTTGATAAGGTTTTTTCAAATAGTTTGACCACTCGACCTTTATATCCGCGTGTTCCATCGTCGGTGGCAATGCTTACTTGGCAACCCAAATTCTTAAACTCCTTCTCACCTAAAATCTTGACTCCAGTCGAAGCGCCAATAAAGACTAGCGCGCTATCTTGCTTAGACTGCTTTGACTTCAGAGGAACAATTTTATCAGCCAAAAAATACAAAGGGGCTATGCCCGCACCGCCAGCAATAATGATATTTATTTGATTACGAATGTCCTTTGACTGTAAATCAAACCCCCTGCCTAAAGGGCCTAATATATTTAAACACTCTCCCTCTCTCTTTTCAGAGAGCAATTTTGTACCCTTGCCCTTTACTTCGTATAAGATGTTTAAGTGCAGTTTCTGTTTGCTAGACTTTGACTTAACGGATATAAGCCTATGGATGCTCAATGGCCTGCGCAGCAAAGGGTCACAAGAATCATTGATTCGGATATGCACAAACTGGCCTGGCTGGGCATCCTTAAACAGATAGGGGACCTCCAATGATAATAAATAATAGCTTCTAGCTATTTTACTATTCGAAATTATCTTGGAGTCGATTTGCGTCGAATGCATAAATTACAATCGGACTTTCTTAATTGACAAGATTTTGTTTAATTCTTCTTGAAGCTTGACTGCGGCTTCCTGAAGAGATTGTATTTTTGTTTGAAGACTTTCGACGTCTCCTTTAGTCATATCGTTAAACACGTCCTTCATCAAAGAAAGATTGCTCAAATATTTGTTATGAAAATCAACAAATAAATCCGGCACCTTTAATTCTTCTAATTGATCAATAATATTACCTACCTCTGCAGGCATGCCCTCAATTGATGTATTCAAAACATCCGGCTGCTGCGTTAAGGCATCGGGATTAGCCAATAAACTCGTCATCTTTCCAGTAACTCCCTGCACCAAAGAATTGATAGCCAAAAAGTATTTGCGCTCCGCTTCGTCTAATAGTTCTGAGAGCTCCTCGGTAATTCGGCTTCCTTGAAAAATTGATTCGCTGTCTGTGTTGATGCCATTAGATAGTGCTTCTGTTTTTATGTCCGGTTGTGGATCCGCATCTTGGATGGCAGCGCCTTCATCCTGGCCCTCATCACCTTGCTCTGACTCTGCTTCTCCCTGGGCTTGCGGCTGTTCTGCTTCTCTCTGATCATCAGCCTGTTCTGACTCTTCCTGATCATCCGTCTGTTCTGATTCTTCAGTTTCGGTCTCAACCGACCCGAGTTTTATAATCTCCAAATCTGGCTCTTCTTCATCGGGGAGATCTCCAATCTTAGCTTTCTGCTTCCTTTGCGCCTTTACCTGTTCGCTAATCATAGGCTCTTGACTAAAAATAGGCCGCGGGAAATCTATCTGTTGGCCATCGCCAAAAGGAACAGAGATAAAACTGGAAACTTCTGTCTTATCTATGCGCAGTATCTCTTCATTAAAAAATGTTGCTTCCACACTATCTTCTTCCTCACCAATACTAAATATCACCCTCACTTCATCTTGTTTGACTACGCTGCCTTTAAATTGAGTACCATTTTTTAAATATAGTGTATCGCAAAAGGCTTCTCTGCAACAAACAAATGCAAACAAGAGAATAAAAAACGCAATTTTTTTCTTCATCTTTGACACCTCCCGCAAAAATATGTCCCTCTTCCCCCAAGGGCGATTCTTTTTATAGTTGACTTACAAGTAAAACAAGTTTCTCCTTGCCGATCATAAACTTTATGATGATCGGAGTAACTTCCTTTTTCTCCCGACGCTGTTAGGTATTGATCCACTGAAGAGCCTTTATGCTTAATCGCATCATCTAAAATATGTTTTATATTTATGAATAGCTCCTTTTTTTCTTTAGGGGTCAAGCTCGCAGCCGGCCTCAAAGGATGTATCTTGGACTTAAACAATGCCTCAGCTGCATAGATATTGCCCACACCAGAAATAAAAGTCTGATCCAAAAGCAGTGGCTTGATCTTAGTCTTTTTTTCCGAGAGCATTTTACTGAATTCTTCTTTAGTCAAATCATAAGGTTCAGGGCCTAGCTGTTTAATAAATTTAAGGTTGCGCCAATCATCCAACAAGCGTAGCTCTCCCAACATCCTCCTATCATTATAATCTAGAAGCTTTCTATTGGATAGCTTAAAAGTTACCCTACTCTTTTTGCCATCTCCGGGGTAGATCAGTTGACCGGTCATTCTCAAATGCACGACAAGCGACTTCTTGGAGGATAGCTCAAATATTAAAATCTTAGCTCTCCTAATAATTTTTTTGATTGTCGAGCCTTTGATTCCTTTTTTAAAAGAATTTACAGATGGCTCTTTGATGATCTTTGGTTTCTTAACTGTCGCTTCTATTATTTTCTTACCTAAGACCGATCTTTGCAGCTGTCTCCTGATAGTCTCGACTTCTGGAAGCTCCGGCATGATGCTCCTTCAATGAGCGCACAACTTATGGAGCTCAAATAGCGACATAAGTTGAGCGCGCGAATTGAACCCTTGACATCTTTGATGTCAAGGGTCAAATTCAGCCGTCAAATTTATGCAACGAAGTAGGCATAAATTTGGGCTTCATTTGACTTTCACCCAGGCTTGTCTTGTCCTGGGTCCATCGAACTCAGCAAAATAGATGCCCTGCCAAGCGCCTAGTTGTAGCTTCCCGTTCTGTACAAAAATCCTAACCGAAAAGCCTAATAAGCTCGCTTTAATATGTGCGGCGGAATTGCCTTCCGAGTGTGCATAATTGTCATCATGCGGCACCATTTTATTTAACTCATCTAAGATGTCTTTTCTAACGGACGGGTCGGCATTTTCATTTATGGTAATGCCGGCCGTGGTGTGAGGGACAAACACAAAACACAAGCCCTCTCCTACCTTAGACTTTGAGACCACTCGCTGCACTTCATCGGTGATATCGACCAATTCGTCTCTCCTAGACGTTCTAATGCTTATGTTGTTCAAGTTTTTACTCTGTGACTTCAGCGAACTGCAAAAATTCCTTATGATAATCCTGTAAAGACATGGGCACAATTTTATGTTTCTTCACAGCCTCAATACCCTCTACACTCGCTTCTGCGGCAGCCATAGATGTTATATAAGGTATTTTATATTGGATACCCATCTTTCTGATATAACTATCATCCACCTTGCCGCTCTTGCCAGCTGGAGTATTAATAATCAAATGGATGTCTTTATTCTTTATGGCGTCGGATATGTTAGGCCTGCCTTCGTTTATCTTATTTATCCTTTCATTGGGCACTCCATTCTTATCCAGATACTTACTGGTTCCTTCCGTAGCAAAGACCTTAAACCCTGTCTTCTTTAATCTCTCCGCTATGCTGACCAGCTTGCGCTTATCTTTATCTGATACCGTCAATAACACATTGCCTTTCACCGGCAGTCTTGCACCAGCTGCTTCCTCTGCCTTAAAGAAAGCTACTCCAAAAGACTCAGCCATGCCCATGACTTCTCCTGTAGCCCTCATCTCCGGGCCTAATACAGGATCAACTTCTGGGAACATGTTAAAAGGAAAAACCGCTTCTTTTACTCCAAAGTGGCTCAACTTTTTCTTTTTGAGTTCCGGGAACTCATTTATTTTCTTACCCAACATAAGCAGCGTAGCAATTCTAGCTATAGGCATGCCTGTAACTTTAGAAACCAAAGGTACTGTTCTCGATGCCCTGGGATTAGCCTCTAACACATATACCTTGTCGTCACAAATTGCATATTGTATGTTTATGAGACCTACCACCTTTAATTCTTGAGCTATCTTTGCGGTATACTCTTCTATTGTTTTGATATGTTTTGCTTTGATAGTCCTGGGAGGAATGACACAAGCGGAATCACCGGAATGAATACCCGCGAGCTCAATGTGTTCCATTATGGAGGCAACAAATGTTTTTTCTCCATCGCAAAGAGCATCTACTTCAGCCTCGATAGCATCATCTAGGAACCTATCTACTAGCATAGGGTGCTCAGGACTTACCTGAATAGCCTCTTTCGCGTATTTTACTAAGGATTCTTCGTCATAAATAACTTCCATGCCTCTTCCGCCTAGCACAAAAGAAGGCCTGACCATGAGCGGATAACCTATCTTTTGGGCGACTTTTATAGCTTCTTCCAAAGAGAGAACGGTCGCTCCTTCAGGCTGAGGAATTCCTAAGGTCAAAAGTTTTTTTCTAAAAGCCTCTCTATCTTCCGCAAAACTGATGCTTTCAGGACTAGTGCCCAAGATGTTGACACCATTATCTTTTAACTCTTGCGCGATGTTGAGCGGAGTCTGTCCGCCAAATTGCACAATCGCTCCTTCGGGTTTTTCTTTTTCATATATCGTCAGCACATCTTCTACTGTCAAGGGTTCAAAATAAAGCTTATTAGAAGTATCATAGTCTGTTGATACGGTCTCGGGGTTGCAGTTAACCATGATAGTCTCAAGCCCTTCATCCCGTAATGTAAAAGCCGCATGCACACAGGTATAATCAAACTCTATGCCCTGGCCGATCCTATTCGGTCCACCACCTAAGACCATGACCTTCTTATTCGGCGATACCGGAACCTTGTCTTCCCCAACATAAGTTGAGTAGTAGTAGGCTGCATTTTCCACACCGCTGACGGGAACGATATCAAACCTGCCGTGTTTACCAATAGATATCCTCTTTTGCCTGACTGTTTTTTCTGCTACCTTAAATAACCCCGCCAAATACCTGTCTGAAAAACCCCACTCTTTGGCCTTGGCTAATTTCTTATCAGGCAATTCGCTCCATTTATATTTAATCAACTCCTCTTCGTACTTCACAAGGTCCTTCATCTCTTCAATAAAGCGCCTGCCGATGTAGGTAAGGTTATAAAGTTCCTCCACACCCATTCCTTTACGCAAAGCCTCATACATCAAAAATATTCTTTCGCTGGAAGGATGTATCAATCTCTTCTTGAGCTCTTCTAAAGAAAGCTCCTTGAAATTCTTAGCTCCACCCAAGCCATACCTTTTCGTCTCCAGGGAACGGATTGACTTTTGGAATGCTTCCTTGTAAGTCTTGCCGATACTCATGACTTCACCGACGGCTCTCATCTGAGTACCCAATATATCTATAGACTTAGGGAATTTTTCGAATGCCCAGCGGGCGAATTTAATAACCACATAATCGCCCCAAGGTTCGTATTTATCCAATGTGCCTTTTCTCCAATATGGGATTTCGTCCATGTTGCGACCAGCGGCAAGCTTAGTAGAAATTCTAGCGATAGGAAACCCGGTTGCTTTTGATGCCAAGGCTGAAGAGCGTGAAGTCCTAGGGTTGATTTCTATTACCACTAACCTATCATCTTTTAAGTTGTGGGCGAATTGAATGTTCGTTCCGCCGACAACACCTATAGCTTCAACGATCTTGTAGGAGATATCCTGCATCTTCTTTTGCAGAGGCTCCGGAACAGTCAACATCGGTGCCGTACAGAAACTATCTCCAGTATGCACGCCCATAGCGTCTATGTTTTCAATAAAACAAACTGTAATCTTTTTATTTTTTGCGTCGCGGACCACCTCAAGCTCTAGCTCTTCCCAGCCGTATACTGATTCCTCAATCAAGACCTGGTGGATCATGCTCGCGGCCAGGCCTCTTGCAACAATCGTCCTTAGCTCTTCTACATTATAGGCCATTCCGCCGCCAGTTCCTCCCATGGTATACGCCGGCCTTATCACTACCGGATAGTTAAGCTCTTCAGCGATTTTCTCTGCCTCTTCGATAGAAAGAGCCGGGGAAGACTTAGGCATGGACACTCCCAGTTTATTCATTGTCTCTTTAAACGCAATTCTGTCCTCTCCGCGCTCAATAGCGTCTGCTTTAACGCCAATTATCTGAACTTCATATTTTTTCAACACTCCGGATTTATAGAGTGCTAAAGAAAGATTTAAACCCGTCTGGCCACCTAAATTTGACAACAAACCGTCGGGACGCTCTTTTGCAATAATCTTCTCTAGCGTCTCTACTGTCAACGGTTCGATATAGGTCTTATCCGCCATGCCCGGGTCTGTCATAATCGTGGCGGGGTTAGAGTTGACTAACACGACCTCATATCCTTCTTCTCTTAGTGCTTTACAAGCCTGCGTTCCGGAATAATCAAACTCGCAAGCCTGACCGATAATAATCGGCCCAGAACCAATAATTAATACTTTGTGAATGTCATTTCTCCTTGGCATTTCTTCCTCCAATAATTTTAGTGGACTCACCTACGTTGTCCTGAAGGTCCTTCTTTCTTCGTTGAAAGAAAATCCCCTGTTTCATTGTTTTATTATTTCCTTTAGAATTTCTGTTGCTTTTTTTACAGACTGGACCTTGATCACTCCTTCTATGTCCCAGCTTCCCAAGCCTATAACCGGCTTTTTTGCGTTAAGGGCAAAGCCGATCTCTGAAAGCGTGCCGTACCTGCCCTCTAAAGCTATGATAATGTCAGAAGCGGTAGTCACTAATGTATTTCGTGTGTAGCCTAAGCCCGTGGCTATAGGTATGTCGATAAATTTATTGGCACCTCTTCTGTCTTCGCCGGGCAATATCCCCACAGTGACCCCTCCGTTTTGCTTTGCTCCTTTGGCCACAGCCTCCATAATTCCACCTAAGCCTCCGCAGACTAATATGGCACCTAGCTGAGCTATCTCCTTACCCAGCTCTCTAGCTAATTTGGCCGTCTTTCTGCTGCAGTTGTGCCCGCCGATCACTCCAATTAATAATTTTTGTTTTTTCATTTTATTTTACTTGCTCTACGTGTTCTCTGACGGATCAGAGTGCGCCTGGCTGGATTCGAACCAGCACGCATGGCGCCGGAGGCCATTGCCCTGTCCATTGAGCTACAGGCGCATTCTCTAATATTTCAATCTAGGTTAGCGCCGTCCTTAAAGGACAGGCGCGGATCTATCGTATGCTACAAAACTTTGGCTATCTGATCCAAGATAAAATCTTCTTTTTCCACCTTGGACTGCTGAATACTAAAAGAACAAAGCTTTCTTGCTCCTTTTTTACGCATTGCTTGCTGCATTATGTTGATGCAGCGGACATTTCCCAGACCGCTTCCATACGTAGTAAAAGAAACTATGGATTTATTCTCAACTCCCACGCACTTCTTTAAAAAAGTATTCATTGCTGCCGCAGGACCCAATGCCCAAACTGGCGTCCCTAAACAAACTATATCAAAATCTTTAAGGTCTAAGGGAACATCCTCTATTGGCACCTGTTGTCTGAAAAACGCCCTGTTACACTGGGCCAAAAAACTATCGGTTTCGTCTTTGGGCCTTAGCCTGATTAATTCTACAGAGCCTTGCTTGCCGAGATAATCTTGAAGCTCTAGGGCTACTTTTTTGGTGTTGCCAGAATATGAATAGTAAATTATTGCAGATCTCACATCTTCCTCCTTTTAAAAAAGGTCGAGTTGGGCTTGGTTCTGTTCTTTTTGAAGTTCGTCTTCGCCAAAGATCTTTATCTTACCGTATTCTCCATCGAACCCTGGCCTAATATTGACTTTGCCATTTTTTACGCGTATTATTCCTTCAGCGATGCGCTCTGAAATATTAGCTCTTAAACTTTTCTCATCTGCATTTAACAAAATTTCGAATTCACTGCCGAATTTCGAAATCAGACCATGATACTCCCTGGTCACCGCCTGAGAGGCTTTTCCCATTCCCTTTGCTTCGGCAATAATCTCATCCAGGGGAATCAAATTCTTAAAAGGTATAGCGTTATCCGGCACAGCTCCTTCAGGCCTATCAGCTAGCTGCTCCACTCTATTCATCACTCCTATTGTTAAATTTCTATTGCACTTTGGGCAACGATTTTTACTCTCTCGCGACTGTTTAGGAGAAAAACGGACGTCGCAATTTCTGTGTCCATCAAAGTGATACTTGCCTTCCTCTGGAAAAAATTCTATTGTATATAAAAACCTCTTCTTATCTTTCTTCTGCAGGACATCTCGTATTGTAGAATAGTCCATTTCGCAATCAAACACATTGGCTTCACGCCCGATTTTCGAAGGGGAGTGGCTGTCTGAATTAGAAATTAAGCTAAACCTGTCCAATTTGGAAAGCCGCCAGTTCATGGCCGGGTCAGAAGAGAGTCCGGTCTCTAAGGCAAAAATTTTCGAGGTATGTTTTTCAAAACAATCCTCGATCCTATCAAATCCAGACATCGACCCAAACAGGCTAAACCAGGGTGTCCAGATGTGCCCAGGCACGAGAATGCAGTTTTCGTCTATATCAAATACGATCTGCGCCAAATCAGCGGCATCCATGCCTAAAATCGGCCTACCGTCACTCGCGATATTGCCACGTCGAGACAAAATATTATTTATCTTATCCACGCTTTCAAAAGAAGGCGCCATAATCACATTGTGAATCCTATACGTCTTGCCTTTCTTGGAGTATATACTGCTTATCTCCACTGTCAAAATAAAGTGCATATCCTTGTATACCATCAAACCATTGCCTTTAGGTTCAAGCTTAGACTTCAACTCTTCCAGCCACAAGTGGTGTGTAAAATCACCTGTGCCGATCAAGTCGATACCTTTTATCTTGGACCATTTCACCAAGTGTTCGACATCCATATCTTTGGATGTGGCCCGACTGTACTTTGAATGGATGTGAAAATCTGCGATAAACTTCATATTATCTGGATGTTTTGTCTAAAATTTCCTGTACATTGCCCCAATGGGTCCCCTGCCAATACACGCGGCTGCATTGTAGGCACTGGCAAAAATCTTCTTGGGTTTCATTTTTTGAATACGATCTTACCTTTATAAATTGCGTAGTCAACGCTACCTTTTAATTTCTTGCCTATGAAAGCTGAGTTTTTTGATTTAGACGCAAAGTCCTCTTTTTTAACAACCCACTCTTTGTCTGAATCGATGATGATTAAGTCCGCGCTGGCTCCTTCTCGAAGCGTTCCACTGCTCAGGCCTAAAACCTTGGATGGGTTCAAACATAATTTTTTAGCCAAGTCTAACCAGCTCAACAATCCCGGCCCTATTAATTCAGTGATGCTCACTGCCAATATTGTCTCCAGGCCAATGGTGCCGAATTCTGCGCGTTCAAATTCAATATCTTTCTCATACTCGCTATGCGGTGCGTGGTCGGAAGCGATCACGTCTATTACTCCGCTCTTTAAGCCTGTCTTTATAGCCTCTACATCTTCCTTTGTTCTTAATGGAGGGTTAATCTTTAAATTTGTATTGTAACCTAACAGCGCGTCTTGATCTAAACTAAAATAGTGTGGTGCAGTCTCACAGGTTAGCTGAACACTCTTTTTCTTTGCCTGAGCAATAATGTCCACTGACTCCTTACAGCTGATGTGAGCGATATGAATAGGAGCACTTATCTTCTGCGCCAGGCTGATGTCTCTTTCGACTCTCTTATATTCGGACTCTTTGGAGATGCCTCGCAGACCCAACATGGTTGAGACGATGCCTAAGTTGACTACGCCCTGGCGAGATAGAGATTTATCTTCGCAGTGACATATTGTTACTATGTTATTTTTCTTGGCTTTTTTTAGGGCATCGGACAAGAGCTTATCATCATCCACTGAACAGCCATCATCACTAATTGCAACTACGCCTTCTTTTTTAAATGCGTCTATGTCTGCCACTTCTTTTCCTAAGCGACCAATGGTGATGGAGCCTGCGATTAAAACATCTATCGGGGCTGAATTTTTTATTATCTCCTGTAGTTGCTTAATGGCGTCTTTGGAGTCTATCGCCGGTTGAGTGTTAGGCATGGCCAGAACAGAAGTGACTCCACCTTTTAGAGCTGCGCTAGTCCCACTCTTTATGGTTTCTTTATCTTCTCTGCCTGGCTCTCTTAAGTGTACGTGCATATCCACGATGCCCGGCATAACAATTTTACCTTTGGCGTCAATCGTCTGTTCTGTCTCTTCTTTGATATCCTTTGCGACCTTCGATATTTTGCCATTTTTGATCAAAACATCCTGCTCTACGTCCATGTTCTTGACAGGATCGATTACGCGTCCGTTTTTAATTAAAAGCGTCATACCCTCTCTTTTCCTTGTGACACTAAAAACAAAACTGCCATTCTCACGGCGATACCATTTGTCACCTGTTCCAAGATAACTGAGTTTGCTCCATCGGCGACTTCGCTGGACATCTCAATGCCTCTATTAAGAGGACCAGGGTGCATTACCACAATATTACTCTTTGCCTTTTCCAGGCGTTCCCTGGTGATGCCGAAATTTTTAAAGTACTCTACTTGCGTAGGAAATGCACTGCCCGCATCGCGTTCAAACTGCATTCTCAATACGTTAACCGCATCTGCGTTCTCTAAAGCCCTGTCTATATTGTGGCTTACTTCAACACCTACCTCTTCTATGGCTGCAGGAATGAGCACAGGTGGAGCGCAGACGGTGACCTTAGCGCCTAATTTTGTCAGGCCCCATATATTTGAACGGGCCACGCGTGAGTGCGCGATGTCTCCCACAATAACCACATTTAAGCCTTCAATCTTTCCTAGCTTTTCCTTTAAGGTAAAGATATCTAGCAGTGCCTGCGTAGGATGCTCATGCCAGCCATCACCAGCATTGACTACACTTATATCCACGTGCTGGGAGAGCATGCGCGCTGCGCCCGAACAATTATGCCTGACTACAATAATATCTGCCTTGAGCGCCTGGAGGTTCATTCCAGTATCAATCAAGGTCTCGCCCTTTTTTACGCTGGAGGTCTCGGTACCAATATTAATCACATCCGCTGAAAGCCGCTTGGCCGCCACTTCAAAAGAAACCCTCGTGCGTGTCGAAGGCTCATAGAATAAATTTAAGACCGTCTTTCCTCTTAGCGCGGGGACCTTCTTTATCTGACGTGCAGAGATCTCTTTAAAAGAATCTGCTGTTTCTAGAATAATATCTATCTCTTCTTTGGTTAAATCCCAGAGTCCTAAAAGGTGTTTTTTAGTCCATTTGGTTTTATTTGTAGCCATATTCCTTCCTTTTGCTAAAATTTGGGTATTACTCGCCATTGTCCTTTTCCATAATCACCACTTCGTCAACTCCGTCGCTCTCTTCTAGCTTTACCTCCACAATCTCTTTCTGCGAGGTGGGGATATTTTTGCCTACGTAATCCGGACGTATAGGTAACTCCCTAAAACCTCTATCGATCAACACAACCAACTGGATAAACTGTGGCCGGCCAAAATCTATTAATTCGGTTAATGCCGCCCTCACAGTCCTGCCTGTATAGAGCACATCATCGACTAAAACAACTTTCTTTCCGGACATATCGAATATTAGATCGGTGTGGTGCACTACCGGTTGTTCAGCGATTACGCTTAAATCGTCTCTGTACAGAGTTATATCCAAATTACCAACTACTGGCTCTGGGCCATCAATTTCAGAGATAATCCTAGCCAACCTCTTAGCTAAATGCGCACCTCTAGTCATGATGCCCACGATAATCAAACCCTCGCCATTCTTATTTTTCTCAATAATCTCGTGAGCAATGCGCGTAAGCGTCTTCTGTATGCCTATTTTATCTAATACTTTTGATTTTTCTTTCATGGAAGGGCAAAAAAATACCCGCTCTGTTCAAGCGGGTTCATCACATCTTTTATCGTATTTATCTTCATCTCTAGAGTCCTTGCTAATCTCTCTGGACCAGCTTAAAGGCTCATAAAATATACCATTAAAACCAATTTATGTCAAGGTAAAAATATATGGCCATTAGCCACGCAGCTGTATAGATTTGAGGATCTGATTAAATATCTTGTCATAGCCTTCAAAGCTCCCTACCATCTCTTCTAGGCGCAGAGCATAGAAATTATCGCCCCTGCTAAAGCACACAATCCTCTCAATAATAGGTATGGGCTTAGCATTAGCTTGAAGGGGGACCTTGAAGGTCTCATAGGAAAGCTTATTATCTGTCGCTTCAAGACCATCAACTTTTATCTTTGAGCTCGAGAGCAGCTGTGACCCTTTTAGAGACAAGCGCTTCTTCTTAATATCGTCGGCTAAGCCTTGAGTAGTCAATGGCGCAAACTTGGCTTGAGACCTAGGGTATATTGTGATGACGACACTACAAACCCTCTCCTTGTCTTTATCGTCAACTTGTGGCACCTCTAAAACTTGAGCCTGTATGAACGCTCCATATGCACCTCGCCTTTCAAAGACCTCCCAACCTTGCGGGTACTCAAATGTTAAATCGATCAAATTGTCCTTAGGGACATACCTGGCATAATCTAATCTATTTGAATTATAATAACTAACCATAACAGTAACTCCTACAATAATAACGGCTAAGATTAAAATTATCGGGCGCTTCATTCTCTATTCTCCAATTATATGATTAATACTCTGGTAATCCCTGGCCTGCATAGGCGGTTCTAATTGTTGGTTTGGCCGTCTCTTCTCCTTGTGCCAATAACCAAGAAACATAGTCTAGCTCAGAATTTGTAGCGTCTTTTAATTCAGTCCAAACCTCTGCCTCCTTTTTGAACGAATTGTACTCTTGATCTATGGAATTCCATGGATACTGTAAAATATCGGTTTGATCTATATGCAGATCGGCCGTAGTCAGCTCCGGATGTCTTGTTAGAGTCTCGGAAATCCAATAATCAGGGTCATAGGTAAAATAGGCATGATTGGCCTCGTGGGCGAGCACTGCGGTAATGGCCCCTGCAGTCCAAGAAGTGAAATAGCTGCTACCCACAACTATTTTGTTCTCGGAAGGGCTCCAATAGGCAATAGCCCCGTAGCTTTCCGCATCTCCCAAAGCTACTGTAACATTATAAGTATCTAACAGTGTTCCTAGGGCACCGCCGCTAGTAGAACCCTTAAGCGCATTGTAGACATCCATCAAAGCAGCATCTACTACCGCCCCGCCAACACACTCTCCGCAATCTGCTTCGCATGTTGCGCACGACTCAGTGCCTGCGCAAGACCCGTTCCCGCAAATTTCTAAGCCGCCGATAGAGCTATCTCCATCATCATCGTCTATGGGGGAGTCGCTGTCAGAGCTCCCTCCAGAACTGCCGCCTGAGCCACTTGAGCTTCCTCCAGAGCCACTGCCAGAACTGTCTCCTGAAGAATCACCGCTAGAGCTACCCGAGCTTCCTTCAGAGCCACTGCCAGAGCTCCCGCTAGAACCACTGCTGGAAGAACCAGTTGAGCTTCCTGCAGAACTGACGCTAGATCCACTGCTTCCAGATGCGCCAACGCTGCCTGACCCTGCTGACGGCAATAAAACCCCAGGTCCCTGCCAAGGAGCCCCAGATACATAAGAATCGTAGTCGCCAGCTTCGTAGTAATACATTGGCGGCCCTGTTGGCCCCAGAGCAACTGCAAGAGGCTCTCCTTCGATAGGCTCCCTCCTCTCAGCTATAGCTACATAGCTCTCCTCTGTTGCCTCTTCAACTCTATATGTAAAAATCTTATCTTGAAGAGCGACCTCTAACTCCTCCTCAATATCCTCTACATCCGTCGCATTTACATACGTACCTTCCTCTAATAACAAAGTCTCTTCTGCTTTACTAATCGCTCTTAAATTGATTACCGATTCTGTGTCCTCGCTTTTGATTACAAGTCTATTATATATAGCGAGTGAAGAACCAATCAAAATGGCAACAACCACCACAACAATAACTATTTCCACGATAGTAAAGCCGGCTAATCTTCTACGAATATCTTGTTTAATACTCTTCATATCTGGTTTTTTTAAGATCAAAGCTTTGTCGCCTCTTTAATGATAGTATACATTATTCTTCCACCACGTACCACTAGAAATTACCTCTTGGCGATGTTTATAATAACTACAAATTCACCCTTTGCTGGGTGGTTTTTGTAGTAGTCAATAATTGAACTGGTGTTGTCCTTTCTTAATTCTTCAAATTTTTTCGTAACCTCCCTGACCACAGTTAGTTCTATTTCTCCGAAAATCTCCTTTACCTGCTCCAATAGCTTCATAAATCTATACGGGGACTCATACAAAACAATAGTCTTTCCTATTTTGGAGAGTTCTGACAACTTCTTTTTTCTAGGGCCTGGTTTTATAGGCAGGAAGCCTTCGAAAACAAATCTATTCGCAGGCGCGCCAGACGCGCTTAGCGCGGTCGTCAAGGCGCAAGGGCCAGGAATAGGTGAAACTTTAATACTATTCTCCAAAGCGAGTTTGGAGATATGAAATCCTGGATCACTTACGCCGGGAGTTCCGCTGTCGGAAACCAGGGCAATATTTTTTCCTTCTTTAAGCAACTTAATCAGATATTCGCCTTTGGATAATTTATTGTGCTCGTAGTAACTTGTCAGGGGCTTGTTTATTTGATAGTGGTTGAGTAGTTTCTTTGTCTGACGGGTATCTTCGCAGGCGATTAAATCCACGCTCTTTAGTACTTCTAAGGCCCTCAGGGTGATATCGGATAAATTGCCTATGGGGGTAGCAACTATATATAACATTGGAGATTATTCTACGGTTACTGACTTTGCTAAATTCCGTGGCTGGTCTATATCGCAGCCTCTCTTTGCGGCGACATAATATGCAAATAACTGTAACGGGAGAGCGACTAACAAAGGAGAAAACAACTCTTCAATCTTGGGGATAAAAATCACTTCCTTGGAGTATCCCTTTATCTCTTTATTGCCTTCTGTGGCGATAATGACTATTTTGCCCTTCCGTGCCTTTATCTCTTGGATATTGGAAATCATCTTTTCATAAATTATAGAATTTGTGGCGATGCAGACGACAGCGCGATATTCGTCAATCAAGGCAATCGGCCCATGTTTCATTTCACCAGCAGCATAACCTTCAGCAGGAATATAAGAAATTTCTTTTAATTTTAATGCGCCTTCCAGGGCAGAGGGATAATTTACATTTCGGCCTAAAAACAAGAAGCTACCAAAGTGGTGGTGGCGCTCGGCGGTGTTGCTAATTTTTCTTATACAGTGTTTTAAAATCGACCTGGTTTGATTGTGGACATTGAGCAGCACTTTACCATATTTATTTAGCGTAGAAAGTGGCAGTGACTTCTTAATTTTGGCGAGGTTTAAGCTGAGCATATACAATACCATCAACTGAGCTGTATAAGCTTTAGTAGAAGCAACGCCGATCTCGGGTCCGGCATGCGTATATAAAACAAAGTCGGATTCTCGTGTCAAAGACGAACCAACCACATTACAAATAGCCACGATCTTTGCTTTCTTGAGTTTGGCTACCCTCACCGCTGCTAAAGTATCGGCGGTCTCTCCGGATTGGCTTATGGCGATCACCACAGTCTTGCTGTCTATTATTAATGAGCGGTAGCGAAACTCACTAGACAACTCCACAGATACAGGAATGCTTGCCATCTCTTCAATAGCATATTTTCCGACCATGCCTGCATGGTATGCTGTACCACAAGCAACAATGACTATCTTCTTTATGCCTTTTAATGTATCGTGCAACCTGAGACTTGGCTTGACTCCTGAACAAGCTAATCTCCTTAATGCCGCGGGTTGTTCATGAATCTCTTTTAACATAAAGTGCGGATAGCCTGATTTTTGTACGTTCTCCACATCCCAAGACACCTTTTCGATCTTGAAGTTCTGAGCCTTACCGCGCAGATCAAATATTCTAATCTTATTTCTTTCTATCTCCCCTGCCTGAAAATCTTTTAGATAGATGACTTTGTCTGTATGAGAGAGTATCGCCGGTACGTCTGAGGCTAGAAAATTTTCATCTTTGCCTACGCCGACAATTAATGGGCTGCCAGACCTTGCAAACAACAATTTATGGGGGTGGTCTTTAGCGATCAAGGCTAGAGCAAAGCTCCCTTCTAACCTATTTAATGCCTTAAGAAATGCCTGCATTAAATTATGCTTGTAGTATTTCTCAATCAGGTGGACAACAACCTCGGTATCCGTCTGCGAAACGAATTTATGGCCGTCTTTTAGGAGTTCTTGTTTTAGGGCTAGGTAATTTTCGATAATGCCGTTGTGGACTATGGCTAAATTCTTATTGCAGTCAAAGTGGGGATGGGCGTTGGTTTTGTTGGGAGCGCCGTGCGTGGCCCAACGAGTATGGGCTATACCCAATTCTGTAGAGGGGAATCTCTTTTGATTTATACACTGGGTAAGATCTTTGACCTTGCCCTGTGTCTTTACGGTCCGAACAGCTCCTTTGTCCAATACGGCCAGACCGGCCGAATCATAGCCTCTGTACTCAAGCTTATGCAGGCCTTCTAATAAAATAGGCAAACTGTTGCGTTCGCCGATATATCCAACTATTCCACACATTTTTAATTTTGCGTTTGCAGTGCTGGAAAGATCTTCATGGCTGTATAGTCTGCGATGGCCGAACTTAGCGACCTTACCTCTACCTTTGTCGTCCTCGGCCCTGCGCTAACCAAAAAAATCCCCACATCGGCACTATTTTCATCAAATACGCTATCGATATCGTCTAACGTTGCCTCTTGAGACACTAGTGCCATTATTGAATTATTGCGCCTGTCTATTTTCAAAACTTCCAGCTCAATTATATTGCTTTTTAAAAGTGCTAAAACTTTCTGAAAGCACTCATCCATTTCCAAGGTTACAATTTGGCTTATACCCTGTATGTCATCTTTTTCCAGCCTGCCCATATAATTGCCAGAAACATGCTCAGCTACTCTTTTAGGGATAGAACAGCCGTTGCTAGCCAAAACCGTAAGGCCAATGATTAGTATCACAACCAAATAGTGCTTTGAGTGTTTCATGACTATATTACTCTGGTGATTAACTAAATATAACAAATAAAGTAGGTAGTGACAAGAAAAATAACGCAGGCTGATTTGTGCCGGAATAGTCTATCCATTTTTTCTCTGGCTGCCGACTGGCTCAATATGCACTATAACATCGGTCACGCCCAGGAATTTTTTTTTCATATTGTTTTCGATGGAATAGCTTATTTCGTGTGCTTTTTTTAAAGTAGTGTCATCGTCTAACAATACGTGCAAATCTATATGGATATCATCCTGCCTGCCGCGAGTCCTGATCTTATGGCACTGCACTACCCCCTCCATGGCCATACAAACTTTTTTGATTACCTTAGGGTCTAGCACGGCTTGATCGCAGAGCACTTTAGAACTATTGCGCAAAATTTCAAGTCCCGCGTGCCCGATAAAAAATGCGATGATCAGTGCAAAAATCGGATCAAATACAGGATAGCCAATTTTTATAAATACAAACGCTGCTATGACTGTGAAAGAAGTCAATATGTCTGCCCTTGTATGCATAGCATCAGAGACTAAAACATCGCTGCTCAAGGCCTTGCCTTGCCTATGCTCATAGCGCATAACTGCAATATTGATAGCCATTGTGACTATCATGACTATGAAGCTCATTGTAGTAATCTGCGGCAAGACTGGATTCATAAACCTTAAAATGCTTTCTCTAGCTATATTAAAACAAACGACAAACAATAACAGCCCTATTACTATGGACGCTAATGTCTCGTATTTTTTATGTCCATAAGGATGATCTTTATCTCGCGGGGAAGAGGCATACCAGACCCCTATCAAGCCGATGATATTAGATGTCCCGTCAGCAAAAGAGTGGTATCCGTCAGCGGTCATGCTCTGGCTTTTGCTCAGATGGCCAAAGAGCAGCTTTAAGAAAGCGACCAGCCAGTTCAAAACCAAAACAGCGATTAGAATTCTTCTAATTTTATTCCAGTGACTGTCTTTATTCATATTTTAACGGTTGTTTGGATCGGGGGAGAACAACAAGAACAGGCCCTACATGCGTAAGAAGTTCTTCAACTCTGTAAGCATCCGCTCACAATAGAGCATGGCGAATCGCGCCTCATCTGTCTTACGGATCCCCAGCACTCTGACTCCGGTTAAAAAAATACCTTTGTGCGCGCTATCGCCAGAATTGTCGTTTTTGCTAGACCAGACAACTTCTGCCTTGGCACGGATAGGAAGTTCATCTGCCTTTTGTTCTATAATCTCTATTTCTATTATCTGGCCTTGGTCATATTTATCATTTGAAGAAAAACAAAATCCTTCAGCGCTGATGTTTTTTACAAAAGCCTCTTTTTCTTGGCCGTCGCCGTCTAATTGTTTAGTCCTAATCTTAGCTACAATATCAAATCGAGGGTACTTTCTCTTGTCTTTCATGAGTACCGCCTCCTCCTTCAAAATCAAACGCCCCCAACCGGATTTGAACCGGTGTCGCAAGCTTGAAAAGCTCGTGTCCTAGACCAGGCTAGACGATGGGGGCATAAATTTAATCTTCATCTTTGGCTACTACTTTTGCTGCTGAAACCACAACATCGTCTTTATCTAAACTTATCAAACACACGCCCTGTGTGTTTCTACCTGTCTGTCTAATGTCTTTTATAGGGCAGCGCACAATCATCCCTTTTTGTGTAACCGCAAGCATCTCGTCGTGCGGCTCTATGATCATAACGCCTACGGCCTCTCCGTTCTTCTTGGTCGTCTTTATATTAATAGTGCCTTTGCCACCGCGAGACTGCAATCGATAGTCTTTCAACGAGGTCCTCTTGGCAAAACCACCAGTAGTAATAGTCAGTAGTGCGGCGGGGCTCTTATTCATCGCCGTAGATAAAATATCCATGCCGATAATTTCATCTTTTTTTGACAAAGATACGCCCTTCACTCCCTTTGCCTGCCTGCCCATGTCTCGCACTTGCTTCTCCTTAAAGCGTATGGACTTGCCTGACCGAGTCGCCAGTAAAATTTCCTGGTCGCCACTGGTTAAGTCTGTATCAATTAACTGATCGTCTTTATCTAGATTGATTCCTATAATGCCGCCCTTGCGCGGATTACTAAAAGCAACTAATCCTGTCTTTTTGATTAAGCCATTCTTTGTGCACATTACCAAATACTTATCCTCGGAAAACTCTTTTACCGGGATCACCGAGCTAATCTTCTCTCCTTGCGACATATGTAAAATGTTTACTATGGCCTTGCCTTTGGCCTGTCTGCCGGCTTGCGGTATTTCAAAAACTCTTAACCAATAGACTCTGCCTTTATTGCTAAAGATCAACAGGTAGTCTTTTGTAGAAGCAACAAATAGATGGCGCACAAAGTCTTCTTCCCTAGTCTCCATGGCCGTAACGCCCTTGCCGCCTCTGCGCTGCTTACGATAACCGCTCACAGCCAGGCGCTTGATATATCCAGCGTTACTAATAGTTACCACTACATCTTCCTCGGCGATTAAATCCTCTATGGCGATTTCATCGACCTTCCCGATGATCTCTGTTCTTCTCTCGTCGCCGTATTTATTTTTAAGCTCTTTTAGCTCCTCCTTAATAATGTCTTCTACCTTTTTCTCAGAAGCTAGTATTGACTTGTATAGCTCTATCTTCTTTATTAAATCTAGGTACTCTGCATCTATCTTGTCACGCTCCAGCGCTGTCAAACGCTGCAACTGCATCTCTAAAATCGCCTGAGCTTGTAGACCGCTTAAGTCGAACTTCTTCATCAACGCTGCTTTGGCCACAGCTACATTTTTGGAAGCCCGGATTGTTTTAATAACCTTATCCAAATACTTCAAGGCAATTTTAAAACCTTCTAATATATGGGCTCTCTTCTGTGCGCGCTCTAATTCGAATCTGGTCCTACGACGAATTACCTCTTTACGATGCCCAAGGTAATACGACAGAACTTCTTTTAAGTTCAATACTCGCGGCCGACCGTGAACCAGCGCGAGCATAATGATTCCATAGGTGATTTCCAGCTGTGTATGTTTATAGAGGTAATTTATTATTATCTGCGGCTCTACGTCTCGTCGCAGTTCTAACACAACCCTCATGCCGTCTTTGTCAGACTCGTCTCTTATGTCGGTTATTCCCTCGACCTTCTTCTCTGTGGCCAAGTCAGCCATGGTCTCGATCATATTGGCTTTATTCACTTGGTAGGGAATTTCCGTAATTACTATTAAATCCTTACCCGACTTTTGATGTTCAATACTAATTTTTGAACGCAAGGTAAGCTTGCCTCTCCCTGTGGAATACGCTTCTTGGATACCTTCTCTGCCGCAAATAATTCCTGCGGTAGGAAAATCAGGCCCTTTAACATAACGCATCAAATCTTTTATCTGTGCATCGGGACTATCTATTAAACAGATCGCTCCGTCAATGATCTCTGATATATTGTGCGGCGGGATGTTTGTGGCCATGCCTACGGCGATTCCGCCTGAACCGTTTATCAATAAATTAGGTAAGACCGAAGGCATTACCACGGGCTCTTCTAATGAGACATCAAAGTTGGGCGAGAAATCAACTGTCTCCTTCTCTATGTCACGCAACATCTCGCCGCTAATTCTGGAGAGACGCGCTTCGGTATAGCGCATCGCTGCTGCTGCATCTCCATCTACAGAACCAAAGTTCCCCTGACCTTCGACCAATGGGTAGCGCAAAGAAAAAGTCTGCACCATCCTAACCATCGTCTCGTATACAGCCGCATCGCCATGAGGATGATATTTACCTAAAACTTCACCGACTATACGCGCGGATTTTTTGTATGCCTTAGAATGATCCAAATTCAGCTCATGCATAGCATAGAGTATTCTGCGATGCACAGGCTTTAAGCCGTCCCGGACATCTGGCAGAGCTCGTCCTACGATTACACTCATAGCGTAAGACAAATAAGAGCTCTTCATCTCTTCTTCAATGTAAACCGGAATTACGCGCTCATTTTGTGTATACATGTTGTCCTTTTACCCTCTTTATTGTTTGTCTATACGTCCAAATTTTTAACCGTATGCGCCTGGGACTCGATAAATTCACGCCTGGGCGCAACCTCGCTACCCATTAACGTTGTGAAGGTCTCTTCGGCCTCAACCGTGTCCTCGAGGGTAACCTGCAAAACCGTCCTCTTGTCCGGATCCATGGTCGTATCCCAAAGCTGATGAGGATTCATTTCACCTAGGCCTTTGTACCTCTGCAGATGCATACCCTTCTTGGCCTGGCTTTGTACAATCTCTAAAACCTCAATTAAAGAATCGCACTCTATTGTCTCTTTCTCGCCCTTGATGCGGTAAAGGGGCTTTTTCTTTGTCTCTTTCTTAGAAAGCAGCTCAGGGTCTAAAGGATAATACGTCTCAATATCTATACCCATCTTCTCTATTTTGTGGATAACGGGATCCATTTCGTTTACCTCAAAAAGTTCGGTATGCTCAATATCCTCATCTATCTTTTGGGCCTTTTTACCTTTAGCGCCAGACAGCTTGGAGAGCTCACTATCAGAATAGATAAATTGGGTAGTTCCATCCACTTTAACCATATAAATAGGCAATTTTTTGGTCTTTGTGTGTCTTAATGAGAGGAATTTCTTGAAATTCACTCCCCTTTTCTCAATAATGCTCTTTAGTTTGCCTAATTCCATCAGCATGCCTAAAATATCCTTAAACTGCTTGCCGGTATATTCATGCTTTGGCTTGACCCTGGATAGCTTAACCCCTTCTGTGCCAAGGTCTAACAACAAATCGTTCATCTGTTCTTCGGTCTGGACATACTCTTCCCTTTGGCCTCTTTTGATTTTATATAGCGGCGGCTGAGCTATGTAAACATGCCCGGTCTCAACAAGTTTGGGCAGCTGTCTAAAAAATAGCGTCAAAAGTAGCGTCCTTATATGAGAACCATCAATATCAGCGTCGCACATAAAAATTATCTTATCGTAGCGAAGCTTTTCAATATCAAACTCTTGACCCACGCTGGTACCCAAAGCTGTAATGATCGTGCGGATTTCATCGTTACTTAAAATTTTATCTAAACGAGCCTTCTCCACATTGAGGATCTTACCTTTAATAGGCAATATCGCCTGGAAGCGCCTATCGCGCCCTTGCTTGGCACTGCCACCCGCTGAGTCTCCTTCTACTATATATAACTCGCAGAGCTTGGCATCTCTTTCTGAACAATCCGCCAACTTGCCTGGTAAAGAACCGCCTTCCAACGCACCTTTTCTACGTGTAAGCTCGCGTGCTTTCTTGGCTGCTTCTCGTGCCCGAGAGGCTATCACCGCAGTATTGACAATCTTATTAGCTACGGACGGATTCTCCTCAAAGAAGCTACTCAACGCCTCCAGTGTGTTTGAAGCAACTAGACCATCGACCTCTGAATTTCCCAATTTGGTCTTAGTCTGGCCTTCAAATTGGGGATTGGGAATTTTTACGCTTATCACCGCTGTCAAGCCTTCTCGTGTATCGTCGCCGGTTATAGACAGATCGCCCTTTAGTAGGTTCTTGCCTTTAGCATACCCATTCACAGCCCTAGTCAATGCAGACTTAAATCCACTTAGGTGCGTACCTCCTTCTATAGTATTAATATTATTTGCATAAGAAAACAGGTTTTCGCTATAGCCATCGTTGTACTGCATGGCCACTTCAAGTTTAATCCTATCTACTTCTTTTTCAAAATGGATAACTTTAGGATGCAGTTTATTTTTATTTTTATTTAAATGCTCGACGAACGAGATGACCCCGCCTTTAAATTGGAATGTGTTTTCTTTGTCTGTTCTGTCATCGATAAGTTTTATACAGAGCCCTTTATTTAAAAAAGCTAGTTCTCTTAAGCGTTGAGCTAGAATATCATAAGAGTATTCGATTTTTTCGAAAATCTCTTTGTCTGCTTTAAAGGTGATCTTCGTACCGGTCGTCTTTGCCTTGCCGATCACGGTCAGCTTGGAAGCGACCTTGCCTTTTTTATACTTTTGGTGAGATATCTTGCCCTCTCTTTTGATATCTACTTCCAGCCACTCAGAAAGGGCATTTACGACGCTAACGCCGACGCCGTGCAAGCCGCCGGAAACTTTATAGACT
>JBHPGU010000014.1:0-48522 GCA_042570265.1 Candidatus Omnitrophota bacterium | reverse complement strand
ACCAGGCGCTCGTTATAAATGCTCCAGCCAAAAGTACTATTTAGGGCGAGATTTTGATTATGGGCGATGCAGACGATACCTATGATTTTTCTGAGATAGGTAAGTTTATTTTACCGATAAAAGAAGGTTTTGATTTTGTGATCGGTTCCCGCTATTTAGGTGAGATAAAGGAAGGAGCCATGCCTTGGGCCAATAGGTATATAGGAAATCCGATATTGACATGCCTGCTTAAGTTCTTTTTTAAATCTCATCTTTCAGACGTCTATAGTGGCATGCGCGCTTTTACTAGAAAGGCCTACAGGAAGATGAATTTACTTTCTACTGGTATGGAGTTTGCTTTGGAGATGATTGTGTCTACTCTCAGGCTTGAGCTGAAGATAAAAGAAGTGCCCATATTTCTTCACCAACGTAAGGGCGTCTCAAAATTATCTCCTATTCTGGATACCTGGCGCAGCATACGGTTTATGTTGCTTTACAGCCCGAACTACTTATTCTTGATACCCGGACTGGTATTATTTGTTTTGGGCATTGTATTTATATTTCTATTTTTGCGAGGAGATGTGATTCTTTTCGGGCATACTTGTGGTGTTCATATGATGCTTGTAGCTAGTTTGTCGGCTATTATAGGGTTTCAGATTGTAAATATCGGCATATTCGCTAAGTCATATTCTGTAGCAGAAAAATATGTGAATTCCGATAGATTGATATATTTCTTTACCGAACGCTTTGATTTAGAAAAAGGCATTGTCTTTGGATTAGTATTTTTATTAATAGGTTCAGCTGTGAATATCAGGATATTCTATGATTGGATTAGAGTGGATTTTGGCCCTTTAGATAAAATTCGCTTGGGCATTTTTGCATTGACCTTTATTGCCATAGGGATACAGACCATAGTCTCTTCGTTCTTCTTGAGTATTTTGAATCTCAAGCGTTTAAAATGATCGCAACTTTTAATAGAAATAGATTTAAAATCCTTCATGTTCTGCTTCTTATTTTAATTACAGTAGTTTTTCGACTTCCCACCTTTCTGCTATCCCATAATAACAATGATGAATTAATCCACTTATCTTTAGCCAAGAAGATTGAAAGCTATGGGGCAAGCGTCTTTGAAAAACAAGAGTATAATTTGTTATATATAGATAAAGTTTTTGATCCTGAGAACAAATTAATCGGCATATTTGAAGGAGAGAGGAAGATAGGTTCGCTTCTTCAGGGATTTTTGGGTGAAAGAAGCCAGGTTTCTCACCACCCTCCATTAATCCCTGCCTTTATCGCAATCTCACATAAAATATTTTCAAACAATTATGTCTATCTGGTCAACGTTTCCAAAGATTTCTATTTGATGTTAAGAAACGCCCCTATACAGTTTTATGCTTGCATAGTTCAGTTTTTGTTTAGCTTATTGCTTATTTTATCGGTTTATTTTCTAGGATGTTTATTTTTCTCTCATAAGATTGGCTGGCTATCAGCATTCTTTTTAAGCCTTACTCCCATAGAGTTATTAACTGCTAATAAAATCTGGGCAGACGACATGACTGCCTTTTTTGCAGTTTTAGCTGTAATTTTGCATTTATACAGCCTAAAGAGCGATAAACCTTTGCTTTCGCTTTTTGCAGGGGTAAGTTGCGGCCTGGCTATAATTACTAAGATGAGTGCTGTTTATATTATTTTTACTGTATCATTATTCCATTTATTCGAACATAGAAAAGATGAGGTTAATGTAAGGAACATATCAAGTTTTCTTTTCGATAGAAAAATTCTTTACTTTTTGGCTGGAGCATTTATAACGAGCGCCTGGTGGTTTAATCTTTACTATTCATACTTTAACCTTCGAACAGTAGGAATGTATTTAAAAGTCAACGAGCCTTCACATGTTTTAAAAAATTGGAACAGATATTTTTCCTTTGTTTCCTTACGGCCTTGGTATAGTTACTTTGTATTAGTTCCTTTCCAATTCCCTTTATACATATTGAGCTATATTTTTATTCCGCTGTTTACTTTTAGAAATAAAATTAAATCTTTCGGAGAGTTAATTGGCAAAGAATATCGCTATTTGCAGTTTTTGATAATTTGGATCGTTTTAACATTCATATTTTTATCTTTAAAACCCGGCAAAGAATTACGTTACATGCTTATTGCGTTTCCTGCTATAGCAACATTATCTGCTTATTGCCTTAATTTATTTTATGAGTGGCTAAACAATGAGAATTCGGGCTTAAGCATAGGCTTGGTGCGGTTGTTTATCATTTCAATAATTTTTGTGTCGTTAGCTTATTCTTTAAAAATCGCTCTGCCAAAAGTACTATTTAGGGCAGATTTTATTCCTATCCCATTATAATGAGACCGAAGATTCTCGTAATTAACGAACCGTTTGTTAAGGGGTTCTGTAGGACGCAGCGTTGGGCTGCCAGGACGAGAGGTAGGGTTCTGCGTGCTCCGGACTGGCTGGCTTATTGTACAGCTGTATTGGAAAAAGAAGGTTTTAACGTTAAATTATATGATTTTCCGGCTGATAATTGGGATAAAGAGAGATTAAGAAGATTGATCAAGGATGAGGTGCCAGACTTTGTGGTTTTAGATTCAACTACACCTTCAATCTATTCTGATATTGAGTGTGCAAAGATCTGTAAACAGGAGAGTAAGGCAAGAGTCATAATGGTTGGGCCGCATATAAGCGCGCTACCTAAAGAAACCCTGGAGATTGCCAAAGATGCAGTTGATGTAGCGGTAATCGGTGAATATGACTATACGATTAGAGATATTATAAAAAATTTTAATAGCCTGCATTGTGTTAATGGAATAGCTTATTGGAAGAACGAAGAGGTGGTGTTAACTGATAAGAGGGAGCTAATAGAGGATTTAGATGGTCTTCCTTTTCCTGCGTGGAGTCATCTAGATTTGATGAGGTATTTTGACGGGAGCAAGCTTTATCCCTATGTTGATATAATTTCTGGAAGGGGGTGTCCCAATAGGTGTATTTTTTGCCTTTGGCCGCAAGTTATGCATGGTACCCGGTATCGCCTGCGCTCTCCACAGAACGTCGTAGATGAGATTGAATACGACATTAAATTATGCCCGCAAGTGCTAAAAGGCGGCGAGTTCTTCTTTGAAGACGATACGTTCACCGTAGATAAAGAGCGGGCCATTAGAATTTGCGAAGAAATTCTAAAAAGAAACTTAAAAATTACATTTTCTGTTAATGCAAGAGCTGATTCCTATGATTCCAAGATGTTTAAGATGATGAAGAAAGCAGGGTGCAGGGAATTACTTGTAGGATTTGAATCTGCTGATCAAAAAGTATTAGATAATGTAAATAAAAATATCAAGGTTGAGCAGATGCAGGAATTTATGAGAGCCGCTAAAGACGCTGATTTAGAAGTACATGGCTGTTTTGTCTTTGGATTGCCAGGCGAGACCAGAGAAACAATACAAAAAACAACTGACTTCGCTCTTTCCTTGGGAATGAACACAGTGCAATTTTCCGCTGCCGTACCATTCCCGGGAACCGAATATTATCAGGTTTGCAAAGACCATGGTTGGTTAAAATCAGAAAATTGGAGAGATTGGCTAAAAGAGGGAGAGCAGTCAGCGGTTATTGAATATGAAAGCTTAACGAGTAGTGAGATAGATAAAAATGTTGATTCTGCCCTAAAGAAGTTTTATCTTAGGCCTGGCTATATTTTCAATTTTATATTAAAAAACAGGAGCTTTGCGGATTTCTACAGGAAGGCAAGGGGAGGATTGAATTTCTTTTCGTATCTTCTAGGAAAATGAACGAACCATTTGTTTCAGTTATTGTACCAACATATAATTCAGAGAGGACCATTAAGAAGTGCATAGATTCTCTACTGGATATTGATTATTCGAACTACGAGATAATTATTGTTGATGATGGATCTAGTGATAAAACGAGAAAGATTTTATCAGAGCACAAAGGAGTGATTGGCGTAATTGAGAGTCAGCACTCTGGTCCTTCAAGATGCCGAAACATTGCTGTAAAGGACGCTAAGGGTGATTTTATTGCTTTTACGGACTCCGATTGCATTGTAGATAGAAATTGGATAAAGGAGCTCATAAAGGGCTTTACTCAAGAGAGAGTAGTTGGGGTGGGAGGAATTCAGATATCCCCTAATGATGAAACCAGTTTTGGTAAGAGAGTCCAGGAATTCTTTGAATTAACAGGATTTCTAGGAGGCTACATAAAAAGCGGGAGGAATGAAGAATTAGTAGAGGTTTCACATAATCCTTCATGCAATGCCGTGTATCGTAAAAGCGCTTTTCTGGAAATAGGAGGCTTTGATGAAAAACTATGGCCTTCTGAAGACGTGGATCTGGATTATCGCCTAAAGAAAAAAGGTTATATTTTTATGTTTAATCCAAAAGCTGTAGTGTATCACTATCGACCGCAATTTCTAAAGGCGCTCTTGAAAATGATGTCAAGATACGGATATGTACAGGGTATTTTGACCAAAAGATATGGATTTTTTAGAAAAATTCAAATAGCACCTATTTTTCTAATTATATTATTAATTTTGATTTTTAATAATCCTTTTTGGCTTATAGTTCCATTAATTTTCTATCTCTATTCTCTACTAAAAATTAAGTATTTAGTCAGGGCTAGTTATGTCTTTATCCTAAGCATCCTATCAGTTACCTATTGGACAGCCGGATTTTTAGGAGGCTTAGTTGCTCTCAAAAAATGAAGATTCTATTTATTAATCCTCTAGATAAGCGGTATGGTTCGACTTATAGATCTCGTAATATAGTGAAAGCTTTAACAGGCTTAGGGCACGAAGTTAAATATGTGGAATCAAATTTAGATGAAAGTCTCTTTAATGGGGATATTAGCATAATTCAAAAAGATAATCTCTGGGGTTATTTTATCGCAACTTGCAAAAGATTGCACCTTGTTCTTAAAACAAATTTTGATATTTTGTATATCCAAAAATTTATCCCCTTATCTGCCCCTTGTTTGATTATAGGTAAATTAAAGGGTAAGAAGTGCATAGTAGATTGGGATGATTTGGATTTTTGCTTCCAGAAGAACATAATAAGAAAAGCGATCGTTTTTTTAAGTGAACACTTTTTTCCTTATTTTTCAGATTTGATTACTACACATAGCCAAAGATTACAAGTATATGCCCATAAAAGATGGATTCATAGAGTAGAGATAGTAAATCAGATAGTCGATTTAGATAAAGTGAATATTGGTGATTCGGAGAAAGATGAATTGAGGTTGAAAATTGGGGCAGCTGGTAAAAAAGTGCTATGTTTTTTAGGGACTTTGACTTCTGGGGGTGCGAGAGATCTGGATGTTATTATTAAGACTGTAGGCGCTGTTGCAAAAGACAGGAGTGATGTTTTCTTTCTAATCATTGGGGGCGGCCCCTTAGAGGGTAATTTCTCTAGAATGTTGGCTCAACATGGATTGGCTGATTCTTCTCATATAACTGGGCTTATTCCGCATCAAGAGGTAAAGAAGTTTTTGAGTATCTCTGGCCTGGGCTCAGTCTTTATGAGAGATGATCTTGGTAATAGAATGCGTGTTTCTTTTAAGGTGTTAGAGTATTTATCCGCAGGTATTCCGGTGATAGGTAAGTTAGTAGGAGAGACTCATGATAGATTAGCTCAATTTTGCCATAATGTTGATCTTGAACACAGCGATTCAGTCAACCAAATAATAAAATTGTTAGACGAGACAAAAGCAATAAGTTTTGTAAGTACAAAAGAATATTCTTTAGAACGCGCTAAGCGAGCGCTGAGTGATTTATTCCAGGATATTGCAAAGAAAAATAGCATAACTAAGCGCGTAGATTTAAACTTAGGTTACAGTTGTAACGCCGATTGTCCTTTTTGTTACTATAAGACAAGCAAAAAAAGTAGACTAAAAGATAAAGATTTAACCACTGATCAGGCAAAGAAGTTAATTCGCTATATAAAAAGAAGGGGTAAGGAGATAATTGATTTTACTGGGGGAGAACCGACAATTAGAGATGATATTTTTGAATTAGTGTCTTATGCGAAAAATTTAGGTTTTAGAGAGCTGTCTATTATTTCCAATGGATTAAAGCTAACAGATAGGGACTTTTTAAGAAGACTTATGGACTCTGGAATAAATGATTTTTTGTTTTCACTACATGGCCATAATCAAGAAGCCCACGATAAATTAACCGGGGTAAAGGGCTCTTTTGAGAAAATAAAACAAGCCATAAGAAACGTTAAGGAAAGCGGTAGGGCCAGAATACGTTCAAATACGGTCGTAAATGGCATGAATTATGATCACACCTTAGAAATAACAGAGATACTGTACTCCCTAGGCGTTCAACGCGTTAATTTTATTCTTTTTAATCCTATTGTTGAAGCTACCTGTGCGGATGAGAAGGTAAATGTTAAATATTCACAAGCCGCTCCGAGTTTAAAAAGAGTTATCGATGACTATAAAGATAAGTTCGAGCGAATAACGATTCGCTACCTGCCGTTTTGTCTTTTACCAGGGTATGAACACTACATTACTGAATGCCCTCAGATCCAGTATGATCCTTTCGAATGGGATTATTCTGTAAGAATGAGAATCAGAAACGGAATTATTATGAGCTCTTTGGCTACGATAATGGGAATGATGTTGCTACCTAATTTAAAAAGAATTTTGAATTTACCTCTGCATGATCTTTTAAGGGAAGCTATTATGCGGGGGCTAAGCCTTAAGAATAAATCGAAAGGGAAAGACTGCAAAAGGTGTAAATTTGACTATATTTGCGATGGCTTATGGAAGGAATACGCTAGGAATTTTGGGTTTAGTGAATTGCGATTACAAAAAGGAAATAAAATAGCAGATCCGAATTATTACTTATGCTTGAAACAAGGAAACAAATAGATCTTTCGGTCATTATCCCTACAAAGGATCGAGAGCAGGATTTATTAGAATGCCTGGATTCTCTGTTCAAACAAAAGTTTTTTCCGAGGGAGATTATTATCGTCGACCAGAGCACAATTAAGATATCCCCTGAGAAGCTCCAATCGATAATTCCAAGTTCGGTAGAGTCGACCTATATCTATGATCCCAATATTTCTGGAGCAACTCAAGCAAGAAATATCGCCCTGGGACAAGCAAAGGGAGAAAAAGTGCTTTTGCTGGATGATGATATTATTTTATTGGACAACTCACTTGATAATTTATTGAGCATATTCGATAAAGATATAGGGGGAGAGATAGCTGGCGTAGGAGGGAGTGCTACTAATGAAGCGCCGTCCTTGCTACAGCTAGTAGGTGTTAAATTATTTTGCCATGGTCCTTTTTCGTTTTGGAATAATCAGATAACGTTTGACCATAAGGCGAAAAACAGTAGTAATGTTTTGATGAGGTCAAGCATAATTCCTGCAGGAGCTTCGTGTGTAAAAACAGAAGTATTCAAGAACTTTAGATTTGATGAGAATTTAGTAGGTTATACCCATGGAGACGATTCGATCTTTGGTTATCAAGCTTCTTCGAAGTATAAATTTTTTCTTTATTCCGGATTCAGGTTTTACCATAAAAAACGTTCACAGGCCACCAAGGATAAAGGAAAAAACATAGAGCGACAAATTGTTTGGTGGTTTTATTTTTTTAATAAGTACGTTAAAAAGACAGCGTTTAATACCCTTTGTTATGCGTGGTCATTCTTTGGGATTTTCCTAAAAGTTGTAATATCCTTTTACGACTTAAAGGTGCTCAGGGGAGCCTTCAGGGGATGGCGCAGAATTTTATTTCTTATTGTAAAAAAGGTTCCAGTCGATCAATATATTAAAGTAACATCTCTCTAAAGATGAAGATACTACTTATCAATACTTTTTTCCATATTTGTGGTGGCGCAGAAGCATATTTTTTCAACTTGGCTGAGTTGCTAAAAAAACATGGCCATGAGGTAGTTTTTTTTGCAATGGATCATCCTAAAAATTATGAGACACCTTTCAAAAAGCATTTTGTTTCATATTTTCATTCTTTTAAAGATGCCTCTTTTGTAACTAAGTTGAAGCTTTTCTTTAGGTTCTTTTTCCCTTTTGAAGCAAGGAGGAAAATTCATCAGTTGATTATTGACGAAAAGCCGGACATCGTGCATATTCATCAGCTTTTTCATGAAATTTCGCATGCTATTATCCCAGAAGTAAAGAAATTTAACATACCAATTGTAATGACATTACACGGTTATAGTTTTATTTGTCCGAATGCTGAATTGTTTGATGGATTTAATTTGTGCGAAGCGTGCAAAGATGGGAAATTTTATAAAATGGTATTCAAAGAATGCATCTTTGCTAGCAAGATTAAAACGCTCATTATGATGCTTTATGCAATTTTGTATTTCAATATTTTGAAAGTGTACAAAAATATTGATTTATTCATTTCACCGAGTAAATCCTTAGTAAACCTCTATAAGCAAAATAAGTCATTCAGCAATATTAAGATTTTGCATTTGCCGTATTGTTTGAATGAATATAGTTTTTCAGCTGATTCGATCTCATCTGAAGAGAGTATTGTTTATTTCGGACGCTTAGAGCGAGTAAAGGGAGTGGATGTTTTACTGAGAGCTGTCGCTGGATTAGATGTTACTCTAAAAATTATTGGAACAGGACCTTTTGAGGAAGAATTAAAGAAGATCATAGCTCAAGAGCACATCTCTAATGTGAATTTTCTTGGTTTTCTAGATCATTCATGCATCCAACACGAAATCGCAAAGTCTCTTTTTTGTGTTGTACCCTCTATTTATTACGATAATTATCCCAATGCAATTATGGAGTCATTTGCTTTAGGTAAACCAGTTATAGCCTCACGCTTAGGCGGCATGCCTGAATTAGTTCAAGAGGGAATTACTGGGTATCTTGCCGAGCCGGGAAACATCCAGGATTTGAAGGCTAAGATTAAGGCATTAATTCATGATAAGAATTTAATCTTTTCAATGGGCAAGACAGCGCGAGAATGGGTAGAAGAAAAATTGAACCCCGAACATCATTATGATGTAATTATACGTGAGTATGAACGTTTAGTACAGTCGAAAAGAGGCAAAGATTATGTTTCTTGAAGAATCACTTTGGATTAAGGGTCAGATTCACGCTATAAGAATTAAGACTGGCGCAAAGGTTCTTGATGTTGGTTCGGCGTCTTTAGAATACCGTACTAAAATGCAACCTTATATTGAGCAAAATATATTTAAGTTACTACAAAAGTTGCAGTGCAAAATTTTTCATTTGGATTGTAAAAAACAAGAAGGAGTGGATATTGAATGCGACATAAATAATTTAGATAAACTAAGCGAACAATACGATTTAATTATTTGCGCTAATCTCTTGGAGCATATTAAGAACAGAGATAGGTTCGCTAAGGATATTGTGGCTTTAATGAATAATGAAGGACACCTTATTGTGACCGTTCCATATAATCTTGACTACCATCCTGATCCTATCGATACATTGTATAGGCCTTCTCCAAAGGAATTAGAAGAGTTGTTTGATTCTTTAGTTGTCATTGATTCAGAGTTAGTGGATACCCCTTCAGCGCTGCATCACTATAATCGCATTAAGGCCATAGTGGATCTTTTATTAATGAAAAGATACAAAGTTAGTTGTGGTATCTTTAAGAAGGTTTTATGAGAATTTTATTAGTGAATAACTATTTTTATCCTCAAGGCGGAGTAGAAACGTGCTTTTTTAATACTATAAAAATTTATAAAAAAAACGGGCATGATTTAATATTGTTCTGCGTTGATCACCCTAATAATTACAGTTCAGAGTTTAAAGATTTTTTTATTCCGTTTCAAGAATCAATTGGCAAAATGAATTTATTAAAAAGAATAAAAAGTTTGCTGCAATCAATCTATTCTTTTCGTTCAAGAAACAATATCTCCAGATTGATTAGACAACATAGGCCAGAAATAGTTCATATATTTGATATTCAGAATAATATTTCACCCTCTATTATCGATGAAATCAAAAGATTCAAAATCCCGATCGTGAAAACCTTATCTAGCCCAAAGATGATATGTGCCAGCAATGCATTATTTAATTTCCAAACATGTCAAATCTGTGAAAAATGCAAGAATAAAAGATACTACCATGTTTTACTTGAACGCTGCACAGATGGAACGCTATCTACTGGTTTAGCTAAAGCTTTAGAAATGTTCATTCATCATCGTCTTCTTCATGTTTTCGATAAGATAGACCTCCTTGTTTCTCCCTCGATGTTTATTATTAATAAATTGAAAGAAATGGGGTTTAATAAAAGGATTATCTTTATTCCTCATCCGGTAGACATCGAATCTTTTAATCCTCAATTCGAGCCTATTGAAAGAAGTATAATATATTTTGGTAGATTATCAAAAGAAAAAGGCGCTAGACTTTTATTAGAAGCAATAAAAGGTTTAAATGTTAATCTTAAAATAGCTGGTTGTGGCCCTGAAGAACAATCTCTAAGAGAGAAGGCAAGCAGAGAGAATATTAAAAATGTGTCATTTTTGGGACATCTTAAGAGAGAGGCATTGCAAAAAGAAATTAAGAGTTCTATGTTTTCAGTCTCTCCTTCTTTATGCTATGAATCTTTCGGTTATTCAATTGCTGAGTCTTTTTGTCTGGGTAAAACTGTCATTGCTTCGAAGTTGGGAGCGTTTAATGAACTGGTTAGTGATCATGAAACAGGCTTATTATTCGATCCAGGAAACATAAATGAGCTGCGTAATAAAATTGAATTTTTATCCAAAAATCAAAATCTTTGTGTTCAATTAGGAAAGAATGCTCGCAAGTGGGTCGAGAGCCATCTTTCTGAAGAAAAGTATTATAATCAGCTTATTGATGCATACGAGAGTCTCATAGGGGGAAATTAGTATGCCTGCGCCTTTTTACTCTGTAATTATACCAGTATATAATGGATTTAAAACCATTGCCAATGCGCTTGATTCTGTTAAGAATCAGACTTTTACTGACTATGAAATTATCATTGTTAACGATGGCTCAACTGATCAGACAAAAACTGCACTAGCTAATTATTTTAATAAGAACAGCAATCTTAAATATATACTTGTTGATTATGAGTTTAATAAAGGAGTGGCACATGCTCGCAATAGAGGCATTAAAGAGGCACATGCTAAATATATAGCATTCCTAGATGCTGATGAGATTTGGTTTAAGGATAAATTAGAACGAGTTTTTAGCGTGATAAAGCAACACGGGGATCAGGATTTGATTTGTCACAACCAGATTGTTGTAAGAGATAATAGGAAAATAGGAACGCAAGTCACTTGCTCTAAAGTTAAAAATCTCTACGAACGTTTATTGTTCTTCGGAAACTGTATTTATACTTCTGCTACGGTGGTAAAAAGAAGCACCATTATGAAGGAGGGATTATTTAATGAAAACATATCTGTAGGAGAAGATTATGATTGTTGGTTACGAATGGCTTTAAATAGTAATTATTATTTTTTCTTTTTGAAAGATTTCTTAGGTGAATATAGGGTTATTGATAATAGCCTTTTGGGAGATCCAGAAGTCATCAACAAATCGATTCGTTCTATTGTTCGCTATCATTACTACCACTACTTTAAGAGAAGGACTTTACTGTCTAGGGCATTTCTATACCTTAGAGAAACCAGAATCATTTATCAGGCAGCGATAAATTCATATATGCGAGATTTTTATAAGGAGAGTATCTTATATTTTTCAAAATCGCTATTGCGCAATCCTTTTTTATGGAGAGGGTATGTATATTGCATAGTTTGTATTTTTAAAATAGTTTTTTCAAGAACAAAGAGTTGAGGCTATGTTTTATTGCAATGAAATTTGCTTAAAAGGAACTACTGATGAAAGACCTTAGAAATTTGGCAATAAAAGGGGCTATTTGGAATTATTCAATTAATTTTGTTTCGGCTTTTATACAGCCACTTACTATTTTAATTGTAGCTAGGTTTCTTTCGCCAGAGCATTTTGGCATTTTTGGCATGTCGATACTTGTAATTCGGTTTGTAATCTATATTCAAGACATTGGTACAGGGTATGCTTTAATTCAAAGAAAGCAATTCAGCGAGACTAATACGAATACAGCATTTTTGAATATCGCAGCTCTTGGGATATTATGGTTCTTTTTAATTTTTTTCATAGCACCATTTATTGCAAATTATTTTAAGAATTACGACTTAATATTGGCTATAAGGGTTTTGGCAATTTATTTCTTATTAAATCCTTTATCATTTATCCAGAGAAAGATTTTTGAGAGAGAGTTGAAGTTTAAAAACCTTTTCTTTTTAAGAGCACTTTCTTTAATATTTTCAGCAGTAGTTGCAATTTCTTTAGTGATAATGAAGTTTGATTTTTGGGCTTTAATCTTTGGATTTTTAGCCGAACCATTTATTTTAGCTATTGTGATCTGGAAATTTAGTTCGTGGAGGCCACGCTTACTTTATGATTTAAAACTTTCTAAGAGAATGTTTAGCTTTGGAGGATTGGCCACAGCAGCGTTATTGCTTGGATGGCTTATTAATTTTGTTGATCATGTGTTTGTAGGCAGATTCCTGGGAGAGCGGCAATTAGGAATATATCAGTTAGGCGGAAGGCTAGGTTTGTTCCTTTTCTTTTATGCAGCTGCTCCTTTGTGCAGGGTATTTTATTCAACGTTTTGCAAAATTCAAGAAGATAAACTTTCTTTAAAGAATTATTACCTTGGCTACATTCGCTTGGTTTCTACATTGGTGATTCCAGTATGCGCCTTAATTTACTTTATAGCACCTTTAGCAATTAAGCTTTTTTTAGAGTTTCGGTGGCACCCAACTATTCGCATTATTCAGCTGTTTTCTATATTTTCTATTTTTCTTTCTTTTGTTGCAGTTAATCCGGAACTACTTAGGGCCGTTGGCAGACAGAAAGTGTTACTAAAAATTTTGGTTGCTAGAATTGTCTTTACCGTTCCGCTATTATACTTTTTTGCTCAACGAAGCATCATAGAAGTTTGTTACGTTCACATTGTTGTAAGCGCGATATTTCTTCCAATCAACTTGCTTATTTTACACAAAATATTAAGATGGAAGGTATATGAATTATTAAATGTGCTGAAATCTTCAATAGTAATTATCTTAGCCTTAGTTTTTACGAATACCTTGTTCCAACGACAAATTTTTGGTTTAAATTTTATGCATGATAACAACTTGCTAAAACTATTTACTTTAAGTACGTTTCTTGTCATCACATATTTTATTTTATTGATTAGATTAGAAAAGCAATATTTTAGAGAACTGCTCGTTTTCTTGAAAGATATATTTTCAAACGCTAACAGATGAAAAGAATATTGGTCATAAGTTGGGATGGTGCAACTTGGGATGTATTGAAGCCCTTAGTGTCAAGAGGCCTTATGCCTAATCTATCTACTTTTATGCAAAAGAGCTTTGTATCTGAGCTTGAATCGATCATCCCGCCTGTTACTGCGGCCGCCTGGACTTCATTTATGACAGGTAAGAACCCGTCAAAGCATGGCATTTTTGATTTTAGGGGATTTGATTCATGTTCGCGTCAAGACTATATAGCTAATCACTCATTTTGCAAAAGCCAGACAATTTGGGAAATTCTTTCTCAGAATAAGAAAAGATCTATTGTCCTAAACCTTCCGTTTTTGTTCCCGTGTTCCAGCTCTAAAAACATCATTGTTTATGGTTTTGATGTTCCATCTTCAAAATCTAGGTTTGCTTCTTCTGAAGAAATCGATAGGGAAATAAGGAATAAGTGGCCATGCTACTATCCCGCTTTAAGGCTATTTAATTGTGAATTAAGTAGAAATGATTCATGGGTTAAGGGTTATATTGATTCTGCGATTGATTCTATTTCTCTCAGAGAGGAAGTGGCTTTGTATTTTGGGTTAAAGAAAGAATGGGACATGCTTTTGGTTCATTTTCAAGAATTGGATTACATTCAGCATTTTATATGGAGCAGGATTCAGAGAGTATTAAATAATGAGAAAGAAGTACTTACTGAGAAAATATTCCAGTTTTTCAGAGAATTGGATAATAAATTCGGTAAATTAATAAATACTTTTCATGATGAAGAGACTGTAATTATGCTTATGTCAGATCATGGTTTTGGTTCTAACCCAGGAACAGTTTTTCCTAATGTTATTTTGAAAAATAGAGGTTATTTGTTTCAAAACAGCAGCTCTAAAAGTTTACAGAAATGGCTTGAAGAAAAGATTATTGTATTCCGCGAACGCTCGGCCTATTTTATCTTTAGAAAGCAAAGGCCGCTATTTTTGTTGATTAAGCATATAGTCGAATTCTTTGGTCTTCTTAAACATAGCTTGTTTCCGGTATCAATTCCTAGTTTATGGATAGAGAGTCAAAAAAAGTCACTTTCTATAAGGGATCTAAATGTTGATTGGAGTAAGACAATAGCTATTACCGCGATGGGGGATACGTATGGTTTTGTCTATATCAATCCGGAACAAGCAAAAGATAGCGTTACGTACAATAAGATTCTTGAACGCTTAAAAGTTTTATTTCTAAATTCAAAAGAATCGCGTTCTAATAAACATATATTTAAGAAAGCTCTTACTTTTAAGGAGGCGTATAATACTGAAAAACAAGATAGTACTTGCCCTGATTTAATTTTGATACCTCAGCCAGGGCTTTCAATTTTTATTGATATCACTGCAAGGTCTTTTTATGATCGCGGTTCAACTGAAGGGTATCATAGGACAAACGGCATTTTAGCTGCAAGCGGATCCCAGATAAAAAATACGCATTTTGCTTCATTGCCAAAACTTATAGATATTTTCCCAACGATTCTCTATCTTTTTAATATAGATATACCTTATGATATTGATAGTTCTCCCATCGTTGATATTTTCTCAAAAAGAATTCAGTACAAAATATCTCTTAGGGATTCTCAAAAAGAGCCTGTGCGGACAGTTTATTCTCCTCAGGATGCGGCTGAAATTTCTCAGCGCCTAAAAAGCCTGGGCTATTTATAGTTTGCTATACTTTTTTAGGGGCGCTTTGATTATTGCTTAGTTTGTAGCAAATAAAAGCAATCTGAAACCAATGAACAATATAATTAAGAAATTGATCTATTCCGCTTGTAGAAAACAGATAGTGTTTTGGTTTATTGTGATATTGTTTGTTATTGTGGTGATTGAGAGTGTTTTGTGTTTTGTTTCTTTTTCCACAAACTTTCTGAGCAGAAAAGTCGAAAGCAATAAATTCTTATTGTCGCCCTATGAGGGTAAAGAATGGGCTAGAGATTTATTTGAAGAAATGCAGGAAGTAGGTATACGATATGAACAGTTCCTTGAATGGGATAGAAAAAGTTATCGAGGGTCTTATGTTAATATTGATACTCGAGGAGTAAGAAAAACATGGAATCCTCATAATTTTCAAAGACAGGCGGTTAAGGCACTATATGTGTTTGGAGGTTCAACCATTTGGGGTCATGGCGCACGAGACGAAAATACGATTCCTTCTCTTCTGTCAAAACAACTAAATGCTTCAGGATACAGATTTTTTGTAACTAATTATGGAGAAAAAGGTTATATATTTCTTCAAGAAATACTCCAGCTGGTACTTTTATTACGAGAAGGCCATAGGCCAGATTATGTCATTTTTTACGATGGAGTGAATGACGTCTATAGCGCTTACAAATCTGGTATGGCAGGAACCAACTATGATTATTCTTCCATTAAAGAAAAACTAGAGAAATCAAATAAGGATTCCATAATTATAGAGATGCTTAATGTGGCTAAAAAACACAGTATGATTTTAGAGACCCTTAGTATAATAAAGAACTTTTTTGGTCTAAAACAAGAATTTTATTATGGGGAAGTTGCTGCAACATTCCAAGATCGCCAGTTGCTGGATTTCTCTCGGGATATTCAAGCTCATTACAAAAAATCAATCAATTTTTTAGATTATTTGTCGAAAGCTTACGGTTTTAAGTATCTTTGTTTATGGCAGCCAAATATGTTTACCGAAACGAAAGTAACGGAAGAAGAGAAAGTAGTCGATGTGAAATTTAAAGATAGAGCTTTAAGTAAGCTGTATAACTATGTTAATAACCACATGAAAACGAATGAGATTTCTTACTTTTTTAACATCTCAGATGTATTAAGCATTCGCAATAAAACAATATATCTTGATTGCGCCCATATGTCAGAAGAAGGAAATGAGATAGTTGCGGATAAAATCTTTCAAATATTTAAGAAAACCCATCTGGGTAAGTAATTTTTATGAGAGTATTTTTTGTTTATTTAGATGTTAACAACACCCAGCCTGTGGGATATCAGGTTGGCCTTGGTTATGTTGCGTCAATGGTAAAATCAAAAGGTCATTATGTTAAGTATTTTTCTCCTCAAACTGAACAGGAGATAAGAGCTTTGCTAAATAAGATTAAGAAAGACCTTCCGGAGGTTATTGCTTTTTCGTGTATTTCTACTCAATTTAAATATGCAAGATTAATTGCGAAAGAGGTAAGGAGTTTTTATGATCCAAAGATAATTTGTGGCGGAGTGCACCCTACTTTAATGCCTGAATGTATTCTGGATTCAGAACACATCGATGTTGTCGCGAGAGGTGAAGGCGAATATGCATTTATCGAATACTTAGAGCTATTAGAGCAGAAAAAGAGTAGCTTGCACATAAGGAATTTATGGATAAGAGATGGTGGTAGTATTATCAAGAATGAAATTCGCCCATTGATAAGAAATTTAGACGATTTACCTTTTCCTGATAGGGAGGGTTTAGATTTTCAAACGGCTATAGATAAAGCGGGATTTTGTAGTTTTATATTCAGCAGAGGATGTGCTTTTGATTGTTATTATTGTTGCAATTCAATTCTTAACAAAATTTATGGCTCAAATTATGTGCGTTTTCGTTCTGCTAAAGCTTCTATAGGTGAGATAGAATCTGTTCTTTCTAAATATCGGGTTAAAGATATCAATTTTGATGATGACAACTTTACTCTAAATAAAGAATGGTTTTTTTATTTTATCGAGAAATACAAAAGGACTATAAAGAGAAAATTTATTTGTAATGTGCGAGTTGGAACTTGCACTTTCGAAATGTTTAAGTTATTGCGGGAAGCCAATTGTACAAGGGTTCGGATAGGAGTAGAGTCTGGCGATGAACAATTCCGGCGTGCCTATCTTAACCGAAATATGTCCAATAAACAAATTATTGAGACTTTTGAGATGGCCCATAAAGCTGGTTTGCGGACATTTTCATTTAATATAATCGGATTTCCTAATGAAACTCCCGAATTATTTAAGAAGACAATTAGTTTGAATGCGCAGTTGCATCCGAATCATCCTTTTCTTGCAATTTTTTATCCTTATCCGAAAACACACCTAAGAGATTTATGTGAGCACGATAAGCTACTAATTGATGCACAGCCAGAAAATAGAGACATGAGAGAGAGGGAGGAGTCAGTATTAAATCTTCCGAATTTTTCAAATAAAGAAATAATTTATTATTATAAAAATATGAAATATTTAGTGTTAAAGAAGATTTCACTATTTCATTTATTTTATTTTGTTTGTCTTGAGAATGCAAAAAGAGTATTAAGCGCTATTTTAAATAAAATAAGAAAATTACTTGATTTTTTACAAACTTATTTAAAAGTAAAAAAATAGGCAGATAGGCTTCTTGAGGTTAGATATGTTTTGAATAATCAAAATATCTCGTAATGCGTACTGTTGACGCAATTGTAATAACTCTTTCAGATAAAATATAATAAAATAATGTTTTAATTATTAAGGGATGAAAAAAATGATTATTTTGGGTATTTCGGGATTGGATCTCGATACTACGGTAAGCATTGTTAAGGATGGAAAGGTTATAGCTGCTGTTTCTGAAGAGAGGATTACAAGGAAAAAGCATCAAGATGGATTTCCTGTCAATAGCATAAAACAAGTGTTGCAAATCAGTGGCTTAAAGATATCGGATATAGATCTTGTATCTTATCCTTTTTTCAGTGGAGGAAGAGAGATTTTTTTAATAGCATGTAATTTCTTGAGACATATCCCCACTTCACTCCATTCAATTTTTCTAAAGAATAAAACATATGAGAAATTAAAGGAGGTTCCCGCTCAGGATTCTTATTTTGATAATTTTAGCAAATTTCAATCGAGGAAAGTTTTAGTAAAGGGTGTACGAAAATCCGCCAGGTCATTCTTTATAAGATATGCGGGCAATGCTTCGTTAATTTCAAAAATATCAGATTTTATTTTCTTTATTGAATGGTTGATTTGTTCAACAGCCATGCATATAAGATGTGACCATTTGTTATTAACTAACTTAAAGAAAATGGGCCTTTTCAAAAAGTTGATAAGAGTTGAGCATCATGTGTGTCATGCGGCCTCAGCTTTTTATACTTCAGGTTTCGATAGGGCTTTAGTTGTGACTTTAGATTGGCATGGAAGTGGCTTAGCTGGTAGTATCAGTATCGCAGATAGCAATGGTATAAAACGGTTAAGGAGCATTTATTATCCTGATTCATTGGGTATGTTTTATGCCCATGTTACGGCCGCTTTAGGGTTAAGAATAAATCATCACGAAGGCAAGATTGTTGGTTTAGCTGCTTACGGAGATCCCGACTTATTGTTCGATATTGTGTTTGATAAGTTTTATTGCAAAGAAGATGAATTTAGATTTATTCTTGCGCACGACAAGTTTTTTGCTCACAGGCTTTATAGTTTATTTCCTCCTGAACACGTAGCAGCTGCGTATCAAAAAGTTTTAGAGGAAGTTGTGGTCAGGTTAGTTAAAAAATATGTTAGAAAGTATCCCATAGGTAATGTTGCTTTGGCCGGAGGTGTTATCGGTAATGTAAAATTAAATCAGAGAATAAGTGAAATATCGGAAATCAAAAAAGTTTTTGTTCATCCTGGAATGGGGGATATGGGAGCTGGTACGGGAGCCGCTTTATATATTGCTAGTAAGCATGGTTTTAAGGATTCTTATGAGCTTGATAATGTTTTTTGGGGGATTTCTTTTAGCGAAAAAGAGATTGAGCAAGAGCTATCTAATAATAATTTGTTATTTAAATATGAAGAAGAAATTGAGAAGAGAGTGGCTGAATTATTAGCGGCAGGTAAAGTTGTGGCTAGATTTGATGGAGGAATGGAGTATGGGCCTAGGGCATTGGGTAATAGGTCTATTCTTTATCATGCCTGCGATCCTAAAGTAAATGAATGGTTAAATAATAATTTAGAGAGAACAGAATTTATGCCTTTCGCGCCCGCTACATTATATGAGTACAGGCATCAATGCTATAAGAAAATCGAAAAAGCTGAATACGCAGCTGAATTCATGACTATAACATTTGACTGTACTGATTACATGAAGAAAGTTTCGCCCGCTGCAGTGCATATTGATGGAACGGCTAGACCGCAATTAGTCAAATCTGATAAAAATAAGAAGTTTTGCAAAATTTTAGAGGAATACAGAAGATTGACTGGGATTCCTAGTATAATTAATACCAGTTTTAATATGCATGAAGAACCAATTGTCTGTACGCCTGGTGACGCAGTAAGAGCTTTCTTAAGGGGTCATTTAGATTATTTAGCAATAGGCAATTTTTTGGTTAAGAATCCGTATGGATAGAAGTGACATTTGGCTAAAATATTTTTCTTTCCAAAGAAGAAAGAAAACCTTCAAGGCTTTGTATTGTCTTACTGAGGAGGCAATAGAGGTCGTAGATGGTTGTGTCTGAGTCAATAAAGAATCGTCTTAGTTGTAAAAGGTCATTTTTTCCGAAATTTCTTCCTTTATCTTTTCCAATCCCGCATACATAACCGGTCTCGATTAAAATGTTTTGAATATCTTTATTGTATTCCCCGAAAGGGTAAGAGAAAAGGATGATAGGTTCTTTTATGATCTCTTCAAGTTTTATTTTTGAAATAGTGATTTCCTCTCTGGCTTGCTGAAGCGGCATTTTGGTCAACTTTTTATGAGTGTGTCCATGCGAGCCAATCTGAGTTAAGTCATTGTTTAGCTTTACTATTTGTTCCCGTCTCATGCATAGATTATCATTGATTTCTTTCTCTGGCAATACCTCCAGAGTCAAAGACATGGAATTAATAATTTCCGATCTTTTTTTAGCTTCTAATTCCTTTGTTTTAGTGTCAATATCTAGTATTGCGGCTTGTTTTTCTTGGTCAGTTTCAAGGAGATAGCTTGTTCCTAAAGCTTCAATTCTTAGTTTTTGTTTTTTCGTATTCCGTACAATAAAGGCTATTTTATCGAATTCTGGTATTAGTTTATTATCAATGAATCCGGTTGTAATAAAAAAAGTTGCAGGTATATTTAATTTTTTTAATAATGGAAAAGCCAATGTCAAATTATCCCTATATCCATCATCAAAAATTATCCCAAGAGTCCTGGGTTTTAGCGGTTTATTATTTCGTAGTTCTTCTGTTGTGATTTTTAGTGATGCTATTTTAAACTGTTTATTTAGGAATTTTATTTGTCTTTCGAAATTGGCTTTTAGGTATTCATCGGGAGATTCTTTTTTGTGGTAGTATCCGTTTGAGGATACAGAGTGATAACAAATGATTTGTCCAGAGTTTTTCTTATCGAATATAAAATCTAGCAGAAACAAGAGCCCGGAGTGGAATAGTGCAAGACCTAATAAATGCTTTATTTTATTTACCATTATGTCTTATTGTAAAGCATGTTGAGTGAAAAATCTACAAAATAAGTTTTTTTCAAATCATTTACACTCTTATCATTTTGTAGTATACTAAAAAATATCGCTACCAGGGTGGTTTTAAAACCAGAATTTAAGAAAATAGATATTAGAGTCTCCTAGATTCGGCATTCAATTCTGACCTTAGTCATCTGCGGAGTTTTAATAATTATAGTAGTTATTTTCGTGAAGTATTACCTATGAAGAAAAGCTAGATAATTGGCCAGACAATATTTAACTATGCCTATGATGAGAATGAGTTTATATTTGCAAGGGATTATTGATTGTCTTTATCGGAGAAAGAGGCTTAGGCTACGAGTTCCTTATCCTCGTGTTATTACTTTTGAAACTTCAAATATCTGCAATCTTCAATGTCCTTTTTGCCCTACTGGAAGAAATATTCGAAGAATCCCTTCAAAAATTTTGAATTTTGAAGAGTTTAAGTTTCTTGCTGATAAGCTTCCCAAGAGTATTTCTACCTGTTACTTATTTAGTTGGGGCGAGGAATTCCTTAATCCAGATATTTTTAGAATTATTGGCTACCTTAAAGAAAAAAATGTTAAGGTAGTGATCTCAACTAACTTTTCATTTGATAAGCCAAAAGAATTTTTCGAAAATATAGTAGATTCTTGTTTGGATGAAATTGTTATCTCTTTAGATGGTGCCTCTCAAGAGAGCTATTCAAAATATAGAGTAAAAGGAAGTTTTATTAAAGTAATTGAGAATATTAATAAGTTGAAAATGCTGCAACGCGAAAAAGGAAAGAGGCGCCCTAGGATTATTTGGAAGTTCATAATAAATCGGCATAATGAAAATGAGATTGGGCAAGCACAGAAGATGTCTAAAAAAATGGGAGTAGAGTTTACGCTCGCTAAAATGAATTTAGGCGATACATGGCCTGATATGCAACCGTATATTAAGGAGCCAATGATAGATAGAATAAATTATTGGCTCCCCCAAAATATAAAATTTAGAAATTCGTATTATACGAGAAGCTATAGATTACCCCTAAATGATTTTGCTTGTGAAGCTCTTTTCAATACTTGTGTTATTTGTTGCGATGGCAAATTATATCCTTGTTGTTTCTGTGCAGATGAAAAAAGTAGTTTTGGAGATTTGCACAAACAGACTTTTGAAGAGATTTGGAATGGAGTTATTTATCAGAGCGCTAGAAGTTTATTCATGAAAAAGAAATATGCAAACAGGAAAGTTGAGACTGTGTGCGATATGTGTATGAGCTACAGAAAGCAGTCAAAATAAGGAGATGAATAAAAGAATATTCATTATGAGTTGGGATCGCGCGACATGGAGTGTTTTAAGGCCTGTTATTAAACTTGGTTGGATGCTTTATTAGAATAATAAATCAATTCAAAGAAAAATGAGGAGGGTCGAGTTAAGTGAAAAATAAATTAGGAGCACTCCTTGATATTGTATCAGTATTTGTAGTCGTTAGTTTCATAAAAGCTATCTTTTCCGCAATGTCCCTTTCGATTTCTAATCAATATTTCGATTACAAGATGTATCGTATGATTGTTTATTGTTTTCAAAATGCGATAAGTCAATTTATGCTTAAAGGCATTTCTATGGTTGTTCTCGTTTACGTAGTTTTGTTGGTAAGCATCTTCTTAATTAAGAAATTGTGCGTGCCCGTCTTTCAAAGTACTTTAAGCTTAAAAATAAAGGATTCAAAAAGAGTTATAAGAATAATTGCTGCTAGCTTTTTTGTTTTGCTTTTCTTGATTTATGATGGCTGGGTGATTAATGCTTTGGTTTTACCTAAAGATAACTTCATATTAAGATTACTATTCAATTCATTAATTCTACCCATTGCAATTTTATTTTGGCTCATATTCATCCAAGGTAGATGGGAGAATGTTTTATCATTTTATTTGAAAATAAAACCATTCGTTATAAAGACAATAAAGTTAGTGGCGTTATCCTTCATTGTTGCGTTATTGATATTTAATTTGTTTTACGAAATATATCAAAGAAATAATGCACCTATCGGGCCTAATATCATTTTTATTCAATTAGAGACGTTACGTCCAGATCGTTTAAATTGTTATGGTTACTCAGAGGATACTTCCCCTAATATTACACAATTAGCACAGGATGGAATTTTGTTTAAAAATGCAATAAGTCCGTCCTCTTGGACCTTTCCAGCGGTAACATCGATGCTCACGGGTTTTTCTCCTTCTTCGTTAGGCATTGGGCATAAAGCTATGAAAATTGATGGAAAAGTATTCTTAATGGCGGAAATGTTAATGCAGGAAGGATACAGGACTCATGGCATAACCTATAGTTCTTATATAAGTCCGGAGTATGGGTTTCTGCAGGGGTTTGATGATTTTGAACATCATCACGTTGAAGGCAATACGATTTCTTCCCCCGATATCACCCGTGGAGCTATTTCTTTTCTTAAAAAAAATAAGAATCGTAAATTTTTCCTTTATTTATTCTATCATGATCCACATCTAAATTATATTATGCATGAAGAATTTAATTATTATTCTGATTATAGCGGTAAATTGATAAGCGGGGAGCCCATAGGGGAACGATTCACTGGTGATGAACCAAATGAGAATACTTCAATATTGTCATCGGATGACATGAATTTTTTATTATCATGCTATGACTCTGAGATCTCTTTCACGGATAAGCACATTGGAATGGTGCTTGATGAGTTGAAGCGGTTGGGATTATATGAAGACGCTTTAATAATTATTACAGCTGACCACGGGGAGGAATTCAATGAAAAAGGAAGGCTGGGGCATAGTTACTCAGTATATCAAACTTTAATCCATGTGCCACTAATTATAAAGGCACCTAATGGTAAATCAGCCCAGATAGATACCTATGTAAGCACCATGGATTTAATGCCGTCCTTATTGTATTTCTTAGGAATAGAGCTGATGCATGAAGTGGATGGTGAGATAATCGACTTTAATGATTTAGAGCTCACTCGTGTGTCGGAAGTTTTCAGCGAAGTTGTTACTCCTTCTGACGGTAAAGCAATGTACTGCGTTATCGACGAAGAAAAAAAACTCATTCTTGATACAGAAAGCGCCTCCTACGAATTGTATAATTTAAAAACTGACCCTTTTGAGGAAAGAAATATCTATGAAAGTAATATTGCTATAGCAAAACCACTAAAGAAGAAATTGGATAAATGGCTATATGATAGAAGAAAAAGAAAAAAGGAGTTAGGTGTGGAGTGGTCTCGCCTAGATTACTCATTTGAAGCAAGGAAGAGATTGAAGGCATTGGGATATCTGCAGTGAAGATGTTCTAAGTAGATGTTAAAAACTTCAATCTTTAATTGATTATCAAAATATCGCGGAAGAGTTTTTAGTATAAAAAAACAAGAAAAAAGTGATCAGTATTATATGTTAACTAACAAGTTTTTAAAATGCGCCTTAATTGCCTTAGTGTTAATTTGTATTTGTACTCCTTACATTTTTCGTGATTTGAGAGGTGAGGATGGCATATTTGTCATGATTGCTTATCATTCGTGGAAAGTGCCTTATATAGGAATAATCGGCAGAGAGGATATGCAGATAAAATATAGATTATTCGGTCATCCGCTCTTTCCGTATTTTATTTTACGAAGCGTAGGCAGTGCCATACAAAAGCTCGTGTCTGTTTTAGGAATAGAGGTGGGACCAATACAATATGTGTTTTTTTTGCGAGCAGCATTGGCGATTTTAAATATTTCCCTTATTATGTTTTTGGCCTGGGCCTGTTCTTATAAAATTGTTCACGAAAGGAACAAATTTTTATTCAATTGGTTTTATTTAGCATTGTTTTCCTCTGTATTTTTTTGTTTGGTAATAAGCCACATGCAATATGAAGCAGCTGGTTTTCTATTAGTTGTCACGTCTTTGCTATTTGTTATTTCAGCGCTATATTATACTCAATCAAAAACTAGTCAAATCCTTAGAATTGTCATGGGGGGATTAATATTTGGTTTGGGTAAGAATGAATGGAGTATCGTCGCCCTTTTAGCAATTTTCTTGACGTTATTGCTATGTAGAGCGAGATTCGCAAGGGTTAAGTGCTTACAGTTTCTATTTGGCCTGGTAATTGGCAACTGCTTCAGCTGGCTATGCGGACCAGCAAATTACCTAGGAGGTTTTGATTTGATCAACCACTTTACTTTTGCACAAAAGAGCTTTTACGATTTATCTTCCCGAGTGGCTTATTTGCGACATTTTAGACTATGGTTTTGGAAAGAGATTATGCTATTTATTGTTTCGATCTTTCTTGTGGTAATAAAGATACGCAAAAATAATAAATCTATAAACGAATGGTTTTTTTGGTTTAGTTTACTATTTACTATTTTATTAGCAGCAGCTATCCTAGTTGCCTCTTGGAAAGGAGATGCATTCCCTAGGTATTTTGTGATTTGCATGCCTTCGTTCTTAATCTTTTTTGCACTCTGCCTGAAAGAAGAAGTTCCCTTTGCACTGAGAAGAAAATTGACCTTGCTGTGCTTCTGTGTATTTTTGTTAAACCTAGAGCAACACTTTCTTTCAAGCTTAGGGTATGGGAGCATATTTAAGAGCACTAGAACATCTCGTTGCGTAAGAGAACTGAAAGAAAGCCGCATAGATGATTCTTGTATCTATGTTGTTCCCAGCGGTGTCGGTTGGTATCTTCCCACGCTCAATTTTTTTCATGAAGATCTTACAGAAAAATACATGAAACACAGGAAACCATTATGTTCTTTTGAGTGTTCAAAGGAATAGTTTTAAAACGCCAAAGTGTTTGATATCACTTTAAATTCTTTTTTAAAAAGTAGTGCGGATCAAAATACTTTATTTACTTCAGACATAGTGTTAAAATGTTAAAATCATTAGACGCAAGACGCCAAAACGAGTGTATTTATGCAGGGTCTGGATTACAGAAATAAGAGAGAACAGGAGCATTTTAATAATCTAGTTTTGCACCATGGTGAAACATGGTGGGGAAACACGACTCCAGCTGGTATAAGGCGATTACAGAGAAAAGCTAAGTTGTTCACCCAAGAACTCAGACAATTCCAGGAAGCCGCCGTATTGGAAGTAGGTTGTGGGGTTGGAACATTTACTAAATTCATATTAGATGAGACGCCTGCTTTGAAACTAATGGGTTGTGATTTGTCCCCAGAAGCCATTTGCAAAACCCGTGAATGTTTTCAGGAGTTTAAAAATTTGCATTTGGGAGTAGCAGATGTATCCCATCTGCCATATAGAGACTCAACATTTGATGCGATAATCGGGAATTCAATACTTCATCACTTGCCGCTTAAAGTTTCTTTGCAGGAGTGCTTTCGCGTCTTGAAAAATCAAGGGATTGTTTTGTTTTCAGAGCCGAACATGATGAATCCTCAAATTGCCATAGAGAAAAATATTCATATTATTGGTAAGCTGTTACAGAATACCAAGTACGAAACAGCATTTTTTCGTTGGCCCTTAACAAAAACACTTAAAGAAATCGGTTTCCGAGATATTGTAGTCCAACCTTTTGACTTTCTTCATCCGTTAATTCCTTCTTTTTTAATTGATGTTTTTGATTACCTGGGTCGCCTCATTGAAAGGACGCCAATTGTAAAAGAAATTTCAGGATCTTTATTGATCAAGGCCGTTAAATCTTAAAAAATAAAATTAAGCAGAGAGGAGACAGATGTCTTCCGGGTCCGATATTAAAAAAGTAAAAAACCATTTTGATTCCATTGCTAAGAATTATGATGGGTGGAAGAGGCAGAATATTTATTATTACAGTAACTTAAAAAACTTCTTGAGAAACTCTATTGAGCCTGGTGCTAAAGTTCTTGAGATTGGCTGCGCCACAGGTGAGATGCTTGCTTCCGTTGAGCCTGCTGTAGGCGTTGGAATCGATATTAGTTCAGAGATGATTAAGATTGCCCAAAAAAAGTTTCCTAAATATACATTTGTTTGTTCTCCAATCGAAAATTTGCAACATGATGAAAAATTTGATTATATCATTATGGTGGATTTGCTCGATCACGTGTATGATATTATCGAACTTTTTGAATGTGTGCATAAGTTCTGTCATCCTACAACAAAAATTATAATTACAATGATTAACCCCTGGTGGGAGCCAATTCTTAAGTTTATGGAAAAGGTGGGAGTTAAGGCGCCACAGGGGCCTCACAATTTTTTAGAGGCAAGCAATTTAACAAAAATTGTTGATTTTTTAGATTTCTCTATAATTTATTCAGGATATATGCTGCTTTTTCCTAAGTTTATTCCTATTTTATCTTATTTAGCTAATACTATCGGAGTGACTATTTGGGGTCTGAATAAGTTTTCGTTTGTTCAGTATATTGTTTTGCGGCCCATTCAGAAAAATAACAATAATCTTGAATTAGGATGTTCGGTTATTGTGCCTTGCCATAATGAAGAAGATAATGTCGAAGAGGCAATTAAGAGGGTTCCTAGCATGGGGAAGAAAACAGAAATTATCGTTGTTGATGATGGTAGTCGAGATCGAACTAAGGAAATTGTCAGGAACCTACAGAAGGATAATTCAAATCTTAAATTAATTGATTATGGTTCTAATAAGGGTAAAGGGTATGCTGTCCAGCAAGGCTTTAATACTGCAAGCCAAGGCGTGATTATGATTTTAGATGCTGATATGTCTGTTCCCCCAGAGGAATTACCTAATTTCTTTAATCTCTTAAATAAAGGGGCTTGCGATTTTGTTAATGGCACAAGAATGGTTTATCCTATGGAGAAGCAGGCCATGCGATATTTAAATAACTTGGGCAATAAAATATTTTCCTTGATAATGACTTTCATAACTGGGCAGTATTTGACAGATACATTATGCGGCACAAAAGCATTGTACAAAAAAGATTATCAAAGGATAACGATGGGTGTGGATAGATGGGGAGATTTTGATTTGTTGTTTGGTGCTGTTAAAATAAAAAGCAAAATTATGGAAATGCCAGTTCATTATATGTCGCGTAAGTCGGGCGAATCAAAAATGAAGACTTTTCGTCACGGCCTTCATTTGCTCAGGGCGTGCCTTAGAGGATTTAAAGATATTGTATTTAGACAAAAGTAAGCAGCTAAATCGAACCACTAACTAATTGCTTAAAATGAAAAAAGTCTTAATAACTGGATCTGCGGGATTGATTGGGTCTGAATCTGCTCGTTTCTTTTCAGAAAGAGGCTATCAGGTTGTTGGGATAGATAACGATTTGAGGAAGTATTTCTTTGGTGCAGATGCCTCTACGGAGTGGAATAGAAAAAGACTAGAGAGAGACTTAAAAGATAAATATACGCATCTTAATTGTGATATCCGTGACAATAAGGCAATTGAAAGCGTATTCCAGAACCATAATTTTGATACCATTATTCATGCTGCTGCCCAACCCAGTCATGACTGGGCAGCAAAAGAGCCATTTACAGATTTTACTATAAACGCAAATGGGACATTAGTGCTACTGGAGAATTTCAGAAAATACTGTCCTGAGTCAATATTCATTTTTGTTTCTACTAATAAGGTCTATGGCGATAGGCCTAATTACCTACCTTTACAAGAGCTTGAAACTCGATATGATTTGCCAGAAGGCCACCAATACTATCAAGGCATCGATGAAAAAATGAGCATTGATGATTGTAAGCATAGTCTATTTGGGGCTTCCAAAGTTGCTGCTGATATTTTAGTCCAGGAATACGGAAAATATTTCGGCTTAAAAACAGGAATATTTCGTGGAGGCTGCATAACAGGTCCTGCTCATAGCGGGGCTCAACTGCATGGTTTTCTTGATTATCTTGTTAAATGCATTGCCACTGAACGTAAATATACGATTTTTGGATATAAAGGCAAACAAGTAAGAGACAATATACATAGTCATGATTTAGTCAATATGTTCTGGCATTTTTGTCAAAAACCGCGTTGTGGAGAAGTATATAATGCAGGTGGTTCTCGCAGCTCAAATATTTCTGTAATGGAAGCAATAAAGAAAATTGAGAAGATATTGTGTAAAGAAGCAATCTATGAATATAGTGAGGCCAGTCGTATCGGCGATCATATCTGGTACATAACTAATGTCTCAAAATTTAAATCGCACTATCCTGAATGGGATTTCACTTACAATATCGACCGCATTATTGAGGAACTCTGTCGTCAGGGAAATTCGCATAAAGCTTAATTAGAATATGAAGTACTTAGACGAATTAGAATCGAAGAGTATTTATATTATTAGAGAAGCATATGCTCAGTATAGGAACATTGCCATGCTTTGGTCTATTGGTAAGGATTCCACAACGCTTTTATGGCTTTGTCGCAAGGCCTTTTTTGGCAAAATTCCTTTTCCCATTGTTCACATCGATACCTCATATAAATTCAAGGAGATCTATGAATTCCGGGATAAATACGCTAAGGAGTGGGGACTCAATTTTTTGGTAGCCCGAAATAATCAAGCTATATCCCAAGGGATGGGTCCAGACAACAGTGAGAAGTTGGCTTGCTGCAATGAACTAAAGACAAACGCTCTTAAGACTTTTATCAGAGAACGTGGTTTTAAAGCTTTACTTCTGGGCATTAGAAGAGATGAGCATGGTATCAGGGCAAAGGAGAGGTATTTTTCTCCTCGCGATAAAGAGTTCAGCTGGAATTATCTTAATCAACCGGTCGAGCTCTGGGATCAATATAGGCAAAAGGCTGATCAAGAGACTCATGTAAGAGTTCATCCTTTGCTTCATTGGACTGAGCTTGATGTCTGGCAATATGTCAAAAGGGAATCATTGCCTGTGGTTAAATTATATTATGCGGTAAAGGGCAAGAGATATAGAAGCATAGGTTGCGCTCCATGTTGCCAGCCAGTAGATTCAAAGGCCAGTAGTGTTAATTCAATTATAAAGGAACTAAAGACTACTAAGACCCGCGAAAGAGACGGAAGGGCGCAAGATAAAGAACAGGCATACGTGATGCAGAAGTTGAGATCATTGGGGTATATGTAGAGTATGGAAGAGCAAAGATTAAACTTAGTAATAACCGGGCACGTTGATCATGGTAAGTCAACATTGATCGGCAGGTTATTATTTGAGACTGGCTCTTTGCAGGAAGGCCTCATAAAAGAGATAAGAGCCAATCTTAAAGGTACGGGCATTAAGATGGAATTCGCCCATATCATGGATTACTTTGAGGAGGAGAGAAAAGAAGAGCGAACTATCGATACAACTCAATTCTTTTTTAAGACTAAGAAAAGACACTATGCAATTATTGATACCCCCGGTCATAAAGAATTTATCAAAAATATGATTACAGGCAGCTCTCAGGCACATGCGGCTGTTTTAATTATCTCTGCCAAAGAAGGCATAGAAGAGCAGACAAAGAGGCACGCTTATGTCCTTAATATGCTGGGTATAAAACATGTGATTTTGGCAGTTAATAAGATGGACCTGGTAGAATTTAAACAAGAGAGATTTGAAGAGATCAAATCCAAGGCACAAGAAATCATAGAACTCCTAAATATAAAGCCGGAAAATGTAGTTCCGATTTCTGCACAACAAGGAGATAATATTTCCAGAAGATCCAAGCAATTGAATTGGTATAGAGGCTTATGTTTGATCGAAGTCCTAAATCGCATAGCCATAGAAGATGTTTTAACCAAAGGCTTCTTGAGGCTTCCTGTCCAAGATAGGTATACGATTGACAATAAGAATATAGCAGTAGGTAGAATCGCTTGTGGTACTATAAAGTCTGGAGAGAACATAGTCGTTCAGCCACAAAATATAAAAACAAACATTAAGTCCATTGAAGTATTCAAAGGGGGCATAAATAGTGCTGGTGCCGGACAAAGCATTGGCATAACCCTAGAAGAAGGCATAAATTTGCACAGAGGACAGGTTATTTGTGACACAAAACACAATCCGCACATAGATAGTACGGTAAAAGCAAATATTTTTTGGCTGGCTTCAGAGGAGCTTAAATTAGGAGATAGTCTTAGAATAAAGTGTGGAACTTTTGAGGAGAGTTGCACGATAGCGGAGATTGCCGAAAGGATTGATTCTTCTAGCTTTGAGGTAATAGAAAGAAACAGCTCAACTCTTGGTGAGACCCAGGTGGGTAAAGTCGTTATTTCAATTGATAGCCCGATGGCCTTTGAGAGTTTTTATGATATTGAGGAGTTAGGTAGATTCGTTTTACTTAAAGATAATTGTGTCTGTGCAGGCGGAATAATTATGGAACAATAAGAGAGCTCCCGTCCAAATCCATTTCTTTTAGTTCTTCATCAGAATAGCCGCAGAGTTTTAAGATCGTAGGAGTAATGTCATATATAGACGAACTGTCTTTGCCTACTTTGAAATTTGTAAAAAGTATGCCTGGGATGAGCTTAGGGTCGAATAAGTGGTCGCCGCTCCATTTTTTTAGGTTGTCTTCGACTAATCCCTCAGGTGCTCCACCTATGGCAGTCTGCCAAGAAGCTCTATAGCCAATATTCAAACCCAGGAATAGATCAGGCGCATCTTTTGTATGCGGCCCCCAGAAGATATCTTCCCTTGTGTAAACGCTGCTAACAATAGGAGAGTTATATTTATTATCGCTCCACTGTTTGATTCTTTGAGAAATTTCTTTCTTTAAGGCTTCGGTTTCTTGACCTGGCTGGACAACTCCTTTTGATTCTCTGCCAACTTGGTTTATATATATTCCTCCGAACCCTAGCGAATATGCCTTAGTTTGTGACCAGTCTACATCCTGAAAGAGTTCTCTGCCATTTTTAGAAGATGGGTTTCGTAACTTCAAATATCCGTTTTCTCTGAGCCAACTATTTATATGGACTGCCCTTCTAAAGGTATTGAATCCATGATCCGACATGACTATCAGGATGTCATTTTCATCCATTTTTTGCATCACCTTACCTAAAACACCATCCATCCTTTTATAGTAGTTGTCAATTGTGTCCTTATACTTTTGAGGCGCATCTGCTTCATAGAGAGGGTGCTCTGGATCTGTATAGCGCCAATACATATGCTGGATAATATCAGAGTCCTCAAAATAGCAAAATAAGATACCCTTCTTGAATCTCTCCATCTCAAATTTAAGCATTCTTTTCTTTTCTTGATGCACTGCATTGACTATATCTAAAAATGGGTCTTCAGATAACCTGTTTTCATTGACCGCCCAGGTATCCATAGGCATGCCTTGCGTATAGTAGAGGCCGATTTCCTTTGTTAATTCATTACTGTAGCCTTTTGGATGTGAAATCTGAAAGTAAGGAGCGCGCGGGTCAAAATTAATAGGACTAATGTAGAGCTTAAATTCAGGAGAGTGTTCAACTAGGTAGAAACGTAGAATGCCTTTCATTTTCTTAAATAGCCCGAGTTTAAATTCAACGCTTACCCAACTGCTCCATTGGCTTTCTTTTAGTTCTATGTGATTGTTTTGTACATCTATAATGATAGTGTTTTCTTTTAGTTGGACTACAAAGGGAATGGTGGTATTTTTATTATCTGATGTCTTGGGCCCGATAAGTTCCAGGCGCATCATGGGTTTCTTTTCAACGTTGAATACTTTTCCACCAATATCCGCTTCTTTTTTTAAAGGCTCAGTCGTATAGAATGTAAATGTTCCTTGGGTGCCTAGAATGTCGGGAACGCCCATTCCGGATAGCATTCTGCCGTATATTTCATCTGGCGGAAAAGTAACAGGACAGGCAATAATTACTGAGGGAATCTTTTTTTGGGATGCATAGTGCCAGAAAGACTTAACCGTTCGCGTAGGAATAACTTTTGACCCCTTGATGTTTGTCTGTGCAATTTCGAGCATATAATTTTCAGGGTTTCTTTTTATAAAGTCAAACAATCCATGCTTGCCGGGATTTTGCCCAGTAGCAAATCCGGACCAGGCAATGGGCGATTGAGAAGGGTTGGTGGTAGAGAGGTATCTGTAATCACCTTGTTGTCTTAATCGGGAGAAGTTAGGCAACTTAGCTGACTTCATGAGCCTTTCGGTTATATCCGGGCTCAAGCCGTCAAATCCCAGAATAATAACTCTTTTGTCAAAATCAGTCTTATCTTTATTCATAAATACTCCTATAATAGTTATTGCTGCTGCGACTATTATCAATAATAGTATAGCAGTGATTTTCTTATTATCCTTAAAAAATTTAAATATTCTCTTAAAAAACAACAGGAAGGTTGTGAAAAAAGATATTATAAGGGCGATTAACAATCCTCCGCCGGTTGCCACTGTAAATCCTGTTCCGGGATCGATATATGCTGAAAACATAAATTATAATTTAGCACAATACTGAATCTTTTGCAAAGATATATTAGTAAAGAACTATTGAGTATATAGATACATTATATTATAATACAGTTTAACATAAGCGACATATTAATCGATAAAATAATATGCCAGAAGAAAGTATTATTATTAAAGGTGCCAAAGAGCACAATCTAAAGAATATAGATCTGTCTCTGCCGCGCAATAAGCTTATTGTTATAACCGGGCTCTCAGGTTCAGGTAAGTCTTCATTGGCCTTTGATACTATTTATGCGGAAGGTCAAAGGAGGTACGTAGAGAGTCTTTCTAGCTATGCGCGCCAGTTTCTGGATCAACTTCAAAAGCCTAATGTTGAGCATATCGAGGGTCTTTCACCGGCCATATCCATTGAGCAGAGGACCGCAGGTGGTAATCCGCGTTCCACAGTTGCCACGCAGACAGAGATCTACGATTACTTAAGATTGTTATTTGCTAGAATTGGTAAACCGCATTGCCATAAATGCGGTAGGCCGATTATCCGTCAGAGCTCGCAGGAAATCATCAATAAAATCTTAGCGCTGCCCAAAGAATCAAAGATAAATATTTTTGCTCCGGTTATCAGAGGCAGAAAGGGGCAGTATCGGAACCTGATCCAGGAATTAAAGAAAGAGGGATTCTTAAATTTTCGCATTGATAGCAAGCTATATGATTCAGCTGATGATGTCAAACTTGATAGATATAAGATCCATAATATTGAAGTTCTAGTTGACCGCCTGATTAATAATTCAGAGTTTAAGTCCAGAATCGTAGAGGCGGTGGAGATTGCCTTGAAAGTTGGCAAAGGCATTGTAATTGTAAGACCAAAGGTCAAAGGCCAAAGGCCAAAGATGGGAGAGTTAGTTTTTAATGAACAATACAACTGTCCACACTGTGATATTAATTTAGAAGAGATAGAGCCAAGGATTTTTTCTTTTAATTCTCCTTATGGAGCGTGTCCGGCTTGTGGTGGCTTAGGCACTAAAATGGAGTTCGATGAAGACCTGGTTATCCCCGATAGGGATAAGTCCATTAATGAAGGAGCGATTGAGCCTTGGAAGAGAGGGGGTAAAGGATACATTCTTTATTATCGCGCCTTACTAAGAGAGCTAGCTAATGAATTGGAGTTTAGCTGGGACACCCCTTTTAAAAAATTCCCTAAACATATAAAGAAGGCGATTCTTTACGGTTGCGATGTTATTATTTGGGATAAGAAGTTTGAAGGTGTAATTCCCAACTTAGAACGTTTGTTTAGAAAAACAGATAGTGATTATTTAAAACATGAAATCACCAAGTTTATTTCTCAGCTACCTTGTCCAACCTGTGGTGGCTCGCGCCTTAAAAAAGAGAGCTTGTCAGTTAGCATAAAAAATAAATCTATCTGGGATTTAGTTAAGATGTCAATAAAAGATGCCTATGTATTCTTCTCGCAGATGCAGTTGAGTAAGCAAGAGGCCGTAATCGCTACGGAAATCTTAAGAGAAATAAATAGGAGATTGAAGTTTTGTATTGATGTGGGCCTGGATTATTTGACTTTAGATAGAAAAGCTCAGACTCTTTCCGGTGGTGAGGCTCAGCGTATACGTTTAGCCACACAGGTTGGCTCTGGCCTGGTTGGTGTTATTTATATTTTAGATGAGCCTACAATTGGCCTGCACAGTCGGGATAATCAGAGGCTTCTGACTACTCTAAAAGCACTGCGTGATATCGGCAACACTTTAATTGTTGTCGAGCATGATGAAGAGACTATTAGGTCTGCTGACTACATTGTCGACTTAGGCCCAGGCGCAGGGAGGCTAGGAGGTGAGGTTGTTTTTTGCGGCAGTTTAAAAGAATTGTTAAAAAGCAAAAAGTCTCTAACAGCTAAGTATATTAATAAGGATTTAGAAATAAAATCACCTTTAGCAATTCGGGATTACAGGAAAAATAAATTTGTTGAGATAATTGGAGCAAGAGAACACAATTTAAAGAATATTAATGTAAAGGTTCCGTTGGGAACTTTTATCTGTGTCACCGGTGTCTCTGGTTCAGGAAAGTCTACTTTGATCGATGAGATATTTTATCGGGCCATAGCCAGGAGATTATATAGGTCAAAGCAGAAGCCAGGAAAGTTTGACAGAATTAAAGGCCTGGAAAACATAGATAAGGTTATTGAGGTAGATCAGTCACCTATTGGTAGGACTCCGCGTTCGAACCCGGTTACGTACACAAACGTCTTCACCCATATCAGAGACTTCTTTGTCAAGCTGCCTGAGTCCAAAGTACGTGGGTATAAACCAGGCAGATTTAGCTTTAATGTTAAAGGCGGCAGGTGCGAGGCCTGTCAGGGCGACGGTATAAAAAAGATTGAGATGCACTTCTTGCCTGATGTGTATGTTAAATGTGAAGTCTGTAACGGCCATAGATTTAATGAGCCGACACTGGAAGTTAGGTATAAAGGTAAATCTATATCCGACGTCCTTAATCTATCGATCGAACAGGCATTAGGGTTATTTGAGAATATACCTCCAATCAGGAATATTTTAAAGACGCTTTTTGATGTGGGATTAGGTTATATACAATTAGGACAACCGGCGACCACGCTTTCAGGGGGCGAAGCCCAGAGAATAAAACTGGCTAAAGAACTGAGCAAGCGCTCAACTGGAAAGACTCTGTATATTTTAGATGAGCCTACTACTGGCCTGCATTTTGCTGACGTGGAAAAATTATTGGGCGTTCTTCAGAGGCTGGTAGACAAAGGAAATACCGTGTTGGTAATTGAACATAATCCAGATGTGATTAAATGCGCGGATTATATTATTGACTTAGGGCCTGAAGGTGGCGACAGAGGCGGAGAGGTTGTTGCTACCGGTAGCCCCAGGGAGATAGTCAAAGTAAAAAAATCTTTTACCGGTCAATTCCTCCGTAAGATAATTCATTAAGTTATGCTAAAGAGATTCCTCCTATCCATTTTAATTTTCTCGATTCCGCTCTTAGTCATTGCTCAAGAACTTAATGAGAAAGATGCTTTTTTAGCGGCAAAGGAAGCTTATGATCTCGGTTCATACAGCGTTTCGTTAGATTTATTAAATAGATTTATTGATAAATTTCCAAACAGTAAAGCCATGCTGGAAGCGCAGCTGTATTTAGGCCAGTGCCTATTTCAAAAGGATAAATTTATTGAAGCCCGGGATGTTTTAGTAAAACTAGAAAAGGGCTATGTGCCTTATGGCATCGAGGATAGGCTGTTGTTTTGGTTAGGGCAGGTGTATCTAAAGGCAAAGGATTTCCAGCAGGCTTCAGAATATTTTTATAAGTTGATAGAGATGTATCCTGATTCAAATTTGTTGTATAGCGCTAAGATGCAGCTGGGTTGGATATTTCTTGAAGAAGGTAGCCTAGAGGAAGCGCAGGGCATATTCGATACTTTAGCAGAATCTGAGGATGTTGTTATTCAAGAAGAAGCTTTATTCAAGAAGGGCGAGTTGGAGTTTCAGACAAAGGATTACAACAGCGCTCTAGATTCTTTCAAAACTTTTATCGAAGTATTCATTAGTTCAGAGCAACTGCCCAATGTGTATTTTTATATAGGAGAGGCAAGTTTTTACTTAAATGATTTTGATAGCGCCCTAGATTACTATTCTAAGGCTTTAGAGGATAGCGATAATGACCTAGTTAAGGCTGAATCTTTACAGGGCATGGGATGGTCTTATCTAAATAAAAATAAATTTCCAGAAGCCGAAGAAGCATTTATAAGAGTGGAATATTTTATTGATGATGATTTCAATAAAGAGAGCCTTTTATTGGGGAGAGCAACTTTATATTTTAAGTTGAATAAGCTAGAGGAAGCTTATGAGTATTATAATAGGCTAATACAGAAGTATTCTCAAAGCGATATGGCCATACAGGCATTATTTGGCAAGGCCGAATGTTTAAGCGGCTTGTCACGTTTTGATGAGGCGATAGATGTATATAAAGAAGTGGTAGACTTAGGAAGCGATCAAGACAGCCAGGAGGCAAAAGAATTAGTAGCCAGGTCATATTACAATTTAGGCTTAGCTTATTGGGAGGTGGATGATTTAAATTCCGCTATACAACAATTTAATAAAGTAACCTCTTTGCCAGATAAAGGCGAGATGGGGCTAAGCGTGCTATATCAGATAGCCGAGGCTTATGGGAATAATCAAGAATTTGATAAAGCTATTGAGGTCTACAATAAGATTTTGCAGGATTATCCTGAGAATTCTTATAATGACTATGTTTTATATCAAATAGGCCTGGCGCAGTTAAAGTCTGGCCAGGTCGATTCTGCGATACAATCTTTTAAAGAGTTCAGCAAAGAATTTGTTGATTCAGAGTTCCTAGACGATACCTATTATTACTTATGCTACGCCTACTTTAGCAACAGTGAATTCGAAATGGCTACACACAAACTCACTAAGTTTTTGGAAATATTCCCCGATTCGGCATATAGGGGTAAGGCGACTTATTTTCTTGCTTATTCTTTTTACAATAGAGAAATGCTGAATGAAGCGCTTTATAATTTTGAGAAAATATCAGGAGGATTTCGGCAGGATAAAGATTTGGCTGAAAAAGCGGAGTATGAAATTGCCAATATTCTATTTCAGTTAGGCGAAGAAGAGTCAGCGGTAAAAAGATACAGGCAATTTGTAGCTTCATATCCAAAATCAGAGATAACTCCTAATGTAATCTTTTGGCTAGGTCAACATTATCTGGGAAAATCAGAATACGATATAGCTAGGAGGAATTTTGAGATGCTTGTGCGTATGTATCCTAAGCTCGATTTAGCTCAAGAGGCTAGATACCAGATTGGCTTGACATTGCTGGAACAGGGAAAACAGAAAGAAGCCATACAAATGTTTGAGCGGCTATTAGATGTATCGAGACAGCAAGAATTAAAGGCGAGGACAATGCTGGCCATAGGTGATCTTTTATTACAAGAAGGAGAAGAAGAAAAAGCTATACAAGCATATAATGATTTGACACAGCTGATTTATTCTAATAATATAGATTCAAAAGCATCAGGAGATTTAGGAGAAAGTGCCGTTGGTCCAATTTCGGAGTTTGTAAAATTAGCACATATAAGGTTAGGAAATATTTATAAAGAAAAAAAAGAGCTCCTAGAAGCTGTCTCTTCGTATAATGAGGCCTTGAAGTTTCCTGTTGATGAATCAGATGCTCAGATACAATTTAAGATTGCAGAGTGTCTGGAGCAAGACGGTAATTTAGAAGAAGCTTTAGGGGGTTATTCAAACATAACCTATAATTACGAACAAGATAAGACTTGGGTTGTTAAGGGGTTGTTGCGTTCATCGCGAATCTTTGAAGACAGAAAAGATTGGACAGCGGCAATAAAAACATATAGGAAGATAATTGATTATGATGTCCCGGAAGCAAAGTACGCACGGGAGAAAATAGAACTCATTAAGGGAGGCACAGGTGAAAAATAAGATCATGACATTCATTATGACTATATTGAGCATATCTATAGCATATATTTTGTATCAATATGTAGATATATTACATAAGGCAGGTCCGGTTATAATACCGATAATCCTATGTTCAATGTTTGGGCTCGCTGTAGCTGTTGAAAAAAAGTGGCAGTTACATAAAGCAAAGATCGATACGAGCAAATTTTTGGGAGATATTTTAAAGACCATTCGTAAGTTGAACATAAATGAGGCGCTTCAAATATGTGATTCTGTAGAGAGCCCAATATCTCGTATCTTAAAGGCTGGTATTAAGAAGTACGATAAGCCAAAGGAAGATATAAAGCAAGCGATGGATGATGCTTCCTTATATGAAATTCCCGCACTGGAGAAGAATTTGACCGCTTTAGCCACCGTAGCTCATATTTCGCCGCTCTTAGGATTGCTGGGGACTGTTACAGGTTTGGTACGGTCTTTTCAGGCGATCCAGTTAAAGACTACTACGTTTGCCCCCATAAATCCAGGAGAACTCGCAGGCGGTATATGGGAGGCCTTAATAACTACTGTGGCTGGTCTCATGGTGGCGATTCCTATGTTTGTGATTTATAATTATCTGGTCAGCAAGGTCAATGGCTTTATTTTAGAGATGGAATGTAGCGCTACAGAATTAGTCAATTTTCTTTCTGAGAGGAAGAAGTAATTATGAGATTTAGAAGGCGCGTAGAAGTAGAGCACGGTTTAAGCCACATAATCGATATAGCTCCGTTAATAGATATAGTGTTCCAGCTATTGATATTCTTTATGCTTACTTCCAGCTTTATTATGCAGCCGGGGATTAAGGTTAATCTTCCTAAGGCTGTAACCAGCGATATTGTTGAAGAGAAAAATGTAGTCATTGTTATATCTAGCGAAGGTGTCATCTATATAAATAAGAATGTCCTTACGATCGATGAGTTAAAGTCGTACATAGCTAAGCATGACCTCTATTCGAAGGCCATGCTTATAAAAGCTGACAAAAGGGCTTCTTTGGGCAGGGTGGTAGAAGTTTGGGATTTGTGTAGAGAGATGGGTATTAGCCAGGTAAATATTGCCACTGATCAAGAGTAAGAGGTAGAGAATTGGCGGAGGGCGCCCTTTCAAAATCCTTGATTTTGCCTAAAATTGATGCTATAAATTAAGTATCCCTAGAAAGATTTAATAGGGAGGTATAGTATGATAATAGATATTGGAATCGTAGCAGGAGAGATTTAGCACCATCTGGACAAGATTAGTAAGCTATAATTTTGAGTTATTGGGGAATCATGAGCAAATTCAAGGATAAAGGTATGGCGCTGCTAACAGTAGTAATTATCATATTTATATTAATGATCCTTTCTACGGTGTTGATTAGTTCGCTTGCCAATCAAACGCGCATAGTCGAACACGATATTTCAAGAATCAAGGCCAAGTATGCTAATGAGGCAACAATGGTTAGGCAGCATGAAAGCCTTAGGAGATATAATTCCACAGATACAAATCACCAGGTTTCTGGAAAGTTTGATAGTGCTCAAAATTGGCTTGTTTCTGTTAGTGCCGATAACTGTACTATCCCTGGTTTAACAGACCTATTTGAAATCAACACTACCATAGATTACGCTCCCACATTTTAACTCCTTCCTTCAATATATACCTGATTTAATCCCTCGCAGAAATCCCCGGGCTTTAGCCCGAGGGATGAATACACATTGTTTTCTGCTCGGGAGGGAGCCACGGCCTTTAGACTGAGGGGCTCCACTCAAGTCTAAGTCTTACAAGGGTCGCTTTGGTTCATTTTTGCTAACAGTAAGGTTTTATAATAGAAGTAAGTATAAGTAAGTGTATACAAAAAAACACTTGACTTTATGATTGTATTATGTTTTAATTATGATTGTAATGTTTTGAAAGGAAAATAATTGTGTATAGATTGATGGATGTTGAGGAATTGGCTAATTATCTAAAACTGCGCAAGCAGACTATTTATAATTGGCTTAACCAGAATAAGATTACGGGTATTAAGGTAGGAGGGGTCTGGAGGTTTGACAAACGGGATATTGATAAGTGGCTACGTTCCCATCGTGTTATGAAACAGGAACCTGAAAGTAAGAGATAGCTATGTTTAAAACAAAAAATGCTGTTGGTATATTTTTTGGCCCTCGGGGAGTGAGCATAGTGGCATCCGGAGGTAGGGGGAAGACAAGAAATTACACCTTTAGTCTTTATCCTCAGGACCTCACTAAGCCCGGAGAAGCAGCTGTGCCTAAAGACAGTATTTTCAACGTATTTTTAGACAGCGAAGAAGAGATCATTGCATTCTTAAGTAAGGCTTTGCGTGAGTCTAGAGTTGACATTGAAAGTAGTGATGTAGTGGCCTGTGTCCCTAGCAGGGATTTGATTGTTAGATTTTTTGAAATTCCACCTATTCCTAGGAGAGAAATCGATTCCAGCATTAGCTTCGAGATAAAGAAATATATACCTTTTAAGACTGAAGATATTGTTTATGACTATCAGACGCAATCTCAAAAGAATGTCATAGAAGTGCTCTTCGCTGGGATGAAAAAGGAAGAGCTGGAAAAATATAATAATATTCTAACCAAACTAAAAGTTAAAATCTTGGCGATTGAGCCTTCACAGTTCTCGTTGCTTAGATTATTGAAGATTGAAAAAGTAATAACCAGCAAAGAGGCTGTGGTTGTTGTGGAACTTGAAAAAGGAGAGGGGGCCATCTCAATAATAGATAATGCAATTCCTTGTTTTTCAAGAGACATAAAATTATCTAGCAGTGGTGGTTCCGGGCAGATAGATATCGAAACGTTATCATTTCGTTTAATCAATGAAGTCAGGGTCTCCATGGATTACTTTCGCAGGCAATTCCTTAAAAAAGGAATCGACAGGATTATAATTTTATCTAATGAAGAGTCATCAAAAGAATTAATCAGTAATTTTAATAAGGAATTAGGGATACCGGTGTTATATAAAAACACAAATGATATATTTGGAGCTAAAGAGGAATATAGTCTTAATTTGGCAAAGGCCTTAGGCGCTTCTTTTAAAGTGCATAAACCTTCATCACTAGTTATAAATCTTGCTAAAAAATCAAAAACAACGAATTCCGCAACTCCTGGTGCTTGGTTTTCTCCTCAGCAGATGATTACTGAGATTTTTGAAGAGATTATGGAAATACCTAGGCCCGTACTTACTAAAACTATGGTTTTCCCTATCGTTATATTGTTAGGTATTTTTTTGTGGGGAACTTTCAGAAAAGATTCCTTGAAACAGGAGTTATCTAGAATCTCAAAGGGAGTAAAGTCGAGTTTAAGTGAAGAGTACAAGGGGCTTGATGATAAAAACTTAACTACTTTTGTGGATCGGCTAAGGGAAAGTGTGGCAACTTATAGGAGAGTTTTTGAAAAGAGATTTCTTCTTTCTGAAAAGCTGTTAGTTTTTCCTAAGCTTTTGCCTGAAGGTGTTTGGGTTGAACATGTTTCTTTTGATAGAGAGAAGGGAATTCTCATTCTAAAAGGAGTAGTTTATAGTGAAGATGAAAAGAAAGCCTCAGAGGGTCCTTATGTTTTTATCGCTAATTTGAAAGGTAGTTCTTTGTTTTCGAATAATGTTGCTTTGATTTCAGTTACAACACTAAGAAAAGCTTTTCGTAAAGACTATAAGGTAAATATATTTGATGTCGAGGTAAAGCTGGACATTTGATTTCAAAACTATGGGTCAAATAGAACTGAATATTAATACGTTAAAAGAAAATAAACAGCTAATTTTTATTATCATAATTGTTATAATAGCAGCTTTTATAGGCAAAAATATTTTGGTTAATCAAATTAAGCAACACTCAAAGATGAATAAAAGAATTAAGGCCTATCAAAAGTTGGAGGGGGCGGCTCGTGATATAAATAAGCTATCTGAAGAACTTAAGAGGCTTAAAGCGCTTGGTTGGTTGTCAGCAGAGTCGGTAGAGATTATGAGCAAGATTAATGAGTTGGTTGGTAAACACGGCTTAGAAATTTCTTCTTTTGATCCGGGCGGTTTTACGGAACAAAAAAACTATTCTACATTTTCCCTGAATTTAGATATGAAGTCAGATTACTTTAGTTTCACTCAATTTTTATCAGAGGTTGAGGGCTTAAAAGAGTTGACCAGGATTATTTCTTTAAAAGTTGTACCGGTGGAGAATTCTGATCAAGAAGGCGAATCTTTGATCAGGTCAAGTCTATTGATAAAAGCCTTTATAACGAGAGAATAAAAATGAGAAATACCAATATACTTTTAATCTTAATTCTAAGCTTAACCTATAATCTTATTATATGTGATGTGGTTTTATCAGAGAAGATACGTAGCCCCTTCAGAGACTGGTTCCCCAGAGCAGTTGAAGAGGAGTTAGAGCCAGAGCCAGAGCAGGTAATTGTCGAAGAGCCAATGATATCTTTTGAACCGGAAGTGCATTTTGACTCTTCTGTTTATATGGTACAAGGTCTATTTTGGGGAGAAAACAAGCCCAAGGCAATTATTAATGGCAAAATTTATAATTTAGGAGATAATTTAGGGGAATCTAAAATTACAGCTATTAATAAAGATGGAGTAAATTTAGCTTTTGGTGATACAAAATATGTAATTACTATAAAACAAACTATCCGTATGGGTAGGGCATATAAATCTGAAGAAGAAGATGAAGAATATAAAGAAGAATATAAAGAAGAAGATGAAGATGGATATGAATAAGGAAATGATGGGGGGGGGAATGAACTTAAGAAAAATCGGTAATTCTTTTAGGGTGCTTTCTATTGTTTTATTACTCGTTTTTTTATTTTTGGTCCACTTCTTGCCTGATTTTGCCTTTGCCAGTATGGGCGAGGATTTGATTTCCAGGAACTCCTGGAAAAAGATCTCGCTGGATCTAGAACGCGCCAGCCTCATTAATGTTTTAAAAGTATTTTCTCAGCAATCTGGTTTGAATTTTATTGCTGCCCAGGACGTGGCTGGTACATCTATAACTTTGTATCTAGAGGATGTTCCTATCAGGGAGGCTTTAGAGAAGATACTTTACTCCTATAATCTTACCTATGAACTGGATTTGACTAGCAATATATTCGTGGTTAAAAAACTAATAAGGCCCGAAGTAGAGACAGTGACTAAGATTTATCCATTGCAATATGCGCGCGTTAATGCTTCCCCCTTAAATACCGATTCCGCGGTGAGCAAATCCGGGTCGAGCCTTACAGATACATTGGAGGCAATGCTTTCTGAGCACGGCAAAATCAATGAGGATTCACGTACAAATAGTTTAATTGTTACTGATGTACCCTTGCAGTTTGAGATTATTGATAAGACTGTCAGGCAGTTAGATGTGCCTATACCCCAGGTAATAATTGAGGCAGAGATAATCGATGCCAGGAAGGCTTTAACTGACCAGCTAGGGATGCAGTGGTCCGGAAGTCTATATTCTTTGACACTTGCTGGGAGAACTGGGCTAGCATTCCCGTTTCAGTCTTGGCATAATAGAGATGAGGTAACTGCAATTACTACAGGCTCTGTTGAGGTACCTACGGATTCCACTTCTGCTACGTTGCAACTATTGATGACTGATACGACCACAAGAGTTCTAGCTAGACCTAAAATCCTAACTTTAAGCAACGAGACAGCAGAGATAAATATAACAGGAAATGAGGCGGTGGGACTAATTACCACTATTGATTCAGAAAGCGGAGTACAGAATACTTCTGCAGAGCGATATGAAATTGGTGTTTCGCTAAAAGTTACTCCTAGTGTAAATGCTGCCACCGGCGAAATAACCATGGTCATAGAGCCAACGGTTTCTTCTACTCAGGTAAGTGTTGTGGGGACTTCTTACTATGACCCTCAAGAAAGAAGCACAAAGGTGACCATGGTTGCTAAGGATAACCAGACTGTTGTAATTGGCGGTTTAATCAGAAAAGACCTTTCTGATGTCCGGACAAAAATGCCTATTCTAGGAGACATACCTTTTTTAGGTTCACTTTTCAGGCATAAGAATAAGACGAAACAGGACAGAGAATTATTAGTATTTATTACTCCCCGTATCGTAAAAGACAGCGGAGTAGACTTAGTTCGATCGAGGCAGCAGCCATATAATAGAGATATTCTCTCTCAAAGAGAGCAGTCTGACTATCAATTCCGTCGAGAAGAAGTTGATAAGACTTTAACTAATTGGGATAATAAGTGAAATGGCGATTTACCTTAGGCTTGGAGAGTTGCTTATTAAAGAAGGGATAATCACCGAAGAGCAGTTAGCTAAGGCGATAAAGGAACAGCAAAAAGAAGGTGGTCGAATAGGTGAGAGGCTAATTTCATTAGGCTTTGTTGCTGAGCAAGATATAGTTATGGCCTTAGGAAAACAGCTCAATATCCCCTATGTGACATCTGGTTCCGAACTTCTTACGCCTTCTGCAGATAAAGAACTCGACAAATTAATTCCTAAAGATTTTGCTTTAAAGAATTTGGTCGTACCTTTGTCTAGGAACTTGGATTCCCTTACCTGTGCGATTTTCGATCCCTTAGACGTAATCCTAATCGACAACATAAGAAAGATGACAAATTGTGAAATCAACCTTGTCGTGGCAACTAGGTTAGATATTGAGAAGACCGTAGAGAACTTTTATGGCAAGAGAGATTTATTAAAGGCAGCCGTTAGTGAGTCTTACCATGTCAGCGATGATTTACTAGAAGAGATCGCTCCCATTGAAGAAGAGTTAAGCATCGATAGGCTGATAGCTAGGGCTGAAGAGGCGCCCGTTGTTAAATTAGTAGATTTAATCTTGAAGCAAGCAATTGATGAAAGGTCTTCCGATATTCATATCGAGCCTTTTAGGGAAAGAATCAGTTTAAGGTATAGAATTGATGGCATACTCCATGAAATACCCCCTCCGGCAAAACACCTGCACCTTCCTATAGTCTCTCGTATTAAGATTTTGTCTAAACTCGATATAGCCGAAAAGCGCCTGCCTCAAGATGGAGCGTTTTCCGCAAAGCTAAAAGGTAGGACCATTGATTTCCGTGTTTCTATTATTCCTACTATACATGGAGAAAAGGCTGTTTTAAGAATACTAGATAAAGGAAAAGTACAGCTTGATTTAGGAACGTTGGGTTTTAATAAATCACAATTGGAGTCGATAAGGAGTGGTATAAATTATCCCTTTGGTTTGATTTTTGTTACTGGGCCAACCGGCAGCGGTAAAACTACAACTTTATACGCTATATTAAATGAAATCAAGAGCCCTCAAGACAATATTGTTACCATTGAGGATCCTGTCGAATACAAATTGGAAGGGATTAATCAAGTTCAGATAAAACCTGATATAGGTTTAACTTTTGCATCTGCATTAAGGTCGTTCTTAAGACAAGATCCCGATATTATGATGGTAGGAGAGGTCAGAGATTTAGAAACAGCTCAGATTTGTATTCGTTCGGCACTTACTGGCCATTTAGTATTGAGTACTTTGCATACTAATGATGCACCCACCGCTATAACTCGACTTGTAGATATAGGAATTGAGCCATATCTCTTAGGGCCTTCATTACATCTTATTATCGCTCAAAGATTGGTCAGGAATTTGTGTCAAGACTGTAAAGAAGCGTATGAGCCATCAGAAGAAGAGAGAGCAAAGTTAAAGTTGGGCCAAGACTTAATTTATAAGGCAAAAGGTTGCGAAAAGTGTAATCATATTGGTTATAAAGGAAGGTCCTGTATAGCAGAGGTGTTATTAATCAATGATGATATAAGGAATTTAATCTCTGAAAATGCATCTTTTCAAAAGATTAAAGAAGATGCACATAAGCAGGGGATGGTTACCTTGATTGAAAGCGCAGTGATGAAAGTAAAGCAAGGCATGACAAGTTTGGAAGAGGCTTTAAGCGCTACCTTAATAGAATAGAATTCATAAATAAGCATGTCAAAATTTTCTTATATTGTACGGACAAAGGAAGCCACCAGGGATTCAGGGGTGATAGAAGCAGACAACAAAGATGAAGCTGTGGCTATTCTGCAAAAGAGAGATTTAATAGTTACTTCTATAATTCAGATTGATAAGAAGGTATCCGTTCAAACGAAGAAGGACGCAAAGTCAGCAGGAAGAACATTTAAGCACAAGGGTGCGAAATTCGAAGATTTAGTAATTTTCGCCAGGCAGTTGTCTATGCTCTTAGGTGCAGGCGTAAGCTTAATGAAGTCGTTGACTGTTACACAGAAGCAGGTTGATTCCCAAATGCTCCATGACGCAATTCTTGATATGACCAAGGATATGGAGGCCGGTAGAACATTTAAAGACTGCCTAGCAAAGCATGGGAAAGTTTTTAATGAGTTGTGGCTTTATTTAGTTGAAACCGGAGAGGCGAGCGGTAATCTGCCTAAGGTCTTAGATCATCTGGCAAGCTATTTAGAAGAACAGCAGGCCTTTAGAACCAAGATTGTCTCTGCATTGATGTATCCAGCTATACTTTTTATTGTTTCAGTTGGCGCGGTCTTGTTTTTTGTTATGAAGATAGTTCCGACTTTCACTAAGATACTTAATTCTATGAATGTGGAGTTACCTTTACCTACACAGATGCTTGTTTTGTTAAGCGAGTTCTTGACAAAAAAGATTTTATTAGTGTTCCTAATGATTGGGATATTAACATATATATTTAAGAAGTTGAAGAGTAACGATAAAGTGAGATACATGGTTGAAAAGATGCAATTAAGGCTTCCTGTTCTCGGCGATTTCTTTCGTTTTATGATGATAGAGAGCTTTGCTACGACTATGTCTATTCTTATCGAGAGCGGAGTCCCTATCATTTATGCTTTGGATATCTCTGAGCGTAGTCAGCCAAATAAAACAATGAAAGATATAATAAGCGGAGTTAAACTAAGTGTTCGAGAGGGAAAGTCATTTTCTGTGCCCTTAGAGAAATCGAAGTTCTTTCCTCCCATGGTTATACAGATGGTTGCTACAGGAGAAGAGATTGGCGAGCTCTCTATCATGTTTAAAAGGGTCGCTGAATATTATAGGCAGTACTTAGAAGCTTTTGTTGCCAGATTGACTGCAATATTTGAGCCTTTGATGATTGTGTTCATGGGTGGAATAATAGGAGCGATGGTGATATCGATATTTCTGCCAATATTTAGCTTAGCCACAGGGGCCGGGTAGTTTAAGATAATTTACATTGACAATTCGCGATATAGGATATAAAATAGAGCACTATAGATATAGGTTATAAGAACAAAGTGAAAATCCAATGAGGGGAGAAGGAGGTGAAAGGAAACTAAAATATAGCCAAAGTTTGCAATTTGAATATTAATAGCAGCACAAAGGCTGCAGATAAAACATAAGTGAAAGGGGAAAAAATGTTACGTAAAAAAGGTTTTACGCTTTTAGAGTTGATCATAGTCATTATTGTAATTGGTATTTTAGCATCTATCGCTCTACCTAGGTATTTAAGAGTTGCCGAGAGATCAAGAATGGCAGAGGGAAAGAGTATGCTGGGTCTACTTCGAGGCGCCCAAATGAGATATAGTGCTGAGCATCAAGTGTATTCAGCCGTCGAAACTGATACAGATGCAGAATATACCACTTCAAGGTATTTTGATACCGTTGTATTAGCTACGGCTGATCCCATAGCTTCAGTGACAAGAAATTCACTAGATGCGGGAGCTTATGATGGTTATGTTCTTGCTATAAGTGAGGATGGGGACATAAACTGTACTGGTACTTGCCCAGAGTAATAAATGAAGAATATTCTATGCTTAGAAGTATAGAAGCATGGATAATTTGAAATTTAGCCTGTCCTATCAGAAATCTGGTAGGGCAGGTTTTTTTATAAGAGGTACGCAGTCCACATAACTATTTGATAGACAATAAGATAAGAAATACTCCCTAGATAGAGGCATTAATTTTGTAGTGATAAAATGGAATAGTTTTTTATTTAATATAGTTGAATATAAGTACCTATATATGATATAATTTATAGGTAGGAGAAAGGGGTTGTATGTTTAAAAAGCCTTAAAAAACAGCATATTAGGAAATTCGCAGGATCTTTAAAAGGCTTCACTCTACTTGAGTTAAAGGAAAGGAGGTGAAAGGAAACTAAAATATAGCCAAAGTTTGCAATTTGAATATTAATA
>JBHPGU010000013.1:0-53077 GCA_042570265.1 Candidatus Omnitrophota bacterium | reverse complement strand
TCATTGCTAAAACTAAAATCCATACTTTTTCTCCTTTTATTATTTCTTCTTTTTGTTAATTAATTCTGTTATAGCGTTAAGGGTCTGGAAATTATCAGGGACCATCTCCTCATCATTGACCTTAACTCCAAAAGTCTTCTCAATGAATGCCAGTAATTTTATGATGCCCATAGAATCAATAATTCCCTGTGCAAGAAGATCATCATCCGGTGCAAGCGACTTTTTATCTAAGCCAGCTGCAACTTCAGTGAGTAAATATTTTTCTAATTCGCCTATTATATTCATAGATAGCCTCCTTTTTAGTTCTATAATCTAAGAAATAACTTATTGGGACTTCTTCTTATAAACTTCCTTCCAATACTTCCTTAAATATGTTGATTTACTCTTTAGCCAATCAAAATTTTCTTTGTACCACATAACTGTCTTTTTAATCCCTGTTTCAAAATTCACTCTAGGCAAATAACCTAATTCCCTTTTTGCCTTGGAAAAATTAAGACTGTAGCGATAGTCGTGACCTGGTCTGTCCTTTACAAATTCAATTAAGCTATGCGGCTTATCTAAAATATCTAATATGGCTTTAGCTACCTCGATATTCCTCTTCTCAAATCCAGAGCCTAGATTATAAATTTCTCCTATTCTTCCCTTATTTAAAATCTTTATTATTGCAGCTGCGCAATCAGAGACATAGAGCCACTCTCTTACATTTAATCCTTTAGCATATACAGGAATCTTCTGATTGCTTAATGCTTTGTACATAATCACGGGGACGAACTTTTCAGGGTACTGCCACGGTCCATAATTATTCGACGGCCGGACAATTATCCCTGGAAAATCAAATGTTCTAACATAGGATTTAAGCAATAGGTCTGAGGCTGCCTTGGATGCTGAATAAGGAGAGCTGGGGTTCAAGACTGACGATTCAATAAACTTTCCCTTCTTAATATCGCCATATACTTCATCGGTTGAAATGTGGATAAATCTCTTTACATTATATAGACGGGAGGCATCAAGGAGGTTCTGTGTACCTTCAATATTTGTTTTGACGAAAGAGTCGCTGCCTAAGATACTTCTATCCACGTGTGTCTCAGCTGCAAAATGGACTACGGCTGCTGGCTTATTGTCTTTGAACACCTTATTTATCTTACTCTTATTACAAATATCGAGATTATAGAACTTAATCTTTCTTTTTACCTGCCTCAATCTAGCCAGGTCTCCAGCGTAAGTAAGGCTATCAACTACCACAATTCTATAGCCAAGCTTAACGATCTGCCTGATAAACTCACTGCCGATAAAACCTGCTGCGCCACTAACTAAAATCTTCTTATTTTTCATCACACTAACCTCTCTTTAGAAATAATAGCTTTCCTAATCTAAAACCCTATTCTTTTAATACTTACCGCCATAAAGCTGTTTAAAAAAATGAGTTTAGCCTACAGCGTATCTCTTTGAGATATAGTTATCGATCTCGTCTACCGAAATACGATATCCGCCTCTACGGCCTTCTTTGTAAGCAGCCAGTTTCTTCTTTCTTATAAGCGAACGAAGATACTCCTCGCTTATCCTTAAGATATCGGCTGCCTCTTTTGTTAGCAGTAATTTTCTCTTCTCCATCTTTCTCATCTCCCTATTCTTTGTTTTAATACTATTTAATGATATTTATTACAACATATAGTCTGCTTAAAAAACAGGCTCAAAAAAAACCTGTGGGATGATAAGTTGCCATAATCTATTTATTTAAATCAGCTTGTTTCTTGCTTTCCGTAATAGGAACTATAGTACTGGTAGTCACTACCACCTAAGGAAATTTTATTAAGCACAACACCAATTACTCTTACTCTTGCTTCTTGAAGAGCTTTAGCTATCCTAGGCAACATCCTCCTCCTGGTTTTACCGCTCTCTAACACTACAGCTATCCCATCCGCTACCTTAGAAAGGATAATCGCATCAGTCACTACAGCCATAGGAGGGGTGTCGAATATAACGAAATCAAAACTTTCCTTGGCTATTTTAATGAAATCCTCCATTTTGCGGCTAGATATTAATTCTGACGGGTCGGGCGGGTGAAAACCACTACAAATTAAAAAAAGGTTGTTTATATCCGTCTCCTGAACAACCTCATTGAAACCAGACTGTCCGGAAAGAAAACTGCTCAAACCTATTTTAGTTTTCTTTTTGAATATTTTATGCAGCCTGGGCTTACGCATATCGGCATCTACTAAAAGCACGCGGCTTCTATTCTGGGCCATGGTAATACCTATGTTACACAATGTCATAGTCTTGCCTTCTTGCGGACCGGGGCTAGTTATGACGATGCTTTTCAAGGGATGTTCCTCGGTAATTGAGAAGAGTACACTAGTCCGAATAGCTCTATAAGCCTCAGATGTAGGGTCTTTGGGTTTAATATGCACAAAAATATCTTTTTCTCTTTCAGAAATTTTGGAGCCAACCTCAAATTTACGTATACTGCCTAAAAAAGGCCAGTGGACTAATCTTTCAATTTCTTCAACACCCTTTATAGTGTCATCTAAATATTCAAAGAAGAATGCTAATCCTAACCCGCCTAACAAACCAACTATCATGGACATGAGAATATTTAAGCGCTTATTAGGTCTTGCAGGCAATACAGGGACCTGGGCTCGATCTTGAATAACAATATTATTAGCCTTAAGCCCAGAAAGAACAGAACTAGACGTGTAGGTAGTCATTGAAGGGACTTCTTCAATCTCATAGTCACCTACTTTATCTTTCTCTGATTTAAGCCGCTCTGTCATCTGCCCTATCTCTTGCTGAAGACGGACCATCTTAGGGTGCTTATGTTTATAAATCTTGGAGTACTCAGAAAGTCTTGTTTGCAATTTCAAATATTCGTTTTTGAGAAGATTTAAAACTTCAGTTTTGGTAATATAGGATAGGTTACGTAAAACGTACATCTCGGCAATACGATTAGCTATATCTGCGGCTAGGCGAGGATTTTCATTATCAACGCTTAGTAGGAGAAGCCGTGTATCACGTATAACATCCACCTTAATTGTATCCAGAAAATCTTTTAAGGGGGTTTTAGCATTCAAATAAGCTTTTTGTTGACCAAGATTAAATTCTTCAAATGCCCTTTTGACGATACTGACACTTTTTATTATTTCCCTCTGACTTTGGAAGTATTCCTTATAAGTATAGTAGTCTTCTACTCCCAAAGAGACCTGACCCGTAGTGGTTAACACGTCAGGGCTTTCCTTATCAATAAATAAAGTAACAGTGGCACGGTAGACTGGATCTGTAGTGAAGCTGCTTACAGTAACTATAAGGACCGTGATAAAGAAAAATGTAATTAAAACTTTCTTTCTGTTTTTTACTATGCGTAAGTAATCGCTAAGATGGACTTCTCTCTCAAATTGCTGCATTTATAACTCTCCTTAAAAGAAACTCTCGGGAACGTATACAATATCACCTGGCTCAAGCGCAACATCCTTATCCTTCATGCCCATTTTGGTAATATCCGAAACCCTGATGGGAATAACTTTTTGAATTCCTTCTACGTCGCGGATTATCCTTGTGTTGTTTATACTGGCCACATCACTAAACCCGCCGGCCATAGCAACTGCCTGTAATACAGTAGTTTCTCTTTCCGGATACATATCATATTTACCCGGTACTTTTACTGAACCCATCACTGAAATTTGTTTAATACGATACTCCTCAATAAAAACCTGAACGTGTGGATTAAAAAGGTAATCTGCGGCTAAAAGCTCTGTAATCTTATCTTCTACTTCACTAATTGTTAAATCAATAACCTTTATTTTACCTAAAAGAGGATAGGAAATCTCCCCTTTTGAAGTAATCCGTGCTTTAACAGTGAGGTCTTCCTGTTCATAAACAGTAATCTGCAAAATATCTTCCGACTGTAAGAGATAGTCTGTTTCTTGGGCGTTTACAAAAGACACAATAATTGTCATTAATGCCAAAAAGAATACAATTAGTCCACTGAATATTTTAAATCTTCCCATCATATAACCTTTTTATTATTTTATTATAATTAAAACTCAACTCCGAGACTAAGAAACAGGCGATTATTCTTATAATCATATTGCGAAAAGTTAGAATCTCTCGTTAAGAACTCATAGCTCAACTCCGCAGTAAATCCTTTTGGAGTCTTGTGTTTTAAGCTGCATCCCGCTTTCCAAATGTCATCTGCTCTGTTCTTAGTCTGGCCGATGTCAGTTGTTTCGACAGGATATGAATCGAGTTGATAGGAAAGAGCTACATTCCCGGAAAATCTATCAGTAAAACCATGTTCGAATTGAACTCCGAAAAAACTAACTTCATAGTAGGCGTTGCCTTGATAAATTGTATCGTAACTCGTCCTCATAAAATCAAAACGCAAAACATCCCTATAGGTTAGATTTTCGATTAAACTACCAAAAGCTATAAGGCTTTGAAATGAATTGATACTATCTTCATAGCTCTGATTTCGATAACCGATCTTAAATTCCGCTGTACTCTTTGCCGAAGGCTCCCCTCGTATACCTGTTAATATATCAAAATAGTCTGAATCGCTCTTACCTCCTGTGCGGTGAAGAATACCGCCGAAACGCGTGGCAAACAATAAGGCAGTCTTAGGCCATAACTTCCATGCTGTTTCTACCTCACCAGTATGCTCGAGCCTGTCTAAATCTTGATAAGTCAGAGGAGCGCCTAAGAAAGCGCCAATACTCCTATCGGAACGGTAGTTTTCATATTGGAATAAATATCCTAACGTTAAATCTAACTTATTAAATTCAAATATAAATTTAGCGTTGGCGTGGTCTTGGGTGCGGGGGATTCGGTTGACATCTTCTTGACCGGCAGCATCAGAAAAATGACGAAACCTATTATCTAATTCAACACGAAATTTACTAAAGAATAGCTCTAAATTAATATCATTAGTATGATTTAAACTATCCTCACTGGAGTGATTCCAAAAATAGTGATAGTCTCCTCGATAGCCAATACTAAGTTTATGATCGCCTAATTTTGGCGCTAATTCAAACCCCGGACTTATTGTAGTTATCAAGTCACTCTCTCTATCGATATCTCGAGAGAAAATATTATCGTCATATGTCTGAGTAAGGGCCAAGGAAGCTGAAAATCCAGTGCCTTCTTGAGCGTACGAGTAACTAGTAAGAATAAAGAATACCAGCAAAGATGCTGCAATCGCCACACCTGTTAGTCTCCTGCTATGCTTCAGATACATGGGTTCCTCCTTGTTAATTACTTATTAATTATTATACTTTTTAAATTTATTCAGAAGGTGCATTAGCAGTCGAAACCAATGCTTCCTTTGCTTCTTTGATCAAATCTTTGGCTTGTTGAGAATCTGCGTCAAGGTACTGCAATATGTGCTGCGCTATATCGATCGTATTCTGAAATTTCTCTGAATTGTAGAATCCATCGTAGAATGCACCAGCTTCACCCAATAAAAAACTAACCTTTTCAGCCGTGGTAGAAAACTCTTTAGCCTCTTCAATGATCTCTTCTGCTGATGATTTTGGCTGAGCAACTTCATCTGATACCGATACCAAAGATACCTCATCACCCTCCAAACAACTAGCCCCAAAAACTATCAGGCCCAAAATAATGGCTAAAACAAAACTAACTCTTATATTCATATACGCCCTCGGGTAACTATTAAGAACAAAGAATGACAGCGAGGATGCTGCAATCGCCACAACTGTTTTTCTCCTATTATGCTGCAGATACATGAGTTCTCTTTTATTAATTATAATGCTTTTTAAATTTATTCAGAAAATACATTAGTTTAAGGTATACCATATTATTCAAAAAATGTCAAGGTAGCGCTTTCTTTTTGTTTTTTTGCCAAAAATTATAACTCTAACTGGAAACAAGACTTAGGTCTATAATTGACGCTATCCGGACTCATAACCCAATCTAACCATAGAATATATAATAAAATAGCAAGGCACTCTCCTGTATTAAAATTATGAAGATTGCCTTGCTATCTATCTATTTAATGCATCCATATAAAGTGACTACTTAACTTTTCGCTTGTACTGCTGTCCAAGAATTCCTAATTTCTCATCACTGCCCAGCTTTAACATCCTTGGTCTTATCCGAAGCACTCGAAACCAATGCTTCCTTTGCTTTTGCGATCCAATCTTTGGCTTCTTGAGAATCTGCGTCAAGGTACTGCAATATGTACTGCGCTATATCGATCGTATTCTGAAATCGCTCTGAATTGTTTGCTCCATCGTAGAATGCACCAGCTTGACCCAATAAAAAACTAACCTTTTCAGCCGTGGTAGATAACGTTTTAGCATATGCAATTTCTACTTCTGCTGATGTTTCTCCCTGAGCAACTTCACCTGACACCGATACCAAAGATGCCTCCTGAACAACTTCATTTGACACCGATTTCGAAGATACCTCATCGCCCTTCGAACAAGCAGCCATAAAAACTATCAGGCCCAAAATAATGACCAAAACAAAACTAACTCTTTTATTCATATACACCCTCCTTGTTTGCCTATTGCGGCAGCAACTCTGCTAAATCGTTAACCACGACATCTGCTCCATTATCAAGCAAAACCTGCGGATCTCCTTCACGGTTAACGCCTACTACTAAGCCGAATTTACCGTTTCTACCGGCCTGGACACCTGAAATCGCATCTTCAACAACTACGGCACGCTTAGGCTCGACACCCAGATTCTTAGCGGCTTGAATAAATATATCAGGTGCAGGCTTACCGGTAAGTTTTAACTGGCTAGATACTACTCCGTCAACACGAGTTTCAAAAAAATCCTCAATCTTTCCCGCCCTAATAATGGCTTGACAATTCTTGCTGGAACTAACTACAGCAGTCCTAATCTTTAAGTCGCGTACATATTTGATAAACTTAAGCGAACCCGGATAAACTTCCACCCCATCGGACTCTAAAACTTCATTAATCAGGGCATTCTTTCGATTCCCTAATCCGCAAATAGTTACGCTATCGGGTGGTGATTCCGGAGTGCCTTCGGGAAGAGTGATATCTCTCGACTTTAAGAAGCTACGGACTCCATCATATCTTGGCTTTCCATCCACATAAAACTTATAGTCTGCATCTTTATCAAAAGGCACAAAAGGCTTGTTGTTTTCCGCGGAATGTTTCTTCAAAAACTCATCGAACATCTTCTTCCAGCAGGCTGCATGGACCTTTGCGGTCGCTGTCAAGACTCCGTCCATATCAAAGAGAATCGCATCAAATTTTTCTTTTGTAATCAACTTACTCAAGTCAGTCATAGAATTGTTATTTATTTCTTGTTTCCTGCCAAATTCTGGCGGTGCCGAAACACATTATTCGGCATCCGTTTAAACACAATCCCTAACTCTCCATCAAATAATAGATTACAACTTAACTATTACAATGTCAAGGAATTAAGGATTCTATACGTCTTACAATTCTTTCCTGCGTTATGATGAAGTTTCTCTTTAGATGGGCCCCGTGGAATCTGAAAGAATTTCAGGGCGCACAATTTAATACTGAATGGAATATATTTTTTGTTGAAGTTTCAACTATTTAGTAAGCAACAAGTCATGGATGGAAAAAATTAATTCAGAAAGGAAGAAACTTCCTCCTTTTCGTGCCCAGAATGCCTGTTTCACCACTAAAAAACCACCAAAAACACTTAATGCTTGTATTTGATTTTACTCCCCTAAAATTCCTAGCTTCTCTCCAATGCCTGTTTTGGCCTCTTCGAGTTTATCCGAAGTTGCTGTAACTAATGCATCTTTTGCCTTAGTGAGTAAATCTTTCGCCTCTTGTGAATCTGCATCCAGATATTGCAATACGTATTGTGCTGCATCGACAGCTTTCTGAAACTGCTCTGAATTGTAGAGCTCATTAGCTTGAGTTAACAGTAAACTAGCCTTCTCTGCAGTAGTAGCTAACGCTTTGAACTGATCAATAATTCCCAATCCCTCAAGTACGCTGAGATCTTCAACGACTTCCGGCTCTACGACAACTTCCGGTTCCACCACGACTTCTGGCTCAACGACGAGTTCCTGGACAGCCTCAACATCCACTTTCATTGAGTCTTCAACCTCATCTACGTCTACTGGGGCACTATACGCCTCAACGACTGCTTTTTCGGCCTCTTGGACAACTTCTGGAATAGTTTCTGCTTCTTGAGTATCGAGATTACTCATGGCAAAACATGTTGTGACAAAACCAAAACTCAAAACAACAACTAAAACAAAACTTAATCTCTTCATTGTGACCTCTCTTTTTTTTACTTCTTCTCTTGGTATAAATGAACATCCCTCTGCGGAAACGGGATGGTAATTCCGGCCTTCTCCAATTCTTCCTTTCCCCTTTCTACCGTTGCAAAATAAACAGCCCAATAGTCAGTTGGTTTTACCCAGGGTCTACACACGAGATTCACACTGCTATCACCAAGTTCAGAGACAGCCACTACCGGCGCCGGTTCCTTTAGAACGCGCGAATCGCTAGTTACTACCTGCATTAAAACATCCTTTGCTTTCTTCATGTCGTCGGTATAAGAGATCCCAAACACTAAATCAATCCTTCTATTTTCAATAGCGCTGAAATTCGTTATATTATCTCCGGTGACCTTTGAATTAGGTACAATTTCTCTTCTGTTGTCTGGAGCATTAAGTATCGTAGTGAAAATACCTATTTCTACTACTGAACCCATTGTCCCTCCGGCGATAATAAAATCACCGATCTTAAACGGCTTAAAAATCAGAATTAAAACTCCTGAGGCAAAATTCGACAATGAACCTTGCAGTGCTAAACCCACAGCCAAACCAGCAGCACCGAGCACAGCGATGAAAGAAGTCGTCTGAATACCTAATTTACCTAAGGCTGCTAAGACGACAAACACCATCATAGCTGCATAGACTATGTTTTTAACGAATGTCGATAGCGTTTTCTCCACATGGGTCTTTAGCAAAAGCTTTTCTACTAGCCTGGAAAGAAAACGTGCCAGCCACTTACCAATAAGAAAAATAAGTATAGCTGCGATAAGGCTCAAGCCGTATTGTGCTACGTATCCTTGAATTTTTACTACTATCTCTTCCATAATCTTCTCCTTTTATTTAAGTAAGATATTATCTATAAAAATCCCTCTCTAGTTTCCGAAGGGCTAGCTATTTATTCAAATATAATGTTTGAGTGGGATAAGCAAACTCCAAGTCCCTGGCTTCGAATTCCTTCTTGATGGCAAAATTAATCTCCTGTTGAATATCCATATATATATTATAATCCCTGCTCATAACATAATAGACAACTTCAAATATCAAGCTAAAATCTCCATAGGAAAAAAAGTGCGCGCGGTCAAAGGTTGTATCCGCAACACCCTTGATAATCTTTTCAATTATCCCGGGTATGACTTTTAACTGCTCCAGAGAAGTCTGATACGTAACGCCAAGCTTAAAAACAACCCTCCTACTGTCCATCCTTTTATAGTTGCGCACCCGGGAGCTGGTAAGGTCGGTATTAGAAAGGATTACTAGCTCTCCGCCAAGGCTGCGGATTCGCGTAGTCTTAATTCCAACATGCTCAACCGTACCTAAATATTCGTCTAATATGATAAAATCTCCAATTTCAAATGGACGGTCAAATAATATAGAAAAGTAACTAAACAAGTCTCCTAATACTGCCTGAGCTGCTAAAGCTATAGCTATGCCTCCAACGCCTAAGCCGGCAATAATAGCTGATATTTTGAATCCCAGGTTGTCTAAGAACAGGATAATCGCCAAGGACCATACAACAATCCTGAGCACTGCTAAAATTCCCGTTAGACTGCGATCCGCTGTTACGTCTTTACCTCTCTTACTAAAATAAAGATTAAATCCGTAACCCATAAGAAATAAGACTAAGCGCGCTGCAAATACCATAAGAATTGCCATCCCTACAATATCAATGATCCTCTTTAAGAGGGGATGCAAACTCAATGTATTTACACTCAAATAGAAGGCGACAAAATAGACTAAAGGCAGAATCAGTCTTTGAATAATCCTGAGAAGAAAATCATCAATGGTGTTAGTAGTCTTTTCTGCCCATTTTTTTAAGCGCCTAATAATAAAATGCTGAAAAATCCTAATCACGCAAAAAGCCGCTAAAAATAGGCCAACAAATATCAGATAATCAACAATACGGTTTCCTAAATAGACACTTTCTATAATATCCTGAAACATCTTCTATCCTCCTATTTCTGCCTTTTTTAATTTAAAAAGTCTGGGGCGGAGAAGGTGGAAGCCTATTGAACACATTCCCCCAACTCTACATCGATAAGTATATTACAACACAGCTCTTTTATTGTCAAGAATTACAGATTATAGCTTTTCAATAAGTGCTGGGCCCCTAACCTGTCAGTGAAATGACGACCAGGACAGGCAAGTTCAAATCTATAACCTAACCTTTCTATTCATCCTCACTATAACCTTCTACCGTAATCACGCCATCTTTTTTTTCGATAATCTTTTGCAGGTATTGTTTTACCCAGACTTTTAGAAAAGCGCGGCTCTGAGGGATAACGAGTAAAAAACCAACTGCGTCTGTAAGCAATCCCGGAGTAATCAAAAGCACAGCACCGACTAAAATCATCAAGCCATCCAGGAGTTGACTGGTTGGCATCTTGCCATCCTGTAAGTCCTTTTGAACGTTATATAAAACCCTCAAGCCCTCCATCCTAGCTAGAAAGGCTCCAAAGATCCCGGTAAATATCACAATCGCCACTGCGTTAAATGCGCCCAAATATTGTCCTACTCTAATCAAAAAATAGAGCTCAACTATAGGAACGACTGTAAATAACAATACCAGATAAAAAAACATGATTTTCTACTACTCCTCTTCTTTGACCCTACGCCTCAAAGTCTTTATTCTACTCCGTCTTCTCTTGGATTCAAGGATTTTTTCCTTTATAGAATAAGGTAATTTTACCGGGATCCTTTTCTTCTTCTTCCTGAATAATTTTTCTATTTTTGCCTTCAGGCGCTCTAGGGCCACTTCCCTATTTTGTGCCTGTGAACGCTGTTCAGTAGCCACAGCCGATATACCCGTAGGGGCATGTATGATCTTTACCGCCGTAAACCTCTTATTTTTGTGCTGGCCTCCGGGACCGCTGCTCTTAAAGTATTTTATTTTTAAGTCTTTGCGATGAATCTGCATTTTATCTAAATTTGCTTCCTACTAATTGTTGCAAATTTTTAATAGATTTTCAACATATTTAGCGATTGACAGGGCAGCGGTTAATCCAGGCGATTCAATACCAATCAGGTTTATGAATCCAGAGAAGCCCTTGCCGCTCTCTTCCTTGAACTTGCTCCCTGGCCAAAAGAATTCTCTTTTTCAATTACAAAGATATCTCTATCTTTATTAGACAGCCTCTGGGCTATGGCTAAACCAACTACGCCTGCTCCGATAATCGTAATATCGACCTTCTCCATATCTAACTACAATCCTTTTAGGAAATTCATGAAATCTTCTGGTTCAATAAAATCTAATTTAGCTACTTTCCAATCATTACCTTCCTTTTTAAAGTCCACATTAAGCTCCACTTTTTCAGTATCCCACAAATATCTCAATTTTTCTTCTCCGGATCTCCTGCCTTGGCCTGAAACGACTATATGCGCTTTGGCGCTCGTGCTATCTTCTACATTGATGCCTAAATCCTCTATTAAGATTAATATGTCATCATATGTTTTAAAGACATTCTGGCCTATAATAAATAAATTTCCTCGTCTGTTGCCATGCTTATCATCGTAATCCATAGATATGTAAGACATGCACTTTAATAATTTTTCTTCTTCCGTGGCAGTCTTAGCCGCATAAATGATCTTTTTTATCTTCTCTTCCTCAGAGCCAAGCATTGGTAAAATTTTAACTATGAAAAAAATAATAAGAATTATGATTATAAATATGATTGTTCTTTTACTCATTACCTAAGTCCTCTCCTTTAACCATAGGCACGAAGCGCACAGGTAAGATTGCTTTTTTAGTAAATCCATCTTCAGTCTTTGTAATTAAATACAATTCTTGTAAAAAAGACCCTACGGGAATAATCATTTTGCCGCCAACTCTTAACTGATTTATCAACTCTACAGGAATCTCATCGGGCGCAGCGGTAACGATAATTTTATCAAAAGGTGCAAACTCCGGCCAACCCAGATATCCATCACCATGTTTAACCTGGATGTTCGTATAACCTAATCCGCTTAGCCTCTCTCTTGACTCATCAGCTAAGGGCTTTAAAATCTCTATAGTGTAGACTTGTTTTGCGATTTCCGCTAATATCGCGGCCTGATAACCAGAGCCTGTGCCAATCTCTAAAACAACATCGCCTGGACCTAATTCTAAAGCCTCGGTCATAAAAGCGACTATATAGGGCTGGGAAATAGTTTGGTTATGGCCAATGGGCAGAGGGCCATCTCTATATGATTGTCCTCTAAATAAAACGGGGACGAATAAGTGGCGATCAACCTTGCGCATAGCCGAAAGCACCTTAGGATCCTCTATGCCACGAGCGACAATTTGTTCGCTTATCATCGCTTCTTTTGCCTTAGGGTAGTCAAAGGCAAAAGCATCAAAAGTGCAGAAAAATAACCCAAAAATAGCTAAAATAAGTGCTTTTTTCATTAAAATAACCTACCTACCTTGAAAATACCGGATTAATATGTTAAGCTTTATTAGAAGCATTAAGCGTTTACCCATTTACGCGAGAGCGGGGTTTTAAGCGGCCCCGCTCGTTTTTTATCTCTATGCGAATCAATAGGTTATGATATTAATCCCTACCGCTGACTTCAGTCAATTTTCTTAATTTGTGGACATCCAAAGAGGCTACATTAGCAGAAGTGGCGCGCCAAGACCAATTTCCTTTGTTCGTAGAAGGGATATTCATACGCCCTTCCCTTCCTAAGCCTATAAGGTCCTGGAAAGGTGTAATCGCTATATCAGATATAGACATCATAGCTATCTGTACAAGCACCTCATGTATCTCCTCACTAGAGACCTCCCTCTCCAAATAACCAAACAAATTAGCCTTCTCTTCCTCCGTGGCATCGTGCTCAAGCCACCCTTTAGCGGTATTATTATCATGCGTGCCTGTATAGACAATAGAATTTTCCACTATGTTTTCAGGAATGTAAGGATTCTCGAATATATCGCCTCCAAATGCAAACAATAGCACCTTCATGCCCATTAGATTATAACGGGCCATTGCTTCTTTTACCTCATCAGTTATAATTCCCAAATCTTCAGCTATGACCGGTGGATTAGGGAAATTCTTGTAAAGCTCACTAAAGAAATCATCTATAGGCACAGGAATCCATTCGCCTTTGATAGCGGTCTTTTCTCCCGCGGGAACCTCCCAATAAGCAACCAGGCCCCTAAAGTGGTCTATTCTGGTTAAATCAAATAACCTGAAATTATGTTTTAACCTGTTGATCCACCACTCGTATTTCGTTTGTTTTAGGACATCCCAGTTATAAACAGGATTACCCCAAAGCTGTCCGGTCTGACTAAAATAATCCGGGGGTACGCCTGACAAGGCAAACGGCCTTCTATTTTTGTCTAATTTAAATATTCGCGGATTTACCCAGCAATCTACGCCATCGTGCTCAACATAGATAGGCATATCACCGATTACCCGGACTCCTTTTTCATTGCAGTAAGACTTAAGTGAATTCCACTGCCGCATAAAGATAAATTGCAGGAACTTCTCAAAATCAATTCGCGGGATGAGCCTCTCCTTTATCGCGCACATTGCTTTATCTTTTCTGTCGCGAATATCTTTTGGCCAATCAACCCATATCGCGCCTTTAAAATGATTTTTGCAGGCTACAAAAGTTGCAAAATCATCAAGCCAATATTCATTTTCTTGGCAGAATTTTTTATATTCACCCTTATCGCCCTTATTCTTAAAATTTTCGTATGCGGCATTGAGTAGCTTCATCTTACATGCCGCGACTTGTTGAAAATCAACTCTATCGTCTGAGGATTTTGGCGCAGAACCCATATCGGACTCATCCAACAAGCCATGCTTATGTAACTCTTGTGGACTAATCAACAGGGGATTTCCTGCGAAAGCACAAATACTATGATATGGGGAACTGCCAAAAGCTGTATCAGTAGGATTCAAAGGCAATATCTGCCAGTAGCTTTGTTTTGCCTGAACTAAAAGATCCACAAATTTATACGCCTGAGGACCTAAATCACCAATACCATAAGCTGACGGCAACGAACTGATATGCAGCAGAATACCACTTTTTCTGGTCATGTTTGTTTTTTAAGATACCAATAAACCCACTGGAAAATTCCGCAGCGCATCTTTGATAAAAAGTTTTCCAGCAGCCTCTATCTTTTCTCCACTTACAGCTTCCTGCCACAAAGACGGAGTCTTGGCTGGCAGTAAAATACAAGTATCTGCCCAGACTTCATCTTTTACTATATTATCTGCTTCAGATAATATAGATACATAAAATCTCGGCGCTATAACTATCGCCCAATCTCTATCGTGTTTTCTGGCATAAGCAATAATCTTATCCCTACATCTTCCTTCTATGGCTAAAGGAACATAAGAGCCTTCTTGAAAGACCTTTGGTTTCTTATTGCGGACCTTAAGCAAGCGATAGATTAGAAATAACTTTATCCTGCCGTCCTCTTTGCTCGATAACAACTCATCAATCAACCCTGAGATATTCTTTGCTTCCTTTTTCTTTAGATCAGAGATTATATTTTTGCGCAGGACGAAATCAACTTCTCTGCGATTATCCGGATCGACTAGAGTCAAATTCCATAGCTCTGTTCCCTGGTAAAAATCCGGAACCCCTGGTGCAGTAATCTTGAGTATTGTCTGAGACAACGAATTAAATATCCCGTAGACAGCGACCTTCTTTTGAAACTCAAGAAAATCTCCTAGAAATCTGTTCTCCTCGGTTGCTTGCAGGATATTCTCGATGAATGAACAACAGTCCTGCTCATATTCAGCATCCGGTTTTATCCAGGCTGTATGGACCTTTGCCTCCCTGACCGCCTTAATAATGTATTCTCTTATGCGCTCCTTGAAAGAGTCGCTAACCCCTTCAAAAGGCATTGCCCCCAGAAGTGTTTGATAGATAAAATATTCGTCATTTTCATCTGGAGCAAAGTAGTCGTTGACTCTCTTTCTATAGATACGATTTGACTTGTGCCAGTTTTTAAGCTTATTCTTCCACTCCTTGGGGATTTCAGAGAGGACATTAATTCTGGCGCGCACATCCTCTCCTCTTTTTGTATCATGAGTAGCGGTTGTACTAAGTGAATTAGGATAGAGCTGCCTTCTGTCTTTATTGAATTTATGGAATTCTTTTAAGGTGAAACCGAACCGGTTAGGATTACTACCCACTTCATTTAATGAAATGAGCTTATTGTATACATAAAGCACCGTATCTTCAAATCCCTTAGCCATTAAAGGGCCTGTATTTTGCTGAAAATTCATTACGAATTGCACCCGCTTCTGCTTATCTTCCTCCTGTAGCGTAGTATCGTAATCGAGCAGAAGAAATTTCTCTATAAAATGCAGCTCATAGAGAAGCCCCGGATTTCTCTGCCTAGCTTTCTGCATGGCCTCTTTTATATATTTTTTATCGTCTTCTCTGTAGTAATCCGAAGTTATGTATGTTCTATAGACTGGAAAAGAAGCCAATACATCTACAAGCGCCCTTCTTAAACCATAGAGCGTAATATCGCGCCCATACCTGTCTTTGTTGGAAATTTTCTTAATATACTGTGCCAGGTTATCAATATTACCTGCCATATGTTTACCAATAATCAAACGCCTCTTTTCAAACAAAAGATCATCAAAATTAATATGCAAACCGGTAAATCTGTAATAAGACTTGGTAAATACCTTCTCGCTATTCCTATAGCAGAAGACTCCGTTTACATAATTTAGGAAATCATATCCTGTAGTACCTTGTATGGGCCAGACATGAGGGAATCTCTCGCCTCGCTCAAGGACCTTCTCAATAATAATATATGCCTCTTTAGCCTTCTCTCTTACTCGGGTTAAATACTGCGTTGGGTCGTAGAGTCCATCAATATGATCGATACGCAAGCCACTTACAAATCCCTTATCTATTAAATCGAATATCAGACTGTGTATAGCATCAAAGACCTTCTTCTTTTCCGTCTTTAAGGAAATAAGGTCGTTAATGTTAAAAAATCTTCTATAATTTATCTCCTCCGCGGCTACCTTCCAGAAAGATAACCTAAACAGTTGCTTGGTGATTAGCTTATCCAAAATATCAAAACTATGTTCGTCTCCTTTGCTTCCATTAAAAACAGATACGGATTCATGGATATGCTCATTTATGCGCTCGTTTTCACAATAGAGCTGCCAGAGCATCTTTTTTGCATGGCGGATCTGCTGATCGCGATTCTCTATTGTCTGATTAGATGCGAATGTTTTCAGCAAATTAACCAGACCTAGAAATTTTATAAAATCACTATCGCCAGCGCCTAATTTTTCTTCAAGTTTGTCTATGCCCTGTTGAAACACTTCAAAATATGATTCTATTTTCAGCGGAAGGCGTATGTTGTAATAAGCAATACCCAGTCCTAACTCGTCAAATCTAAGTTGTATCTCACTATCGACTAAGCACTCTGAATAGAATCTACCTAAAAAGGGTGCCAGGATCTTACCGTTCATATTTTCATAGGGATGGTTCCAGTCGATATCAAAAAACCCATAGTATTGAGAACTGGCTCCATTTTCCAATACATCCATAAGCATGGAATTTTCAGAATCAAAGGCAACGTGATTGGGGACTATATCTTGGATCCAGTGCAATTGGTTGTTTTTTACTACCTTAATCAAATCCTGGAAATCTTTTTCACTTCCTAAGTCAGGATTCAACCGTGTAGGATCCACAACATCATAGCCATGCAGGCTGCCTTTGCGGGCCTTAAAAATTGGCGAGGCATATATATCAGAGATTCCTAAATCAGACAGATAAGGTAAGATCTGTTCAGCTTTTTGGAATCCGAATTGAGGATTAAACTGAATTCTATAGGTAGCTATAGGGACATGCATTATTCAATTTTTACTTGCAGGTAATTGCCTAACTCTTTAAAAAGTTCTATCCATCTACGCGCATGCTCGTCTGACTGCGCCTTCTCTTGCTTTAACTGCAGGTGTTCTTTGCCAATAGTAAAATATATATTCTGGGCTCTCCAAATCCTCGCGTTTAACTGTAGGCTTTCGGCGATCTTAAACAAATTCACTACTTTCTCCAACAAACTCAAATCATCTATGTCTTTAGACCAGTTATCAATGAATTTAAAGATCTGTTTGTTGGCGATAAAGAATAAAGTGTGTTTATCTAATTGGATGGGCCAGCGTTTAAATTCGCCTATCAGCCTATTTAGCTCGTAAAAATCCGGGACATCAGCCTCAAGGGCCCTGCGGATATCAGTATCAAAAATATAATCTAATACTGCCACCAAATATTTTGGCACGGACACATGTGATGACTCCACAGCTTGCAAGACAGAAAAATATTCCTTATAGATATTTCTAAAAGACAGTTCAATCTCTTTTTCCGACTCCTTGAATATTTCCTTTAGAACCTCTCTTTGTTCATCTTTAAATAAGTACCATAAGGAATAGCGATGATCGCTAAAGTATTTATCGATCAAATGGACCACTTCAGAAATCTCTGTCTTAGTAAACTTATCTTTTATCTCTTGGTAAACATTCTTGGCAAACTCAAACTCTGAATTTTTCTTGGCGCCGCCGATAATATTATGATCCCCCAGATGCAAAGCCACAAAACAAATCCTGTCTTCCTCTAATGTAATATCCGAACTGACTGAAATCTGGCCAAAGGCTAATTTATGCTTGCCGACGAGCTGGCGTTCATAGATTTGTTTTGCTACTTTATAAGCATATATCTGTGCAGGATCGAGATAATCTTTAAATAAGGACGAGACAGCATAGTGGACTCCGACTCTCAATGTATCCACAACAGATGGCTGCACATATGACTCGAATATTACAGCGCCATTTTTGAATTCGCTTATATTACTGGGAGCACGTTTGAGCAGTCCTTTAAAAGTTTCTTCTTGCGATATCCCGCTTACATCTTTAGCTAATTGTATTGCCCGTGCAGCGTACTGGATAATCTGTACGGTCTCTATACCGGAGATCTCATCAAAAAACCAACCACAACTCGTATACATAAGCATGGCATGGCGCTGCATCTCTAGAAGCTTTAGTATTGTTGTCTTTTCTTCCTGCGACAACTGTTTCTTTGCGTGCTTTTGTATAAACTGTTCTGAATGTCCTGAATCTCTTTTTAGAATAACCTCAATAAATTCATCTCTTACTTGCCAAGGGTCCTGTACAAGTTGACTCAAGTTCTCTTCGAAAATATTGCTTAGATTATCCCTTAGCCAATCCAGGGCTCCTCGCAGAGGTGCGCGCCAATCTTGATTCCACCCATGGTGTGCGCCCGAATTACAGCCACAATTATTCTTCCAGCGCTCGACGCCATGAGCGCAACTCCATGATGAGTTTTCAAAAATCTCAACTTCTTGAGCAGGAGGAAACTTTTCTAAGTACTCACCATAAATAGTAATCTGCGCCAAGTTATTTGACTCAATGTGATAAAGACAATAAGCCAAAGCCATATCACCATAAGCGTGGTGGTGGCCATAACTCTCCCCGTCAGTGGCGATATGCACAAGTTGCGGCTGATCAACCTCTGCAAATACAGAAACTAATCTATCTGCAAAACCTTCTCCGCTATCGAGTAGCTCCCCGAAAGCAATATCATTGGAAATAGGCCCATCATAAAAAAATATGACGATGCTCCTGCCTGAAGACAACTTGCATACATACGGCAACTTAGGATCAATCTTAGAATCACTTACATTTCTCCACTTCTTTTCATCAACATTCCTTACTCTTTTAGCTTGTTTCGGAGCCAAAATGGTAAATTTGATTCCGTATTCTGATAAAATATCTAACGTCTCTAAATCCACCGCGGTTTCAGCCAACCACATCCCCTCTGGCTTCCTGCTAAACCTCGATTCAAAGTCCTTAATGCCCCAGATTACCTGTGTCCTTTTATCTCTGGAATTAGCCAAAGGCATAATCATGTGATTGTACACTTGTGCCAGAGCCGCGCCGTGTCCAGAGAATCGCTGTTGGCTCAACTTATCCGCATCCAGAATCGCCTGATAGATGTCTGGTTCATGCTTTTCCATCCAAGAAAGCAACGTAGGGCCAAAATTAAAACTGATTTTGGAGTAATTATTTATAATATCAATTATATTTCGCTCAGGCCCTAAAATACGCGCAGCCGTATTCGGACCATAGCACTCCGCGGTAATACGATTATTCCAATCATGATATGGATACGCAGAGTCTTGGAATTCTATTTCCTCCAACCAAGGGTTCTCTCTGGGCGGTTGATAAAAATGTCCATGAATACAGATAAAACGATTCATATTTCTACCTCGTTTCGTATAATAAGAAGCTGTGAGGATGAATACTGCATTTAGTTTTCGATTTCAATACTTCGGGCATAAGAACACCAGGCCCATTCCATTTTGATTCGCAAGAATCTATTACTTTTCTATACTTCCCTTTTAATCCCCTAAGGTCGAAAGAGAATTGTTTTTGGGAGAAATTCATAAAACAAAGAATCCTGCTCTTTCTATGCCATCTGGAAAGAAAAAATAAACCTTCAAATTTATCACTCCACACTCTTAAATCTTTGTTGTTTAGACTCGAAAGGGCTGCTTTCTGTTTTCTAAGCCCTATTAACTCTCGATACCAGCTACACATAATCTCATGGTGTTCTTGGGACCTCTTGCTCCAATCTAACTTTGATTTCAAGAAAGTTTCCTTAGAATTAGGATCAAAAAATTCCCCACTCCATTGGAACGATTTGAACTCATTCTTCCTACCTTCACTAACTGCCTGCATAAGGTTCACATCTGAGTGATTAACGAAATAAAGAAATGGATTATCCTCTGCATACTCTTCGCCCATAAACAAGAGCGGTACATAAGGAGAAACTAACAAGGTCGCGGCTGCTAATTTTAGCGCTTCGAAGGACACAAGGCTGCTCAAGCGTTCTCCTGACATGCGATTTCCTATCTGATCATGGTTTTGAATACAGACTACGAATTGCTTGGCGGGAACTTCAGCAGAAGAGCTACCGTGATATCGCTTGCGAAAAGCAGAGTAATCCCAAGAATAGACAAATCCTTGAGTAAATGCCTTTATTAGGTTTTGTGGTTTCCCAAAATCACCATAGTAACCCTTATCTTCCTTGGTGAGTAAGGAGTGGACAGTATGGTGGAAATCATCGCTCCACTGCGCATCAATACCATAGCCTTTCTGCTCTCTATTTTTTATAACGCGTGTATCATTTAAATCACTCTCAGCAATAAGATAATACTTCCTACTCTGTTCTTTTGAGAATAAATCTATAGCTTCAGCGAGTTCCTCTAATATATGCTTAGCGCTATTGTCAAAAATGCCGTGAATAGCATCGAGCCTTAAACCGTCAAAGTGAAAGTTCTTAAACCAGTAGAGAGCATTCTTGATAAAAAAATCTCTCACCGAATCGCTATACTGGCCATCGAAGTTAACGGCCTTACCCCAGGGCGTTTTATATCTGTCAGTAAAATACGGCCCGTATTCAGCCAGGTAATTTCCTTCAGGACCAAAGTGGTTATAGACTACATCTAAGATAACAGACAAGCCTTTCTGATGACATGCGTTTACTAAATTCTTTAAGTCATCTGGGCCGCCGTAAGAATTTTGGACTGCGAATAGATATGCTCCGTCATAACCCCAATTGCGCTCTCCGGGAAATTGACCTACCGGCATAAGCTCAATCGTATTAATCCCTAGGTCAATTAAATCATCTAAACGACTAATAATAGCCTCGAATGTCCCTTCTGGAGTAAATGTTCCAACATGAAGCTCATAAATAATCATCTTCTCTAGGGCAATACCCTTCCAAGACTTATCATTCCAAGTAAAATAGTTGTGATTAATAATTTGAGACGGACCATGTACCCCTTCAGGCTGAAAAAAGGAGGCCGGATCAGGCCTCTCAACTGAATTATCTAGCCTATAAAAATATCGCGTAGATCCACTGACTCCACTCACAGAGGCCTTCCAATACCCCTTATCATATTTATTCATGGGGATTAATTTTTCTTTAGGCGAGATGATTCTAATGGAGAGTTCTTTCAAAAACGGCGCCCAGGCCACAAACTCGGCTATCCCGCTTTTATATGTCGTTCCGATATTCATTGATAGGCCTATTAATAGATTGATTTCTTCCCTAAGTAACTACCTTTACTAGCATAGTACTCTGCAACGCCTGTCTCGGGATCATAAATGGAAAATCCCCAACGGTTCTGCGCGATTATCTCGTCAGAAGTCCTAATTATAGCGACCTCTTCCTTTGCCAAAACGATTGCTTCTACCTTGATTTCTTTTGATTCAACCCCTATTTTCTCTTCTTCTAAAGCAATGGGCACTTCTTCTTCAATAGCGATACTCTGTTCAGCTAAGACTTTATCTTTATCTGTAACTTTAATAGACGCGTTTTGGGGCAATTCACAACCAGATACTACAAAAACTATCATCACCAAAAATAACCATTTCTTCATACCGTCCTCCTTAATCTATTTCGGCATCCGTCATTCCACCTTTGGCGGGATGACGAGATCTCGCCAATTTGTAAAACAAATTGGCGGATCCACCATTCATTTCATTAATTACTAGTTCGGTTAGGCGCCGAACTACATTAGTTCGGCATCCACCAAATCGGCTAGGCGCTGAAACACATTGTTTCAGCATCCACCAAACCTTTTATTAATTTACAATTCGGTTAGGCGCCGAACTACATTAGTTCGGCATCCACCATTCATTTCATTAATGAAATGAATGGTGGAGGTGGCGGGAGTCGAACCCGCGTCCTTAAAGAATCTCATAAGCAGCAACTACATGTTTAGTCTATTGTTTAGATTCGCCTACTCTTACTCCAACAGACAGGATTAAGAATTGACTATCCTTTTAAAAATTCGCCTCCAAGCCAAAGGCAGGCTTGGAAACTATCCTGATGAAAGCACCATTTACCTCTCAGGCTAGGCAAACAGCGGCTTCAGCCTTATTGGAGGCTGAAGACTGGTACTCCAGCAACTGCAGGTACGAAAGACGTACTTACAGCTAAAGGAGCTTGCGCTAAACGATTAACGTTTGCGTTTATTTTATGCAAGGTGTTTAAAGAGGCCTCCTTGCACCTCTACATGCTCCACTTACATGATTGCCTTAAGTCGAAACCTTTCACCCCCATGTTATCAATGATCAAACTTCAAAATAAACAAATAACTTTCAAATTTCTAATTAATCCCTAGCTTCTTCTGCGAATCGTGCGTCCCAATTCACGTTTAAGCTCGCGCTCTTTTATATTTCTGCGCTTATCATAAAGCTTCTTGCCCTTAGCTAAGGCTAGCTGTACCTTGGCTAAACCGCGCCTGGTAAAATACATCTTAGTCGGCACTAAACTAAACCCTCGCTGATTTACTTTTATAGCTAATTTATCAATCTCTTTTTTATGTAAAAGTAACCGGCGCGGTCGAGTCGGCTCTGTTTTATCAAAACCATCCCGCTTCTCATAGCTAGTTATATGGCAATCATGCAAAGTTACATTACCATTCTCCATTCGGGCAAAGCTCTCGTTTAAACTAGCCCTCTTTTCTCTCAATGACTTCACTTCGCTACCCTTTAGCTGGATACCGCACTCAAGAGTCTCAAGTATATGGTAATCCCTATAAGCCTTACTGTTAGTTGTAATAGTATTATCCGACATGAACCTGCTATCTATAAATAAAATCTTTAAAAGTACTAAACAAAATCAAGAATACAGGAATAGTCAATAAACATACCACGTGCGTCCAAAAAATAGCCAAGCTTACGATATTGTCTTTTTTATCGTAGTGGCGCATGACGATGCTTTGCGTTACGGCCGAGGGCATAGTGCTCTCGAGTAAAATCAACAGAGCGATCGAATAACTAGGCCTTATCAAAAGTATCACTCCCAAAAATAACAAAGGCATAAACAACAATTTAGCCAGAATGATCTGAATGATGTAGCGGCTATGGTTTGTTCCGGAAACATCTATCAGGGCTAAATTTGCCCCTACCGTGATTATGGCCAAAGGCAGAGCGCAATCGCCGATCATCTCCATGGTCCCGGTTAAAAAATGTGGGATAATCCTATCTAAACCCACGGCTGTTAATAACAAAGCCGCGACTATGGCGATAACCGGAGGATTAAAAATAGATTTCAGATCGAATTTGCTTTCATGGCCTTTAGTTAAATGCCATACACCTACACTCCACCAAATAGCATTAAACCCTAACAAAAACAAAAATATATATATGAATATCTCTTCTCTTCTACCCGCAGGCAGCAATAAAGCTACTAGTATCAAAGGCAGGTAGCCGCCGTTTTGAAACGTAACCAGGCTTATAAATTCTCGTTTTAGCTTCTCCAAATTCTTATCGAGTTTTACAAACAATCTAGCTACTAAGAAACTCCCCCCAGTGACAAAAAAACTTATCAAGGGAAAAACCCACCAGTTAGGGTAAGACTTGAAATCAAAATTAGAAACCAGCTTTACAAATACAAAACAAGGAAAAAATAGATTAATAACTAATTTTGCCAAGAATTTAAGGTTGTCCTCGGAAATCACTTTCTTCCGGGTTAACAGATAACCTATAAGCCCCAGAATAAATATCTGGAACATGGCAAAAGCAGTAATCTTAAAAGCCGGCAACATATTCATATAATTTCTTAACTTTAGGATTTATTTGGGAAAATTAAAATTGATATCCACATCTTTCTTTTCTTCTTCGCTGACCTTAAACAGCTCCTTAGGTTTCATCTGCAGCATCTGAGCTACGAACATATCCGGCAGCTGATTTATCCTAATATTGTAATTATTCGTAGAGTCATTATAATATTCCCTGCGGTCGGCAATTTGACTTTCCAGATAACTTACGCGCTGTTGCAGCTGGGCAAAATTCTGATTCGCCTTCAGATCGGGATAGTTTTCAGCTACGGCAAACAAAGTCTTCAGCGTCTTGCCTAACTCTCCCTCGGCCTTAGACGACTCCCCTACGTTCTTTGCCTGGATACAAGCAGTCCTGGCGGCAGTGATCTTTTCTAGGGTCTCGCGCTCATACTTCATGTATCCTTCACAGACCTTGATCAATTTCGGTATCTCATCATATCGCTGTTTTAACAAGACCCCGATATTAGACCAAGCTTTCTCGATATTGCGGGACAATCTTATTAAGCCGTTGTAAATCGAGACAAAGAACATGATGCAGCCGACAATTAAAAACAACAAAGCAGCTAATACAATTATCCATGCCATACCCTACCTCCCCCTTGTTAAAACCACAAACTTTTTAAACGAAATACCAAATAAACCAACAACAGCAAACTCAAGACCGAACCACCAAGGATTCCTAAACCGGCCTGCCAGCCAAGTTTCTTGGTGAGCTCTTTTTCGCTGTGGTCGGAGATCATAAACAAATCGTCCATCTCTCCCTTAGTCACTACAACATCAGTAGAGTTATCCGCACTCTTAGACCTCAACTCTTCTTCTAATAGCCCTCTCTCAACATTGGCCACGGCCCGATCCCACTCCTCAGTGCTGATCCTGCCGTCTTTATCGCTATCGACCTCTTGCATCTTGGAAGCGTCGCTTTTCAGCTCATCCAACCGCTTAACTAATCTATTTTGATAGTCATTTAACGGGTCGCGCTGTTTTTTAGCCGTCCCCAACACATATACCCTTTCGTCTTCACAGATATACCACTCCCTGAATCGCAAAGGATATCTACCCAAAAAACTTTTGTAACGTATAGAGTGGCTGTCCAGAAAATTTACCAAGTTGCTTGGTACTGTTTTGCCCCAGCTAGTATTCAATTCATAATCTCTAGGCAAGATCGTTTCAGCGCCCAGAGGCAAGACTAAGACTTTACCGGTTCCGTCTTCTAAGTAAAAAGCTGAAGCATAGCTGTCGCCTTTCGCGATAGTTACCCAGGAGCTCGACTTGCCTCTCTTCTCATATCTCTCTATCGTATAGCGATAGAATACGCACTCTGTGTTTGTAAATGGGCTGACCAGGAGTTTGTTCTTTTTCGCCTTGCCGATCAACTCGACTAAACCCATTGCTAGGCCGCGTACCGTAGAGGTAGGCACATTCTCGATGCGTCTCTTTCTGCGCAGGCGCTTAAATCCCCAGAAAAAAGACCAAATGCCGAAACCAAAACCAAACACTGCATAAACAATATCCCTATTATCGCTCACGGACTTACTCCTTGGAAAGAGTTCTTCTTGTAAATACTTATTGTAAACTCAAATTATAATTTGGGGAAGCGATTTTGTCTATCCAGTATTTCAACAATTATAGCTCTTTTGGTGGGGAATTTCAAATACTATGCTTAATATTATTATATAAGCTATGTATAAGAAACCTATGGAAAACTTCTTGATTGGCTTAATTATATCCTCACAAAAAATTAATCTTCTAGGCCTTATCCAACCTTTGCGTTTAGCTGAAAAGACACAGGATTTTCCTCAACCACTGTAGGTAAGCCTATCTTACCAAGTAATTCTATAAAAGGATCGGGATCTAGTTCCTCTACGTTGACCATAGTCTTAACATCCCAGGTGCCATTAGCGATAAGCATAGCTGCAGCAACCGGAGGAACGCCGGCGGTATAAGAGATTGCCTGCGACTCTACTTCTTTATAGCACTGGACATGATCGCAGGTGTTGTAAATAAACACCACCTTCTCTTTGCCATCCTTTTCACCTTTTATGTAATCTCCGATGCAGGTCTTTCCTGTATAGTTAGGAGCTAGCGATGAAGGATCGGGAAGAATTGCTTTCAGGACTTTCAGCGGAACTACTTCTAGGCCCTCAGCAGTCTTAATGGGGTGTTCTGAAGTTAAGCCTAAATTACTCAATACTGAGAAAACATTTAGATAGTGATCACCAAACCCCATCCAAAAACGAATGGTGTTGGCATCGATATTTTTTGAAAGAGAGTGAATCTCGTCGTGGCCGTTTAGATATATCGGCTGATTGCCCACAACTGGAAAATCGTAGATCATCTTAATGGAATGTACTTTCTCGCTCACCCACTTTTTATCAATCCAGGCCCAGACTTTTTTGAATTCCCGGAAATTTATCTCAGGATCAAAATTGGTAGAAAAGTATTTCCCATGATTTCCGGCATTGACATCCATAATATCTATCGTATCGATAGTATCGAAGTAATGCTTTACTGCCAGCGCAGCGTAGGCATTGACTACCCCCGGGTCAAAACCCGCACCTAAGATAGTAGTGATGCCGTTCTTTTTGCACTCATCTTTACGTGGCCACTCGTAGTTGGCATACCAGGGAGGATCCTCACAGACCTTATTCGGATCTTCATGTATGGCAGTATCCATATATGCCACTTTGGTCTGGATACAGGCGGTCAATAACGACATATTAATATATGGTTGCGCAAGATTAATTACTATTTGCGAATTGGTCTCTTGGATAATTTTTTTTGTGGCGGAGATATCCAGAGCGTTGAGTTGGCGGGATTGCAGCTTTTTGGTCTTATCCTTAATGCTATTCTTTCTCTTGATGCTTTCTATTATGGCGTCGCACTTCTCTTTAGTCCTAGAGGCAATACAAATGTCACCTAATACATCATTATTTTGAGCGCATTTATGTGCGGTGACATGGGCAACGCCCCCAGCCCCAACAATTAAGATGTTTTTCTTCATGTCATTAGGTCCTCCAATTTTTTCCCGCGCCTGAGCGTGGAGTAATTATTATGATAAACTGTTCACAAAGTCTCTATATTGGAAACGCCTTACAACCTCTACTCTGCCATTCAGTCTCTTTACCACAATCGAAGGCATATTTAAGCCATTAAACCAATTTTTTTTGACCATGGTATATCCAGCAGCATCACAAAATTTTATAATACTGCCGACTTTTAAGCGCGACTTAAATCTAAAGGTACCAAAAATATCTCCGGCCAAGCAAGAGCGTCCGGCAACCATATATTTAAAACGCCTACTCCCATTGTCTTCAATTTTGGCGCTTGTACGATAAACCAACAGGTCCAACATATGAGCTTCGATAGAAGCATCGACTATGGCGATATCTATTCTGTTACGCACAACATCCAAAACCCTTGTAACTAATTGCGCCGATTGAGTAATAACCGTCTCACCAGGTTCTAAATAAACCTGGACATTAAAACGTTTACTAAATTCTTTTAATTTTCTACAAAATTTATCAAACGGGTATCCTTGTTTGGTAAAATAAATACCACCACCCAGACTTACCCATTCAAGCTGATTCAATATATCTTTGTATTCACGGCTGATAAAATCTATATGAGAAGAAAAATTCTTAAAATCACTATTTTCGCAGTTAAAGTGGAACATGATGCCGCTTAAGAAAGGCAGTGCTTTAGAAAGGGAATTTTTATCGAGGACACCAAGGCGGGAGAAACGACGCGCTGGATCAGCTAGATCAAAGTGGGAGTAACTTACGCGCGGGTTGATTCTCAAGCCAATCTTAGAGTTACGGATGTGGGAATAGAGCATCTGCAACTGTGAAAGCGAATTAAAAATTACCTTATCAGCAAAACGGCTGATTTCCTTAATGTCTGCTTCGGAATAGGCCACACAATAGGCGTGGACTTCTTTGCCGAATTTTTCATGGCCCAGGCGGGCTTCGTAAACAGAGCTGGATGTCACCCCATCCATGTATTTTTTCATCAGATCAAAAACACTCCAGGTTGAAAAACATTTAAGTGCCAATACAGATTTAGCGCCAGAACAATCCCTGACACGCTTAATCAGCTTAAGGTTCCTCAATAATTTCTTTTCGTCAATTAAATAATAAGGTGTCTGTAAAACCATTGGAAAAATTGTTTAATTATAGGCCGTGCCGCCCTTGATCATAGGCTGGAACGATTTTCGTGACAGCCTATTTAATTATAAAAAGGAGTGATTGTTTTATATTAATAAATATTCAATTAATTTTCAAGTATTTTATAGTTTTTTTATTAAAATGGTAAGTATTTATGAAATTTGTGCCGAAGGAGAGATTCGAACTCTCAATCCCCGAAAGGAACTGCGCCCTGAACGCAGCGCGTATGCCAATTCCGCCACTTCGGCTCTACTTCGCTCAAATGCTTAATTACTATATTAGTTTAAAGCTTAAAACAATTTTTATCAAGTTTTATAGCTTTATAGTATTCTTCCAAGGCCTTATCTTCATTACCTGATTCTGCATAGAGTATGGCAAGGTTGTAGTGTGCTTCTAAAATGTAGGGATCTACCTCAATAGCTCTTTCAAAATCCAATACTGCCTTGTCTTTTTGGTTAGTTTTTAAAAAGGTTACTGCTCTAAAAAAATATGCCATCGAATTTTTGGGATTTATCTTTATTGCCTCATTATACATTGCCAGAGCCTCAGCATACCGGTCTTGGAAATAGTAAAAATTTCCTACGTTAGAATAAATCAAAGCAGCTTTTCTTGGAGAAAAGAAATACAAGCCATCTTTTTCAAAAACAAGATGAGAGATTGCTTCATTGAATAATGCTTCGGCATTGTCACAATCACCATTCTCTAAAGCAATACTCGCTAAATTTAGGCGAGCCATATTATTAGGAAATTTTCTTAGCCAATGTTCGTAATATACTTTCGGCTCTCTCCAAAGAGAATTCTGCTTCCTAGCTTCTTGGCAAAAGAACGATAACATAGCTACAGTTATACATATCCATAAGGTTAAATTTATATGCTTCTTTAATTTTAATAAGAAAACACTTATAAGCAAGAAAGCGCCTATTGAGGAAAAATATAGCCAGTGTGGCTCTAAGACAAAACCAAAATCATATCTGCTGCCAATCACCAATAGTAGAGGAAGTGCGCCAATTAAAAACCATAATATACAAAAAGACCCAATTCTATGTTTTTTGAGCCTGGCAAACAAATAAACAATAATTAAACAAATTAATAACAATGCCACAAATTCAATATTGGTAATTCCCGCTCTGGGAGCAATGCTCCAAATCCAAACAATATTTCCAGGAATAACTATTGAAGATAAATACAGTAATATTAAGCGTGAAAAACCAACAATATAATCTAGGATATTAAATGATTTCCCGACATCATTAAAGATTGCTGAACTAAGGCTAAAAAAGAAGAGTCTAGAAAATAAGTAGACAAAACTAAGTATAAAAAAAGGCGCAATTAAATAGAGGTATTTTTTGACATTTTCCTTCTTGCAACAATAAAATATAAGACATAACAAATAAAACGGGAATAATGCTGCGTTTTCCCGAAATAATAAAGCGATGACAAAATATATGATACTTATAAAGTAAAATTTATACTTTTTATTCGACAAGAAAACTAGAAAACTCAGAATTGATAATAGCATTAACATATTACCTAAATATAGATCACTACCAACACATATGTTAATAACGTAGCTGTTGATAGGATGGATAGCAAACAAAAAAGACGATAACAAAGATAATTCATAGTTACCAAAAAGAATATTTATAATCTTAAAGAATAGCAGGCTATTTATAAAATGGAGTAAGATGTTGACAAAGTGATAACCAAAAGGATTAGATTTAAACAAAAGATATTCCCACATAAGAAAAATTTGAAGAAGCGGTCTGTAAATAGTCCCCGATTCAACACCAAATAAAGGCTTTCCAAAAGACATTTGTGCAAATTCCAAATTATGAGTCAGACGATTAGAAGAAATTAATGCATTATCATCCATTGTAAACTCATTGTTTAAGGCATTGCTATTTAAAAACAGAAAAAGCAAGAATAATAATAAGACCTTAAGAAAATTTAAAAAATGCTTATTTTTAATCTTAATACCCAAATCTGTATTTTTAAATAATCCCATTGTGTTTTTGATTTTACTCATTAACAATATTTACATAATCCCTTACAGTCAAGGGTTCCCCTAATTCCTTTTTTATGGCTGTGATCCTCTCAGAGAAATATGGATGTGTACGATATACATTTCTGGCCCTTAAGGGATCTTTTTTCTGCTTCTCTCTAAGCTTCTCCAAGAAATCCATCATCGCCCGGGGGTTATAACCCGCTTCTTTAGCGTAACGCGCCCCCAATTTATCGGCTAATAATTCATCTTCTCTAGAATAAGCTAAGAGAAGATTAAAAAAGGCATAGTTAACACCCCTGGCAAAATCAGCGTTTCCGGTACTCATTACGGCTATGCTCAATAACGTATAACCCATCGCCGCCTGCAATTTCTTGATACTGTGTTTTGCCACAATATGTCCGACTTCATGGGCAATTACGCAGGCAAGCTGGTCATCATTACCGGCAAACTCAACCAACCCGTCATAAAGATAGATATAGCCTCCGGGCAGAGCAAAAGCGTTTATATCAGCGCCATCCTCTTTTTCTTCTTCTTTGGCCTCGATTACGCTTACATAATAATTTACATCTCTTCTATCAGATACAGCGGCAATTTTCTCCGTAATCCTATTTATACGCTCAATCACGTTGGGATTCTTTACCAATTCGTATTCTTTTTCAACCTGACGGGATACATTTTTCCCTATATTTACTTCCCTCTCAGTACTATAGAGGATCATCTCTTGCTTCTGGGTTACTGGATTAAACTCTGTACAGCCAGAAAAATTCAAAGTAAAGACGAAGAATAAAATCAATAGCTTCATTTTTTTAGAATTGAAGATAATTTTTCCATCAGAAGACCAATCATGTCACAGAAACAACCCTCTAATATTTTTTTACGAGTTTTTGATTTAGAAACAAGGACTATCTTCATTTATAATGAAATATTAAGACACTAAGGTAGGAAATGCTAGATTTAATTAACAACTATTTTTTAAAATCTCTTATATTAAAGATTGATATAAAATTACACTTGGCTTTTTTTAGCCTTTCTTTTGCGCCTTCGTTCCTATCTACGAGCGTAACTACTAATTTTACTTTAACGCCTTTCTTGCGCAAGCAAGAGATCGTATCGACCAACGAACCGCCAGTTGTGGCCACATCATCGACTACAACTACATTCTCACCTCTTTTTAGTACTGGTCCTTCGATTTGACGCTTGAGGCCGTGAGATTTAGCAGACTTACGCACCAGGAATGCCTTAATCGGCTTATTGCTCTTAACTAGGCTTAACACACTGACCGCACCCACGATAGGATCTGCACCAATGGTAGGACCACCTACAGCAGCTATGCGTTTATTCTTGATTAAATCAAGAATCAAAAGCGCGCAAAAATATACACCTTTTGAACTTAAGGTAACTTTTCTACAATCAATGTAATAATCGCTTATTTTCCCACTAGAGAGCTTAAATTTGCCTTCGGCATAAGCCTTTGACTGGATAAGCTTAAATAATTCTCGTCTAACCTTATCTATATCCATAATTTTCATAGAGTTATTCTACTAATAAACCATTATAGTGTCAACATATTCGTCCTCTCAACCGGCCCCAACCAGAATCCTCGAACAAATTGACAAAATTAGGACTTAATGTTAATATGAATAACATGTCGATACCCATCATAGAGTCTATAATTAATATACTATATCCTCAGGTTTGCGTTGGATGTAATAGGTCAAATCAGATCAATAAGATCAATAACTATATATGCAATGAATGCTACTATGATATAAAAAAACACATCCCGCCCTTCTGCTCAAAGTGCGGACGGGGGCTTCAGGAAATAAAAAGCATCCGCAGGGGCGAATGCGCTAAATGCTCAAATAGGCAATACTATTTTCAACAAGCCTGGTCAGTATGTAGTTATGAAGGGTTAATTAAAGACCTTATACATAGGTTCAAATATAAACAGAAAGTACAATATAAAACAATTTTTAGAAATCTATTTCATGAATTCTTTGAAAACTTTGATATATTAAAAGACGTGGACTTCATAATACCTATTCCACTACATTCGGTTAGGCTAAGAGAAAGGGAATATAATCAATCGCAAATACTGGCCACTATGGTAAGTGAAATAACCCAGAAACCAGTGAACAGCGATATCTTATCTCGTCGCAAAAACACCAAATCACAAATTGACCTTGATGAAAAAAAGAGAATAAAGAATATTTCCGGCTGCTTCGCCATTAATAACCCTACTCGGATCAAATCAAAGTCAATTCTACTAATGGACGACGTCCTGACAACTGGTACAACACTCTCTGAAGCAGCAAAAGCAATTAATCAATTCGATCCAGGCAAAGTTTACGTCTTAACACTAGCAAGCTAATCCCATGAGAATCGTACATAAATATATGCTCAAGGAATTCTTTTCAGCCTTTCTACTAGCCTCATTAGTCTTATCTCTAGTAATGGTGCTGGGAAACATCGTCTACCTTGTCGGCCTAATTGTGACAAAAGGAATCCCTCTGACTATGATTCTGAACCTGTTTTTATGTATGATGCCTTACTCCCTGCAATTTATACTGCCTATTTCAATTATGGCCGCGCTATTGTTATCTCTAGGCAGGCTATCCTCTGATAACGAGATTATTAGTATCCGCGCCAGCGGCATGAATACTTTTAAGCTAATCACCCCTTTCCTGGTACTAGGAATAATCTTTAGTTTGTTTTCTATTCTATTATACGACCGCATCACTCCAAAGGCCCATCTCCAAAAACGCAGGCTTATGGAAGAAATGGGAGCTAAGAATCCTACCGCCGCACTTGAACCAGGCATATTTATCGATTCATTTGACAAATATATTATTTTTGTCTATGAAATAAGTGGTAACAGATTCCGCAATATTAGAATCTATGAGCCACAAGGAGAAGATAGGCCTCCCAGAACAATAATCGCCAAACGCGGTGAATTCATAACTGTGCCTGAGAAAAATATCCTTAAACTCAAACTTGTCGATGGAACTTCTGATGAGATAAATCCCAACAATCCAAACAACTTTTATAAAATGAACTTCCATACATATTTTATGACAATGCATTTTGCCAAAGATGAATCCAAAAAAACTATAAACAAGAAAGCAAAAGATATGAGCCTTAGGGAGTTATGGACAAAGATCCAGAAACTAAGGGGTTTAAGTATAGATGATGACCCTATCGCTGCGGAATTCCATAAAAAGATAGCCATGTCTTTTTCTAGTATGGTCTTTTTTCTTTTGGGTGTGCCTATGGGCATAATCACCCGACGCAGAGAAAAAGCAGCCAATATCGCTCTGGCCTTTTTAATTGTGGGCGCTTATTTTATTTTAACTTTATGTGTAGAGTCCCTATCTAAACATGGAACCCTGGCTCCCTCTTCAGGCATGTGGATGCCTAATATAATCTTTGGGTCAATTGGAGTATATCTTTTCACAAAACTATGCGTATCTTAGATAGACATATAGTCAACAAATTCATCTCTTCTTTTCTGATGTGCTTGTCCGTCTTTTTGTTCTTGTTTTTCATCGTGGACAGCTTTACCCACTTAGACGATTTTATCCAACGTAAAGTTGAAATCATAGTAATACTAAAATACTATCTAGCTATGACTCCTATGGTATTCGTACAAACCTCTCCCCTAGCCTGTTTAATTGCCATGATATACACTATAGGAAAATTAAACTACAATAACGAATTGATCGCTATGCGCAGCGGAGGCTTGAGCATATACAAGATAGTATTCCCGGTCTTCATCGTGGGGATAATGTTGAGCTTGATCTCTTTCTTTATTTCAGAAAAAATCCTACCCCAGTCACAAAAACTGTCCGATAACATAAAGTCAGTCTACATCGATAAAGGAATTGGCTCGCAAGAGAAATTAAAAAATCTGGCTATCTATGGTTTCCACAACAGGCAATTCTTCATTAATGTCTTCAATGCTAAAACTAACGAACTGAAAGGCTTGACCGTCTTAGAACAGGACAATCAACAGAATGTTACCTCTAAGATCTTCGCCAACAAGGCCAAGTGGGATGGCGGTGCTTGGGTCGCAGACCAGTGTCTAGCATATAAATTTGATAATGATAACCGTGTGATTGACTCGCAGTATTTCGAAAATTATAAACTCCCCTATGAAGAAACCCCTGACGACTTCCTAAAACAAAGGCAAAAAATAAGCCAGATGAATTCTAGGGAGCTATTAAATTATATAAATAAACTATCTAGCAGCAAAGCAGAAACAGCTATTAGGTACCTTTGGATAGACTTTTATCAAAAAATCGCTTTGAATTTTACTTGCCTGGTAATGATTTTTATCGGCCTGCCCTGCTCGATTGCTATTCGTAGAAAAGTGGTGGGTTTTTCTTCTGTGGGGATAAGCGCTCTAGTGGCTTTGTTATATTATGTAGTACTGGCTATAAGCATAGCTTTGGGTAAGAATAACATCTTTCCTGCCTTAGCCTCTGTATTGATCACCCCTGCTATCTTCATTAGTAGTTCGATATATCTTATCTCTCTTACGCCCTAAAGAACGGAAACTAAAATCAATCTATATATATCCGAGGAACACGTTTGGATATCCAACAAACTACCTCATAAGAAATAGTGAAACATAGTTCGGAAATCTCTTCCGCGCTGATTTTTGAATTATTCTGCTTTCCCATTAAAACAACTTCATCACCTAGTCTCGCATTCACTCTAGTTATGTCTATCATTATATGGTCCATACACACTCGGCCTACTACCGGACAACGTCTACCCTTGATAAGGACTTGAGCTCTGTTAGAAAGAAGCCGATTATATCCATCCGCATAACCTACTGGTAAAGTCGCAATCTTGGTTTTCTTCTTTGTAATAAAGGTACGGTTGTAGCTAATTGAGCGATCAGCGCCTACTTCTTTTAAATAAATAATCCTCGTCTTAAAGCTCATAACCGGTCTTAATTTCACAAGTTTCTTTGCTTTAACATCAGAGTATAAACCATAAATCATAAGACCAGGCCTTACCAAATTCAAATAAGAAGGCCTGTAGCGCATTACAGCCATACTATTGGCCATGTGCTTTAAAGGAATGAAAATATTATTCCTTTCTAGATCATCGATTAACTTCTTAAATGATACAATCTGCGAATTTGTAAACTTCTGGTCATCATCTGCGCTGGGAAAATGAGAATAAATCCCCTCCAGCATCAAATTATCTAATTCCCATAGCCTCTTTACAAAACTAACTGCATCTTGATGCCAAACACCAAGCCTACCCATACCAGTATCTATTTTTATATGGACGGGGATTCTTCTATTTAATTCTTTTAGTCTCTTATTAAAACTTACGGCCGTCTTTGCATCTGCTATAGTCGGGATAATTTTATATTTTATTACAATAGGCAATTCACTAGGCGTAACTGTGGATAGCACTAAAACAGAGGAATCAATTTTATTCTGCCTTAACTCAATAGCTTCTTGTACTGTGGCCACACCAAAATATTTTACTCCGCAACTTTGCAATCTCTGGGCAACTCTTATAGCGCCGTGCCCGTAGGCATCGGCTTTTATAACAGCTAAAATTTTTGTTTTTTTGCCGACTAATCTTTTTATCTGCTTAAGATTATACTCTAAAGACGAAAGATTTACTTGGGCCCAAGTTGGGCGATGTATTGCTTTTTGCACAGAGTGAGGGTGTTTCATTTTGAGGACTTTCTTACTTGGCAATCTTTAGGATACATATAAAAAGGCAAGAGTTCAAATGGATTACTCTCATTTCTGGCGTTTTCTTTAGTCAGAGAAATTATCGCTCGACCCTTAAGCTTCACATCATTAAAGCTCAGAATTTTAGAATTCGGAAAAGATATTTTTATCTGATCTTTGTAAAGTGAGACTACGTCGCCACAAAAATATAAGTCCGTAGTGTTTCTGTGGAGTTTCTTTAGGCGTTTTAAAATTTTAGTTGGCTCAAGGAGTAAATAAGAACTGACTCTACGAAGGCTCTTATTATTACTGAATACTGCACTATATATATTATTGCGTTTAGCATCCTGCATAACGCACAGTAATCCATGGTATTTATTCTTTGCCATATAAGCTATAATATCAAGACTACCAAAACCAATAAGTGGCTTACTTAATGAATAGGCTAATGCCTTCATAGTGCTAAGACCTATACGCATGCCTGTGAAAGAACCTGGGCCGGTACATACTCCGAAATAGTCAATGTGGCTTAAACTTAAATTAGCTTTTTTTAACACTGACTCGATTAAACATGCAATACCTTCGTAATTGTCTAATCGGGTGTCTCTCTGTATACTAAAAACTCTTCCGTTAGACCAAAGGACTACATCAATAGCCCTACTTGTCGTATCAATAGATAAAATATTCCTTATTAAGCTCATTTAAATATTTCCCCTAATGTCCTGCCTCTTTCCGTATCTTCGGCTACAGCCATTAATCTGGCCAAAGTAATAATAATAAAGTCTTTTGTAAAAAACCTGGTGTAATTTTTATCGAATATCCCCCAGATCAGACGCTCCTTTATTTTAAAAACCAACCATCCTCTCTTAATATAAGCGAAATCCGGAACTCTGCTGTAATTATAACGAATAACATCTTTTAATTTTACTCTTATATGTGGCAGAGGCATCCATTCAAACCCTAATCCTACATATTGGATGCCAATTATTACATCGCGGCCCTTATATTTACCCATAATCTCATTTTTTGAATATAGCGGCAATAATCGAAGGCTTTTTTTTGGCTCGTGATCAATAATATTGCATACCAGGTCTAAATAAGCATTTATTATCTTACGAATACGGAAAAACCAGAAACAGCCTACCACGGCCAAAAAGGTAAAACCTACAATAATATAAACATTCTTTAAAGATGCTGTTTCCATTATTTACCTTTCTTTCTATGACGACATGAGCTGCATGTCGAATTTACGTCTCCGACTTCGCTTAAGTTTCGTCGAGACCTCGCCGAATTAAGTGTTTGACGTAGGTGGGCGTTTTCTCTCCGTAAATCTGGGTCTCATTTGAGTAACTAAATTCTCATATTCGGGCCCATAACCAATTAAATTTATTAATCTTTTGTTTTTACCTTTAACTCGCATTTGTATTTTTAAAAAATGTTTGGGCAGTAACTTTTCTGCCTTATTAGCCCATTCAATTACGCATATGCCATAGCCAGAAATAAAATCCTCATAACCAACATCTTCCAATTCCTTTAAAGAATTCAACCTGTATAAATCAAAGTGATAAAGCAATAATTTTTTCTTAAGCGAATAAACTTTTAGAATAACGAAACTAGGGCTATTCACCCGGCCCTTAAAGCCCAAACCTTGAGCCAAGCCCTTGACAAAAGTTGTCTTACCAGAACCTAAATTTCCATAAAGACCGACGACTTGGCCTTTTCGCAAATTCCCCGCCAGCCTCTTAGCTAACACAATAGTCTCTGTACTGGAATTAGAATAAACGGATATCTTTTCCATAGCTTAAAAGTGCAGAAAGCCCTTGGGTTTTAGTTTTTTTGATTTTTTATGTCTATCAATAAGCCAAATCTGCTCTTTTTTATCCATAATCTTACCAATAAAACTTAAATCAAAATCAAATTTATTCTCTCTAATCCTACGTAGTAATGTTTTTGAGTTTTTTTCTGATACCGTAAAGAGCAGCTCAAAATCTTCACCCATATATAAAGCTTGATTCAAATTTTTTGCGTCTTTGCTTTTAGGAATTAGGTCCTCATATATAGCTGCCCCTACCCTACTGGCTTTTAATACTCTCCACAGGTCCAGTATTAAACCGTCAGAGATATCGATCATTGAATTCAGTTTAAATTTAGTTGTCAGATATTGAGCTTCTTTTACCCGAGGGGTAAACTTTAGATGTTTTTGATAAATAGAACCACCCAGGCTACCTGTTACAAAGATATAGTCACCTACGCGGGCATTACTCCTTAACGTTAACTTCTTAGAGTCAACAAATCCAGTCATAGAAATGTCTATAATCAACTTTTGGCTTAAATTAGTATCTCCGCCTACTATGTTGACGCCAAATCTATCAGCGGACTTTTTTATCCCAGAGAATAAGGACTTTATATCTTTGGATTTAAGCCTCTTGGGTATCCCTAAAGATACCAACGCAAAGCTAGGACTCCCTCCCATGGCCGCGATGTCACTCAAAGAACAAGCTATAGCCTTATAACCTATATCGCCAAGATCATCCCTGCTTCTAAAGTGCCTGCCTTCAATAAGCATATCAGACGTATTCAACAAGTATTTATCTTTGTTTATCTTGATTACTGCGGCGTCATCTCCTATGCCTTTTACTATCTTAGAATTCTTTTTTTTTAGAGTCTTGCGGAAATAGTCTATTAAGCCTAATTCACTAATTCTGCTGTTTGAATTGCTATGCATGAATAACTTTCTTTATGTTATTTTTATAAGGCGGCTTAATCAAGCCTCTCTCCGTAATAAATGCCGTGACTAAACTTGAATCTGTAACATCAAAAGCGGGATTTCTGATTCCGATCCCAAACGGCGCTATGCGCTTCTTAAAATATAAACTAACCACTTCTTCTTCTTTCCTGTTTTCAATAGGAATGCCTTTGCCATCTTTTAAATCTTTATCGAATGTGGACAACGGCGCCACAGCATAAAAGGGAATTCCATGGAATTTTGCCAGTACGGCTAAATTATATGTGCCAATCTTATTGGCAAAATCGCCACTCATGGCAACTCTATCTGCGCCTACGAATACTTTCTTGATAATGCCACTTTTAATTAATGAAGCAGCCATGCTATCGCATATTAGCGTGGTCTTGATCTTCTTCTGTTTCAATTCCCAAGAAGTTATTCTGGCACCTTGCAAAAGCGGCCTAGTCTCACAAGCGTAGACCTGAAACTTCCTTCCAGCTTCCTTGGCTTTAAAGAATACGCCCAAGGCCGTGCCATATCCAGAAGTGGCCATACCTCCAGCATTGCAGATCGTAAGACACACATCTTTATTCTTAATCAATTTCGCGCCAAACATTCCCATGCTGCGACATCTTTTTTGATCATCTTTCATAATATGCACAGCCTGTTTATAGGCGATATTCTTTAATTCTGGAACTGATTTATGAGAATTATCCTGGACTTTCTTCTTTATCTCTTCTAAAGCCCAAAATAAATTTACAGCTGTTGGCCGTGAACCAGATAAATACTTAGCCATTTGTTCGACTCGCTTTAGAAATTTCTTTTTATCTTTGGATTTAAAGTTCCTGATTCCTAAATATACGCCAAAGGCACCTGCCACACCGATTGCCGGCGCGCCTCTTATTTTCATCTTCTTTATGGCATCGAATACATCTCTTGCGCTACGACAGTAAACATATTTTAGCTTAAGCGGCAATAATCTCTGATCTACTATCTTTACATAATTCTTAAAATAAAATAACGGCGAAAGGTTTACCATTTAGACTCCTATGAATTTTAGTAACAAGCTTTTTCTTGTAGTTATGGCATTATATGGACAGATCTCCTGGCAACAACAACAGAGAATGCAATTTTTTGGATCTATCAAAGCCTTTTTGTTGTAAAGGCGTATGGCTTCAACCGGGCATATCTCCATGCATCTTTTGCAGGCCTTGCAATTGCCCCTGGCTACTTCCATCTTGTGCCAAAATACCCTTTTGATAATCTCATGCAAAAAACTAGGCATAGGCGGCAAAGAAGCAGCCAGACTTGTCTTGGGGAGTTTAAAATTACTAAAAATAAACTCGCCTAATTTTTCTCCCACTACATCTATATGCTCTAAATCTGACTCCCCTAGGCCTCTTCGCTTTGCCTCTTTTGTAGTGAGTACGTCTTCAGGAAAGATGCCCATAATCGAAGCCAAGATGCTGTCAATGGCCACTGTATCCTGGCTGGCCAGTATCAACTCTGTATCGATCTTTGTCCCGGCAGAACCTGGGCCGTCACCCTCCAAAGATACTACCGCATCCACAACCGTCAATACGGGTTTAGAAAATTCAAATATATCTACTAACTGTTGGCTGAAATCCTTCAGATCAATATAATCTTTATGCATCTTTACCTTATGCATACCCAATACCAAACCAAACAAATTCTTAATCCCTGCAGTAAGTTTTGTGAAACCATGCGTCTTAAATTTGGGCACATTTACTATGCAATCACAGCGCTCTATCCAATCCGTAATCGGTATGCCGTTTTTTAATACAGGCTTATCGAAATAGACGATTTTTACCCCCTGGCGGTCACAGACTTCTTTCATCCCCGTAACTTCATACACCCGGTCAAAGTCCCTTTTCTGTCCGAATACGCTGGGAGAATCACCCAAATAAATATCTGATTTCGTCTTCTTGATCAAGCGGATAACTGACTCAACTACGCGCGGGTGAGTAGTAATGCACTCCTCAGGCTGGCAATCTAATAAAAGGTTGGGTTTAATCAATACTTTTGATCTTGGTTTGATGATACTCTCAATACCACCCAATAAATTAACAACTTTTTCTACTGAGGCATCTACGCGCTCAGAATCATAGTTTGGACATCTGGCTAGGGCTACTCTATTTTTCATTTAATTTAAAAAATCTCACGGCGTTTCTTGTGGTTGCATCGCAAATTTCCTGCAAAGGCAAATTCTTGAGCAAAGCCAACTCTTGTGCCACAAAATGCACATATGAAGGCTCATTGCGCTGTCCTCTAAATTTCTGTGGAGTCAGATAAGGCGCATCAGTCTCGAGCATGATATTCTCTAAGGGGATCTCTTTTACTAATTCCTTCAATTTAGTGGCCTTAGGGTACGTTATATTGGCCGTAAAAGAAAACATCGCACCCAAGACAAGGCACTTTTCCATAAAATCTTGCGGCCCGGAAAAACAATGGAATACTATTTTTTTAAAATCGTCAAATTCTGACTTTAATATGCTGTAGACATCCTCTTGGCTGTCTCTACAGTGAACCACCAAAGGAAGATCTAGCTTTTTTGACAACCTGATAAATTCCAGAAATACCTGCTTCTGTTTATCCCTTTGTGAGCGGCTCTTAAAATAATCAAGGCCGACTTCACCTATAGCCACCAGCTTGCTACTATTAAGTTCGTTTTCAAATTGTGCAATAATATCCTTAGTAAAATCATCTGCAAAGTGAGGATGAAATCCTATGCTAAAGAATATATTGTCAAATTTATCCGCTAAATCCCTAGACTTAAAAGAAGACTCTTGGCTAGAACCTACATTTATCAAATAGCTTATTTTGTTATCCCTGGCCCTCTTAATAACTGCTTCTCTATCGTTATCAAAATGAGAAAAGTCTAGGTGGCAGTGCGTATCTATCAACATAACCTATGTCTGAATGCGTGGAAAAATTGGAGGAGCTTTCTTGATTGCGTCTTCTTTGATCTGACTCTTAATCTTAGAAGCTGTCTCTGGCATAAATGGAGAAACTTCATCAGCTACTTTTCTCAACACTTCTATCAAAACAAAGCAGAATACTTTTAATTCCTTTTCCTTCTTTTCTTTGGACAAATTCCAGGGCTTAGTCTGTTCAACATATTTATTGGCCATATTAATCAATGACCAAATTTCTGTTAAGGCCGACGAGAAATCAACACTAGACATTGCCTTATCCACACGGCCGCTTAAACTTTTGATAGACTCTATTATGGGATTGGATGAAATTAAACCTTTATCAACATCCTGAGGAATACTACCTTTAAAGTACTTTTCAATCATAGTCAATGTTCTATAGACCAAATTGCCCAAATCGTTAGCTAAATCATAATTAAAACGCTTCTTTAACGCTTCTTCTGAAAAAGTCCCATCCAGGCCAAAAGGTACCTCTCTTAAAAGAAAGTATCTGTATGTGTCTACACTGTATTCCTTAATCACTTCTAAGGGATTTACAATATTGCCCTTGGATTTAGACATCTTCTGGCTCTCGCCTTTTAAAGGCGCAAGCCACCACCCATGAGCGAAGACCATTTTGGGCGGCTCTAAATCCAGGCTACGCAACATAATCGGCCAGTATATCGCATGCTGCCTTAATATGTCTTTGCCTATTAAATGGATATCTGCCGGCCAAAATTTCTTAAATTTATTATTATCATACGAGAAGCCCACTGCGCTTATGTAATTCACCAGAGCATCAAACCAGACATAAGTAACATGGTCTTGTGAGAATGGAGTAGGAATCCCCCAAGACAACCTCTCTTTTGGCCGTGAGATACACAAGTCACAGAGCTTATTTGTCTCTAAAAAAGAAAGCACTTCATTACATCTGGAGGTTGGCTTTATAAAGTCTTCGTGCGTTTTTATATGCTTTATCAACCAATCTTGGTATTTGGATAACTTAAAGAAGTAATTAAATTCAGATATGTGCTCTACAGAACGTTTGCAATCCGGACACTTGCTTTCTATTAATTGGTCCTCAGTCCAAAATGATTCACAGGGGACACAATACCATCCAGAATATTCATCTTGATATATATCGCCTTTTTTATGCAGGGAGTCGAGTATCCACTTGACTGTCTTCTGGTGCCGCGATTCAGTTGTGCGGATAAAATCATCATAACTTATATCCAGACTCTTCCAGAGGTCTTTATATCTGGTAACCATTTTATTGACGAACTCTAACTCCCCCAACCCTTCACTTTGAGCAGCCTTGGCGATCTTTTGACCATGCTCATCTGTCCCGGTTAGAAAGTAAACCTCGCGGCCTCTGTTTCTATAAAAACGAGCCAAAGTATCGGATGCTATATTAGTATAGGAGTGACCTATATGCGGCGCAGCGTTAACGTAGTATAGCGGAGTTGTAATATAAAATTTGTCAGCCATATATTCTCTAGATACTATTTTTTATATACTATTTCGACTTGTCTTCCTTCTTCAGTCTCAAGAAGGATAGTTCTACGTAATATATTTACATTAATTACTTTACCCTTGCCTTGTGGCGTACTTATCCTCTCGCCCTCCCTGGGCAAACCTTTGCATAGTTCACGATAACACTTATGTTCATAAGACAGGCAACACATAAGCCTTCCGCACAACCCGGATATTTTAGGAGGGTTCAAAGGCAGGTTCTGTTCTTTAGCCATCTTGATTGTCACGGGTTCAAAATCTTTTAAGAATTTAGAACAACATAATTCTCGGCCACAAGGACCAAAGCCACCAAACATCTTAGCCTCATCCCTTACGCCAATTTGACGCAATTCAATACGGGCTCTGAATATCCGAGCCAGATCTTTTACGAGATTACGAAAATCTATGCGATTGTCAGCGGTGAAGTAAAATAGAATCTTACTTGCGTCGAATGAATACTCGCAATCTACTAATTTCATCTCTAGTTTATGAGCTATGATCTTCTCCTGACAAGTATTAAAAGCACTTTTTGCTTTCTTTCTATTGTTTTCTATTTGCTTTGCATCAGCTTCAGTGGCCAGACGCAACACCGCCTTCGTCTCGCCATTCGACTGCTCCTGCTGTAAGGACTCGCTATTTACTGAACCATAATCTATACCTCTCTCTGCCTCTACTATGACACAGTCGCCGATCTTTACTGTCAGATTGTTTATTCTATACCAAGAAACGGTATTGGAGTCTCTCAATTTTACTTGCACTACTTCCATAAGTCTGCCCTCATCTTAGAAATCGCTAACTTAGCATTTATGTTGGAGTTGATTAATAACTTTGTGTCGGAAATTGTGGTAATATTCTTAATTAATTCTTCATAAGAATATCTATTGTTAAGCTTGTGCAGATCTTCTTTCTTGTCCCAGTTAATCAAGGGGTTGCTTAACCCGGTTTTGACAAAAAGCAAATCTCTGAACCAAGAAATCAATATGTCCAATAATAGATTTATACTTCTCTTCTTCTGTGCATTATCTTTTATGCTAAACTCCCTCATTCTAAACAGAGAAAACTTTTTAAAATAGACAGAATTCAAGATATGCCCTCTCTTCTCAAGCAAGTCTTCTTTCAGATCTTTAAAATCCAAGGCCTTATCTAGACTCCCCTCTGATAGATAGCTAATGAAGTGCGCCTGCGAAACGGGTACCTTGTATTTGTGGACTAGGATATCTTTTATCCTGGCTTCATCTGCCGAGTTAAAAAAGATCTTTTGACAGCGTGAAGTTATCGTAGGCAGCAACATAGCTGCGTCACTTACTATCAAAATAATCACAGAGTCTCTCGTGGGCTCTTCTAAGGTCTTTAAGAGCGCGTTTGATGACTCTTGTGTTAAATATTGAGCGTCACAAACAATAAAAACTTTCTTATCAGACTCATAAGGCCTCAAGTACATATACTTCCCTAACTCTCTTACCTGGGAGATAGTGATGGAGCTTCCTACGGGCCTGAACCAATGGACATCCACATGCTTGTCTTGTTCGATTTTCTTACAAGACGAGCACTCATCGCAACAGTCTTCGACGACATTCTCGCAATTTATCAATTTGGCAAACTCCTTGGCCATTCTTACTTTGTCTGTGCCATCTTTGCCAATGAACAAATAACTTCCGGCGAATCTCTTAGCCCGATACGAAGCCAGTAAAAACCTGCTTATATGACCCTGATTTACTATTTCCTTAAAAGACATCTATCTATGATCTTCCTTATTTCTTTTTGAGTTAAATACGCCTTATCCCTTACTCTGACGGCCTTGATTCTTTTAGGGTGAGCCTTGGCTAATGACATGTAGCCTTTTCTTACCCTTTTATGATAACTATCTGAACGCAGCTCGATCCTGTCTTTCTTATGGTTGGTTTTAAATAAACTCGCCTTATCATCTAGATCCAACAGTATAGTAAGATTAGGTTCTAATCCTTTAGTCACAGCCCTGCCTATTCTCTTAATAGTCTGGATATTTATGCCCAGACCGTATCCTTGGTAAGCGATAGTCGAATCGAGGAATCTGTCGCAAATAACGATTTTGTTTTTCTTGAGCGCCGGCCCAATGACCTCCTTCATCAATTGAGCCCTGGCCGTCATATACAAAAGCATCTCTGCAAAATGAGAAAGATGGGTATTCCTTTTATCTAGAAGCACCTCTCTTATCTTCTCACTCAAAGTCGTGCTGCCAGGCTCTCTAATAAAAAGGCAGGAAAAACCTTTTTTTGTTAGATACTGCTTAAGGAGTTTTGCCTGGGTGCTCTTACCGCTCTTCTCCGGACCTTCAAATGTGATAAAGTAACCCTTCATATTTTTCTTCGCCACGTTGTTCCATCTTTTGTATCTTCTAAAATAATACCTTTTTTATCTAGCATTTTTCTAATTTTGTCGGCTTCGGTATATTTCTTTTCTTCCTTTAAAGCATTCCGCGCTGCAACATGAAACTCAACCCTATCATCAGATATTTCACCAGATACTTCTTTAAGAAAAGTTAAACCAAAGATATCTGCCATCTCTTTAATTATTGACATGGCATAATTCAATTTAAATGCCTTAAATTCATCCTCGCTTTCTAGCGTTTTATTACATTTATTAACCATATCAAATAAAACTGACAATGCTTTAGGTGTATTAAAGTCGTCATCCATGCTCTTATCAAAATCTTCTTTGAATTGTAAAATAGCTCCAGCGCCTCCACCAGCGATTTCTTCTCTTTTGCCATACTTTCTATCTAATTTGTGCATTAAAATCTCAATACGCCCGTACGCCTTTTTTGCTTCCTCCATCCTTTCCCAGGAAAAATCTACCGGACTAGAGTAATGAGCTTGTAAATAGAGTATTTTCAAAACATCTGCGGGGTATTTACTTAAGGCGTCTTTTATGGTAATAAAATTACTCAAAGACTTTGCCATCTTCTGACCATTTATGGTAAGGAGCCCATGATGTATCCAATAGTTAGCGAATCGTTTTCCAGTCCGGGCTTCAGATTGGGCAATCTCATTTTCATGGTGAGGGAATATTAAATCTCTCCCACCTGCATGTATATCCAGCGTATCCGTGTTTAGGTATTTTTGACTCATTACAGAACATTCAATGTGCCAGCCGGGCCGACCTGCTCCCCATGGGCTATCCCATTTCGGCTCACCTTCCTTAGATTTCTTCCAAATCGCAAAATCCAAAGGATCATTTTTGCTCTCATCGGAATCCTTCCTTACGCCCGTTAACATTTGGTCAACACTCTGTCCGGATAACTTTCCGTACTCTTTAAACTTGCGCACGCTAAAATATACACCGGAATCTGTAACATAAGCATAGCCTTTATCAATCAAATCCCCAATAAACTTCTTGATATCTTCAACATTCTTTGTTGCCCTGGGCTCTTCCTTATCTTTATCCAACATGCCCAAACGAATACCCAGAGAATCTAAATCTTTTCTATAGCTGGCGATATATTTTTCAACCAAATCTTTCCAATCAACCTTAAGTTCATTGGCGCGGTTTATGATTTTGTCATCAATATCAGTGATATTGCGCACAAAATTAACCTTAAACTTTTTATATTCTAGATATTTTCTGATGATATCGAAAACATACAAGCTGCGAGCGTGGCCTATGTGGCACTCATCATAGACAGTCACTCCGCAGGTGTACATATTGATCTCGGAGGACTTAAGGGGAGTGAATTCTTCCTTTTTTCTGGTTAAAGAATTATATATATGAATAGACATGCTAGAATCTACTATTTTTCTAAAGAAGAGATCCTCTTCTTTAGTTCATTTATCGACTCCATAATCGGGTCGAGTACATGAATATGGTCTAGGCTTAGGTCAAGCTTCTTGCCGTCTTGTTTGGTTATTCTACCCGGTACGCCCACGACGGTAGAATTATGCGGCACATCTTTTATGACTACGGCATTGGCTCCGACATAAGAGTTATCTCCTATAGTAATATTGCCTAATACTTTTGCACCAGCACCGATAACTACATCATTGCCTATTGTAGGATGGCGTTTGCCTGTCTCTTTACCGGTTCCGCCGAGAGTGACACCTTGGAACAAAATAACATTATTTCCGATTATAGATGTCTCTCCAATAATTACACCCATTCCATGATCAATAAAAAGTCCGCTGCCTATACGGGCACCAGGGTGAATCTCAATACCAGTCAAAAACTTGGCAAATTGAGCAATTGCCCGAGGGAAGAAAGGAATCTTCAACTTGTGCAAGAAACTCGAGATTCGATAAAATATCACGGAGTGTAAGCCCGGATACAATAAGATTATCTCTATAATATTCTTTGCGGCCGGATCCTTCTCCCTAGCAGATAAGATTTCCTTACGGAAAAACAAAAGAACCAGTAATATCCATAAAAGGGCTATCGAGAAGATTACCCATATTACCTGTAATAAGCAACTCATGATCTACCTCCACAAAAAAACAAACTTATTTTATTAAAATGCTAAATCAAATCTCTTAGCTTTTCTGCAATAACGCTATACAATAAACCGCGATACCTCTTTTGGAAAAAGACAACATTTCTTCCGTTGTCTTTGCCTTAAGGCCAATCACATTCTTCTTCAAGGAAAGAACGCTGGCGATCTTTGTTTTAATTTTCTCTCTAAAAATATTTATTTTAGGTTCATCCGTTACAACTATACAATCTAGGTTTAATAACTTAAACCTATTCTTTCCCATTATACTCTTTACTTTCTCTAAGATTTTAGTGCTAGATAAGCCCTTATTCTTAGGGTCTTTATCTGAAAAATAGCAGCCTATATCCGGCTTAGCCATAGCCCCTAAAAGGGCATCAGATATAGCATGTAACAAAACATCAGCATCGGAGTGGCCGGCTAAGCCCAGCTTGTAAGGGACATTTACGCCGCCTAAAATAAGCTTTCTGCCCTTTTTAAACTTATGGATGTCGAAACCAATGCCGATTCTTAACTTATTCATTATTAAAAGGCTTTTTGGATTGGTCTTATCTGCTATTCTTACTTATCGCCTGAGCCAATACTAAATCCTCAGGCGTAGTTATCTTTATATTAAAATAAGAGCCTTTTACCAATGTCACGCGTTGGCCCAAACGTTCGACCAAACAAGAGTCATCTGAGGCCTCTATGCCATCGCTATCCTTATAAGCCTCCATGATTAAATCTTTCCTAAATACTTGTGGAGTTTGAATCTCCCAAACTTCATCTCTATTTAGAGTAGACTCAACTTCCTGATCTTCTAGTTTTACTTTCTTTAAGGTTGCCTTAACAGGTACGCCGACTATAGCAGCGCCGCTCTTTACCGCAGCCTCTATTGCCTCGGTAACTACTTTATGATCTATGAAAGGTCTTACACCATCATGGATTAAAACAATATCCGTATCGGCTGATATGTGCCTTAATCCATTTTTGACCGACTCTTTTCTGATTGCGCCACCCTCGACAACTTGCGTAACTTTCTTTATGCCTTTTTGAATTATCAGCTTTTTGATCTCTGTCATGTCTTTGGAATTAAATACTAAGACAATCTCATTAATCAAAGGGTGACTATCTAAGTTCTTTAGTGTATGTATTATTATCGACTCGTCATTTATAAGAATCAACGGCTTGGCGATATCAGATTTTATTCTTAATCCTAATCCTGCCGCAGGTAGAATTACAGAAGTCTTCACTTATTGTTATTTCCTTTAAATTTAGCAAAAATCATCTTTCCGGCCTGAGTCTGCAAAACCGAAGTGACGTTAACTAAATACGTCTTACCAATCGCCTTGCGCCCGTTTTCTATAACAACCATGGTTCCATCATCTAAATAACCTACGCCTTGATTATACTCCTTGCCTTCCTTAATAACCTTGATCTCTAAGTCTTCTCCCGGAAGCACGACGGCCTTTAGCGCGTTTGCCAACTCATTAACATTTAAAATCTTAACACCTTGCAGCACAGCTATGCGATTTAGATTAAAATCCACGGTAAGGATTTTTGCCTCTAATAATTTTGCCAATTTAACTAATTTTGCGTCTACTTCTTGAATGTCGGGAAAGTCTTCTTCCTGAATAACGATATTTATCTTCTTCTGAATCGCATGCAGAATCTCCAGGCCGCGCCTACCTCTTTGACGCTTGATCGAATCAGATGAATCCGCGATGGCTTGTAACTCTCTTAAGATAAAACGAGGAACCAATAATCTGGCTTCTAAGAAATTAGTCTCACAAATATCTAAGATTCTTCCGTCGATAATAGCGCTGGTATCTACTATTGCCACATCTGATACCTCGCCCTGTCTCTTTAGCTTTACATAGGGGATGATGACATTGAATTCGTCTCTTCCCCTCAAGCCTAAAGCCGCTCCTAGATAACAAAAAGAAAGCGTAAGGATTATATTCGTTAACTCACGCACGGATTCTTCAATGGGAAAGAGTAAAAATGCATTAGATACTATCTTTGCCATAATTAAACCTAAGAGCAAACCAAAGACCATACTAGAAAGCCCTCTTACAGAGACTTTGCGCATCAGCATCTCCAAAATAATAATGACAACACTAAAACCGCCGCCTATGGCTAAACCAGCTATTCCTTCTCCAATGCCCAGGCCAATGCCGTAGCCCACAAAAGAACTGCCAATAACAAAAAATAATCTCATAAAAAGTAAGGTTATTCTCATACTATTTCTCCTTCCATAAAAATTGAAATGACTCCTTTAAGCTTCCAAATGCAGAAAGCTCTAAATTCTTTAACCCTTTATTTTCCTTCATATTGCCTTCTGGAATAACAGCCTTTTTAAATCCTAATTTTACTGCCTCCTTTAACCGTAAAGATGAACTAGTAACTGAACGGATCTCTCCTCCTAATCCTACTTCTCCTAAAATTACTATATCTTTAGCGATGGCCTTGTCATAAAAACCAGATGCTATGGCTACTGTAATGGCTAAATCCAAAGCCGGATCGTCTACACTTATACCTCCTACGACATTAACAAAGATATCCTTTTCCTCCAATCTTAATCCAATGCGTTTCTCCAGAACAGCCACCAATAAATTAATCCTATTAAAATCTATACCTTGTGCCTTTCTCCTGGCCATCCCAAAACCAGCCTTGCAAACCAAGGCCTGTATTTCAATCAATAGTGGCCGTGTACCCTCGATAGTAGCGCAAATTACGCTTCCTGAGATATCCTTAGTCCTCTCGGAGAGAAAATATTCTGAAGGATTAGCCACCTCTTTTAATCCTTGAGAAGACATCTCAAAGACGCCAATCTCATTTGTGGAGCCAAAACGGTTTTTTACTGCCCTGAGCATCCTATAATTAGAGAACCTGTCGCCTTCAAAATACAATACGGTATCTACAATATGTTCTAACACTCGCGGCCCGGCGATTGCGCCTTCTTTAGTTACATGGCCGATTATGAACATAGAGATCCCGCTCTGCTTGGCAAACTTCATCAGCATATTAGCGCACTCCCTTACCTGAGAAACACTGCCCGGGCTAGAAGTAATCAATTCAGAATATATGACTTGGATAGAATCTATAATGACGATTTTTGCATCTACTTTCTTGATCGCCTCAAAGATGCCGTCTAAATTAGTGAGATTGACTATAAAAAAGTTACCGCCTAAATCAGAATTTAATCTATTCGCGCGCATCTTCGTCTGTTTGGTCGACTCTTCGCCACTGACGTATAAAACAGCGAGTTTCTGGCTTAGATTCGCAGACATCTGCAAAGCGAGTGTGGACTTACCGATTCCTGGATCTCCTCCAATTAAGACCATCGAACCAATTACCACGCCCCCGCCTAATACGCAATCCAACTCTTTAATACCGGTGTGTATGCGCGTCTCTTTTTCTATATCTATATTCTTAAGCAGCATGGGCGCTTGCTGAAAAGTCGTAACTTCAAACCTCGACTTTTCAGGTAACACGCCTTCTTCGGCAAAAGAACTCCAGCTCTCACAGTCAGGACACCTACCTAACCACTTAGGAGACTGCGCCCCGCAGTTCTGGCAAACGAAAATCGTCTTTGTTTTTATCTTCACTATTGCCCTTTAGGACGGTATAAAAGTTTCCAGGGGTGTTTCTTTAAATCACCGAACATTTCTTCGATATTATTGTAGAGGCTGTCATCGTAAAATAACTTACCTATCGTACCATCGCCTTGCTCTACATTAGTTAATATCATATTTATAGAATCTAAGGTGGTATTCAACTTGCTTAATGTGACAGACACATCTGAAACGGTATCGCCAACTTGCTCTGCTATCTCTCTGCTCAAATCCGTCAGTTCCTGGATAGCAATAGGGTCTTCTCCTATAATAAGAGAACCTTCGCCTATCAAGTGTTCGTAATCCCTACCAGGAATAATCTCAATATATTTTTCACCCAATAATCCCAACATATTTACCCAGACACGCGAGTCTGCAGGGACATTAGCTTCCTTCTTTACCCAGACGTCAATTATTACCAAGGGTTTCTTCGTCTCTACGTCATAGCTAAACTCGATAGCCCTAACTTCACCCATCTCTACCCCAGAAACCCTTACGGGCGCACTCTTCTTAACGCCATTAGCAAAACTAAAAGAGACTTTAAAAGTATAGCCCGGATTTATCAACCTAAAATCCCCTATCATCAAGACAAATATGACGAGGATAATCAATCCGATAAAAACGAAAATGCCTACTTTTAATTCTAATCCCTTTGAACTATTAGCCATTTCTTCCCCCTGCTTATTAAGATAAACAAATTATTAATTATAATTTAGTCCTTTGCCGGACCGGTTATTGGCCCGTGCGCAGCTCCTGTTATAAATTGATGCACTGTAGAATCATGAGTATAGCGGATCTCATCGGGAGTACCTTCGGCGATAATCTTGCCGTTATACAACATGGCGATCTTATCTGCAATTTTATAGGCGCTCCTCATATCATGGGTAACGACTATAGAAGTAACCTTTAATTTATCGTGCAACTCATCTATTAAAACATTTATTGCGTCAGCGGTAATAGGATCAAGCCCTGTTGTAGGCTCATCATAAAGAATTATCTGCGGCCTTACACAAAGTGCCCTAGCCACTGAAACTCTCTTTTTCATGCCTCCGCTAAGCTCAGAAGGCATCTTCTCTTCTACATCATATAAATTAACCAGATTAAGCGCCTCTTTTACGCGCTTTCTTATCTCTTCTTCTTTAAGCGTGGAGTACTCCCTTAAAACAAAACCCACGTTTTCCCATACGCATAACGAATCGAATAAGGCACCACCTTGAAAAACCATCCCTATCTTCATATGCAACCGGCTCATCTGTTTCTCATTTAGCTGCCAGATATCCTGCCCATCGACTAATATTTTCCCAATCTCAGGTTCCAATAACCCCACGATGTGCTTTAACATAACACTCTTGCCGCAGCCAGAGCGGCCGATGATGACTTTTGTCTCACCAGTCTCGACTTTTAGATCCAAACTATCTAAAATCAGATTTTCGCCAAAATGTTTTGTTAGATTTTGAATCTCAATCATATCTCTAAAGTACTTTTAGTGTGCGTTAAAAGAAAAAATAAAATAATGCCGTAAAGAAACAATCGGCGACAATAATTAAAATAAAAGAGATAACGACGGAGGTGGTCGTAGATTTACCCACTCCCTCAGCTCCCCCTTTTACATTCAACCCCTCATAACAAGATACTAATGCTATGATTATGCCGAAAAACACCGTTTTAATCAGCCCTGTCATAATATCTTTATTGACCAACGTCTCAAACGTGGTGGAGATATACATACTCGGAGATATACTCAACCTATTCACACAGATAAGATACCCTCCGAATATCCCCACCAGGTCAGCATAAAGAGTAAGAATGGGCAACATGAATACCATAGCCAAGAATCTAGGCACAACCAGATATTTGACCGGATTAGTGGCCAATGTCTTTAAGGCCTCTACCTGCTCAGTAACTGTCATTGTGCCGATCTCGGCAGTTATCGCAGCTCCGCATCTGCCCGCAACAATTAAAGCAGTGAGTACCGGGCCCAACTCTCTAGTCAATGATAATGCTACTATACTGGCAATATACATCTCAGATGACAGCTTCTTCATAAGATAAGCAGTCTGCAGAGCGAAAATCATACCTGTAAATAGCCCTACGAGAGTAACGATGGGCAGACTATCAACC
>JBHPGU010000012.1:0-54493 GCA_042570265.1 Candidatus Omnitrophota bacterium | reverse complement strand
ATTATTTATTATGCGCAACTCTTCGTCCTCGCTAATAAACCTTTAACGTTTCTCTTAAAAAGTGGGTGAGTTAATTTTGACGCAATATCCGATAATGGTTTTAATACAAAAATTCTTTTATGTAACAATGGATGGGGGATGATAAGTTTAGGGCTAACCAATGTTAAGTCGCCATAAAATAAGATGTCCAAATCGATAGTGCGCGAACCCCAACGGACAGTTTTTTTTCTTTTTAATCTTGATTCGACACTTTTGAGCTTACCTAGCAAATCAAAAGGAGTCAGCGTGGTTTGGATCTTTATTGCGGCATTTATGTATTTTGGTTGGTTTTTTGGGCCACCACAGGCAGGAGCCTCATAAAGAGCAGAGACTGCTTTAACGCTAACCCTAGACATAGATTCAAGAAGTCGGACTGACTCTCTGATATTATCTATCCTATCGCCTAAGTTACTACCTACTCCCAGGTATGAAGCAACTGATATCATTTAGATCTTTTTTAATCTCTCGACGGCTTCCTTGCTTCTATCTACTGATACAGTCAAAGCAAAGCGAATATAGCCTTCTCCGTATTCTCCAAAACCTACTCCAGGAGTAGCTACGATATTGGCTTTGCTCAACAATGTTTTTGCAAAGTCTAAGGACCTGCCAAACCTTCTGGGAATCTTGGACCAGATATAAAAAGTTGCTTTCGGTAAATTAAAACTAAAACCTAAAGATTTTAAACCTTTGGCCAATACATCTCTTCTCTCTTGATACAGGGTGCACATTGAATTAACATGGCATCCATCTGATTCTAGTGCGCTCGTACCAGCTACCTGAATTGCCTGAAAAATTCCAGAGTCAATATTAGCTTTGACTTTGGCCATTAAACCGACCAATTTAGAATTTCCACATGCCCATCCTATCCTCCAACCGGTCATATTATAGGTTTTAGAGAGTGAGTGAAATTCAATGACACAATCCCTTGCGCCTTCAAATTCAAGTAGACTTCTAGGCTTGTAATCATCAAAACAAATCTCAGAATAAGCCAAGTCAGATATAATAATGATATTATTGGAAGTAGCAAATTTTATTAAATCTTTGTAAAACTCATCCGACGTTACGGCCGAGGTAGGATTATTAGGGTAATTAACAAAAATAATTTTTGCTTTCTTTAGGACCGTATCCCTTATCTTCTTCAAATCCGGTAAAAAGTTATTCTTTGATAAAAGTGGCATTAAACAAACTTTGCCGCCGGCAAAAATAGTCCCACTTTTATACGGAGGATAGCAAGGGTCGGGCACTAAAGAATAATCACCTTTATTCAATACCGCTAAAGGAAAATGCGCTATTCCCTCTTTCGAACCGATTAAGGGAAGTATTTCATTCTCTGCATTCAAATCAACATTAAAGCGCCTTTTATACCAACGGCTAATCGCCTCTCGCAAAACCGGCAATCCCGCATCCAGGGCATAACGATGATTAGTTTTATCTTGGGCTGCCTCATATAATTTATCGATTATAAATCGAGGTGTAGGTTGATCTGGATCACCGATACCTAAATCAATGACATCCCTGCCTTGTCGGCGTGCTTCCCTCTTTGCCCTATCTATCTCTAAAAATAAGTAAGGCGGCAATTGCTTCAATCTGTTAGAAGCATTAAAGTTCATTATCAAATAATTCCTTTCGATCGCTAAATATTGATTTTGAGAACTCTACTCCATTTACATAGCCTTTGCCCAGCTTGTCCTCGACTGGCTTGGAATAGATGACTTTTGAAACAACCTCTTTGGCCCCAATCTTAGGCCCATAAAAAAGCTTCAGCCTAATATTCTTTTGCGGCTCTAATTTATTTTCAGTAAGAATACATGCTCCTCTTAAAGAGATATTACTGGTCATACACTCGATACTTGGGCTAAAACGATTACGCTTATAAGTCACAAAATTATTAATGGACAACCTTTCAAACTGCCTTCTCTCCATAATAACCTCCTTAAGCCTTGCCTTCATTTAACATGCTTTGCATATCAAACAGGCCTGTTTTCTTACCAGTAATAAATTTTGCTGCTACGAGCGCACCTTGAACAAATATATCTCTTGTCTTTGCCGAATGCGACAATTTGACGATATCTTCATTGCTCTCAAAACATACTTCATGATCACCGGGAATCTCATCTTCTCTTATGGACTTTATATCCTTGAGCTCTTGTTTGCCAGCTCCCTGAACAATCTGTCCTAATTTCTTTGCCGTACCACTTGGCGCATCTTTCTTGTGAACATGGTGAGCTTCGGTTATAGTGACCTTGTATTCCCCGGAAAGTCTCTCAGCTGCCTCTCTAACTAATTTAAACAGCAGATTCACGCCTACAGACATGTTAGGTGAAAAAACAATCGGAATCTTTTCAGAGGCCTTCTCTATTGTAGCCTTCTGCTCTTGCGTCAAACCAGTTGTTCCGATAACTATCGCTTTTTTATATTTTAGACAAGCGAGTAAATGCCCTATTGTTGCCTCTGGAGAGGTGAATTCAATCAAGACATCAGCATCTTTTATGGCCTCTAGATTATCCGTGATAGAGACTCCGGCCATCGTAGCTCCAATCTCAGGATGACTTCCTTTTTCAAGTAAAGACACTACTTTGAATTCTTTATCAGATGCGGCAAGTGAACAAATACGCTGCCCCATCTTTCCTCGGCTACCACTAATCGCTAATTTAATCATTTTATTAATTTATAATCCTTGAGTGCTTTTTTCAATTTTGCTAAATTATCATCCGTCATTGAACATAAAGGCATTCTCAAATCCGGATTACACATGCCCATCATTCCCATTGTTGTTTTAACCGGAATTGGATTTGTCTCAACAAACATAGCTTTTACCAATGGCGATAGTTTATAGTGTAGCTGCCTAGCCTTTTCCACGTTGCCTTTTAGAAATTCATCGACCATAGCAGAAACATCCCCGGGAACAATATTAGCCACAACAGAAATAACACCGATTCCGCCAATAGATAAAAGTGGTAAAGTCAGACTGTCATCACCGGAAAGGAGCTGAAAGCCCTCAGGGCACAAAGCTTTAGTCTGAGCCATCTGATCTAGGCTCCCTGATGCCTCTTTTACTCCCACAATATTTTTGCAATCACGTGCCAATCTTGCAATTGTCTCAGGTAGAATATTTACGGCTGTGCGGCCTGCGATATTATAAAGAATAATAGGGATATCTACCGAATCAGCCACTGCCTTGAAGTGTAGATACAAACCTTTCTGAGTCGGTTTATTATAATAAGGAGACACTTGTAACGATGCATCTGCACCAGCTTTAGCAGCTCGTACAGTCATCTCCACTGCTTCATCAGTAGAATTAGAACCTGTTCCAGCCATTATAGGAACTCTACCTTTAGCAGTTTCAATGCAAACCTCTATTACCTTTTCATGCTCCTCATAGTCTAATGTGCACGACTCGCCTGTCGTCCCACAAGGCAGAATTCCGTTAGTACCATTTTTGATATGAAATTCTACTAATTTTTGCAACGCCTTAACATCAATTTGATCATCTTTAAATGGCGTGACTATGGCGACTGTTGAACCTCTAAATTCTCTAGACATGAGTTTCTCCTTTGCAAATTATCCTTGCCTTTCCCTGAAGCCAGACATTGACAACTTTATTTTTAAAAATCTCGAAATATACCTTCAAGGTCTCACCGGAGACCGTGGATACTTCACAGCTAATTTTACCCGCTTTTTTAATTAAGCCTAAATTCTTTAACTTCAAAGCAACAACTATCGCTGCGGCAACTGAACCAGTACCACAAGCCAAAGTCTCTTCCTCTACGCCCCGTTCGTATGTGCGTATTTTAATCTTATTTAACCCAACAGGCTCGACAAAATTAACATTGGTGCCAGCTGGCTTGAATTTCTTATGGAACCTGATCAACCTGCCTAAAGAATGCACATCAATTTTCTCAATGCCCTCACATAAAATTACCGTATGGGGCACTCCTGTATTAATAAAGTTAAACCGCAGAGCATGTTTCTTTAGCCTAAGGATTGAATTTAATTTAAGGCCCTTGGGATCAGTCATGTTGATTTTTATATCGCCTTTGAGTACTTGGGCCTTTAGCATACCGGCTTGGGTATCAATCTTAAGCAGGCCCAGACCCTTAGGGGCCAATGTTTTTAGAAAATAAACAACGCAGCGCGCTCCATTTCCACACATTTCAGCCTCGGAACCATCCGCATTAAAGATACGCATCTTGACATTAGCCCTCCTAGACTTCTCCAACACAAGAAGGCCATCTGCACCAATGCCTAATTTTCTTTGACAGAGCTGAATTGCTATCTTCTTTAGATTTAAACGCTTCATCCGCCTACGTAAATCTAAGAGGATAAAATCATTACCACTGGCAACTAGTTTTGTAATACTAATCTTCATCTTGGCAACAATTAAAGTCCTACATAAACCAAGGGAACTTCTCCCCACTAATTAAATCTTCGTAAGTCTCCCTTTTTTTTATAACAAAAAACTGGTCACCTTTGACCAAGACCTCCGCTGGCCTAAGACGAGAATTATAGTTAGAGCTCATAGTAAAACCATAAGCACCTGAACACATCACCGCCAGGTATTCTCCGGAATTAACTTGAGGCATCATTCTATCCTTGGCCAGAAAATCTCCACTCTCACAGATAGGTCCGACGATATCATGCTTTCTGTGTTTTGAATGCGGCCTTCTGTGTAAAGGCACAATCTCATGATAAGCATCGTATAGGCTTGGACGAAGCAAGTCGTTCATCCCACTATCCACAATCAAGAAGTTCTTCGATTCTGTCTTTTTATAATAGGTCACTCTGGAAACAAGTATCCCGGCACTGCCGACTATAAATCTGCCTGGTTCTAAAATAATCTTTAGTCCGGTATTTTTCAAAAGCGGCAAAACGGCCCTAGCGAACATCTTTGCGGTCCGGGCTGTTTCTTTTTTATAAACAATACCCATTCCGCCACCGATGTTCAGGTATTCGAACTCAACGCCCATCTTGCCTATTTCTTTCATAAACTCCAACACTTTTTTTATAGCTTGGACATAAGGCTTAGTCTCAACAATCTGTGAGCCAATATGAATATGCAGGCCTTTTATATTCACATTAAAGTATCTTTCCCTATGGAGCATTATCTGTCTGACAACATTGAAGCTGAGGCCAAATTTGCTCTCTTTTTTAGCTGTCTTTATATATTTATGAGTATGCGGGTCAACTCCTGGATTCACTCTCAGGCACACATCAACAGACTTTCTTTTTTTAACAGAGAGGTCTTGAATCCTCTCTAACTCAGCTTCTGACTCCACATTAAAGAATAAAATCCCGGCTTTAATGGCCGCATCTATTTCTTGATCCGTCTTTCCCACGCCTGCAAAAACAATTTTTTCTGGATCAACTTTTAATTTTAACGCCCGAAAAAGCTCACCGCCGGATACAACATCCAAACCAGCGCCTTCGCTGACTAAGGCCTTGCAGATAGTTAAATTAGAGTTCGCTTTAACAGAATAACAAATTAAAGGATCAATCGGCTTAAAAGCGCTTTGTAATTTCCTAAAATGCTCTATTAAAGTACGGTAGCTGTATACATAGCACGGCGAACCAACATCCTCTACAATGTCACTGACTCTTACGTCTTCACAATACAAATTATTATCGTCGTATTCAAAATAGTGCATCTACTCTTATCTCCTCGGTTTGACTGATTTCTTGGATTTTACGGAATAAACCGGATCCATCAGTTTTTTAACTACGCCTCTCTTTAAATATTGGCTGAATTTACCCAGCTGCGCATCTGTTATATCTTTTATATTAATATTCCTACTCAAGGAAAATTTTACTAAATTTCCTACGATTGTATGAGCCTGCTTAGCAGCGACTCCCTTTTCATTAAGGTAATAGGCTAAATCCGTAGCATATAAAGATTCATCTTTCAATTGCTCGTTTATCTTTGTCTTGTTTACCTTTATCTGTGCGATCAACTTAGTTAAGACCATCAGTTCATTCTTAATGATCTCAAACGAGCTAAACAACGGTTCCTTATCCAACTGCATATCCCTGTTGTAGGATAGGGGCAGCCCCTTCATCATAACCAAGACCGACGTTAGATTACCGTAAAGCTTGCCTGTATTGCCTCTTATTAGCTCCAATACGTCAGGATTCTTTTTCTGTGGCATAAGAGAACTTCCAGTGCAGAATGCATCGTCCAACTCAATAAAACCAAACTCAGCACTCGACCATATAATAAGGTCCTCTGCCAATCTGGACAGATGCATTCCGATAATAGCCAATGTACTCAACGCCTCAACTACAAAATCCCTGTCGCTGACATTATCTATGGCATTATCTAACTCAGATACATCCTGACCAAAAACTAGGCCTAGTTTTTTACAAGCCTTCGCAATAGCCTTATTGTATTTACTAGCATCGATATTGGTCCCGGCTAAAGCACCTGAGCCCAAAGACACATCTATTCTGTCGAATAGATCTAGAATCCTACAGGTATCTCTTACTAGCATGGCAATATAAGAATCGAAATAATTGGCTAATTTAACAGGCTGGGCATGCTGAAGATGTGTATAGCCGGGAACTATTACGTTCTCATGCTTCTTGGCAAAAGTATCTATGGACTTATTCAGATCTATCAATAAAAAAGCTAACTCCTCGCTTTCGACTTTACAGTAAAGCTTTGTATCAAAGACGACCTGGTCATTTCTAGATCTGGCGGTGTGCAACTTCATAGCTACGTCACCGATCTTCTTCTCTAGCTTATTCTGGATGTCAGAATGAATGTCTTCAGATTTAGCATTGACCTTAAACTTATCTGACTTAATAGTTTTTAAGATTGAATTCAACCCCTTATTAATCTTGTTGTATTCGACCATGGAAATTAAGCCAGCTTCTTTCAAAACAGCTACATGCAAAATCGATCCAATTGCATCATAAAGAGCTAGTTTCTTATCAATCCTTATCGAAGAAGTAAATTTCTCGACTAAGGGATCTGTGCCTTTGCTGAATCTTCCTCCCCATAACTTTTTAGCCATTTTATTCCTCGCTTTTATCTAACAACTAAAAACTAACAACTACTTTATATGCGGCAATCCCCAGAGCTTAACAAACCCCTCTGCCAGACTATGATCAAATTTATCTTTGTCTGAATAGGTTGCTAACTCCTCTTTGTATAAAGAATTCTTTGACTTTCTGCCTACGCAAACCGCTTTTCCTTTATGCAGCTTGATCTTGACCACGCCGCTAACTTTTTTTTGCGTATATTCAACAAATTTATCCAGTGCATTTTTTAGTTTTGAATACCAGAGCCCGTAATAGATGAGTTCTGCGTATTTTAGAGAAACTATCTCTTTAAAATGCGAAGTCTCTCTGTCCAGCACCAGCGCCTCTAATTCCTTGTGGGCCAAATGCAAAACCGTAGCAGCTGTAGCTTCATATATTTCTCTGGATTTTATCCCCACCAGCCTATTCTCAATCAAATCGCTTCTGCCTACTCCATTATCAGATGCCATCTGGCATACTTTATTAATCAAATCTCTTGATGTATATTTTTTACCATTTAGCTTTATAGGTAACCCTTTGCTAAATTCAATAGTGCAATAAGTTGGTTTATTCGGTGCATCAGCCGGATCTACCGTCCATTGATACACGTCCTTTGGTGGTTCTTTCCAGGGGTCTTCCAATACGCCGCATTCAATACTGACTCCCCATAGGTTCATATCGATGCTGTAAGGCTTCTTCTTTGTAACATCTATAGGTATTTTTTTTGCTTTTGCATAGTCGATTTCCTCTTCTCTTGATGCAAGTTCCCAAATTCTCACTGGAGCAATAATTTTTAACTTTGGATTAAGAATTGACGCGCTGACTTCAAATCTTACCTGATCATTGCCTTTGCCGGTGCAACCGTGAGAGATGTATTGCGCCTTTTCCTTTTTAGCAATATCGACTAGGTGTTTGGCAATCAAAGGCCTAGACAAGGCCGTGGCCAATAAATACTTACCTTCATAGACAGCATTAGCCTTCAGAGATGGCCAGACAAAATCCTGAATAAACTCACTCTTTAAATCCTTTACATAGACCTTGGAGGCTCCGGTCTTAAGCGCCCTCTTCTTTATTAAATCAAAGTTTCCACCTTGGCCTACATCTGCGATAAAAGCTACAACATCAAATCCCTTATCCTTGAGCCACTCAATAGCGCAAGATGTATCCAGTCCTCCCGAATATGCTAGAATAACCTTCATAATTTATTTTCCTCCTAATAGTCTCAGTAAAATAGCTTTCTGTACATGCAGTCTATTTTCGGCCTGATCAAAAACGATTGAATCTTGACTGTCTAAAACTTCGTCTGTTATCTCCTGTCCTCTATGAGCAGGAAGGCAATGCATCACTAAGACTGAAGGTTTAGCCAGGCTTAACAATTTCTTATTAATTTGGAATTTTCCAAATAAAAATTTTCTTTTCCAAGTCTCATTCTCTTTGCCCATACTCGTCCAGACATCTGTATATACAACATCGCTGTTTTTGACCGCAACTTTGGCATCGTTGGACAACAATATCTTTGCCCCTGTTGATTTGGCTATAACCAAGGCCTCTTCTAATATTTCCTTATTAGGAGCATATTTTTTGGGTGTAGCAATATTCAAATTCATTCCAGTTTTCGCTACCGCATACATAAGCGAATGACAGACATTATTACCGTCTCCTATATAAGCTAAAGTAGCACTTTTGAGTTTTGCAACCCTCTCGCTAATCGTAAACAAATCTGATAGAGCCTGACAAGGATGCAACAGGTCGCTTAGACCATTAATAACTGGAATATCTGCATACTTAGCCAACTCTAAGATAAGATCATTGCTAAACGTCCTCACAATAATACCATCTAGGTACCTGGAGAGAGTCTTTGCTACATCTCCAATTGACTCTCTAACGCCCAAATTAATGTCTTCCGGCTTAAGGTATATGGATTTTCCTCCTAGTTGAAAAATTCCTACCTCAAAAGATACCCTAGTCCTGTTAGAAGGTTTCTGGAAAATCAAACCCAGAGACTTACCCTTTAACGAATCAGAGTATTTCGATTTATCTTTTTTGAGCTCTTTAGCTAAAAAAAAGATAGACTCTATATCCTTAACGTCTAAATCCTTAATTGCAATAAAATCACTATTCATTACACACCTTCTTTAAGAAGCCTTCATTAAAGCCTTTGTTAAAATATGTAGCGCCTTGTCTGCCTGTTTCTTTGTGACGTTCAGGGCCGGCATCATTCTTAATACTGTCTTGTGCGTACAATTGATTATCAAGCCTCTTCTCAAACACTCTTCAACAATTTCTTTACCCGGGATACTCAATTCGATGCCAATCATCAAACCAATACCCCTGATATCTTTTATAATTTTAAACTTCTCCTTCATCGCATCCAATTTATCAAAAATATAAACAGACATATTTCTGGCATTCTTTAGCATCTTCTCTTTATGGATTCCTCTAAGCACGCCCAGAGCCGCTTTGCAAACAACTAAGCCTCCCCCAAAAGTAGATGCATGCATACCAGGCTTAAATGTATCGGCGATGCTCTTCTTTACAACCATTGCTCCGATAGGCAGTCCTCCGCCTAAAGCTTTGGCCAAAGTTATGATATCTGGTTTAATGTCATAGTTCAGAAAACCAAACATCTTGCCTGTCCTGCCGATTCCAGTCTGAACCTCATCTATAATCATAAGCATGTTCTTCTTATCACAAATCTCCCTAATTTTATAGACATAAGCCCTGCCTGCTACATTGATTCCACCTTCACCCTGAACTAGCTCTAACATAATAGCTACTGTCTTATCGGATACAGCCCTTTCTAATGCGGGTAAGCTATTAAACTTTACTACCTTAAAACCTCCCGGCAAAGGCGCAAATCCATCCTGATACTTCTTCTGGCCAGTCGCTGCTAAAGACCCCATTGTTCTGCCATGAAAAGAGTTCTCAAAAGTAATAATCTCAAATCTCTCACCCTTACCATAAGCCCTGGAGAATTTAATTGCTGCTTCATTAGCCTCTGTGCCGGAATTACAAAAGAAAACCTTACCTGGAAATGTATTATAAATTAACTCTTTGGCTAACTTTGCCTGCTGGATATGGTAAAAATTATTAGGTATATGGATCAACTTGGATACTTGATCCCTAATTGCGTTCATCACCCTTGGATGGCAGTGGCCTAAGTTAGCCACGCCCCAGCCAGGAAAAAAATCCAAATACTTCTTACCGTCGATATCAACCAAATTCATGCCCTTACCTTTGACAAATATTTTTGGCGACCTAGTGTAAGTATTTAGGATACAATCCTGATAAATATTAAATATTTCCTGTTTCTTCATTTGAATTATTTTGATATTTCAGTACCTATACCTTTTTTTGTAAAAATTTCTAATAGCAAAGCATGAGGTATTTTGGCATCAATAATATGTGCCTTCCTTACTCCGGCATCAATTGCCTGGAAACACGCTTCTATCTTAGGAACCATACCTTCCTGAATAACCTTATCTTTAATAAGCTTCTTAACCTCTTCTTCCTTAATGCTGGCCAAAAATGAACTCGGGTCTTCCATATCCCTCATAACTCCCTTTACATTAGTAAGCAGGACAAATTTGACCGCTTTTAAGGCAGCTGCGGTAAAAGAAGCAGCTTCGTCAGCGTTTATATTATATGTAACTCCTTTTGCATCCTTGCCCATAGGGCTTATAATCGGGATCACATGATTGGACATATCTTTTAACAACTGTCCTGTTTCAACCTCTACCATCTTTCCGACTAAGCCTAAATCTATCTTCGACTTCTTCTTTTCGACCTTTAAGACCGGATTACTATTGGAAGTGAAACCCTTCGCCTTGCCACCAAAATCTTCAATCTGTTTAATGATCTTTTTGTTTAATTTCTCCAGCTCTTCTTCGACTATCTTTAAAGTCTCCTTATCGGTAATTCTCATGCCATCGACGAAATCTGTCTTCTTGCCAGATTTACGCATTCTGTCAGAAATGTTAGGGCCCCCGCCATGAACAATTACTGGCCTAAGCCCCATATAACTCAAAAAGACAACGTCTTCTAATACACCCCTTCTGACTCTTTCCTCACCGAGAATGCTTCCGCCATATTTTATAACCGCAGCCTTTTTATGAAAGGCTTTAATATAAGGCAAGGCTTCGATTAAAACATCTGCTTTTCTTATAGCTTCTTCCATTTATTCCCTCATTTTAATTATACTCTGCGTTTATTTTTACATACCCAGGTGTCAAATCCGAAGTAAACACAGATTGATTAAATTTACCTCTATTAAGTTTTATTTCTACCAATATTTTAATTGACTTCTTGAGAACGCTCCTGGATTTAATGAGATAAACTCTGCCCTTTCTATAAACCTTGTGTTTATTAAAAGATATCTCTAACTTCTTCTCGTCAAGTGCAACTCCAGCAGCCCCAATAGCAGCTACGATTCTGCCCCAGTTAGGATTGCATCCAAACATCGCTGTCTTAAATAGGTCAGAGTTTGCTACAGCGTCTGCAGCCGACTTAGCTTCTTTCAAATCTTTTGCGCCCTTAACCGAAACTTCTATGGTCTTCGTCGCTCCCTCGCCATCTTCAACTATCATTAGGGCAAGCTTTTTGCATACATGCGATAAAGCAGCACTAAACGATGCAAATTCTTTATCTTTCCTGGCTATGGACTTGTTGGCTGCAGCCCCATTTGCTAAGGCTAAAACAGTATCATTGGTACTCATACACCCATCCACGCTGATACAATCAAATGACTTATCTACTCCGCTGACTAATGCGGTTTTAAGCAAACTCTTTTTAATAGCTACGTCTGTTAGGATGAAGGCTAACATTGTAGCGTGCTTTAGGTTTGGATAAATCATTCCCGCGCCTTTTGCAAAACCAGTAATTACAATTGGCTTATTCCTTATCTTGAATTTTAAAGAAACACATTTCTTGAATGTATCTGTAGTCAAAATAGAATCAGCAAAATCTTTAGCTTTGCCTTTCTTTAAGTTCTGACAAAGCCTGGGAATACCTTGCTTAATTATGTTCAATGGCAAAGGCTTGCCGATAATACCCGTGGAAGCAATAAGTATGCTTCTGTTTGCAATACCTAAATGCTTCGTCAATGTCTTAATAATATTTAGGGCGTCATCAATACCTTTTTTACCAGTAAAACAATTGGCATTTCCGCTGTTAACAATAACCGCCCTACTCGTCTTGTTCCCAAGATGCTTTATGCAGACCTTTAAAGACTCAGCCCGGACCTTATTGGAAGTAAACATCCCGCTGGCGATACAGGGAAACTTAGAATATATTAAGCCTAAATCTTTCTTATTTGATTTCTTTATCCCGCAATGAATCCCGGAAAATTCAAAACCTTTAGGCACCGTTATATTCTTGATTTTATCGATGCTAATTTTTTTCATTTATAGTAAACCACTGGTTTCAGGAAAGCCGCAGATTATGTTCATATTCTGCACCGCCTGGCCAGCAGCGCCTTTTAAGAGATTATCTATAACTGAAACTACTATCAACAGCTGGCCGTCATCTCTTAATTTAAAACCAATATCGCAGAAATTTGTTCCTGCAACGCTCTTTGTGGAATAGAGCTGGCTATCCACAATTCTCACAAAAGGCTCGGTCTTGTAAAATCTCTTATAAATCTTTTGCACTTGAGTCAAAGTCATCTTCTTCTTCAGTTTTAAATATATTGTCTCTAAAATTCCCCTGTCCATAGGAACAAGATGCGGACAAAATGTAACCTTAATCTTCTCATCCGCAAGCTTAGATAACTCCTGGTTGATCTCAGGCATGTGTTGATGGCTGTCTATTTTGTAGGCCTTGAGCCCCTCGTTTATCTCAGAATAGAAAAAGCTCAGGGATGCTTTTCTGCCAGCGCCAGTCACTCCGGATTTAGCATCAATAATAATTGGTTCAGGGTCTGCGATATCAGATACTATCGCCGGACAAATACTTAATATCGCCGCCGTAGGATAACATCCAGGATTAGCGATTAAATCTGACTCCTTTATATTTTCTCTATATAATTCGGGCAAGCCATAAACCGCCTTCTTTAAATTGCTTTTATCTTTATGATCGGCCTTATACCACTCCTTATAGACACCGCTGGACTTAAGCCTATAGTCAGCGCTCAAGTCTATCACCTTCTTCTTATGGCTTAAGAGCATAGGGGCGATCTTAAAAGAGATTGTATGCGGTAACGCCAGAAAAAAAAGATCCGCCTTAGAAATAGCCCTTTGTATATCCAATATCTCGCATGTTAAATCCAGCCTGTTCTTTAAATAAGGAAATATCTCGTCGATAGGCTGCTCCTTATCGATCTTTGCAGCTAAATATGTAAGCCTCGCCTGAGGATGTCTTAATAAAATTTTTATTAACTCCTCACCCGTATAGCCTGTTGCACCGATTATGCCGACTTTTATCATCTTATCACCTTAATGTTTTTTAAAAATATTCAGCAGGAATGGGTTTAATCTGCTTTGATTCTCGTCTTAAACTCCTATTATCCTAAAATAAAAAGCCTATCTCGTCAAGCTTTTTTCGTCGAGATAGACTTTTATTATTAAATCGTAAAATATCTATTTTGTCTGTTTTTATATATCTATACGACTACCTCTTCGTCCATTGGAAACGCTTGCGAGCACCCTTTTGGCCGTATTTCTTGCGCTCTTTTGCACGCGGATCGCGAGTCAAGAATCCACCTTTTCTTAAGACAGACTTGTAGCTCTGATCTAGTGAAGACAGGGCTCTAGAAATACCTAATCTTAACGCTCCAGCTTGACCGGTTATTCCACCGCCACTTACCTTAGCTATAACATCGACCTTATCAGAGACATTAGTAGCCTTAAGCGGTTGCCTCAAAATCAATCTGTCTGTTTCTCTTAAGAAATATGAATCGCAGGGTTTTTTATTTACTATAATATCACCCTTGCCTGCAAAAAGTACGACTTGCGCAACTGATTCTTTTCTTCTGCCTGTAGCTTTGTATTTCGTAATTGTTTCCATGTTCTCTTATCCTGTTCGTTAAATATCTAAAGTCTTAAATGTTTTTATGTTGCTAAATGGATGCTTATCACCTGCATAAACTTTTAACTTATTTATGGATGTATAATATAAAGGCTTCCTGGGCAGCATCCTTCTTACGGCTCTCCTTATAACTTCCGTAGGTTTATTATTAAGCATATTTTCTAATGAGGTCTCTTTTAAACCTCCAGGATAACCAGAATAGCTTAAATACTTCTTATCTTTTAGTTTTCGTCCAGTAACCTTTATCTTGGAAGCATTTACAACAATGACATTATCTCCACAGTCAACATGGGGTGTAAAGGTTGATTTATGCTTTCCCCTGATAACCGAGGCTATTTTTGCAGCTAATCTGCCCAAAATCTTATCGCTGGCATCGACTAAGTACCAAGAACGTTTTACCTCGCCCTTTTTAGCCATTTTAGTAGTCTTTTTCATAAGGATAAAAGTATAACATCTTTTTGTTATTTGTCAATGCTAAATTTTTAACCCTGCTGCTCAATGAAACAAGTTGAAAATCTTAGCTTTTTTGAAAATTAACTAATATTTTACTTCTATTAAGTATAGCCCTTTAGGGGGCAAGCAGGGTCCGGCCAGCGATCTGTCTCTAGAGCTAATAATCTTTTTGATAGAATCAGGCGCAAACCTCTTTCTGCCAATCTCAATCATGGTTCCCGCAATATTTCTCATCATATTATATAAAAAACCACTGGCCTCTACTTCAATAGTGATTAAATTACCGGAAAGAAATTTCAAGGTGCTGATATCTATGCGCTTTATCGTCCTCTTTGTGTCTTTGACGCCAGAGCCACTGGCACAAAACGCCTTAAAGTCATGTTTTCCCAACAAGCCCTTAGCCGCCTTCTGCATCAATCTTGCATCTAAGGGCTGCTTAAACCAATACGAGTATTCTTTTAAGAATGGTGATTTGTACTCCTGATTTAAGATCAAATAACGATAGACTTTAGACTTAACAGAGTACCGGGAGTGAAAACTCAAAGAAACTTCTTGCGCCTCTGAAACCCTTATCTCTTTTGGCAGATTGCCATTGAGTGCCAACCTTAACCTATCTGGTTTTATCTTAGAGGTTGTTTTGAAGTTCGCTACCTGTCCTACCGCATGAACCCCGCTATCCGTGCGCCCTGAAGCAATAAGGCAAACTTTTTGCCTGAGTATCTTCTTAAGGCACAACTCTATAGCCTCCTGGATAGATATTTTTTGCCTATATTTTCTTAAACGTGGCTGAGGTGATTTTTGCCTCTGCCAGCCGCAATACTCTCTGCCGTCGTATTCTAAGGTCAATTTTATGTTACGCATTCTTCTTCCTGAAGTTAAAATATAGCGCTATGGACAGTGGTAGCAACGCCGCTATTAACATTGTTATGACGTTTAAATTTACATACCGAAAATTAATGAACTCTAAATATGCGGCTCCTATAACCACAAGGTCGTGCAAGTAGTGAGTAGCGATCGCGCAGGCCAGGCCAAACCGTACAAAAATATAACCAAACAATAATCCTATGGGCAGCAATATAAGGCCTTTAACAAAACCCGGATAGATATCACTGTAGCCAAGAGGTGAAACATGCATAAAACACCATATCAAGCTTGAAACTAGTATAGCCCAGATCGTCTTCTTTAAATATTTCTTTAGGAACGAGATCGCCAGCGCCCTAAAGAATACCTCCTCGAATACTGCTGCGCTCAAAGACAGAAATGGGGCTATCAAACAAGAAAGCTTATTAGAGGGGAATTCCGAAAAGAAGCTATCGAATCCCAGGGTAGTAATAGGATTCAGGGCTCTTGCCACAAAGACAAAGAAAAACATCGTAAAACCAATACCGCTAAAGAAAAAGATGTAGCTCAGCAGTATTGAATAAGAGATTTTCACAGGAAAGAAATTAAGGCCCACTTCCTTGCTAAACAGCTTTGAAACACAAGACACGATCAACGTCCAGATAAAATCAAATGCGCAAGCCGAAACCAAGATAAAAAAGAACAAAGCTAGATATATATCCCGGCGATACTCCAGCTTGAGAAAATTAATCAAGAAAGCTATGGCCATAAGCAGTGCAAAGATAAACCCGAATCTCCACTCTATCTTCTTTCTTCTTCTGACAGCAACAACTAACACGAATATCCCCAGGGCAAAAACCAACATATTCAAAAATACAAAGAGGAAGGTGTTTACTATATTGTTAAGCCGGAATACTCCTAGCTCGTTATCAGGGATATTCAGGAAATAATCAAAATTGCCCACCTTGTCGCCAAAGATCCCCAGCCTTACTTTTAGTTTTGCGTCCTTTAAGTCGGCGATATCCTTCTCCCACTCAAAAATATGCTCTGCAAGATGCTCTGTCTCTCCGGGGGAATACGTAGTCATCTTAAAATCTGAGATATCAAAATCAATAGAATCAAAAAACTCACCAGCTATAGCTTGCGCTTCGTTTTTTGAAAGGGCCTTGGAGCCTTCATATTGTTCCAGGGGAATTTTATGCTTTAAGCTGATAATCCGGGCATCGAGTGGGCTAATCAGCAGCCTAACGGAGTCTCTGGAGAAAAAAGGGAAACCTTTCTTTTTAGGAAATACGTACTCGACCTGCCAATAATATAGCGACAAAGACTCCAGGAGTTCTCCGGCCTTTTCTACTCCTAATTTCTTTTGGACATAAATTGTAGCCTGTTGATCTGATGCTACGTGGGCCTTCCTGACGAGCGGCAGAGGAGAGCTTCCCTGCGAATAGATAAATTTATCCGCGGCAATGAATATTTCTTCTTTTTCTAACGGGAATTTGAAATCGATCGCGGAATACTTTGAAAGAAGAGAAAACGATAAGATGCAGGTAAAAACTCCTAACAGTCCAAGAATAATTATTATTCTGGATTGATTCCTGTCGAACATATTATTTCTTGGCTATCAAAAGCTCTGCAATCTGGATGGTGTTTAAAGCAGCACCTTTGCGAAGATTATCCGAGACTACCCAGAGCCAAAAGGCATTCTTTACATAAGGATCTTTGCGTACACGGCCCACATAAACTGCGTCTTTGCCTTCGGATTCAATGGGTAAAGGATAGAGGTTCTCCTTTGGGCTATCTATCAATTCAACTCCGGGAGAACTCTTTAACAGCTGTTTTAAATCATCTACTGGGATATCTTTTTTTGTCTCGATATAAACCGCTTCGGAGTGACCGGTTCTAACCGGCACCCTGACAGTGGTAGCAGTGATTTTTATCTTATCAGAGTGCAGGATCTTGTGGGTCTCTTTTACCATCTTCCACTCTTCCGAAGTATAATCATGTTCAGCAAAACCGCCGATATGCGGAAAAACATTATAAGCTAATTGATGGGACAAGGCACTACCTTGTGGTTGCGAGATGACAACATCGCTGTATCCACTGCCGTTTAAAAAGCTCAACTCATTCTTCAACTGCTCTACAGCTCCTCTGCCAGCCCCGGAAGCAGCCTGATAGGTAGAGACTATTACTCTCTTAAGCTTTACTGCTTTGTGTATCGGGCCCAGGGCAACGACCATCTGGATAGTAGAACAGTTGGGGTTAGCGATGATGCCTTTCTTACGGTACTTCTTGGCATCTTTAGGATTTACCTCGGGAACGACTAAAGGTACGTCTGGATCCATCCTGAAGTCTGCTCCATTATCAATTACAACCGCCCCTCTCTTTACTGCCTCAGCAGCAAAGGTCACAGACGCTCCTTTTTCGCCTTCGGTACCGGCAAACAAAGCGATATCTACACCCTCAAAGCCATCAGGAGTGATTTCCTGCACATCATAACTATCAGCATCGACCTGAATCTGTCTTGAGCTGCGGGCAAATACCTTTAAATTCTTAATCGGGAAATTACGCTCCCTTAAGATGCGCAACATCTCCTGCCCCACAACACCCACTCCGATAACCGCAACATTATATGCTTTTTTATTTTTCATTTTTAAATCCCTCTTTATAGATTTTTTACAACTAAATCGCCGACCTCAGAAGTAGAATAACCCATCTTTCCTGCGCCTAAGCTCTTTAGTTTTGTCTTAACAACCTCTATCACAGCAGCTTCAACCGTTTTTGCTGCCTCTTCTTCTCCTATCTCATCCAAAAGCATGCCCAGTGCACAAATAGCCGCTAAGGGATTGATAACATTCTTGCCGGTATATTTGGGAGCCGACCCGCCTATAGGTTCAAACATAGAGACGCCCTTTGGATTGATATTCCCACCGGCAGCGATACCCATGCCTCCCTGCACCATCGCACCCAAATCCGTAATAATGTCACCAAACATATTATCCGTGACAATAACATCGAACCACTCCGGATTTTTGACAAACCACATACAAGTAGCATCCACGTGAGCATAGTCTGTCTTTATATCTTTATACTCTTTGGCAACTTCATTAAAAGTCCGTTCCCACAAATCCCAAGCGTAAGTCAAAACATTTGTCTTGCCGCAAAGCGTAAGGCTCTTATTCTTTTTTCGCCTGCGGGCACATTCAAATGCATAACGAATACAACGCTCTACGCCTTTCCTGGTATTATGAGAAATCTGAATAGCTACTTCATCTTTTGTGCCTTTATTCTGAAACTCACCCGTACCTTTATATAGGCCTTCGGAATTTTCGCGTACGACCACAAAATCCACATCTTTCTCTGTCTTGTCCTTCAAAGGACAGAATGTATTATTATACAGCTTTACCGGACGTAGATTAATATACTGATCCAGTGTAAACCTGAGATTCAAAAGCAATCCCTTTTCTAGAATGCCGGGCTTTACATCAGGATGGCCTACTGCGCCTAGAAAAATCGCGGACATAGCCTTTAGTTCTTCCAGGCCAGAATCCGGGAGTATCTCTCCGGTCTTTAAATATCTATCTCCGCCAAAGTCATAACTTATGGCTTCATATTTAAAACTGTATTTACTACTAACGGCCTCAAGGACCTTTAATCCCTCTCTAACTACTTCTGGCCCTGTGCCGTCTCCGGGAATTACCGCTATTTTGTATTGTGTTTTCTTTGTATCCATTGCATCAATCCCCCTGAATGAATCAATTCCTGCATAAACTCTGCAAAAGCCGCAGATTCATATATAGCATCTTGTGTCAGATTTCTAACAACACCTTTTGTTAAATCTACTTCTAGGCTATCGCCTTCTTTTATCTTTCCTGCTTGTTTAAGTTCCAATATCGGTAAACCGATATTTATGGAATTTCTAAAGAATATCCGGGCAAAACTCTTTGCGATCACCAGAGAAATACCGCAGCCCTTAATGGCTATGGGCGCGTGCTCTCTGGATGAACCGCAACCAAAATTCTTACCTCCGACTATTATATCACCGTGCAATACCTTCTGTGGGAATTCTTGAGCAATTGTCTCCATACAGTGCTTGCTTAATTCCTTTGGATCGGTTGTATTCAAATACTTCGCGGCGATGATATCGTCAGTATTGATGTCGTTGCCAAATTTGTGTACTTTACCTTTTAAAATCATACTACTTCTCCAGGATGTGTAATCTTGCCCATTATCGCGCTTGCCGCAGCTACAGCTGGATTGGACAAATAGACAAAGCTCTTAGGGTGCCCCATTCTTCCGATAAAGTTTCTATTAGTTGTAGCCAAAGCTACTTCACCTTTAGTCAAAATCCCAGCATGGCCTCCCAAGCAAGGGCCGCAAGTCGGAGTAGAAAACACCGTTCCGGCTTTAACAAAAATTTCAGCCAGGCCTTCTCTGGCTGCATCTAAATATATCTTTTGAGTAGCTGGAATAACTATTACTCTGATATTGGTATTGACCTTCCTGCCTTTTAAAATCTTTGCAGCGATCCTCAAATCAGAGATCCTGCCATTTGTACATGAACCAATAACCACCTGATCGATCTTTGTGCCCTTTAATTTGCTTACCGGTTTAACATTGCTAGGCAGATGCGGACAAGCCACTTGTGGCTCTAACTTAGATATGTTATATTCCTTAACATCTGCGTAATTTGCATCTTTATCCGACTTAAGGAATTTTTTTGCCTTGGTCTTTGGTCTTTTGTCTTTGGTCTTAATATATTCTAAAGTTATCGCATCCGGCTCAATTATTCCGGACTTCCCCCCTGCTTCAATAGCCATATTACACATTGCCAATCTATCATCCATGGGCAATTTTCTTATAACATCACCGCTAAATTCCATAGCCTTATACAGTGCGCCATCAACTCCTATATCGGCAATCGTATGCAAGATTAAATCTTTACCACTGACCCACTTATTCAATTTACCTTGATATATAAACTTTATGCTCTCAGGCACCCTCAGCCAACAACCGCCTGTAATCCAAGCTGCCGCTAAGTCTGTAGAACCAACACCTGTTGAAAACGCACCTAGCGCTCCATATGTACAGGTATGTGAATCTGCGCCAATAACCAGATCTCCGGGCTTAACCAAGCCAAGTTCCGGCAGCAGCGCATGCTCAATACCCATACGGCCGACTTCATAGTAGTGTTTTATCTTATATTTATCTGCGAACTCCTTTAATCTCTTGGCTTGCTGGGCACTCTTTGCGTCCTTTGCTGGCGTAAAGTGATCTGGAATCAAAGCGATCTTCTTATTGTCAAAGACTCTCTCTGCTCTATATTTTTCAAACTGATCTATAGCGATAGGCGCGGTAATATCATTGCCCAGCGTAAAATCCACCTTTGCCCAGACAAATTCGCCCGGCTTAATGGACTTCTTTTCGCTATGCGCCAAAAGTATTTTCTCTGTTATCGTGTTTCCCATTTTTTATCTACTTTATGAAATTCAGGAGGTTATTGCGGGCTACCTAAACTATCCTAAGAACTTCTTGACTATGAGGGTTGCGTTGTGTCCGCCAAACCCCAGAGAATTAGATAGTGCTGCATCTATTTTCATCTGGCGTGCCTGATTGGGGACATAGTCAAGGTCGCACTCAGGATCTGGATGCTCTTGATTAATTGTAGGAGGGGCGATATCATTCTTAACTGCTAAAACACTAACGATAAACTCTAATCCTCCAGCAGCTCCGATTAGATGGCCTGTCATAGATTTAGTAGAACTTATGGCCAACTTCTTAGAATGCGAACCAAAACATGTCTTAATGGCTCTTGTTTCAATCTTATCGTTTAATTGCGTTGAAGTACCATGGGCATTTAAATATTGTACGTCTTCGGGATTTAGGTTTGCGTCCCTCAAGGCAAACTGCATAGCCTTAGCAGAAGCTTCTCCTTCAGGATTAGGGGCTGTAATATGATACGCATCTCCTGTCATACCGTATCCGACTATCTCTGCGTATATTTTTGCGCCTCGCTTTTTAGCATGTTCTAGTTCTTCCAGAACTACTATCCCCGCTCCTTCTCCCATGACAAAACCATCCCGTTCTTTATCAAAAGGCCGAGAGGCTTTCTCCGGGGCATCGTTTCTGCAAGAAAGTGCCTTCAAAGAACAAAACCCACCTATACCCATAGGGGTAATACATCCTTCTGTACCTCCCGCGATCATTACATCCGCATCTCCATATTTAATGATCCTAGATGCATCACCTATAGCATGGCTTCCCGAAGCGCAAGCTGTAGCTACACATGAATTCGGGCCCCTTGCCCCAAAGACTATAGAAATATTGCCAGCAGCTTCATTCACAATTATAAGCGGTATCATAAAAGGCGAGATTCGCGAAGGCCCCTTGGCGTCATAATTCCTGCATTGTTGATGTACAACATGGAGGCTGCCGACCCCTGAACCGACCAATACGCCAACGCGGTAAGGGTCTTCTTTTTGCATATCAATGCCGCAATCTAGGAAAGCTTCTTTTGACGCGGCTATCCCGAGTTGAACAAATCTATCCATCCTCTTAGACTCTTTGAATGTGATGAATTTGAGAGGATCAAAATCTTTAATCTCTCCGGCAATCTGAGAAGTGAATTTAGAAGGGTCAAAAGCGGTAATCTTCGAGATCCCACTCTTACCTTTCATTAACGAATCCCACATGGTAGAGGTTTGGAGCCCTACTGGTGAAACTATGCCTAGACCAGTTACCACTACTCTTCTTTTTCCCATAGTATTTTAAAATAGAAACCCCCCAAAAAATAATAATTGGAGGGTGGAATTTCTATAACTTAATCTTTATAAAACTATTTCGTTGCAACTTTTTCTTCAATGTATTTTGCCGCATCTCCTACAGTACCCATCTTCTCTGCATCCTCATCAGGAATCTCAACTCCAAACTCCTCTTCTAATGCCATTACTAATTCTACTGTATCCAGAGAATCAGCGCCTAAGTCCTCGATAAACGAAGCTTGAGGAGTAACCTCTTCGGGTTTTACTCCTAATTGTTCTGCAATTATGGACTTAATTTTGTCTGCTACATCTGCCATGTGTCTACCTCCTGCTTTACACCTACGCAATATTATTATGTAAGTGCTGTTATGCTAATTTATTATATCTATCTATTTTTTACTACAAAGTGAGCTAGGTAACCATGCCCCCATCAACAACAATTACCTGACCTGTCATATAATCTGATTCTGAACTGGCTAAAAATAAACAAACCTTAGCTACATCCTCTGGCTTACCAAACTTGCCCATGGGAATGTTTTCCAGCATCTGCTTCTTATAATCTTCGGGCAACTTTTCCGTCATGGGTGTCTCAATAAAACCTGGAGCGACTGCATTTACGTTAATATTTCGCGAAGCAAATTCCTTGGCTAGGGATTTCGTTAATGCAATCAAGCCGCCTTTGGAAGCAGCGTAATTGGCCTGTCCAGCGTTGCCAATCAGACCGATTATTGAAGCGACATTTACTATCTTGCCGTATCGCTTTTTAAGCATATGGCGAGATACGATCTTTATACAACCAAATGCGCCTTTTAAATTGACAGAGAGCACTTTATCCCAATCATCTTCCGACATCCTTATGATTAAATTATCTTTTGTGATGCCAGCATTGTTTACTAATATATCAATCTTAGAGAATTTGTCAAGTATTAAATTCACCATCTCCTCAATCTGCCCTAAATTAGTCACGTCTACTTTGAAACTCAAGGCTCGACGGCCTAAGGCTTCGATTTCTTTTTGGGTCTTTTGGGCAGCCTCTAAATCCACATCGCAAACTACGATATCGCTGCCTTCATGAGCGAAAGCCAAGGCGATCTCTTTGCCAATGCCTCTGGCCGCTCCAGTAATCAAACTAACTCTGTCTTTTAGTTTCATACCTCTCTTCTCCTTAATTCTTATGACTGTCAATGAAAGATTTAATCTGTTCTGTATTCCCTAAATTTACTGTCTTAGTATCTGGCGTTATCCTTCTATTCAAACTTCTTAATACGGCCCCTGGGCCAATTTCTAGGATACAATCTGCGCCATTTGCCACCATAAAACTAATTGAGTCCTGCCAATAAGTAGAAGAACTCACTTGTTTAATCAAATTATTCGTAATATTCTGAGGATCGACCTCACCCTTGGCTGTAACATTGCTTACTATGGGCAGTTTAGGCTGCTTAAACGTCAACTTTCTGATTTCCTCGGTTAATTTTGCCTCTGCCTCTTTCATCAGCGAACAGTGGAATGCACCGCTGACATCTAACATTATTGCGCGCTTTGCCCCTTTGGCCTTAGCCATATCCATTGCCTTATCAATATCCGCTATCCTGCCGGAGATCACGATCTGGCCAGGACTGTTTAGATTGGCGATTTCACAACTACTCTGTCTACAAATCTCCTCGACAACTTCCTTAGGTAGACCAATGATCGAAAGCATCTTTCCTGGATTGTTCTTGGCTGCCTCTTCCATAAATTGGCCGCGCTTTCTAACCAGTTGTAGCACATCTTCAAACGACAAGGATTCGGCTGCCACCAGAGCGCTATACTCCCCCAAACTTAAACCACCGGTAAAACCAGGTTCTAGCTTTAAAGGACAAGAAGTGTTTGCGGCGTATTCCTTCAATGCCTCTAAGGCCGCAATGCTAACTGTCAATATTGCTGGCTGGGCGTTTTCTGTAGAGGTAAGCTTTTCCTGTGGCCCATTAAAGCAAAGATCTGAAATACTAAAACCCAACTTCTTATCCGCTTTCTCGAATATATTCTTTGAGCTGGAAAAGTTCTCGTAAAGATCCTTACCCATACCTACAAATTGAGCCCCTTGACCAGGAAAAATATATGCTAGCATTATATTTTGTGGAGACGTGTTTATGGCGTGACTGAATCTTGCATGACTGTGATCATATCGATAATCTTCTGGTTTACACCGCGCTCAACTTCTGTCTTGGCAGCCCTAATTGCGTTTGTTATAGCCTTTGCAGAAGAACGGCCATGGGCAATAATGACTACACCATCAACCCCCAACAGCGGCGCTCCGCCATGTTCAGTATAATCTAATTCTTTTTTAAAACGTTTTAAATTACTTAACAATAGCAATGTCCCTAACTTGCCCAAAAAACCTTTAAGTATATTTCTGCGTAAGGCCATATTTAACATCTCGGCCACACTCTCTGTGACTTTAAGCGCTACATTACCTACATATCCATCACAAACTATAATATTGCAGTTTCCAGAAAAGATCTCTCTTCCTTCAACATTGCCCACAAATTTTAAAGAGCTACGGAATAATAACTGGTGTGTTTCTTTAACAAAATCTGTTCCCTTAGTCGCTTCTTCTCCCACGTTTAATAGGCCCACTGTCGGCCTACTTTTGGAACCTATCACATGCCTATAGTATGCTTCAGCCATTATAGCGTACTGCAAAAGATGCAGGGGCTTTGGGTCGATATTCGCACCAACGTCAACTACTAACGACGCACCTTTTAAAGTAGGGAATACAATGGCGATTCCTGGACGCTCAATACCAGGCAACATCCCCAAATACAACGTGGCCGCACAGACAACCGCGCCGGTATTCCCAGCACTAACAAATGCGTCAACCTCTTTTGCCTTCAATAAATTTACAGCTAGAGAAATGGAAGAATTTTTCTTTTTGCGCACACTCGCTGTTGGTGGATCTTCCATATCGATTACCTGGTCAGCATGAACGATCTTTATCTTATCCTTAGGGTAGTTTTTAATTGCGCGAAGCTCTCTCTCGATTGAATTCGAATTCCCTACAAGCAGAATATTTAAATCATACTTCTTTACAGCTTCTACCGCTCCTTGCACCACGGCTCGCGGAGCAAAATCACCACCCATAGCATCAACTGCTATCTTCATAAAGCTACCTCTTTATCCTTTCGTCAAATATGCCCTTATTTCTTCTTGCGCCGCTCTTTTTGCTTTTCTCTTCTCTTCTTTCTCTCCGCAACAGTCTCTATTTTTATAACCTCTCTGCCTTTATAGAAACCGCAAAATGGACAGATGCGATGCGATAATTTCTTTTTTTTGCACTGTGGGCACTCTACTGTCTGAGTCAAGCTTATCTTCCAGTGTGTGCGTCTTTTTCTTCCTCTTGTTATCGAATGTCTTCGCTTAGGTAAAGCCATTTGTCACTCCTTTTAATTAACTTTGCAATTACACTTGCTACTATTTAAATCCTTACCACACTCAGGACAAAGCCCGCGGCAATCAGGTTTACACAAAAATTTTAAAGGATAACCTAAAATTACCTCTTCCCTAATATCCTGAGTAATGTCGATAGACCGTTGCATCTTATCTAGGGGGTATTGTGTATCAAAGTCTTTCTCGACTACCTGGTTAAATTCTTTAAGACAGCGCGAACAAGTCAATTCTGCAGCAGCGCTTAAATGAGTCTTAGCTAAAAGAACCTGCATGTCTTTCTTTACATCTGATGAGATATCGATATTGCTTTTATATTTAATCTCACTCGTATCTATATCTAACTGCCCAGGCGTCAGAGACTCCTGAAAATTCTCCATAACGCCTTCTTTTAATCTGGCTACAGCTATCTTCATTATTAAATATTAAATCTATTTTATCTTGGCCTTTAGCTTATCTGCGATAAACTTTGGCATAAAATTAGAGATATCTGCACCCAGACTTGCAGCTTCTTTTAATAGCTTCGATGAAAGATAACTATAGGATTCAGAAGGCATAAGATAGATAGTCTCTATATCCGGTGCCAATTTTCTATTTGTAAGGCCCATCTGAAATTCGTACTCAAAATCAGAAATCATTCTAAGGCCTCTTATGATCACTTCAATCTTCTTTCGATGGGCATAGTCGATAACTAAGTCGCTAAAATTCTCAACAGTGACTCTATCAAAATCCTTCATCGCCTCTCTGGTCATCTCGACCCTATCCTCTACAGAAAAAAGGGGATTCTTATGGGGGTTATCTGCCACAGCCACAACTACTTCTTCAAAAATCTTTAATGCCCTCTTTACAATATCAATGTGACCATAAGTCATAGGATCAAAACTTCCCGGATATATGGCTTTTTGACACATAATTTTCTACCTTTCTTGATTATATGTAATCGTTATTTGGCCTATTGAGAGCTTGATGTTTCTATTGAAGGCTTTTACTATAAAACGATAAGTATGTATCTCCGTATCTCTTTTGTTTAAAGCAAGTTAAGTCTCCAAAATTATTGCCAAGATCATCTTTCTTGCTATGCTCTGCAACTACCAATCCAGAGGGCGCTAATATATCACAAGCAGATAGCTTTTGCAAGGCTTTTTTTGCAAGATCTTTATAATAGGGTGGGTCTAAGAAGATTATGTCGAACTTCTTATTGCTTTTAGAAAGAACCCCTATCGCCCTTAGGGCATCGATGCTTAAAATAGAGGCGTTCTCCCTAAGGCTTTCCGATTTTGACATCAACCCTAACTGCACCATATTATCCCTGATTATCTTATGGCATCGGTTGTCTTTCTCTACAAAAACTGCTTCTTTGGCCCCATTGGATAGCGCCTCAATACCTACGGCACCGCTGCCTGCATATAGGTCCAAAAAATTAGAATCAGGCACTGCGGCACGTATTGTATCAAATAAGCCCTTCCTCACTTTATCCTGGGTAGGGCGAATATGCCTAGGGTCTTTTATTACTCTTGACTTAAGCGATCCACTGGTTATGCGCATAAAAAAAATCGCTCCCATAACGATATTTCAATGTGAGAGCTTCTTAATTAAATCAATCTTAAATAGGCTTTGCACAAAATTTGCTTCAGCCTTACCACTAGTCCCTCTTCCTCAGTTCTCCCGGCACCTTCGCTATCGCCTGGCGGACAAATATTTGAATCACACGTTCCTTCGAGCATTGCATCTTCATCAGTTATATCCCATCCTAGAGGCGGAGAGGGGAAAAACTCTGCGAGTTCACTTTGCAAAACATAACTGCCAGCTTGCGTATAATCATCAAATTTCTTTAGGCCCGCATAATCCCAAATAATAAACTTTGAACCAGTAATCTTATAATATTCTGGCTGGGCATATACAAAATAATCTTTAGAACCTCGCGGCCTCGGAATTACCCAAAAATCATATCCTTGATGATTACCATCGCTGAAGGCTTCAGAAAGATAAGGTGGAATGGCAGTAATTAATTTAGCAAATTCCTTAGTGCAAATGGAATTTTCGAAAATGTAGGACTGCATAGCAGCAGCCACTGATTCTACATTACGGATCGCAGACCCATCACTGGCACGTGCCTTAGCCTGTAATAAACCGTGGATAGACAGAGCTGACAAAACAATAACCATGCCTAAGACGATTACTATTTCCACTAGCCCGAATGCCTGTTTCGCTCTAACTCTTTTTAGTATTTTAAACATCTTAATAGAAACTCTGATACCTCTAATCGGTATTTTCAGGGCCTTCTTGTCCTTTATTATAAACTACCACCTTATTCTTACCTTGGTGTTTTGCTTCGTAAAGTGCCATATCAGCCAATTTTACCATTTCTTCTGCAGAGGTTATTTTCATTGAAGGAAATGATGATATGCCGATACTCACCGTGACTTCTAAAGGTCCTATTTTGGGAAGCAAGAAAACCTCTTTTTCTATACGCTGCCTTAGGATCTCGGCGCACTTTTGAGCACCTACAACATCAGAGTGAGGAAGCACAATAACAAACTCCTCTCCACCGTAACGAACAGAAAAATCTGCCTTGCGCATATTATGCAGCAGGATCTGGCCAATTTTGCTCAGGACGATATTACCATTCTGATGGCCATAAGTATCGTTTATTTTCTTAAAGTCATCAATATCTATCATAAACAGGGACAAGGGAGTCTTATATCTTAGGCTCTTCTGAAATTCATGTTCCATAACCACCTGAAAGAACCTAAAGGAATGCAAGCCAGTCAATGCATCAGTTGTGCTTATTTTTCTCAATTTTATATTCTCTAAAGTTACAGAGGCATATTTGTAAAAGTTTATAACAGCATAAGCTAATAAACTTATAAAGATGAACCTCGATGGGTTAAGGTAGTAATTATTTATAAACAACCCGAAAGTCACAACTGCCATTATGCAGACTACTGATGCTGTAAATAAAAATCCTTTAATCATAGGCAAGTGGTAGCATAGAAACACAATAAGCACGCAGAAGAAAAGAATCAAAAACCACTTGAGCAACTGGGGAGCTTCCTGAAAGAATTTGCCATCTAAAAACATCAGGGCGGTATTGGCCATAATCTCAACGCCAGACATAATGCCAATGGGAGTATTATATACATCGCGGGCGATCTTTGCCGTCGTCCCGATGAAAACAATTCTATCCTTAAATACCGAAGGATTAAAATTATCAGAAAGTACTCCCCACATAGACATCTTATCAAAGTCAGCCCTATCCGCTTGGTACTTTATCCAAATAGTATTATCCCTGCGCAGGGGAAAGTTGAATTTGCCATATTCATCTTCTTTTTTAAGTTTTAAATTATGCAGAAAAGCTTGTTTATCCTCTACAACAATAGAATCTAGGTCATAATCATGATATTTACTAAATATGTATAATTCCGTAGCATAGTCTCTAATTTTGTTATCATAGGTAAATTCCATAGGTCTGACTCTGCGGACTGTAGAACCAAAATCAATGAGCTTATTCGCATAGCCTGCGGAAGGAAGATTCTTAACAAAAAATTTGTCTGTTCCGAGGGTACGCCCCGCGTCATCAGTTATATAAGGGAATAAGATATTACTCTTGCCTTCTATTGCCTTAGCTAACATGGCATCGCCTTGGGCATCTTCACTCTCACCGCTTAAGACCATATCAAATACTATTAATCTGGGATCTCCGGCATCAATCTTTTGCAATAACTCAGCAAAAAGGTAGTGCGGCAAGGGAAGCTTCTTCTTCAGTTTCTGGACAGTGGCATCATCTATGGCAACAATGGTTACTTCATCCAGGTGTTGCGAAGAGTTAAGTTTTGGAAAGAAATAGCCAGAGTTTCTAGCTAAAACACTGAAGCTGTCAAATACCTTTAATTCTAAAGAAAGTAAAGATTTAGGGAAGAAAAAAGAGAATACGAGATAAATAACAAATACGCTAACAACAATGAGGCTGGTCTTCTTATTCATAAAGATAGTTTAGAGTAAAAAACAATGAATTGCAATATAATTCACAAAGATTCAAAATAAACAACTCCATGCAGAAATTAACCTGTATTAATACTACCCCCTGACTCTTGGCTATAGATTATTACCCTATTCTTGCCTTCGTGCTTTGCTTTATATAATGCTGTATCAGCAAGCTTTATCATATCTTCTACATAAGCGATATCCATCTCAGGAAAAGAAGATACGCCTATGCTGACTGTAACTTTCTTAGGGCCTTCTTTAGTCATAAAGAAATCCTCTTTCTCAATAATTTTCCTTATGGTTTCAGCGCACTTGTAGGCACCTTGAATATTAGTATGAGGAAGCAGAATGGCTAATTCTTCCCCACCGTAACGAACAGGAAAGTCTGACTTACGCGCATTATTCAAAAGTATCTTACCTATTTTGTTTAATACTACATTGCCGTTCTGATGGCCATACTTATCGTTTATCTTTTTGAAGTTATCTATATCGATCATTAAGAGAGACGCCGGTATCTTGTACCGTAGAGACTTCTGGAATTCATGGTTTATAACTACCCGGAAGAACCTAAAGGTGTGTAGGCCCGTCAATTCATCAGTCGTACTAATCTTTCTTAGATTCAAATTCTCCATAACCACAGAGGTATACTTATAGAAATTAATCACAATATAGCCTAACACAACTATAAAAACTAGCTTGAACGGGTTAAGGTAGTAGTTATTTAAGAACGATCCAAAGGCCAAAACTGCCGTAATAGTGCTTAGGGATAAACAAAATAAGAGCCCTTTAAACATGGGCAAGTGGTAACACGCCAAGACCGTAAACATGCATAGGATAAAGATTAAAAACCAATTAAGCCACCAAGGAGACTCCTCAAGAAATTTGCCGTCTAAGCACATTGTAGCCACATTAGCCATAATTTCCACGCCAGCCATAAACCCATAAGGTGACTTGTGTATATCGTGGAGGATCTTTGCTGTAACGCCAACGATAACAACCTTATCATCAAATACCGAAGTATCAAAATCATCCAAAAGAACACGCCACATCGGTATCGTATTAAGGTCGGCTTTGTCTGCTTGGTATTTTATCCAAATCGTATTATCTCTACGCAAGGAAAAATTAAATTTGGTAAAACGGTCTTCCTTTTTAGTTTTTAAATTATTTAGCGATACTCTCTTTTTGTCTAGAACAACGGAATCAAGGCTATAATCATAATATCTATCAAGAATTCGGAATTCAGTAGAACAGTCCCTAATTGCATTATTTTCGGTTAAAGCAAAGGGTCGTATTCTGCGGATGGTAGAATCAGCATCAATGGGCTTATTAATATATCCCCCAGAAGGGAGATCTTTGAGAAAGAAACTGTCTGTAGGGAGAGGGCGTCCGGTATCATCATTGGCATATGGAAACAATATATTAGTTCTACCCTCTATCGCCTTGGCTAATAGAATATCATCTTCCCTATCTTCACTTTCGCCGCTAAAGACTATATCAAAGACAACTAGTTTTGGTTTTACCTCGAATATCCTTTCCAACAAATCTGCGTAGAAGTAGCGCGGCAAGGGCAACTTCCTCTTCAAATTATTAATAGTATCCTCATCAATAATTATAACGACTATATCGTCAAGATGAGTTGAATAATTGAGCTTGGGGAGAAAATGGCTGGTACGTTTTTCCAAAAGCGTGAAGTTATCGAATATCTTTAATTCTAGGGTGAGTAGGAAATTGGGGAATATAAAGAAAATGACAAAGTAGACTAAAAAAATAGTGAGTGCAATTAAACCAATTCTTTTGTTCATCAGAAACAGTTTAGAATAAAAATCAATATATTACAATATAATTCATGCACCAATGCCCATTACTACCATATAAAAAATTGTTTGTTCATAAAAGTCATAAATATGTAAACCTGCCCAATCATAAACAACGAATTTGGCCTCAGTGGCACCCTACTATGCTTCTATTGTTAGCCTGGGGAATTCTGGGAACACCTTCTTGATTTTAAACAGTATCTGAGAATTTTGCCTTTTTGCCAAATATGGGTCTTCTTTTAATAGGGAGTAGGCCTCGTCTCTGGCGTTCTTAAGAAGTTTAAGCTGAGTTAGAGGATTCGCAATATTCAAATTGCTTAATCCGTGTTGACGCTTGCCAAAGAATTCACCTGGCCCTCTGATCCTTAAATCCTCCTCTGCTATTCTAAAACCATCTGATAATTCTTCAATGGCCTTTATCCTCATCTTCGACTCTTCTGTTTTGGCCTGAGAAACAATAATGAAAAAAGACTCTAAGCTACTTCTACCAATACGGCCCCTTAATTGATGTAATTGAGACAAACCGAATCTTTCAGCCTGCAAAACAACCATACATGTTGCATTGGGCATATCAATACCCACCTCCAACACGGAAGTAGCTACTAGAATATCGATTTTGCCATCTTTAAAATCCTGCATCACTTTATCTGAAAGTTGAGTATCCATTTGGCCATGAATCAACCCAATATTGTAATCCTTAAATATTTTTGTCCTAAATTCTTCGAAAGTTGTCTGAGCGGCTTTTAGATCCATTACTTCAGACTCTTCGATGATAGGACAAACAAAATAAACCTGCCTCTTCTGTATCACGATATTTCTGACAAACTCATGAACTTCTCCTATCTTCTCTTCGTTAAACTTGAAAGTCTTTATTGGGAGCCTTTCTTTAGGCAACTCATCGATTACAGAAATATCTAAATCGCCGTAAATTGTCATGGAAAGCGTGCGCGGAATAGGTGTTGCGGTCATAATCAAAGTATCCGGATTATCGCCTTTTTTGGGCAGCAGTGCGCGCTGGGCAACGCCAAACTTGTGCTGCTCATCAATAATCACTAATCCCAAATTCTTGAAAATCAAGTCCTGCTGAATTAATGAGTGTGTGCCAATAACCAATTGTATCTTACCGTTCTTTATTTTCTTGTAAATTTCTTGCTTTTCTTTCTTCTTTAAATCACTTGTTAATAGAGTGATCTTTATTCCGCCGCCTTTGATCTTTGCCTGTCCTGGCGCCTGTAAGTGACAGGCGCGGGATATTTGATGCTTGATGGTAAAAAAGTGCTGCTTTGCCAGGATCTCAGTAGGAACCATAAAAGCTACTTGATAGCCTCCGTCTAGGGCAATAGCTGCGGCAAGTATTGCCACAATAGTCTTACCACTACCCACCTCACCCTGCAAGAGACGCTGCATAGGAAACTCGCAAGACATGTCTTTTTTGATATTTTCAATCTCCCTCTCTTGGGCAGAGGTAAGCTGAAAAGGTAGATTTTCCTTTAATCGCCTAAAAACAAAACCATCAGTTTTATGTTTTATGCCTCTCTTCTCATACCTTCTTAGCTTCCTGATGATTACTGGTATCTGAAAAAAGAAAAACTCTTCAAAAGACAACCTGTGATAGGCTTCTTTATTGGCTTTTTCGTCCTTAGGAAAATGAATATTTATAAGGCTTTGCGCTAAATTCAGGAGCTCATATTTTTTTCTGATATTATAAGGTAGCGGATCTGCTATCTTGGGCATGAATCTATCTAAAGTGATTTTGATAATCTGACGCATGAATCTCTGGGTCAATCCTTCACTGACAGAATAAATCGGCACAATCCTTCCCGTGCTCAAAGAATCATCTTGCGAACTTCCTAAAAGCTCAAACTCTGGATTAGAAATCTGGAGCCGGTCTTTATATAATTCGACCTTCCCAAACAAAATTACGCTTTGGCCTACTTTGAAATACTGCTTCAAATATGGCTGATTAAACCATACTGCAAATACCCTGCCTGTATCGTCCCCTACGGCGACTTCGATAATGCTAAAGCCTCGCCTCTTCCAAGAACGCCTATCTGTTTTAGCTAAGATTTGGCCTTTAATTGTGTAGAGTCTGCCGATCTCTAAATTAGAGATTCTCGTTAGATTTGAGCGGTCTTCGTATCTACGGGGAAAATGATAGAGTAGATCTTCTGCAGAATGGATGTCTAATTTCTTAAACAGTTTAATCTTGCGAGGCCCAACGCCTTTAAAATATTGGAGGGAATCAGACAGTGAGGTCATCTTTGAAAATATAAGAAAAAATTTATGAGGTCAATGTAATAAAGAATTATTGATAGTAGGAGCCCTTGAATATTTTACCGGTATGCATATCGATAAAAATCCACTTTCCGTCTGGTTCGTCGTATATGTCGTAAAATTCGTCTCCATCTTGAGTGTTATCACGATTTACTTTTAGCCAAGCTACGCCAATATTTTGAGTGCCGCCTGCTGAACTTGGCCGCATAGCATTACTTCTAGGGCTACTTCCTGTTGATGCATAGTCATCTGGAGCCCATCCAGCGGTAGGCTTAAGAAAATCATAAGAAAAATATAAACCCGTAGTCTCATAATTTGGATTTTGCTCAAAGCCTAAAGCTGCCCATGAGCCCACCGAACGGTCACTAGGATCATTTGGAGATTGGTTGCTCTCATCAGGATTAAAACAAAGGCTTTGTGTCGATGGATTACCATATAGTGTATAATTATAAAGCATATAGCTGTTTGCTTCGTCTACAAGAACTCCATCAATAATTGCAGTTTTGTAGCCTCTATACATCTTCGTCAACATGTTTATGGCTTCAGCTTGCTTACTCTTTTGCATTATCTTGTTTGTTTTAGGTACGGAAATCGAAGCTAATATGCCCACTACTACCATTACTACTGTCATCTCAATTATGGTAAAGCCTCTAATTTTCATTTTTCTATCTGCGCATATAGGCATGTTGATTTTACCTCTAGTATAAATATATCTTTTCTTTAGCTAAAAAACCCGGATAAAGGAAAGAAAAAAATAGGTCAATGTAATAAAGAATTATTAATAGAATGAGCCCTTGGTTATTTTACCGGTATCCATATCGATAAAAATCCACTTACCGTCTGGTTCGTCATATATGGGGTAAAATTCGTCTCCATCTTGAGTATTGCCTGTCTTTAGCCAAGCTACACCAATATTTTGTTGGGGGCCTACTGAACCTGGCCGTATACCATTTTTGGTTCTAGGGTCACTTCCCGTTGAATGATGGTCCTCTTTATTCGGCCATGTGGCAGGCTTAAGGAAATCATAAGAAAAATATAAACCTGTAGTCTCATAATTTGGATTTTGCTCAAAACCTAAAGCTGCCCATGAGTCCGCCGAACGGTCACTAGGTTTATTTGGCTTTTTATTACTTTCGTCAGGATTAAAACAACGGCTCCAATCCTGCTCTTTTGTACCATAATCATTATAATTATAAAGCATATAACTATTACTGTACGGTATAAGAACTCCCTCAGCAATTGCAGTTTTATAACCTCTATACATCCTCACCAATATGCTTATGGCTTCAGCCTGCCTACTCCTTTGCATTGCCTTATTTATTTGAGGTAGGGAAATTCCAGCTAATATGCCCACTACCACTATTACTACTATCATCTCAAGTAGGCTAAAGCCTCTAATTTTCACTTTTTTATCTCCACATATAATCATTTCAGCTTTACCTCTAGTATAAATATAGCTTTTTTCGCTTCAAAAGACAAGGACTATTTAATGAACAAGCAATTTATGTCACTTCTGTCCCATAAATTGTAGTCCGCTATTGTTCCAGTGGCGGACGTCTGTGGATTAATAAAAAGGCTCTGGAGAATTTCCAGAGCCTTTGCTCAAATTTAACCCAGCAGCGACCTACTCTCACACACCATTACTAGTGCACTACCATCGGCCCTAGAGGGCTTAACTACCGTATTCGGAATGGGAACGGGTGTGGCCCCTCTGGTCAGACCGCCAGGATATATACTACAACTGAAAAATAACTGAAACTGATAACCGTCAATAAAAATAACAAAAATGAAGATAGTTGGTCAAGCCGATTGGCGATTAGTACTCTTTAGGCTGAATCCCTTACAGGACTTACACCTAGAGCCTATCAAGCTCGTAGTCTACAAGCCGCCTTCATCTCTTACGAGAAGGGAAGTCTAATCTTAGAGCAAGTTTGGCGCTTATATGCCTTCAGCGCTTATCTCTTCCGAACGTGGCTACCCAGCCTTTGCCCTTGGCAGGACAACTGGAACACCAGAGGTTCGTCTGTCCCGGTCCTCTCGTACTAGGAACAGCCCTCTTCAAACTTCCTTGCGCCCACATCAGATAGAGACCGAACTGTCTCACGACGTTCTGAACCCAGCTCACGTACCATTTTAACCGGCGAACAGCCGGACCCTTGGGACCTTCTCCAGCCCCAGGATATGATGAGCCGACATCGAGGTGCCAAACTCGGCTGTCGATATGAACTCTCGAGCCGAATAAGCCTGTTATCCCCGGAGTACCTTTTATTCGTTGAGCGATGGCATTCCCACAAACAACCACCGGATCACTAAGCCCTACTTTCGTATCTGCTCGGCCTGCCGGCCTCGCAGTTAAGCTCCTTTATGCCTTTACACTCGACAGGCGATTGCCAACCGCCTTGAAGGAACCTTTGGGCTCCGCCGTTATATTTTAGGAGGAAACCGCCCCAGTCAAACTGCCCGTCTGGCAATGTCTCTCTGCCGGATTCACGGCAAGAGATTAGAACTTTAATGCAATAAAGGTGGTATTTCAAGGTTGGCTCCACCTCGGCTAGCGCCAAGGCATCAAAGCCTCCCACCTATCCTACATATACAGAACCAAAATTCAATACCAGAGTACAGTAAAGGTTCCGGGGTCTTTTCGTCTTGATGCGGGTAGACAGCATCTTCACTGTCGCTACAATTTCACCGAGTCTCTCGTTGAGACAGCGCTCCAATTGTTACACCATTCGTGCGCGTGGGAACTTACCCCACAAGGAATTTCGCTACCTTAGGACCGTTATAGTTACGGCCGCCGTTTACTAGGGCTTCAGTTCAAAGCTTCTTCCGACGAATCGGAATAACCTCTCCCCTTAACCTTCTAGCACCGGGCAGGTGTCACACCCTATACTTCCTCTTTCGAGTTTGCAGAGTGATTAGTTTTTGCTAAACAGTCACCAGAGCCCCTTTACTGTGAACTTTCATGCTCCATCCGTACGGACTTCACAATTCAGTCACCTCTTATTGCGAACTTACGAGGCTAGATTGCCGAGTTCCTTAACGAGAGTTCTCTCGAGCGCCTTACCATATTTTGGAAGCCTACCTGTGTCGGATTCCGGTACGATTAGTCAAGTTGCTTCCCTGAAGAATTTTCTTGGCAGTGTGGCATAAAACCACTTCTCCTTTGGAGTTCCAAAAGATCCCCATCACCTCTCATCTCGACTTGCGTCGAAACTACGGGTTTAGACAGACACATCCAACAGTCTGCAGGCCCCTGCCTACTGCGTCAACTTCAGAGTATAACGCACTTAACTAGTATCCGAATATTAACGGATTATCCATCGCTTACGCCTTTCGGCCTCAGCTTAGGATCGACTAACCCTGGGCGGATTAACCTTCCCCAGGAAACCTTAGGCTTGCGGCGTTACGGTTTCTCACCGTAATTTTCGCTACTCATACCGACATAATCTCTTCTGTTTCGTCCAGTAGTCCTCACGGTCTACCTTCAACCTACCGCAGAATGTTCCCCTACCACTTAAACTATCTAAAAGACATTTTAAATCCGCAGCTTCGGTGATAAGTTTGAGCCCCGATTATCTTCGGCGCAGAACAACTCGACCAGTGAGCTGTTACGCACTCTTTAAATGATGGCTGCCTCTGAGCCAACATCCTGGTTGTCCGCGTTGTTCCACATCCTTTACCACTTAACTTATCCTTTGGGACCTTAGCTGGCGGTCTGGGCTGTCTCCCTTTTGACTATGAGGCTTATCCCTCAAAGTCTTACTTCCAAGATAAGAAACAATAGCATTCGCAGTTTGGTTGGGTTTGGCAACCTGGTAAGGTCCCTAGCCCATTCAGTACTCTACCTCTATTGCTCATTTGCTTGAAGCTATGCCTAAACATATTTCGGGGAAAACCAGCAATTACTGAGTTTGATTAGCCTTTCACTCCGACCCACAGCTCATCCCAGAACTTTTCAACGTTCACGAGTTCGCGCCTTCACCAATCTTTCGATTGGCTTCACGCTGGCCATGGGTAGATCACTCAGCTTCGGGTCTATTCCAACAAGCTAATCGCCCATTTAGGACTCGGTTTCCCTACGCCTTCTCCGCGTAACGGATTAAACTCGCTTATTAGAATAACTCGCCGGTTCATTATGCAAAAGGCACGCCGTCACACATTTCCGCCCGAAGGCGGACATAGTGCTCCGACCGCTTGTAGGTCTATGATTTCAGGTTCTATTTCACTCCCCTCACCGGGGTTCTTTTCAACTTTCCTTCACAGTACTGGTACACTATCGGTCCAGTTATAGTATTTAGCCTTAGACCGTGGTCGGCCTAGATTCTCACGGGATTCCTCGTGTCCCGTAATACTTGGGTGGCAATTCCAGGAAGTTTTAATAGCTTCACTTACAGGGCTTTCACCTTTTATAGCTGTATTTTCCAAAACATTCAGCTACTATTAAAATTTTTGACTTCCCGAGAACTCTGCATCGTTCTCCAATTTGCTCCCACAACCTCTTGATTACAACACATGCAGGTTGTCACATAATCAAGATTTGGGCTTTTCCCACTTCGCTCGCCGCTACTACGGGAATCGCTTACGCTTTCTTTTCCTCAGGGTACTGAGATGTTTCACTTCCCCTGGTTTTGCCTCTTGACACTATTTTATTTATGCCAAGATTCTTTGATATTACTCAAAGACCGTTCCCGGATTCGGATGCCCTAGGATCAAAGCTTGTTTGCAGCTCACCTAGGAAGTATCGTCGCTTACCACGTCCTTCATCGCCTTAACTGACCAAGTCATCCTTCATAGACCCTTGGTAGCTTGACCATATAAATGATCAATCTTATTCGATTATTCTCGGTTATTATAGTTTCAGTTATTTTTCAGTTGTCAAAGATCAAAAAAATTTATTGTGTGGTGCCGAATTACGAATTCGGCATCCACTTAAAATTGCATTTAGAAAATTTTAAGTGGGGCAGAGTGAAATCGAGCCGCCGACCTCATGCTTGTCCGCCCAAATACTGGCGGATGCTTCATCAAAAATCTCGGTTTAGCTCACATTAGAAATACGCTATAATCTAAAATAACTTCTGTGGAGGTGATCGGGATCGAACCGACGACCTCATGCTTGCAAAGCACGCGCTCTCCCAGCTGAGCTACACCCCCGAAATTTTTGACAATTACGCGGATGCGCCATTTATTTTGGCGCACAAAGCACGCGCCCTCCCAGCTAAGCTACTGCCCCAAAGATAAATGGTGGGCCCAAGTGGATTCGAACCACTGACCCCAGCCTTATCAGGGCTGTGCTCTAGCCAACTGAGCTATGGGCCCAAAAAAACGCAATTTATCGCGAATAAAAAATCGCGAATAATCACGTAGTGAGCTCTGCCCAATTTAATATTCGCGCGTTGATTTAGAAAAAATTTTTATTAGCCAAGTTCGGTGAGTTAAGCTCTTCATTTTAACTATTTTACTCTTAACACCGAATCTCCGTTTAATCTTCCAAAATTTCTATGAGGAAATTTTAGAAAGGAGGTGATCCAGCCGCACCTTCCGATACGGCTACCTTGTTACGACTTAGCGCCGGTCACCGGTTTCACCTTCGGCCTCATAAATGAGGACTTCGGGTGCCCCCAGCTCCTATCGCTTGACGGGCGGTGTGTACAAGGCCCGGGAACGTATTCACGGCGGCGTATCTGATCCGCCATTACTAGCGATTCCAGCTTCATAGAGTCGGATTGCAGACTCTAATCCGAACTGAGGGGTGTTTTTTGAGATTAGCTGCGCCTCGCGGCTTGGCAACCCTTTGTACACCCCATTGTAACACGTGTGTAGCCCAGGACATAAGGGCCGTACTGACTTGACGTCATCACCACCTTCCTCCCGCTTATCGCGGGCGGTCTCTTTAGAGTGCTCCTGTTTTTAGTTTCCCAAAAACAGGGTGGCAACAAAAGATGATGGTTGCGCTCGTTGCGGGACTTAACCCAACATCTCACGACACGAGCTGACGACAGCCATGCAGCACCTGTGTAGGCACTCGGCTTGACGAGTCATCCCCCTTTCAGGTTCTTACTACCTACATGTCAAGTCCTGGTGAGGTTCTTCGCGTATCGTCGAATTAAACCACATGTTCCACCGCTTGTGCGGGCCCCCGTCAATTCCTTTGAGTTTTAGCCTTGCGGCCGTAGTCCCCAGGTGGAGTACTTAATGTGTTAACTTCGGCACCTCGGTTTAACCCAAGACACCAAGTACTCATCGTTTACGGCTAGGACTACCAGGGTATCTAATCCTGTTTGCTCCCCTAGCTTTCGCAGCTCAGTGTCAGTTGTGATCCAGAAAGCCGCCTTCGCTACTGGTGTTCCTCTCGATATCTACAGATTTCACCCTTACACCGAGAGTTCCGCTTTCCTCTCTCACACTCAATCCTACTAGTTTGGAAGGCAGTTCTTCGATTGAGTCGAAGTATTTCACCCCCCACTTAGTAGGACACCTACCTGCCCTTTACACCCAATGAATCCGAGTAACGCTTGCCACCTCCGTATTACCGCGGCTGCTGGCACGGAGTTGGCCGTGGCTTCTTCTTTTAGTAACGTCAATCCTTGATCATATTAATACCAAGGAAATTCTTCCTAACCGAAAGAGGTTTACGATCCGAAAACCTTCATCCCTCACGCGGCGTCGCATAGTCAGACTTTCGTCCATTGCTAAAGATTCTCGACTGCAGCCTCCCGTAGGAGTCTGGGCAGTGTCTCAGTCCCAATGTGGCTGACCATCCTCTCAGACCAGCTACCCGTCTTTGCCTTGGTAGGCCATTACCCTACCAACAAGCTGATAGGACGCGAGCTAATCTCTAAGTGCAAGGCCTTGCGGTCCCCTGCTTTGACTACTCTTTGATGCCAAAACGTAGTCTTATTTGAAATTACCTCCACTTTCGCGAAGCTATGTCAATCTTAAAGGTATATTGCTCACGTGTTACTCACCCGTTTGCCGCTATCTTTAAATAGTTTTTGCATTTTTACTAGTGTAAACTTGCAAAATCTAAACAAAGATCGCTCGACTTGCATGCCTAATCCACGCCGCCAGCGTTCACTCTGAGCCAGGATCAAACTCTCCGAAAACTTGGCTAATAAATTTTGAAAGAACAAGGCAAAAAAATAACCACCGACGAATAAGCCGATGGCTTTTATTGCTCGATTTCTCGTCGAAACCTATTTGATATAAATTATCAATCCTGTCAATTTATTCACGATAATTATATTACTTCTCCTTATCGGAGTCATATATATAACATTAAATCAAAAACTTGTCAAGAATTATTTTAACAAAAACAAAAGTCTATGAAAAACAACGAGTTGCGTGTTTCTTCAGCTTTTTTTCAATTTAATCTTAGCAAAACGAATGGGCCCAATCTGTACCTTATACTCCCGGCCATCCGCAACAATCCCATAGTTAATATCATCAACTTTTTTGCCATCAACCTTAACTGCCCCTTGAGAAATTAATATCCTGAAATTATTCTTACTTTCTAGATGTAAAAGAGATCTAAGATTTACCTGCGGATTATCTACCAAATCAATCAGAGGTACTACATCCCTTTGAACCACTCCCATTTTTACCTCTACCTCTTTAAATTCTCCATTTTGGTAAGTCTTTTCAAACTCAATTTTTGCTTTATTAGCTTCTTTTTGGCCCCAATATTTGCACGCAAGCAGTTCTGCCAATGCTTTCTTTGCTAACATCGGGTGCAGCGACTTGACATCCTTCAAGCTTTCGTCAGTAAGTAATTCATAATACCTCAGCATTAACTCATCGGATATCGACATGATCTTGCCAAAAATATCACCTGCGCCATCCTCTACACCAATATAGTTGCCTAATGATTTCGACATCTTTTTCACGCCATCCAAACCTTCCAAAAGAGGCATCATGATAACAACCTGAGACGGCTGCCTAAAATCTTTTTGGAATTCCCTTCCTAAAAGAAGATTAAATTTCTGATCTGTTCCACCAAGTTCAACATCTGCCTGAAGCTTTACAGAATCATATGCCTGTAGTAGTGGATACATAAATTCTAAAATACTTACGTCTTCGTTCTGACTTAAGCGCTTTTTAAAATCGGCCCGCGCTATCATCTGAGCAACCGTTGTGTGTTGACATAATTTAATTAGCTCTGAAGTAGACATTTCATCAAACCATTCGCTATTAAAAACCACTTTTGTTTTGCGTTTATCCAATATCTTAAAAACTTGTCTTTGATAAGTTGCTGCATTAGCTTTAATTTCCTTTGGAGATAAGGCGGGCCTTAATCCATCTTGTCCTGACGGATCTCCAATTTGAGCAGTAAAATCACCAATGATAAGATAAACCATGTGTCCCATATCCTGAAATTGTCTAAGTTTTGTTAGAAGAACAGTATGGCCTAAATGAATATCGGGTGCGGTCGGATCAAAACCTGCCTTTATACGTAAGGGACGCCTATTTTTCTGGGCGTCCCTTATTTTACTAGATAGCTCTTCTTCGGAGATGATTTCCGCACTTCCGCGCCTGATCAAATCCAACTGTTCTTTAATATTGGCCTCTGCCATTTAACACCTGGTACTTAATCCTATTTTTGCTTGTTCAGGATCTATTTTGGTGATTTGGCACTTTATCTTATCGCCAGGTTTTAATCTCTCCATTACTTCCCTATCGATTTCACTGGAGAAAATCAAACCCTCTAAATCATCTTCAATTCTAACAAAAACACCGAAGTTTGTTACACCTGTTACCTCAGCTGCATCAATCATTGTACCTACAGGGAACTTATCGTTTATAGCAGACCAAGGACTATCTTGAAGCTGTTTTAGGCCTAAAGATATCTTTCTCGCCTGTGGATCTACTGATAACACTTGAGCTTCAATCTTTTGACCCTTTTTTAGCACTTCCTGCGGATTGTTAATACGTTTAATCCAGTTGAGATCTGAAATATGAATCATCCCTTCCAAATTACTATCTAATTCCACAAAAGCGCCGTAGTCAGTAAATCCAGTTACTTTGCCTTTTACTTTTGTGCCAACTGGAAACTTACCTTCTGCCTCTAACCAAGGATTAACTTCTAATTGTTTAATACTTAAAGATATCCTTCTGCTGTTCCTATCGATATTTAATATTTGTACTTCTGTTGTCTCACCGATAGTAAACATTTCTTGAGGATTGATATTGCGCTTCTGCCAAGATATCTCAGATACATGGATCAAGCCTTCGATGCCTTTATCTAACTCCACAAAAACGCCATAAGGCAGAATATTGACTATCTTTCCTTTTGCATTAGAACCGACAGAAAACCTGTTTTCGATATCCTCCCAAGGATCAGCCATGCGTTGCTTTAGGCCTAAAGATACCTTCTTTGCGTCCTTATCTATTGTTAAAATCATGACTTCGATCTTGTCTCCTACGGCAACTATCTCTGAAGGATGTGAGATCCTAGACCAACTCATATCTGTTATATGCAGAAGGCCATCGACTCCGCCTAAATCGATAAATGCCCCGAAGTCAGTAATGTTCTTTACAGTACCTCCTTGGATCTCTCCAATTTTCAGGCTGGCCCATATTTTCTCCCTATTTTCATCTTTTTCCTGTTGCAGGGCTTCTTTACGAGAGACGATAAGGCTCCGTCTGAAATTATTCATCTTAACAATCTTGAATTTAAAAGCATTATCCAAGACTTCTCTGTCGCTTACACCTTTGAAAGCAGATAAAGAAGAAGGCAGAAAAGCTTCTATGCCTAAAATATCCACTATATATCCGCCTTTTACTTTGCGCCTCACAAAACCTTCAACTAAATCTCCCTCTTTTGAAGAAGTAGCTATGGTGTCCCAACCATGAAGCCTTCGGGCTTTTTCACGAGAAAGCACCATCATTCCATCATCATTCTCTTTTGATTCAACAAAAACCTGTATTTCTTTGCCAACCTCTAATTCATTTTTGGACAAAAATTCGCTGATAGGAATAATCCCCTCGGATTTGTATCCAATATCAACCAATATCTCATTTTCTCCAACTTTTACAATCTTGCCCGTAAGAATCTGTCCATCATGAATTTCTTTCAGGCTTGTTTCATAAAGCGTTTTAAAGTCCATTTTTTCTTCTTTCACTAACAACTTCCTCCTTTTTAAACGAGCACGTAACTTACGTCTGCCGGCAGGCAAGCGTAAGTTTGGCTTCATTCGATTTATCTATAAACCGCTTAAAGCGATTAAAGATTCGATAGATTATCTTTTAATTTTCACTAATTGTCAACACTTAATTCTAATAGCTAGCCCCAAACTATGGCAAAAATCAGAAGCTATCTGATAGCTCTTTTATGGCCAACATAATCCGATCTGTAATATCTTTATATGACTGAGGCTCTTTATCATAAAAAATCAAAGGTTTGCCATATTTTATAGCAATTTTATGAGGTTTAAATTTCTTGTTTTTTACACTCAGGACTTCATCCGCCCCTTTTATATAGGCTGGTATTATGGGAGTCTTTGTCTTTACCGCTAACATGGCTGTCCCGAGAAAGCCTTCTTTCATGCTTCCGTCAGGACTACGCTCACCCTCTGGAAAAACCACCAACGGTTGGCCCTTTCTTATTCTCCTAATGCATTCTCGGATTGCGCCGATATCCCCAAAGCTTCTCTTTATAGGAAAGGCCCTTAATCTCCTTATATACCAACTAAAAAAACCACTTTTAAAAAGCTCATCTTTTGCCAGAAAATTCAACGAGCGTCCTAAGCCGTAATTATAACAACCTACAGCCAAAATTGGCGGATCAAGATAGCTTGAGTGATTACTGGCTAAGATAAAAGCGCCTTTTTTCGGAATATTTTCTACCCCCATAATCCTAAGGCGGAAAAATAATTTCAAAAGAACAAAAAGAATAACTACAGTAACTTTATATATCATTAATTACTTTAAAACTAAGGTTTTGCCTAATTCTAGAAGCTTTGCTGCTTTTTCTAGAGATTTTGCTTCTGAGTAGATACGCATCAAAGGTTCAGTGCCGGACGGCCTTAACATTAGCCAGCTTTCATCTTCACAAAACAGCTTGATCCCATCGACATCAGTTATCTTTATGACTTTTGAATCTAGTAACTTCTTCGGACGGATAGTCTGGACATCTTTCATCTTACGTCCTGATTTTAACCTTAAATCAGCTCTCAGGTAGCAGTATTTGCCAAATTTACTCTCCATTTCATGGACAATCTTTCCCATTGATTTATTGCGATAAGCCATCATCTCAGCCAAAAGCAATCCCGCCAGAGTACCGTCTCGTTCTGGGATATACTTCTTAAAACCCATTCCTCCAGCCTCTTCTCCTCCAACTAACACTTCTTCTTCTTCCATAAGTTTAGAGATATACTTGAAACCAACTGGTGTCTCATATAATTTTATTCCAAGATAATCAGCAATATGATCCATCATCGTGGTGCCGGCAATCGTCTTCACCATTCCACCAGAAAAACCTCTACCCTCATTTAAATGTAGAGCTAATAACCCCAAAATCTTTTGCGGATGTATAAATTCTCCTCCAGGAGCCACAGCAGCTATCCTATCAGCATCTCCGTCGAGAACCAAACCTAAATCGAAATTCTCATTTCTCATGCGTTCAATAATTTTCGTTAAATTCTTCTGAACCGGCTCAGGGCCCCTGCCTTCAAAATAGGTATTGCGTTCGTTGCGCATTATCTCAAGGTCTATACCTGTGCCATCTACCACTTCCTGCATATAACCATTGCCACTGCCATACATACAATCTAGCAAAACTTTAAATTTGCAATTTCTTAATTTTGACAAATCCAAATAAGAACGCAAGAATCTTATATATTCGCTTACGATATTTTCTTTTACAATAAGTTTTTTCTTTATCCCATCACTTAATGAAATCGCCTTGGGTTCTTTCCTAGATAACAATTTCTCAACCGCCCTGGTAATATTAACATCTGCGGAACCACCAGTTGAACTCTTTATTTTAAAACCATTAAACTCCGGAGGATTATGGCTTGCTGTAATCATTATTCCTAAATCGAGATTTCTGTTCTTTACGCAAAAGCTTATGGTAGGTGTAGGAGTAGCCCTATCAGATAAGATGACTTTAATCCCGTTTGCAGCAAATACACAGGCAGAAATCTCAGCAAATTTCTCAGACAAGAACCTTGTGTCATAACCGACCACGATCTTGAATCTTGAACCCTTAGATTTTGTCTTAATCAGGTATTCAGCGGTCGCTTGAGATACGCGCCTTAAATTCTCAAAAGTAAAAGTATCACCGATAACTGCACGCCAACCATCAGTTCCAAATTTTACGGGTTCTATTTTAGATTTTTGTATAATTTTTTTAGGCATTCCTTAGGCTCCTTATGGCTTGTGACATATTTTTAGCTTTGAATATGAATGTCCCTGCGGCAAGAATATTTGCTCCTGCTTTAACCACTAATTTCGCGTTTTCACTATTTATGCCACCGTCGATCTCAATATCTTTCTTGTATATTTTGCGCAGTGCTTTGATTTTGGGCACTACTTCTTTCATAAAGCTCTGGCCGCCAAAACCGGGATTAACTGTCATGACTAACACCCAATCAATTAGTTTCAAAAGAGGTTTAATCTTATTAAGACGTGTGGAAGGATTAATTACGATCGCCGGCCTCTTACCATAACGCTCGATCAACTTAATGACTTTTCTTGACTTCTCGATGTTAAAATCAACTGCCTCTATGTGAAAACTTATAATATCTGAGCCTGCCTTAGCAAACGACTCAACATAATCTTGAGGATTTAAAATCATAAGGTGAGCATGAATAGGTAATTTAGATGCCTTATCAATGCACTTTACGACATCAGGCCCAATAGTTATATTGGGTACAAAATTTCCATCCATTACATCAATATGTAAGAAATCTGCGCCTGCTTTTTCTACTCGACGCATATCTCGCGCCAAATTACCATAATCTGCCGCTAAAACCGAAGGTCCTACTTTAATCATTTGTACAGCCTCTTTTCTTTAATATATCGATATATCCTCATGGGCATTAAGTAACGTATTGATTTTTTTGTCTTGATCTTCCTTCTGATCATTGAAGAAGAGATGTCTAGTTCAGTAATAGAGATAACCGAAATATTTCTATTGTATTTTTTTAGACGATATCCCGGCCGCTTAGCCAAGACAAATTTGGCTAGCAAGAGTATTTGGTCAATTGATTTCCACTTAGAAATCTGATCAGAAACATCTGAGCCACTAATAAAGAACAACTTTGCTTTGGGGTATATTTTCTTTAGTTGCCTTAGGGTATCTATTGAAAACGAACGCCCTCTCCTGTTTATTTCAATGTTAGAGACCTTAAAGCGAGAATTACCCTGAATAGCCAACTTCACCATGTTGTATCTATGAACCGCTGAGGCTATATCAGAACTTTTTTTATGAGGTGGGTAGAAACTTGGGATAAAAATTACTTTATCCAGATTCAACTTCTCATACGCCTGTTGGGCTAAAACTAAGTGACCAAAGTGTACAGGGTTAAATGTTCCGCCAAAGATACCAATTCTCATAACAAGCTATTGGGCTACTGTTCTCTTATCTGTCCGTTTCCTTCAATAGTATATTTATAGGTAGTCAATTCTTCAAGTGCCATAGGGCCGCGTGCGTGCAGCTTGTCCGTTGAAATACCCATCTCTGCACCCATTCCAAATTGATACCCGTCGGAAAATCTAGTTGATGTATTAACAAAGACACAGGCAGAATCCACTTCCTTCAAGAATTTCTGAGCATTATATCTGTCCTCAGTAATAATGCTATCAGAGTGACGCGAGCCATAGCGATTTATATGACTAACCGCCTCACCTATAGAATGAACCACCTTTACAGACAAAATTAGATCTAGATATTCTAATGACCAATCCTTCTCTTTAGCAATACTTACCTTCTTTAAGTTCTTAGTAATTTTTCTAGTTAACTCACAGCCACGGATTTTACAACCGACATCCTGCAAGTGTTTGACCATGGCCGGCAAAAATCTTATAGCTACGTCCTTATGAACCAAGAGGGTCTCCGCAGCATTACAGACTCCCGGACGCTGAACTTTAGCATTGAAGACAACTTTATGTGCCATATTTAAATCTGCCTCAGCATCTACATAAACATGGCATATGCCTTTATAGTGCTTAATAACCGGGATGCGAGATTTATTGGCCACTTCCCTGATTAACCCTTCTCCCCCTCGAGGAATGACTAAATCGATAGCATCATCCATCTTTAAAAGAAAATCTACAGCTTTTCTATCCACTGAATCTATTAAACTAATACTTCCTTGGGGAATTTTATTCTTTAGCGCGACCTTGTTTAAAATATTGAATATCGCCTTATTCGAATTTAAGGCATTAGAACCACCTCGTAAAATTACGCAGTTTGAAGATTTAAGACATAGCCCAATACAATCAGCAGTAACATTTGGGCGTGCCTCATAGATTATCAAGATAGAACCTATAGGTACCCTTACTTTAGAAATCTTCATGCCATTGGGCCTAAACCAAGATTTAATAACATCTCCAACAGGATCATCTAACTTAGAGATCTGATTCAAAGAATTACTCATATTTTGAATTATTTTATCAGTAAGAGTCAGCCTATCGATGAATGCCACAGACAGATTCTTGCGACGGGCAACTGACAAATCTTTCTTATTAGCAGCAACTATCTTTTTCTTATTTTTGATCAAATCCTTAGCCATCTGCTTCAATACAGTATTCTTTAAGCCTGTATCCACCAAGCTTAATTTAAAAGAAGCCTGCCTTGCTTGTCTGGCTATCTTAGCTATCTTGTTTTTTAATTGTTTGCTATTCATCTTATCTTAGAAGGACTAAATCATTACGATGTACAACTTCTTTATCGGCCTTCTTTCCTTTTATCTTATCTAATTGTTGACTAGAATAATTCGTAATGCCAGTCGCCAAAACAGCACCATTCGTATCGGTTATAGAGACTATGTCTTTGGCTGTAAAATCTCCCTGAACTGAAGTTACGCCCGGAGAAAGCAAGCTCGCAGCTTTATTTAAAATAGCCTTTGTTGCTCCGTCGTCAATTACAATCTTTCCCTTTGTCTTAGCGCCAAAAGCTATCCAGTGTTTTTTTGAAACACGAGAACCAGAAGTAGCTTCAAAGTAAGTGCCCATGCTTTTGTCAGGATTGGAAAAATCAATTTTCAGCGAATTGCTTAGACCATTAGCCAGAACAACCGGTATCCCCACATTGACAGCGACCTTTATTGCCTCTATCTTACTCTCCATGCCACCAACACAAGCAGCGCTATCTGTTCCGCTAGCAAAGATCTTAATATCCGGAGTGATCTTCTCGACCCTCTTAATTAAATCTTTGTAGGTCTTTTTTTCTTTATCATATGTTCGACATAAACCTTCTATATCAGACAATATCTCCAAGCCATCTGCTTCAATCAACATAGCCACAAGAGCAGAGAGCATATCATTGTCTCCAAACTTTATCTCATCAATAGAAACAGTATCATTTTCATTAACAATAGGAATGACTCCTAATTTAAACAAGCTCGAGATCGTATTCTTGATATTTAAATACCTTTTTCTCTCGTGAAAATCATCTCTAGTCAGCAAAATTTGAGCGCACTTTATCTTAAGCTTGTTAAATTTTTCAGCATAAGCCTGCATCAGTACATTCTGCCCTATTGCTGCTGCGGCCTGCAATTCAGATAGAGCTGAAGGGCGCTTTTTAGCTTCCATATGAGATAGACCACAGGCTATCGCTCCAGAGCTCACCAACACAACTTCCTTCTTTTGAACATGCAATGCAGAAACGTGTCTTACAATACGCTTTAAGTTAGCTTCGACGATATTGGTCTTGCCTCCTGTTAAAACACTGGAGCCGACTTTTACAACGATCCTATTGAAGTTTTTTGTGGATTTCATCTTTCAACCTATCTAAATTTATATTTTCCTTAGCGGAAATCTCTATTACTCTCTTTTTAAATTTAGCTTTAAATCTTTTTATGTTTTCCTTCGCTTGCTCTAAATCCATCTTATTAGCAACTAGAATTTGGGATTTCTTGGCCACTTCTTTTGAATAGAAACTCAATTCTTTATTAAGGACTTCAAAATCTTCTAAGGGGTCTCGACCATCGATACCGGCCATATCAATAAGGTGGATCAAAATTCTAGTACGTTCAACATGTCTCAAAAATTTATCGCCCAAACCTCGCCCATCATGAGCACCCTGAATAAGGCCAGGTATATCTACTAGGGTTATGTTGGAATCATCAATATTTATTACGCCCAAAACAGGTTCTTTTGTAGTAAATGGATAGGAAGCGACTTTCGGCTTAGCGCTGGAAATCTGAGATATCAATGTGGACTTACCGGCATTAGGAAAACCCAAAATCCCTACATCAGCAATAAGCTTTAGGTCTAAAACAATATCTCTGGCTTCACCTAGTTGACCCGATAGTGCTTCTTTCCTGGCGTGATTGCCGCTACCGCCCCTGCCACCTTTAGCAATAGTGACTTCCTGGTTGTCAAACTTAAAGTCTTCAAGTAGACAATTTGAAGGCGATTCAATCACCTGTGTCCCTAAAGGGACTAGGACGATTACATCTTCTCCGTTCTTGCCTTTCTTCCTCGAGCTTGAACCATGCTTCCCTCCGGAAGCGATAAATTCAGGCCGATATTTAAAATCTAGGAGTGTAAAAACATTTCTGGAAGCCTTAAAGATAACACTGCCGCCCACGCCACCATCACCACCATCGGGCCTTTTGTATCGGGTCATCTTGTCACTGTAAAAACTTGTACAGCCGTTACCCCCTTTGCCGCCCCTTACCGTAATCTTAACCCTATCAATGAACATTAAGGCTATTGTTTCTGCAAAGATATCTCTTTTATGCGTAAACGAATAAGATCCTGCCTATGTCCAATAGTCTTATGGGAATTCTTTCTGCGTTTATACTTATATGTGACTATCTTCTTAGACCGTAAACTATCCACAAATTCAGCCTTTACTTTTGCGCCTTTAATTATTGGCTGACCGACAGTTACGTCTTTCTTTTCCACACTCAAAAGCACATCACTAAAGGTGACTTCCTTCTTTGTCTTAAAAATAGGGATTTTCTCGATATCGATCACATCCCCTTCTTTAACCCTATATTGCTTGCCTCCTGTTTGAATTACTGCGTACATAACTTGCTCCTTTTGGTAAGATACTTGTTATCTCTATTCTTTAACGGGTAAATATAACATAAAAGCGTAAAAACGTCAACACTTTCAATTAAACCAGTTGATAATTGAAAAACTTATTTTAGGTAAGAATTTCTAAAGCAAATTAATGAAGACCTAAGATATCCTTATGTCTTCTATATGCAGACCCGATTGAGGGACAATATTAATTCTCTTTCTAAACTTACGTTCTAATTGTCTAATGGAATATCTGTTCTCGCTTAAAATTTTCTTGGCCACTTCAGGATGAAAAGCTACGGTTACAGTCCTCGCCTTATGGTCATCCAGGCGATTACGCAAATGCCTAAGAGCATACCCAGCCATAGATACCTCAGATTTTACCTTACCCTTACCACGGCAATAAGGACAATCTTTATAAGAGATGCTTTCGATTGATCTATGCACCCTCTCACGAGTCATCTGAACCAAGCCCAGACGAGAGATGCCTACAACATCGGTCTTTGCCCTATCTTCTGTTAGGGCCATCTTAAGAGTGTTAAGGAGTCTTCTCCTATTGGAATCTTTTTGCATATCGATAAAATCGGTTACGATTATACCGCTTAAATCCCTCAATCTAAGCTGACGCGCAACCTCCTGAGCTGCTTGAGTGTTTATTTGGAAAGCTGCGTCTTCCTGTTTTATTTTCTTTCGGCTGAATCCACCGGAATTAACATCGACCACTATCAGGCCCTCTGTCTGCTCAATAATTATATGCCCACCACAATCAAGATATATCTTCTTTCCATATATATGCTCAATCTCCCTTTCTACATCTTTTTTGTCGAATAATGATTTCTTTTCTCGATAAAAAATAATCTTTCTAACTAGGGGCCTTAAAAATGCGCTGACAAATTTATGTATTCTTTTGTATTCAAACTTTGAATCAACGATTAGCTTATCTACATTTTCAGTGAAATAATCGCGGACGGTCCTCAAAACCAAATCGTAATCCTCGTATAACAAATACGGAGTCTTGCTTCTTGAAGAGATCTTTTTTATCTTATCCCACATATTTAACAGGAAGTGTAAATCACGCACAAGAGCCTTCTTATCTTTTCCCCAGGCAGCGGTCCTAACTATCACGCCATAGCCTCTACCTAAATTAACAGACTTAAAGATATCCCTTATTCTTCTTCTCTCGGCGGGTTCATCTATTTTTTTGGAGATGCCAAAATGCCTATCAAAAGGCATAAGTACCAAGTACCTACCCGGGATAGACACATGGGTTGTGAGTCTGGCGCCTTTTCCAGAAAAGGGCTCCTTGGTCACTTGAACCAATATCTCCTGATTTTTCTTGAGCTCTAATTTGGTACCTTCTTCCTTCTTATCTCCGATACTAAACTCTTCTAACTCCTCTTCTTTAAAACGAAAATCCGTAACATCTGTTATATATAAAAATCCTTTTTTTTCTTGACCAAAATCAACAAATGCCGCACCCACAGATGGAACTATATCCTGAACTCTGCCCTTATAAATATTGCCCACTATAGTTCTGTCTTCCGGATGCTCAATAAAGTAGTCAACTAGCTTACTGTCTTCCAATATGGCAATTCGTTTTTCTTTTTCCTCAACATTAATCAATATTTCTCTAGACATGCTATCTTCCTTTAGTTAAGATTTAAAGATATTATGATAAATTTTTGGCTTTTTTGATCCTTATTCCCTCTGGCAACTGTCTATTCAACCTATATCTAAATAACAGAGGGTTAATTCTGCGAGTCAAAACAATCTCAGCCTCTTCGTATTCTGACTCTAATCCCAACTTTAATGCCTTCTTTATTCTTAATTTCGGATGAGGACTAAAGCCTTCAGTAAAATACAGCGGTAAAGATCCTCTGCGCGCTGCTCGCATTAAAAGACGCATCAAGTCCAAGTGAGAGATATAACGTATAGCTCCTGTTTTTGTAAAGGCGAAATTGACCCTAAAATTTTTACTGTTCCTTTTCTTCATTCACTCTTTACTGAAAATTATTAATCAGGAGAAAAACAAGGGACAGCTCCCCTTGTCCTTAGATACTGTCCCCTATTAAACTCTTTAAAACTAATCTCTGTTTCTATCAGATGTCTTCTTGATAGCCTTCTGAAGCTATCTGTTCTTCTAAAAAGGACATCTCCTCATCAGAAAGACCAGATTCATCAACAATAGTCGCAGTTATAAAAATAAGTAGCTCGATCTTTTCTACGTCCGTAGTGTCTCTAGTAAAAAACCAGCCTAAAATAGGGATCTTGCTCAACCAAGGCACACCAATAACCGAACCCTTATCGAAGTCTTTAATCAGGCCTCCAATAACTACAGTCTCTCCGTCGTTGATAAGCACTTGTGTTTCAGCTTCACGGGTAGTTATTCTGGGATACTGGTTACTTCCCACTGTCCTAGTAAAGGAAGTTACTGCAGGATGTATGATCATGTTGATCTTATTATCTCCAGATATCTGCGGTACGACGTTAAGCTGAATACCGATGTCTTGGTAGTAATCTAGGCTTTCTTGAGTCGAGCTAGTCGATTCAGAGGTAGTAGTTGTAAGAATAGGGTATTTTTCACCGATTAAGATAGTGGCTTCTTGATTATCTAAAGTCATAATGCGCGGCGCTGACAAAAGATTAGCATTGACATCTTCTTCTAAAGCATGAAAGATTACTTCATACCTTGAGCCTACTAGCTTTCTTAAGATAAGCTTCATTCCTGCAGTATCTTGAGTCAATCCAGAAGCGGAAGGATTGAAAATACCTGGCGTTAACGGTGCTCCACTACTAGTTTGAATATTCTGCCCTCCAACAGCATAATCATCTCCAGATTTTATCCCATCAATCAATATGTCGCTAGCCCCTACTTGTTGAGTAGAATACTCAAAACCAATATCTTCCAAGTAATCCCTGGAAACCTCAAGAAGTTTTGCCTCAATCATAATTTGCTTTGGCTTGACATCTACTACTTTTATTATCGTCTTTATTTGATCGATTACGGGCGGGATATCTGTAATCAAAAGAATCTTTGTTAGACTCTGGCGCTCTCTATCTTTTATTGCTCTTTTAGAAAGAGCTTCAGTCCCGAATTCCCATCCAGCTTTTCCTGTCGATTCTAAAACAGTAATTCTTCCTCGCGGAGAAATCAGGGGTTCTAAGGCCGTCTTGGCATCAAGGGCATCGAGGTAGCGCAATTTAAAGACTTCCGTAATTGTTGGTTGCACCTGAGCTAACTCCTGCTGCATCCTTTTTTGTTCGGTAAGTTTCTCTAATGGCGCTACAGATATGATATTCGCTCTCTTCTCATACCCAAAGCCGTAAGTTGACAAAATCACATCTAAAGCCTTCTCCCAAGGGACATCATCTAAATAGATACTTACCGTTCCAGTAACATCAGGTGAAGCGACAATATTCACCCCACTCTTCAAAGAGATGATCTTTAAAACGCTTCTTATATCGGCGTCGCTAAAATCTAAGGTGATATTACCGCTAAATTCTCCATCAATCGCTGCAGTCACATCTTCTTCCTGCAGGCCCAAGGTTGCTTGCGAAGAGCCCATCTCATCTGCGTCTTGTGCGTAAGCAACCAAAGAAACTCCCATTACAAAAACAAACAGAAATAAAAAATTAAACTTTTTCATAAATCACTCCTCCTTTTTTGCGTTTAAT
>JBHPGU010000011.1:0-58822 GCA_042570265.1 Candidatus Omnitrophota bacterium | reverse complement strand
CTTAAGTTAGGTGGAGAAGCTGTTGATTGGATGAAGTTAAAAAACATAATTGATATTAAATCAAATTATGCATTTACGGATAATGTTGAGTTTTATAGCGAGATGAAGTGGTGGTATGATAGCACTTACGACATAGAAGGTAGATACAACAATTTAGTCAGTGAGGAACAGAATAAAAAACTGACAATGCCTGTTAAGGGTGAGTGGTTAAGAGAGTGTTATCTTGATATCTATACCCCTCGTCTGGATATGCGATTAGGTAAACAACAGGTCGTCTGGGGTACTGCTGACGGCGTGCGCATACTGGACATGGTCAACCCTCTGGATTATCGCGAATGGACCATAAAAAGCTATGATGAGACACGCATACCTCTATGGATGCTTAAGCTTGAAGGTGAGCTTATGGCAAACGGGTACTTACAACTACTTGTCATCCCGGATTATCAGCCAAATTACTATGCTCCTGCAGGTTCGCCATTTGCATTAAGAACGGTTATACTTGGCGCCCAGGCAGCTGCAAGTCCTTTTGTTAATGTTAGCACTATTTCTCAAGGGCCAAATAGAACTCTAGAGGAGTCTAAGATTGGTTTACGTTGGCGCAATGTAATTGAAGAGGGTTTACTCAGTGGTTTGGAGTATACTTTGAACTACTTGCACACATGGGATTTTGCATCGGCCGCATACACTACAGTAGGTTTTGGATTTCCAGTTCCTGTTAATATTGAAAGACGTGCTGAACAGATTGAGGTATTGGGATTTTCTTTTGCTAAATCCATAACAAAAGGAATGCTCGGCACTTCTTTTGGTAGGGGTTGGACAGTTAGAGGTGAATTTGCCTATATCAATAATGGAGCCATGAATTATGGTTTAGATACTGCCATTGCAGGAACTGTGGATGTCGATCAATATAATTGGGTCTTAGGTTTTGATAAGACATTCTTGACGAGCTGGGATTTTAGTGTTCAATTTATCCAGTTTATCGCTAATGCTAAAGAGGAATTTGCCAGAACAGCCGCTAATTTTACGCTTCTTTTTGGTCCCACGCGCGGTCCTTTAGATAAAACTTCAAACATGATCACCGCTCGTCTGGCTACTTCTTTTGTGCATGATAGGGTCATGCCGGAGGTTCTAATTCTCTATGGAGACGACAACGATTGGCGCATCAGTCCAAAGGTCAAGATAGAGATTAATGACAACTTGATGATTGCTACAGGATTTCACTTTTTTGAAGGAGATCCTCAGGGTCTCAATGGCCAATTTGACAAAGTTGATCAATTCTTTCTTGAGACTAAATACAGCTGGTAATTTATCTGAAATCTAATAAAATACAGAGAGGTGGGAGTGTCCTGCCTCTCTGTATTTTTAACATATGATAGATAAACATAAAAAAAGATTAATTGGAAGAAAGGTTGGCTTCTTCTTTCTTAGATTCTTTACTTTGATTACGGGCTGTTTGCCTCTGTGGTGGAATTATTTCTTAGGCAGGATAGTAGGTAAGATGTTTTATTGTTTTGCAACCCGAAATCGGAATACGGCCTTGGAGAGTTTGGCTATAGCATTTCCTAACAAATCAGAAGCCCAAAGAAAGGTCATAACCAAAGAGTCTATTGTAATGATGATGCAGGGCGGTTTGGAGTTCTTTTACTCTATTAAAAACCCCCGGATCTTTGATAACATAAGAATTGAAGGAAGACAATACCTAGACAGGGCATTAGAAAAGAAAAAAGGGGTAATTGGGGTGACCGCTCACTTCGGTAATTTTCCTATAATGACGGTAAAACTCCCCAGAGAGAGCTATGTTGTTAATACAATCGTGCGTCCGATGAGAGACCCCGGAGCAGGCGATTTTATTTTTGGCCTTAGTAGGCATTTCGGCCTTAAGATAATATTTTCATATCCTCGTCAAGTAGTAGTGAGAGACACGATTAAGGCGCTGCGTAATAACGAACTGGTTTTAATTCAGATGGATCAAAATTTTGGCACAGGAGGGGTCTGGGTTGAGTTTTTTGGTAAACTCGCGGCAACACCAGTCGGACCAATAGTCTTTGCGCTGAGGACGGGCGCTGTGATGCTACCTATATTTATAGTACGTGAGGGTTGTGGTAAATACTGTATCAAAATTCTTCCTCCGCCTGCATTAGAAAAAACAGAGAATACAGATGAGACTGTTTTGTTAAACGCGATAAAGTTTTCAAAAATTATCGAAGATCAAATACGCGAGAATCCGATTCACTGGGCTTGGATTAACCGTCGATGGAAATCTCAGCCATCAGAGCAAGTGAAAAAAGCTAGATATAAAGTACAAGAAATATAACGAAGGGGTTTTTATGGAATTGGTAAAGTGGGAGGAATACTCTAGAGTCTTAAAAGAAGTTTTCGGCCTGGAGCATAATCCGGTAGCAGTAAATTGCCTAAAGGATAAGGATATTGACGTTGGCCAGGGCAAGGTTAGAATATGCCGAGCAATTTTAGATGCTGCAACAGGTAAGTCTTTAAAAGTGGACAAGGCAAACAATGCTTGTTTTGGAGCCTCCTGGCACTTAGGATTTAGCCAGATCAAAGACCCGCAAGTCATTAAGATGATTAAAAAGTTTGTAGTGGAAGGAGAGAAGCTTTTTTGTTCCTATGAAGCCTTAGATAAATTAATCTCTCAGATGGAAGATAACCCGGATAATTCAGGCTCTTGCTTTGTGTTGTCGCCGCTTTCTGATATTGAACATGAGCCTGAGCTGGTTATCTTTGTCTGTAATCCAGAACAGGCCTGCCGCTTATTGACATTTGTAACGTTTTTTGATGGTCTTATGCCGAAAATTAAGATCGGTGGCCCGACCTGTAGAATGGCCATAATGTATCCGTTGTTGACTGGAGAGGTTAATATTTCATTTCAAGACGCCACAGCCAGAAAAATGTGTAACATGGATAAGAATCTACTCTTTGTGTCTATCCCGGCCAAAAGGATCCCTCAGATAGTTGAAAACTTTGATAAGTGTTCTGCCGGGACAGCCAAGATGGAATTTCCTCCGGAGTTTCGTAAATTTTTGCAGCAAAGGTTAGCTAAAAACTAGGACATCCTAGATTATTCTTCCAACAATCCGCTCCAACTCTTCCTGATATTTTAAAAATTCTGATTCCCAGAGCGCTTAAACTGCGCTAGAATACTTAATATAAAAGCGATTATTTTTTAAAAGACAGAGGAAGGAAAATTTATGAAAATAGAAGTCCCCAAATCCAAAGCAACAAGGCTTATCAATCCAGGCGGAGTCATATTGGTGTCTAGTTGTTATAAAGACAAGACCAATATTATCACCTTGGCCTGGCATACCCCGATTAGCAAGGATCCAGGGCTCGTGGGTGTAGCGATTGCCAAGAGCCACCTCTCTTATGAATTGATCAAGAAATCAGAAGAGTTTATTATAAATATTCCGGATGTCGATCTTTTAAAACAGACAATCGCCTGTGGAAGTATTTCCGGAAGAAAAGTAGATAAATTCAGGGAATCGGGCTTGACGGCAGAGAAGGCTGACAAGCTCATAAAAACACCGCGTATAGGAGAGTGTATAGGTCATATTGAGTGTTACCTGCGGGATATAAAAGATATCGGAGACCACGGAATGTTTATCGGAGAAATTATTTCTGCCAGTGCTAGGGAAGGCTTTTTTGATGATACCTGGTTGGTCGATAAGGTGAATTTGTTATTTCACCTGGGGGGTAAGTTTTTTACTTCATCCGGTGAAGTAATTGAGGCAAAGAGATAGGAGATAGAGTGCTTGGTTTAGCATTAGGTAGTGGTGCGGCATATGGTTTAGCCCACATCGGGGTTTTGCGAGTATTGGAAAAAGAAGAAATTCCCATTGATGTTGTGGCGGGAACGAGCATGGGCGCTATGATCGCGGCTATGTGGGCATCTGGTTTGAGCGCCAACGAGATAGAAAACATCATGATGGAGTATGATAATAATAAAGGTAGGGTATTTCGGCTGCTAGGAGATTTATGTTTTCCTAAAGCATCTTTAGCAAAAGGCAATAGAGTGGGCCGATTCTTAAGAAAACATCTTGATCATAAAGTTTTTAGTGGCACAAGGATGCCGTTGAAGATTGTAGCCTGTAATTTAGATAAGAGGGAAAAAATTATTTATGAATCCGGCACATTGGTTAACGCGGTAAGGGCCAGCATAGCCATACCGGGAATGTTCGCTCCTAGATTCCACAAAGAAGACTTAGTTGTTGATGGAGGGATCATGGAGCCAGTCCCCACAGGTACACTCTTGGAGTCTGGCGCAAAAAAGATTATCGCTGTTAATGTGTTGCATAGTTCCGAGGATCTACGAGAGGGATATAAAAGATATAAAAGTTATTTAGAGCAAAAGAAGAAAGATATGCAGCAGCGCAATCTAATTAAAAGGTCTCTTTATGGACTAAGACTTTCTTTGCGTAAGATGCTGTTTCCCAATATCTTTGATATTATGGTTAACAGCCTATTGACTATGGAGCATGTGATGTCTCTAGAGAATTGTAGCAAAGCAGATGTGGTAATTAACCCTACTGTTATTGGAACTAACTGGTTTGAATTTTTTAAGACTAGAGAGTTAATCAAGAAAGGAGAAGAAGAGACTGTTAAGATTTTACCAAAAATCAAATCTCTTTTAGGATGAAATCATAAAATGCATTTTTTAAAGGGGAAAAATAATGAAAATCAACATACGTTATATTAAGTCCAGAGATTTATTTGAGTTACAGATCATTGAATCAAAGTTACGCGCTCACTTTTTGCTTAACAGGGAAGAGCTAAATAAGCTAAGGACTATCTTAGAGCGGGCTTTGATTGAAAGTAAAGGGAAACGCTAAATATAATTTTACTAAAAAATGCAAACCCCAGGGTTAAAGTACCTAAAGGTTTTTCTGCATAATGAGTGTAATTTTCACTGCATTTCTTGTCAGGACTCACCGGCCCAGAATATCCCTGCGAAAAGAGAAGTTTTAAGGACAGAGGAAATTGCTAAATTAGTGGATGGTTTTTCGCGTCTGGGAATCGAACAAATGCGTATTATCGGCGGAGAACCACTACTTAGGGATGACATTTTTGATTTTATATATATGATTTCCTCTGCCAAAAGGATCAAACAAATTTCTCTTACTACCAATGGGTTTTATTTAAAAGATAGGGCACTGGCATTAAAGGGCGCTGGCTTAAATAGAGTAAATATCTATTTAAGTTCCCTGGACCGAGCTAAATTTAAGAAGATTGCTGGAGTCGATGGTCTAGAGAAGGTAATTGACGGGATATGTGCTGCTAAGGATGTAGAGTTATCCCCTATAAGAATTAATGTATTTTTGGTAAAAGGTTTGAATTTTGATGAGATAGAAGATTTTGCAGCTCTAAGCATGCTCTATCCATTGGATGTACGTTTTATTGAGTATCGTTCTGATTTTAAAAGTAGTTATGTCCCCGGATATGTTGTAAAGAATAAGATAGAGTTTGTTTATGGAGAGTTAACTTCGGTAAAATCTAGTCCAAATGAGGGGCCAGCGAGTTATTATCGCATTAAGGATGCTCCGGGAAGAATTGGCTTTATTAATTCTATAACAGAATTATTTTGTGTTAATTGCAATACTATCTTACTCTATAATGATGGCAGGTTATTTCCTTGTTTATGTTCTTCAGCCTGCATTGATTTAGCCGAATTGCTACGTAATAATGAATATAAGGCCTTAGTAGAACAGATGCGTAATTGTTTTTTAGTCAAGCCCCAGGTAAATAAATACACAAAGATTAATGATTTACAGCCCCATGTCACTTAGTAAAAGAAGCAGAATGAAAAATAACAATCTATTAAAGTCTGGATTAATATTTGTAGTCTTATTTGGACTGGCAATCTTTTCATTTTCATGTTCGCCCAGAGACACGACTTCTCCTTCTGGCCCTGCAGCACAGATTCGTACTGTCTGGGCAAAGAATTTCGGCCCCGGACAACTAGATGCCCATTATTTAAAACATAAGCATGAATTCCCCGGCATTGCAAAAGAAGAATATTCAAACAGAGCTAAAATTCTATTAAACTCTGCTGCCGGAAAAGGCATTTTGGAAAAGATCCGGGATAATGGGGACATTCTGCACTTCAGGGTGAGTACAGGAGAGTTTGCGGTTATGGCTAGGGATGGGCGTATACGCACGTATTTTAAGACTGATTACCAGTATTGGTCAAGACAATGAACGAAAAATACATTTGTCCTATTTGTGGCTTCAATGGCTTAAAGGAATCTCCTTACAGCAAAGCAAATGAACCTTCTTATGAAATTTGCCCCTGTTGTGGCTTTGAGTTTGGGTTTGATAGAGGAGAATCAGTTAAAGAATATCAGTCCTTTCGCCGAAAGTGGATTGAGGGCGGCGCTAATTGGCTTGTCTTAGACAGAAAACCAGAAGATTGGGATTTAAATAGACAATTAGACAACATAAAGAATATTTGAATCTATCCTGAAGTCGGAATACCTTATCGATGAAAAAAGATTTAAAAATACTTACCTTAGAACAACTCACCGCCTATCTGGAGAGCTCCGGCCTTCCTAAGTATCACGCCAAACAAATATTCTCATGGATTTACCAAAAAAGAATAGAAGACTTTTCTTTGATGAGCAACCTTTCTTTAGAGTTGCGCAAGAAAATGAATGCTGATTTTTATTTATCAAAGTTCCATATCATTAAAAAATTAATATCAAAAGATGGTACGCGTAAATATCTATTTGGATTAGAAGATGGCAATGTTATCGAATCGGTTTTGATACCGCATAAAGACCGGGTTACCATATGCCTATCTACGCAAGTGGGCTGTAAATTTGCTTGCACATTCTGCGCCAGCGGCGCGCTAGGATTTGTGAGAAATCTAAATCAAGCTGAGATTCTAAGTCAAATTATCAGTATTCGCAAAGATATTGCTAGTGATATCAGCAATGTAGTCTTTATGGGCATTGGCGAGCCATTGGATAACTATAATGTTCTTTTGAGTTCGATTAGAATAATCAATGCTAAACATGGGTTTAATATCGGGCAGAGAAGAATCACTATTTCTACTGCTGGCATAATCGCTGGAATTAAAAAATTATCCCAAGAAGGCCTTCAGATAGAATTATCTGTATCTTTGCACAGCGCCTTGGATAGCAAGAGGAACAAGATAATGCCTATAAATAAGAGGCATCCTTTAAATAAACTTATGCCTTGTTTAAAGGATTTCACAAAGCGTACAAAGAGAAAGATTACCTTTGAATATATGCTTATCGGAGAATTCAATACGGCTGTAGCTGACGCAAAAAGTCTGGTATCAATTATCAAGGGCATAGACTGTAAGGTTAATCTTATACCGTTTAATCCAATAGTTAAAAGCCATTTTATAGCACCTAAGAAGTTAGAGATTCTGTTTTTCAAGGACTACTTAATAAAAAATAAATTCGATGTTACAATAAGGCAGCCGCGCGGCCAAGATATCCAGGCTGCCTGCGGGCAATTAAGACTATATGATAAAAGTAAGAGGTGAATATGAGTAAGGAATTTTCTTGGGAAGTTCGTGTACGATATGCAGATACAGATCAAATGAGTGTAGTCTATTATGCTAATTATTTTGTATGGTTAGAGATTGCCCGTACGGAGTCCCTGCGTTCACTAGGAGTAGATTACCGCAGCATTGAAAAAGAAAAACAACTGGCGCTGCCTGTTGTAGAGGCCTATTGTAAATATAAAGCTCCGGCAAGGTATGACGATATAATCGAAATTAAGACTAAGGTTTCTCAAGTCAGGAATTCCAGCTTAAGATTTGATTATAAGCTTATCAATAAAGAGAATGGAGAGCTCTTGGCTGAAGCCTACACAACTCATGTTTTTATTGATAGTGCAAGGAGGCCGGTAAGGATCCCGGAGAAGATAAAGAAGGTGTTTGGATAATAGACTTTTCTACTTTTGTGTTATAATTATTAGCAGGCTTAGGAGTTGATATGAACAAGGAAGTATCCGATAAAAAAGTTTCGCGTAGAGAATTCTGCAGATTATGTGTTTATTTGGGTGCGGGTCTGGCCATGTCTCCCTTGTTAGCCGATTTATTTAAAAAGAATGCCTTTGCTCAGGAGAAGAAAGGCGGGATGGGCTTTGTCAACACCAAAGAAGCCATGTTCTATGAAAAAGTTGATGCTAAAACTATAAAGTGTACACTTTGTCCTAGGTATTGTTTGCTTTCCGATGGCATGTTGGGATTTTGTCGTGCCAGGAGGCCTGAAGGAGGGAAACACTATTCCTTAGTATATGGCAATCCCACGGCAGTTCATGTTGATCCTATAGAAAAGAAGCCTTTGTTTCATTTCTTGCCGAAGACCAATGCCTTTTCTATAGCCACCGCCGGTTGTAATTTTAGATGTAAATATTGTCAGAATTGGCAGATCTCCCAATCTAGCCCAGAGGAGACAAATAATTATCTTCTGCTTCCAGAAGATGTGGTTAAAAATTCTATTCAATTCAAGTGTCCTACTATAGCTTATACCTATACCGATCCGGCAATATTCTATGAATATATGTTGGATACGGCAAAAATAGCTAAAATTCATGGAGTGAAGAATATATTCCACTCCAATGGTTCGCTTAATCCTGAACCAGCAGAACAGATCGCCAGTTATCTCGACGGTGCCAATATAGACCTTAAAGGTTTTACGCAGGAATTTTATAGCAAGATTTCAGAAGGATATCTGGATACCGTTCTAAGCACATTAAAGATTCTAAAAAAGAATGACGTCTGGATAGAAATTACTAATCTCGTGGTTCCCACATTAAACGATGACTTAGATGAGATAAAAGAAATGTCTCTCTGGGTAAAAGAAAATTTAGGCCCCGATACGCCTATACACTTTTCGCGTTTCCACCCGCAATACAAATTAAGAAATCTGCAGGCAACACCCGTCTCTACATTAGAAAAGGCCAGAGAGATTGCCATGGGTGTAGGCCTTAACTATATTTATGTTGGCAATGTCCCTGGCCATATTGCAGAGTCTACATATTGCCCTAAGTGCAAAAAGCCGGTCATTTGGCGCAGAGGCTACTCGATATTGGAGATTAATTTAGATGCTCAAGGCAGGTGTAAGTATTGCGATAACCCTATTGCCGGAGTCTGGTCATAAAATTAATTTTTAACCATATGCCTTCACGAACACCCTTAATATTCTTCATCCTAATCCTCTTATGTTTTTCTCTCTACGCTAATTCTCTTAACAACGCCTTTGTCTCTGATGACATAGGGGCGATAGTAGATAATCCCTATATCTCTCAGCCCTTACACTACTGGTTAGAACCCGGCAATCTCCTAAGCTCTCTAGGTTACTCAATCCAAGGCTATAATCCCTTTATCCAACATCTTATTAACATCATCCTGCACTGTATAAACACTATCTTAGTCTTTTTCTTTTTACGCCTATTCTTTAAACCAGTTGCCAGCCTCTTAGGCGCCTGTATTTTTGCCGCTCACCCTATACACACAGAGGCAGTTACCTGGGTATCTGGCAGAAGCTATTTAATCATAACCTTATTTATACTTATAACCTATCTCTTATACCGTAGCTCTACCAACCCCAAAAACAACAAACGCCATAGAATCTTCAGCTATGTGCTCTCTTTAGTTGTCTTCTCTTACTTTACAATTAAGAACATTGGTATTTTCTCCTTAACACCTTTTCTTTTAATCTTATCTGACATAACCTTTAACAGATGGCGTAAAAACTGGAAACTCTGGATTCCTTTCCTGGGCATTGCAATCCTAAATCTTTTCCTGTCCAGAAATGCTATTCTTGAGCGGATTACCTATACAGCAGCGCAGACAGGAGAGCCAGTAACTTGGTTTAACCCTATCTTTGACCTGGCCTATTCTTTCTTTACACATCTAGGGCTGTTACTCTGGCCGGCCAAACTTACCCCTTATCATGAACCAGTGACAATTACTTCTTTGGGTTTAAACATTGAAGTCTTCTCCTTATTTCTTTTGTTGGCCATAAGCATTTTCTTTCTATTCAGAAGGTCAAAGGAGCTATTCTTTGCCTTAGGAATCTTTGTTTTATTCCTTGCGCCTACCTACAGCCCGGTTCAAGTAAGCTATATAGTAGCAGAACGATACCTTTATTTTCCCTCCGTAGCTTTAAGTATAGCTATTGCCTTTGTATATGAGAATTATGTCATCCGCAAGCAGGGGAGATTCAATAAATACCTTTTAGCAATACTCGCATCTTTAATATTTGCCTACGGCATCCGTACTGTTGTAAGGAACCAGGATTGGAAGGCTCCAGTTATATTCTGGAAGAAGGCTGTGGAAGTTTCTCCCCAGAGTGGGCGGGCGCATAATGGGCTTGCAGGTATTTATTTCAATAAAGGAGATATTAAAAGCGCCATTAAGCATTACAATAAAGCCATAGAAATCAAGCCCAACTTTGCTGATGCCTACAACAATCGAGGTCTGGTTTATCAAGCCGAGGGTAATCTTGATCAGGCTTTCTTAGACTACAACAAGGCCATAGAATTCAAACCTGACTTTGCTAAAGCTTACAACAATCGAGGGAGTGTCCATAAAGCCAAAGGTAACTTTGACCAGGCCCTCTTAGACTACAGCAAAGCCATAGAAATCAAACCTAACTTAGCTGAGGCCTACAACAACCGAGGGAATGCCCATAAAACCAAAGGTAAGCTCGACCAGGCCCTCTTAGACTACAACAAGGCCATAGAAATTGAACCTAACTTAGCTGAAGTCTACTACAACCGAGGTAGTGCCCATAAAATCAAAGGTAACTTCGATCAGGCTTTCTTAGACTACAGCAAGGCCATAGAAATCGAACCTAACTTTGCTAAAGCCTACATCAACCGAGGGAATGTCCATAAGACCAAAGGTAACCTCGATCAGGCTTTCTTAGACTACAGCAAGGCGATAGAAATCAAACCCAACCTTGCTGATGCCTACAGCAACCGAGGTCTGGCTTATCAAACCAAAGGTAACTTCGACCAGGCCCTCTTAGACTACAACAAGGCCATAGAAATCAAACCTAACTATGCCCAAGCCTACTGCAACCGGGCAGTGATGTATTTTGAAAAGCAGGAATATATTAAGAGTTGGGAGGATGTTCATAAGGCAGAGTCCTTAGGGTATAAAGTCAACCCTGAATTCTTAAAACTTCTTGAGCCGTATCGGGATTAAATATCCTCTCGCCTCATCGCTGGCGTCTCGTCCTAAATGAAACTATTCAAAGAAAGATTTTCCCGAAGAGAGTTTATTAAGAAAACATGTAGGTTTTTTGCCTGTTTAGGTATGTCTTCTGTTTTATTTGATCTGTTTTTGAATAAACATTCAGAGGCAAAGACTTTTGCTATGTTTTCCAAGGAAGCCATGTTTTATAGAAAGCTAGGCAATGGTACCGTTGAATGTGAGTTATGTTTTAGGGGCTGTAGATTGGCTGAAGGCCAACGTGGAGTCTGTCAAAACAGGGAGAATCGCGGCGGTAAGCTTTACAGTATTGTATATGCTAGGCCTTCGGCGGTACACGTAGACCCAATCGAAAAAGAACCCGCCTTGCACATGCTTCCTTCCACGGATATCCTTTGTTTTGGCACAGCCGGTTGTAATTTTAAATGTAAATTCTGCCATAATTGGCACCTGTCGCAAAGGCCGATTGAAGAGATGGAGTATGTTCACGAATTGTCACCCGAGGCAGCCGTAGATATGGCGATAAAGAAAAATATTCCCACACTGTCCTTTACCTATAATGAGCCGACTTCTTTTTATGAGTATGTTTACGATACAGCGAGAATTGCTAAAGATAAGGGGCTAAGGATTCTCTGGCACTCTAATGGCTCTATGAACGAGGAGCCTTTAAGAGAACTTTTAAAATATACTGATAGCGTTACTATTGATTTAAAAGGTTTTACTAAAAGTTTTTATCAAAATGTCTCTAGCTCCCAGTTAGAGCCGGTTTTAAGGACCCTAAAGATAATTAGAGAAGAGGGCAGGTGGTTAGAGATAGTCAATCTACAAATTCCAACCTTAAATGATGATCCTAAGGACGTCGAGAATATGTGTTATTGGATTAAAGATAATTTAGGCAAAGAGACTCCGCTGCACTTTTCTCGTTTCACGCCAACTTATAAACTTACCAATTTGCCTCATACGCCCATTGAGGCCCTGGAGAAGTCTTACGCTATCGCCAAAAACTGCGGGTTGGACTATGTCACCATTGGTAATGTTCCCGGGCATGAGTACAATTCCACATTTTGTCCCAACTGTAGCAAAAACATTATCTACCGCAGGCATTTCACAGTTTTAGAAAATAATCTAAGTAACGGTGAGTGCAAATTCTGCAATTTTCCTATTCCGGGAATCTGGAGCTAAGGACCAATCTAAGATTTAATTAAGCTGATGAAAACTAGGCTGGATAGTTTTAATACAGCCAGGAAAATGCAGGTTTGTATTAAGCCTATTACAGGGATTAGTGCTACAGAAACGATTAAAGCCCCAATCCATGAACCCAAGAGATCCAGGGCGTAGAGAATCCCTGCGGTTTGCGATGATCCCTTTTCTTTATAGAGGCTATTGGCCAGAGGAAATTCAGAGCCAACCAGAAATCCCGAGACAGCAGAGAGTATAAAGAAGATAAAAGAGAAATTAAGTGTAACTTTTTGCAGATAGGTCAGTATCGGTATAATTGCCAGAGCAAATATAATTAAACCTGTTTCGAGTAGAATAAAATTCAACCTCTTGTTTTTTATACTGCTTAGCCTTTTTGTCATCAGCCAGCCGCCTAGAGTCAATCCCGACATAAAAGCAGTGATCAATAGCGCAATGTGGTGGTAGACATAGCCATAGAATGATTGGTAGATGAAAATAATAATTAAATCAAAAGTCATACCCAACATCCCAGTGGTAAGTATGGCGTAAGGCACACCTATTTTTTTTATCCTAGATGAGAATATAGATAGAATAAAGATAACGAGACTAAGATATATAATGCTCAGGATTAATAATTTAATATTTATTTTTTCCACAACTTTAAAAAAACCACTTAAATGTGGTGAGAAGAGCGAGTTCCAATATGTGAGGCCGTAAAATAGACCCACGGGTAGAATGGAGGTATTTTCTTGGACAGCTGGAGTTTGGGCTAAGGTTTTATAAAACCACTCTTTCCATTGGCTTTGCAGGCGATATTCAATATGGAAAGGAGTAAGCAAGCGTGTTTGGATATTTCTATTCTTAAAGCGATCAATAAATGTTCGCGCTGAAATCTCAAAGTCGTTTTCTGAGGCCAGGTACAAATTAAAATCTCCAGGTATAACTTTTGCATGAGGGAATACATCTTTTAATGTATGAAGAATAGATAAATTCAGCTTTCTTAACTCCAAATTGAGATAACTCAGTGAACCCGGAAGTTTAAAAACAAGAATGCCATTGTCGTTTTGCAGAATTTTTCTTGTTAAGCCAAAAAATTCTTTTGTATAAAAGCGGTTAAGCTGCAGGGTAGTAGGTGGGGGTAGATTCACAAATATGATATCGTAGAGCCGTTTAGTCGTTTTAATGTATCTAGCACCGTCGGTAATCTTTACATCTACCCGAGGATCGTTTAATTCTTTTTGCGTTAAGGCAGTTGAATACTTATTTACAATACTAATAAGCAAAGGATCAAGTTCGGCATAATCAATATTGCGGATAGGATGTTTTAGGGCTTCAGCGATTGGGCCACCGGCTCCTCCTCCAATGATGAGGATATCTTTTGGATTAGGATGAGCGAGCATGCCAAAATGTATGAACTCTTCATTTATAACTATGTCCGGAACAGGGGTAGTGATAATAGGAATACCATCGCTAAAAAATGTATATTGCTCTGCTTCTTTAGTTACAGCTAGATTGCCGTAAATAGAATTCTTGGACTCAATGAGATTTTGGCCCTTCCACTGTCTTTTTAGGCTAAGGTTATTAATTTTTTCAGAGAAATTAGAAAATAGCATTACTGCGCTCAGACAAATTAATGCCGATATGGCTACTTTAAAGGATTTTCTTAAGATGGATTTTGATTCTTTTTGTACTAATAAAATACCGGAGCATAAGTTTAACAGGCTTATGATAAGGGCAATTTGGAAGGAGTGTAGTTTTGTTATGAATAGAAAGGTAAAGATTGGACCTGCGATGATGAACCCTATAGCTTCAAATATGTATACTGAGCCTGTGGATTCTGTAGGTCTTTTTGTATGGTCTTTCCAGATGCGGCAACCAAAGGGAAATTGTGCTCCATCGAGTATGCTCAGAGGCGCAAGGATGAGAAAAGAAGATATTAACATAGGAATTACGCTTACGCCTTCTCCGGTAGTCAAAGGTAGAAAGTCTTTTACTGCGCGTATCAAATAAATGGCTAAAGGTAGATAGAGAGCAACGAGGCACTGTAATAAGCAGTAAAAATAAAGAGGCTTTTTGTTCTTTTGGCTGGGTTTAGAAGATAAGCTGCTTCCTATGGTCTCTAAGATTATCCAGTTGCCTAATATCAAACCTATAGTCAGTTCATTGCCATAGAAACAAATGAGGAATTCACGGATCAATAGGACTTGCACAACAAGAGAAGTAAAACCCATCAGTAGGAGGGCAAGTCTTAGCTTATTCTTCATAGTGATAATAATTATAGCATACATTAAGATTGTGTTTTATAATAAAATAATGAAGAAGATATGGGTAGTTTCTTTAGTTTCAATATATATTGGTGTTTTTTTGTCTGGTTTTGCGTTAGCACAGATTAATAAAAATGATGATTTACAGAGATCTTTTAAGGATTTACAGAGATCTATTAAGCAGGATTCCTTAAAGGGAGGAGCCTATCAATCGCCTCAACAAACTCTTCCTCAAGGGCTTGTTCCTTCACCACAGCAGAAATTTAAGCCATTCGCCCAGGATGCTATATCTCAGGACAAACCGGTCCACGCCCAGGCTGTTATTAGGAATCTTGAAAGATTGAAAGAGCTTAAGGATAAACAAAGAAGGCAGTCTTCTACAAACTCGGAAGACTGGGAAGCTAAGATACCTGAAAAGTACCGTTTTATGATTGAACTTGTTGTGGTGGCCCTGTTTATAACTTTTTTTGGGCTAGCTTTTTATAAACGAAAGGTTAAGAAAAGGGAAGCAAGCAAAGAATTTGATGACGATGGAGATCTGGGTGACGGGATAAATTTTTTTAACGTTGATTAATCCAAGAGATCAACCCTCACTACTTTTGTAAACCAAAAAATCAGTCCCCTAATAACTTTAGCTATTATTATGAATAACATTATTGAAAAGCATAGCTTAAACAGAGAAACCCGATTGATATGTCATTTTATTCATCCGGGCGATTTGCCAGACCGCGATGAAGAGATAGAGCGCCTTCTAAAAGAAGGTGTGGATTGGGATTTGTTCTATAAGATTGCTGATTATCAAGAAGTATCAGAGATCGTTTACGCCAATATCACGGACCTCCACGGTAAATTTATACCCAAACAGGAGCTAAGTTCACTTAAGGAAAAATGCTATACTTCAATTCTTCATAATCAACTGTTATTAAAAGAATTAAATCCTGTAGTAAAAGAACTTGATAGCAATAATATTAGATTTGTTCTCTTCAAAGGTATAGTATTCAATAGCCTGATTTATCCCTTAAAATTTATTCGGCGTATGGATGATATAGATATCATGATACAAAAGGAACAATTCCCAGAAACAAAGTCGGCATTGACTAAGCTTGGCTATAGGATGTTGAGAGATCTGGATGAGTCTAATGCCGATACCTCTTTTGGGGAGTTTGCTAAGTATGATAGTTCTAAAAATATTACGTTTATGTTGGATATCCAATGGGGGCACGAATCTCTTCCTAGGGACTCCAACAAAAATGCATTGTCAGATTTATGGCAAAGAGTTAGGACTACGCAGTTAGAGGGTTTTAATATTAATCATTTATCTCCGGAAGACATGTTGTTTAATTTATTTTTTCACCAGAGGCGGTTGGGCAAACCATTTACTCTAAAAAATATTCTGGATATCACCCATATTATCAATAAATATAAAGAAGATATTGATTGGGATTTTATAGTGAAACAGGCACGGTTAAATAGAATAACTTCTCTTGCGTATTTCTGCCTGATTATTGCAAGTGAGCTATTCAATTGCTACTGTCCTACAACCGTATTAAAGCAACTTGAGCCTAGCCTTATTAGAAGAAGGTTATTTAACCATTTCTTCTTAAGTGGCTTACAGCGCATTGACTCTCGGGCTCGGGAAGAGCTAGTTAGCCATTTTATATTTATGTCGCCTATCCTTTACGATAGAATTGTAGATTTATTAATTTATATAAATAGCATTTCTTTTTACCAATTTATCAAAATTTGCGGGTTTAAACATTGTGGTTTCGGTGTTAAAATATTGTTTCGGCTAAAGTCATTATTTTTGCCAATACTCGCGTTATTAAAATTGATCTGTAGGAGGAGCCATGAGATAAAGCCATTGAAGTGCAAAGATGCTTAATTATTAGTTTTTGACATCACCTGAAAAGTTTGATATATTAATTTCAAAAGAGAGGTGTTATATGAAAAAGAAGCAAAAAAGAATTTCTATTCCAAAAACCCCAAATTCCAAGTTATATCTGGTTCGAAATCCAGATGTAAGTTGGACAGAGATTAGTAAAGAAGTAGCATTGGTTAATATCCAGAGTGGCTCATTTTATACATTAAATGAGACAGGAGCGTTAATTTGGTCATTAGCTGATAAGAAGACCTTGGCTGAAATAGGAGATGAATTGGCAGTAGAATACGATATCTGTGAACGAGATGTTAGGAGAGATATATGGAGATTAGCCTGCAAACTTGTAAAAGAAGACTTAGCTGCGTTTTCTCATAAATCCAGAATAAAAAACTAAATAAGATGTTATCTTCCGGCGTACTGCCAAAAATCAAAAATAATATAGACTATAAAGAATTTAATTTCAATGGGAAAAGACTACTGTTCGATGTCAATAACTGCAGGCTTTTTTCCATCTCGCCCCTAATAAGTGATTTACTACGGGTGGATAAAGATAATAACCGCAGCAGATTAAGAAAAGCACTTTGTAAGAAATATGGTATTTCAGAAGTAAAGCGGGCAGCAAAGGGATTTGCAAATTTCGTTAAACACGATTCGGATTCACATAAGAATAGGACTAATGCCTCCCGAAGAAAAATTGCGCGTTTGGATCTTGAAATTACCTCTGATTGCAATTTGAATTGTACATATTGCTTTCGTAATCCTAAGCCGGCAGTAAAATATATGAATAAGAAAATTGCCCGAGCTGCCTTAGACTATTTATTAGAAAATAGCGATTCAGAAAAAGTAGGGATATATTTTTGCGGCGGCGAACCTCTGCTTAATTTTCCTTTGATTGAATATGTTGTTCGGTATGCGCAAAATAAATCGAAAAAATATAATAAAAGTGTCAAATTTTTGTTGAATACTAACGGCACACTGTTATCAAGGAAAATAGTTAATTTTCTTGATCGTCACTTTAGTTATATAGAATTGAGCCTAGATGGTGATAAGAGGATTCATGATGGCCAGAGGCCATATAAGCTCGACAGCCGCTCTCTGTCCAGCCACAAAAATGCCACTAAGTATTTACCTCTCATGTTAAACCTATTTAAGGATAGGCTTCATATCATAGCAGTACAAAATCCTAATAATCCTCAAGGGTTACGTATTTATAGGTATTTTAAAAAACTAAAAGTTATGTATATTAAGTTTGGATTGTGTGTTTTTTCATCTTCTCCTGAATTTTGCATAAATAAGAAAAACATCTCCAAAGTATTATCTGATCAGAGGGATTTGTTTAAAGAATATGTAAAGGAAATGAGAAGTAAAAATAGTATCTATATAGAAGATTATTGGACATCGATCTGGCTTATTCTTTTTGGTGGTAGTCTTAAATTGGGCTGTGGGGCTGGTCGCAGCATCATCGCAGTCTCAGCTAAAGGCGAATTCTTCTCTTGCCACAGGGCAGTGTCTGACCCTGCATTTAAACTAGGCAGCTTAAACAAGGGGATAGATAGGAGAAAACATAGTTTTTATGCCGATCGTTTCTGCGATACATTTATTAAGTGTAGAGAGTGCTGGGTTCGGACTATATGCGGAGGGGGGTGTATGTGGATAAATATGCATACAGAAGGCAAGAAAGAAGAAGCCATGGATTACTACTGTCAGCTCTTAAAGCTGACTATAGCTCAAAGTATTCAATTGACAAAAGAACTATTTACAGATAAAATTGGATATATGAATTGAGGAGGATATATGTCAGAAAAGAAGCTGAGGAAAAAGTTACAAAGAAAGAGTTATTTGAGGCCGGAATTGAAGAAATACCCTAAGATAAACACGATGCCTGTTAGGGTGTTTGCATCTGGAGGAACAGTAGTAATGCCAACATAATACACCCCGCTAAGCAATCTAAATTTTAGTAAGCATTGTTTGTTCTTCATAGGAGTTTTTTCCTAAGTTGCACTATTTGCTTAACGGGGCGCAGTATACAGTAAAGAAGATGAGGAAAAAGCTAAAAAAAAAGAGTTATTTGAGACCGGAATTGAAGAAACACCCTAAGATAGGCGCAAGGCCTGTTATGGTGTTTGAGTCTTGTGGCCCTAAAACCGAAGGAGCGCCAGCATAATACACCCCGTCAAGCAATCTAAATTTTAGTAAGCATTAGAGGAAAAAGTTACAAAAAAAGAGTTATTTGAGGCTGGAATTGAAGAAACCCCTTAAGATAAACGCGAAGCCTGCTAGAGTGTTTATGTCTTGTATCCCCAGATCCGGTGATCGCCCACCAGTTTAATATCAAAGGTTTATGGCTACTAAGGCATTGACGTCAAAGGACAAGACCTCGCGCCATAGAAGTATAGCCATAGAGTTTTCTCGTCGATGCAATATTAAATGTCCACACTGTATTACCGGAACTAATCCCAGAAAAAAAGAAAGATTTTCTTATCCACAGTTAAGTTATTACCTTAGACAGACAAAAACTATCTCTAAAGGTGTAAGTTTTACTGGCGGAGAGCCATTTCTTTACTTAGATAGATTAAACTTTGCAGTTCGAGAGGCAACCCGACTTAGACTATGGAAGGGTGTAATAACAAATGCTTTTTGGGCTGATTCTCAGAAAAAAGCAGAACGCATTCTTGATCGTATAAACAAATCAGGTGGAATAGACAGGATAAATATCAGCACTGATATATTCCATGAACAATTTGTACCCTTCAGTAATGTGATAAATGCAATAAATACCTGTAAGAAGCTAAAAATTAGTGCTGACATAAGAATTTTTCATGTTGGTTTTAGTAAACAGGCAAAACACAGAGCTGTTTCGCTAATTAAAAAGAGGCTAAAAAGTTCTGGAGAAACAGACATCGAGATTCATTCGCAGCCCTTGATAACTTTTGATGGTATAAAAATAGATAAGCGTCGGCTCAAGATAAGATATAGTTCAAGGCTTTCAGCTATGAATAGATGTGGGGCCCTACATACTTTTTTTGTAACGTACGATGGAGATGTATATCCTTGTTGTTTTGCTCTAGCGCAAGCAAAATATCAAAAAGCTGTTGTCCTTGGGAATATTAACGAAAGGCCTTTGAAGGATATTGTAGACGAAGCTCAAAGCAGCTTTCTACCTAATTTTTTAGTTAAATTTGGCCCACAAGGATTGGTTAAATTAATACGGGAAAAGAAAGGCCGCGACCTTGCCAGATCTTTAATGCATAATATTCAAACTAATGATATCTGTCATTTATGTGTTAGGTTGTTTTCGTCTCTAGAAGCGATATCTTTGATAGGAACAATGAGAAACAAAACTGGCGAATAGGGCATAAGGCGTGACTAAGAAATACAACAGGCTAAAGAAACTGATATTCGATGAAGTCGATAAGGACGATTTATGGAAGACAACCTTTAGGATCGCTGAAACTTCACTCGACTGCTATACAAACTCAGCCTCTTTAAGAAGCCACATAGAATCTTTTTTTTACTTCCAACCTCATCCTATCCGAACTCACAGCGGAGAAAGATTATCAATACACTTTCTGGTTCTTGACAACAAGTCTAAATTTGTTAAGCGATTATTGAGGGATTTAGAGTCTGAGTGGATGCCTATAGATAGGGGAAACCCCAAATTGAAATGGAATTTTGAAGTTTTTCAGGCAAAGGGCAATCCCAATTTACTGTTATTTGGTTTCTTCGGAGCTACCTTTGTAATAGGAATAGTTGATCTTAAGTCCTATGAGGGTTTTTATTTAATGCCTGAAAGAGATAGTAATGAGATTGGCCTAGATGAATCTGTATTTCATTTTGTTTTATCTGAAATCTTCTGGAGCAAGGAATATCTTCTCATCCATGCTTCCTGTGTCAGCGATAATAATAACAATGGCATACTTGTTACAGGTTCAAGCGGTAAAGGTAAGACCACATTTTGCTTAAAGCTGTTGGAAGAGGGATTTCATTTTTTATCCAATGACTTAGTGCTTTTAAAGCAGAGAAGCAATTATGTAGAAGCATTTGGTATCCCAGAAAAAAGGATTAAAGTGAGACAGATTCCAGCATCTTTATTTCCGAACTTAAAGGTTCAGGGCAAAAAGCGGAATGATAAAGGGAGGGGCCATATAACGACTGACCGTTTTTATTCCGGTAATAAAAAAGTAAAATGTAAGGTCAGGGTATTAGGGATAGCTGACTCCAGCATAAATTCTTTATCTACTAAAATTTCTCCTCAGCAACTTATGCTCATAGACTATATGGGTTTAACCTCGGTAATAAATTTATTTATACCTAGAGAGAAGACAGTCATAGATAATAAATTATCTTTGGTAAGAAAATTATTTACTACAACCAAGTATTTTCGGTTCTTCCTGCCTCGAGGCCGCTATAGATTAAAAAAGGCCTTGAATAAGAATATTGAAGAGATCAAAGTCCTCATGCATAAATAGTCCTATGTTCTCCATTCCAAAGATATTGCTGGGAATTTTAAGTGGCAGATACGCCTTAACCGGCCCGTATCGAATTTCGGTAGATATATGGAACAATTGCGATCTTGGCTGTGTCATGTGCCCATTTCATTCTCCCTTAACTCCTCCAAGCCCGACTAGCATAAAAGACCAAAGTTGGAAGGAAGAGCACATATCTATAGATAAATTCCGATCATTATTAAAGGATGCAATTTCTATTAATGTCAAGAGCATCTGGATTTGCGGGTGTGGGGAGCCATTCCTGCACCCTGATATATTCAAAATAATAGAAATGGTAAAATCTGCAGGCCTAGAATGTGCCGTATTTACCAATGGCATTCATATAGATAAGGCAAAGATAGCTTTCCTATCGGAAATGAGATTAGACCAGATAATCCTTAGTCTGCATGCTGGAGATAAAAATACATATAATAAGATTCACCCCAAAACAGAAGAAGATTATTTTGAAAAGATATCAGATTGGCTTAAGCACTTATTGATCTTGAAGAAGAAAAATAGAAAAGTATTACCTAGGATATGGTTCCGTTCCGTAATAACGCGCTATAATTATGATAAGGTAGATGGGATAATAAAGTTTGCTATTCAACATAAAGCAGATTTTGTAGAATTTAAAATTGCCGGCCTTCCTCAAGGCCCATTAGAAGAAGAACTTTCTATGAATGAGATTCAAAATAGGGAATTAATTGCTAACCTCAAACAACATAAAAGAAGTTTAAGCATCCCCAATAATATTGACTCTTTTACTTCAACCATAGCAAGAAGGTCCAGAATTAATAAGAGTCTCGATGCATCCGCGGTTAAGAAGAAGATGCTTTGTTACCGCCCTTGGTATAACAGCGTAATCTTAACTAATGGAGATGTACTGGGATGTATTTGTAATCAGGAAAAATTAGGTAATGTAAATGAAGAAAAATTTAGCCAGATATGGTATTCAAGAAATTATTTTAACTTCCGGAAAGATCTAGAGTGTCCGCCCTGTTCAGCAGCAGCTCTAGTCAAGCCATTAAACTTTATCCATAAGTTATGGTTTTTTAACAGCAATATGAGATCAGTAAAAAATAAAACAGGCAATATGGAAGAAATAGATTTCACAAAGGAAGACATAAACAAGATAGTGGGGCTGATGGTTTCTAATAAGAAGAGATTTAAGTTTTCTGGTACTGGCAAAAGTATGCTTCCGTTTTTTCATAACTGCGATTTTGTAGAGGTGGATCCGGTTGACTTTAAGGATACAAGAATAGGGGATGTGATTTTTTACCATAACAGGAATTCAAACATAATTGCACACAGGGTAGTAAAAAGAAATGTCAAAAATAATCAATTACAGGTGATTACTAAGGGCGATTTTGCTTCTTTTATCGATGCCCCGGTAAGAGAACAAGATTTTATAGGAAGAGTTGTCGCGGTGAGGAGTAAAGATATATTAAGCTTGTCCAATTTAGGTATAAATAGATTTTTAGGATTGATTATTGCCGAGATGTCTTTGGTAAGTGCCTATACAATATGGCCTTTGTGGAAGGCAGTGAAGAGTTCTTTTAAAAAGCGGCGGTAGGGATAAATTACCTGAAGGAAATAGAGGGTAATTTATGCCGAAGGTGGGAGTCGAACCCACATGCCCGTAAAGGCACCGGTTTTTGAGACCGGCATGTCTGCCATTCCATCACTTCGGCAAATCTTATTTTACAAATAACTTCTTGATGTTTCTTAGATTAAGATACCACAGAAGCGTTGTGTGGTAAACTATAGAGACCGTGTTTTTTAAGTTTTGCGCTATATTGGTCTCTAGTGCTCCGTTCAAATGTATTATCCCTGCAAAAATCAGTACTTTAGTTAAAATAATCACCCCAGCCAGAAAGATGAGTAGTTCATAAGACTTTATATTGAAGTTTAATAAGCCTATTCCCAACCATAAGGACAATAAAGAGGTAACATATACAAAGGCCAGGATATTGGCGGGCTTAACATTAATCTCCAAGACAATACTCAATGATACCCCTAAGATTGTAATGAAGCCGATAGCGACCTCACAAAGAGCAAATATCAATAGTCCTTTAGGTGGTTTTTTAGGTGTCATTAGTGTCTAGCATGGTTAGGTGCCGAAATACGATTTCGACATCCACCAATTCTTTATTAGTTCCCGAAGCGGCTAGGCGTCAAAATACGATTTTGACGTCCACCAAATCTTTCATTAATGAAAGATTTGGTGGAGCTGGCGGGGATCGAACCCGCGACCTCTTGACTGCCAGTCAAGCGCTCTCCCAGCTGAGCTACAGCCCCAAAATTTAGTTTAGGTTATGTTTTTGGGGCGTACCACATAGTTAAGACTGTCTTGGTACAGCCCCAAATTTACGTAGTAAACTTGGCATCGAGTTTTGCCGAAGGCAAAGCGAGATGCCTTTTCGTTGTTTTTATCCTGCTAATTTGTGCTTATAATCATAGTATACATGGCTAATAATGTCAAGATTGACTTTCAGCTACAGTATGTTAGAATATGGCAATGCATATCGGAGCACACGTATCTATCTCTGGCAAGATCTATGAGTCTTTAGACAGGGCCAGGGCGCTGGAGTGTAACGCCATGCAGATTTTCTCCCGCAATCCTCGGCAGTGGCGTCAGCTGGAACTTTCCGCGCAAGACGTAGAAGAATTCAAAAAGAGGCGTAAAACATACAAGATAGAGAAGGTAGTCGTACATATACCTTATCTTATAAATTTGGCCTCTCCTTATAAGGTATTATATAGGAAGTCTATAGATGCCTACATCGAAGATTTAAAGGAAGCTGATAGGCTGGGGGCTGAATTCTTAGTGACGCATATGGGCAGCCATGCTAAGACAGTGGAGTTGGCAGGCATAGATAGGTTTGCTTCCGCGCTAAATACCATTTTTGACAATACAAAAGGTATTAAGACCAGGCTTTTATTGGAGAATACTTCTGGTTCGGGGTCCTGGTTGGGTTATAAATTTGTCCACCATAGAATGATCTATAATAGAGTCAAGCAGGTTGAGCGCTTGGGAGCATGTCTAGATACAGCTCACGCCTTTGCCGCCGGTTATGATTTAAAGTCAGAGACCGGGTTAGACTCAATGTTAAGCGAGATAGATGAATTGATCGGAGTTGACCAGATAAAAGTTGTGCATTTTAACGACTCCAAGAAAGATTTTGCCTCCCGGCTTGATCAGCATGATAATATCGGTAAAGGAAAAATCGGCACGGCAGCGCTTCAGAGGATTATCAGGCATGCAAAGCTAAAAGATGCGGTTTTTATTTTGGAGACTCCGAGGATAGAGCAGAAAGATGACTTAAAGAATCTAAAAATAGCCAAAAAGATGATTCAGAAATGAAATACGAATTCAAAAAGATAGAAAAAAAATGGCAAACCTTCTGGCAGAAGAAAAAGGTTTTTCAGGCCAAGTTCGACTCTTCCCAAAAGAAGTATTACTGCTTAGAGATGTTTCCTTATCCGTCGGGCAGGATACATATGGGCCATGTGCGCAACTATACGATTGGTGATGTCATCGCGCGATATAAGTGGATACGTGGCTTTAATGTGTTGCATCCTATGGGTTTTGATGCCTTCGGTCAGCCGGCTGAGAACGCAGCTATAAAAAATAGATCCCACCCCCAAACTTGGACCCAAAAATGCATTGATGAGATGAAAAAAGAGCTAAAGCGTATGGGATTTTCTTATGATTGGCAGAGAGAAATCGCCACCTGCGAGGACATTTACTATAAATGGAATCAGTGGATTTTCTTAAAGATGCTGGATAAAGGCCTAGCTTATAAAAAGGCTTCTAGTGTCAACTGGTGTCCGAGTTGTGAAACCACGCTGGCTAACGAAGAAGTCATTAATGGCGGTTGTTGGAGGTGCAGTACTGCGGTAGTGCAAAAGGAATTAGAGCAGTGGTTTTTAAAGATTACGCAATATTCCGAGAGCCTGCTAGAAGATTTGAAAGAATTAAACTACTGGCCGCAGAGAGTAACCACAATGCAGAAGAATTGGATCGGCAAGAGTTACGGTGTAAACATTTATTTTAAATTAGAAGGCAACGATAAGGTTATACCTGTTTTTACAACCAGGGTCGACACTATCTTTGGCGCGACTTATGTCGTGCTTGCGCCGGAGCATCCATTGGTAAAAGAAGTAATAAAGGGCAAGCCGCAGGAAAGAGAGGTACTGGATTTTATTGAGAAGGTTTCTAAACAGACCAAGATCGTACGCACGGCCCAGGATGTGAAAAAAGAAGGAAAGTTTAGCGGGGCCTATGCGATTAATCCTGTAAACAATGAAAAGATTCCCATCTGGGTGGCTGATTATGTTTTGATGGAATATGGCACAGGCGCGATTATGGCTGTGCCTACGCACGATCAGAGAGATTTTTTATTCGCCAAAGAATACGACTTGCCTTTGAGAATAGTTATACAGACCAAAGACCAAAGACCAAAAACTATAGACCAGATAACAGAGGCTTATGAGGGTGATGGGATACAGGTTAATTCTGCACAATTCGACGGATTGCCTAACACAGAAGCCAAAGAAAAAATTGCTATTTGGATGGAACAAAAAAAGATCGGAGAGAGAGTCGTGCACTGGCGGCTTAGGGATTGGTTGATCTCCCGTCAGAAATACTGGGGCACGCCTATACCGATTATATACTGTCAAAAGTGCGGCACCGTAGGAGTCCCCGACAAAGACTTGCCTGTGAAACTACCTGAAGATGCGAAGTTTACCGGAGAAGGCGGCAGTCCCATTTCCAAAGTAGATAAATTTGTCAATGTAAAGTGCCCTGAGTGTAAAGGCAAGGCACGTCGTGATACTGATACTATGGCTACGTTTATAGACTCTTCTTGGTATTTCTTGAGATTCTGCAGCCCTAAATCTAGGGACGCGCCATTTAATAAAGAAGAAGTTGCCTATTGGATGCCCGTGGATCAATATATCGGCGGTATAGAACATGCGATTCTACATCTTTTATATTCCAGGTTCTTTACAAAATTCCTAAAAGATATAGGTATGTTAAATGTTAACGAACCTTTCAAAAGACTTCTTACGCAAGGAATGGTCTTAAAAGAAGGCGAAGTAATGTCTAAGTCCAAGGGCAATATCGTAGACCCGGACAAGATGATCGAGAAATATGGAGCAGATACTTTGAGATTACTCATTCTGTTTGCTGCCCCGCCGGAAGCAGAGCTGGATTGGAATGACAGGGGCATGGATGGGGCCTGGCGGTTTTTAACCCGCGTCTGGAGACTTGTTGACGAGATAAGAGGTTGTAAAGATTTCAAATCCGTGGGCGCCCAAAACCTAACAAAGAAGATGCACCAGACGATCAAGAAAGTCACAGATGATATGGAGGGAGGTTTTAAGTTTAATACCGCCATAAGCAGTATTATGGAGTTGGTCAATGAAATTTATCTGGTCAAGAATGAAAACGCCAATTCTAGAGAAGTCAAAGAGGCCGTGGAGACAACAGTGGTGTTATTGGCAGCCTTCACTCCGCATATCTGCGAAGAGATGTGGCAGATGTTAGGAAAAAAAGAATCGATATTTAAAACTAACTGGCCAGATTACAACGTTGAGCTTGCCAAAGAGAAGAGTGTCATCTTGGTTATACAGATTAATAGTAAAGTACGTTCCCGGATCGAAGTTCCCGCAGATACCGCAGAAGAAAGAATCCACCAACTGGCTTTGCAGGATGAAAAGGCAAAGCAGTGGGTAAAGGATTCTCCCGTGAAGAAGATCATTATCGTCCCCAATAAGCTAGTAAATATCTTAATCTAATTTATAATTTTGGACCATAGACCAAAGACTATAGACTTTTCCTGTATCAGAAAAATCAAAACAATATTTCCTACGATGCAGGCGGATTGTCTGTGGTCTTCGGTCTTTTGTCTTTAGTCTGTTTTTTATTACAATGCTACATCTGACTTCCCACGAAAAAAAGACGGTTGTTTTTATTTTAACCCTGCTCGTCTTAGGGCTGGGCTTGGATTTCTATAAGAAGAAGACCCATAGGGCAGATCTGATAAATTTCCCAGAATTAGAAGGAAGGCGAATTGCCGAAGAGAAGGAAGTGAAGGAAATCATGCAATAAATTTATACTTTTATGTATGTCCTCTGTCCCTTTTTAAAAGATTGATTCATCAACATCAAGAGTAGTTGTTTCTAAAAATCCAAAATACATCAGTCGGTTAAATTTTATTTTAAATTTTTTGAGTAGATTGGGAAAATTTCTTCGAATATAGATGTAATCGTCATTTGAAAGCATAAGTACAATTCTTTTAATATTCCGTTGTGAGGCCCTTTTAATAATCAACCAGTGACTTAGATTCTTTTCTTTTAACAGCGATTGATATTTTTTTTCAAAAATATTTATTTGTTCAGAGGATTTTTCGTTTAAATCCAGCTTCGAGATATCTTCTGCGCTTAAAAAATCATAGATATTGAATAGGAGCGGGTAATCTATTGCATAGGTAGTGAAGCTGTTTTCTGTTGCTGCGCCACTAAGATATAAACTGCTGAATCCGCAGATAATGTAATCCCCGGATTTAAGATGCCTTTTTGCCCAATTATTTAAAGCATGAGCAGTAGCATCGTATTGCATTTGTGGTATATCAGCGCTTAATAAATTAGTAGAAAAGGAAATGAAAAATAAGAGGCTGGCACATAAAGAAATTCTGAGTATTATTTTTCTAGAGGCTTTTTTCAGCTTAAATATAAGTGAGAGATATGTAGTTATCTTTTGTATAGAAAGGAAGATAAGGGGGAGAAAAAATATTACTAATATACAGCTGTAGCGGATAAAAGGTTGATGATTACTGATTATTTGTCGGACAGTCGAAAGCGTAAAAAAGCTCAAGAAAAACAGACAGAATATTCTTTGCTTTTTATTTTTAAAAGCAAGTAGGGCTCCGAGAAATCCGCAAATAGTTAAAGGCAGAGAAAGGGTATGGAAAAGCGTGTGTATCCATACAAAAATTTGATAATCACCCTGGCCTAGTATATTCGGACGTGTCACAAGCAGGTTAAACACAGGAGAAGGAAGCTTTGCCACGTTGAGATGAAAAATCGGGTTGTTTAAAAAATCTAAGGAAAAATTAAAAAGATAAAGTGTGTTTAAAATATATATAGAGGAAAGGCAAAAGAAAATTACAGCGGCAAGATACTTTTTTTCTCCCTTAATTATAAGGGTAGCAAGCGGAATGAACAGCCAGGTCTCCATTCTGAAAGAGGTTGCTAATAAACAGAATAGCGCTGATGTCAGAATAGAGTATTTACTGTTTTGTCCGGAATCGAAATATAGATATTTTAATAAAAAGTATAGGGAAAGAATAATAAAAAAGATAGAGCCGGTATTAGCCATGGCAACTGCGCTAAGTTGAATATGCACACTATAAAAGGCCAGGGCAAATACTGAGGCCAGGGCTATTTCTTTGGAGAAGGCGAGTTTAACTAATAAATAATAAGGAATTATTGATAACAGGCCAAAGAGAAGGCTGGTTATCTTGGAAACTATTACCGGATTGTCAAAGATAGACATCAGCAGGCTGTTAAGGAAATAATACCCGCGCTGGCCGCCGGTACCGCTTGTGATAACTTGTGTTGTATTTAGAAAAACAAAAGGATTCTGAACACGTCCATAGGAGTCCATAATTCTAAATACAGATTCAAAATCAAGATGATCAGTATTTGAAAATGTGAATATCCTCAGGCTGGCTGCGAATATCAGACATACGATTAATAAAAGAAAAGTGGTTTTATTATTCATAGTTTGATTTTTGTGTGGGTACTTAATTATTGAGTTTAACACTAGCGCGGTTGCTTTTCAACAGTAAAGTTAGGCTTAAGAGGCGGAATTGATTGACATAAGTGAGCACATATTTTAAGATTATAATAAATAATAATCGATGAAAGAGATAAGATGAAATTTCCGCGCAGGAACGATGGGCTGGAAGAGATTTTTAAAAAAGTAACGTTCTCGCAGATACCGCAGAAGAAAGAATCCGCTAACAGGCTTTGCAGGATGAAAAGGCAGAGCAGTGGATAAAGGATTTTCCCGTGAAGAAGATCATTATCGTCCCCAATAAGCTAGTAAATATCTTAATCTAATTTATAATTTTGGACCATAGACCAAAGACTATAGACCATAGACTTTTCCTGTATCAGGAAAATCAAAACAATATTTCCTACGATGCAGGCGGATTGTCTGTGGTCTTCGGTCTTTTGTCTTTAGTCTGTTTTTTATTACAATGTTACATCTGACTTCCCACGAAAAAAAGACGGTTGTTTTCATTTTAACTCTGCTCGTCTTAGGGCTGGGCTTGGATTTCTATAAGAAGAAGACCAATAGGGCAGATCTGATAAATTTTCCAGAATTAGAAGGAAGATTGTTTGAGAAAGTCGATATAAATAAAGCCACTGCCCTAGAGTTCGCCACTATACCGGGAGTGGGAAGCAAGTTAGCCTATACCATAGTGAGTGAGCGCAAATTAAACGGGAAGTTTGAAGATGTTCAAGATTTAAAACGCGTGAGGGGTATAAAGGATAAAAAATTAAAACAAATGAAGAAATACATTACCCTTGAAATTCTCCACAATTAATAAGCAAGTCAATTTCGCCTTCTTAAGCTTATCCTCAGTAAGCTTCATTTTAGGTATAATTCTCGCCGAACATATCAACTTTAATTTTATTGCCCTCTATCTGCTTACCCTATGCCTTTTAGCCGTTTTGATATCTTTTAAAAAATGCTTTAGAGGTGAATATCTGGCTCTTTTGATGTTTTTGTTTCTGGGAGCCCTGCGCCAGATTAATTTCACTACCTTGCCACCAGACGATATTTATTATTTAAGCAAGCATAGGTTAAATGATGTCTACTTAACCGGCAGAGTCATTAGTCAGGTGCAAGAAGGGCCGTTCGATAAGTCTTTCGTGTTTTCTGTACACAGCATAAGGACGGATAATTTTGCTAGTAGAGTTAGCGGTAAGGTTTACGTTAAATTTAATAAATGGGTCGGCCTTAATTACGGCGATGAGCTAGGCATCGAAGGAAAATTGTATGATTTAAAAGACAAAGGGTACTTTAATAAGAGGTTGATTCGTCGAGGCATAAAGAGTGCCTTGTTTGTGAGAAGGAGGGATTGGATCGCCATAGAAAACACAGAAGGTTTTAGCCTGTATAAGACAGCTTTTAAGATAAAAGAAAAACTAAAAAGGCGTTTTGATAGAATCGATCCTTGGCCCAGAGATTTTTTGATCGCCATTATTTTAGGAGACAGGAGTGGATTATCTAAGGAGGCCTACTCTGTGTTCAAATATACCGGGACAGTGCACATTTTAGCTATCAGCGGCCTGCATATAGGAATTATAATTTTTATTTTGCTCATTTTTCTCAAAAGCATAAGAATAAAACCAAAGATGCGATTCGTTCTCACAGTCGTATTCCTATTATTCTATAGTTTTATGACGGGCTTAAGGCCCTCTGTGGTCAGGGCAGTCATCATGGGCACGACATTTCTTTTGAGTTTCTTGGTAAAGAGGGAATACCATGTCTATAACTCTTTGGCACTGGCGGCTATAGTCATTTTGGCCATCTGGCCCTGGCAGGTCTTCGATATAGGATTTCAGCTCTCATTCATTAGTGTTTTGAGTATAGTTTTTGTTAGTCCCAAGATTTTAGCTATACTACCCAGAGCAAAAAACAGATTCATCTATTTATTACAGGCCTCCTTTGTTATTTCTGTAAGCGCCTGGTTAGGCGCCACACCTTTAGTAACATATTATTTTGGCATGGTCAGCTTGATCTCTCCAATCGCTAATGTGTTTATAGTCGGGCTTATGCCGTTTATCATCGCTGGAGGATTCATCTATTTGCTGACGAGTTTTATTTTTCCTGTTTTGACAAGTTGGCTGGCCTTGAGCCTTGAGTTTATGGTTGGCATTTTGCTATATCTGGTGATATTTTTTAAAAGCATACCCTTTGCATATTTTTTTGTGGAGAAATTTCCTACCTATTTACTACTCATATATTACGGACTGGCTAGCGTATATTTTCATAAGTTCAGCAACTACAAAGGGTTTAGTAAGCGCTTTGCAAAATAGCCGCCAGGACTTTTTTTTGTTGTTTTGATATGTTATACTTATAATACAAGATTATGCATATGTAGTTTTAATCGACTGATAATGCCAACCCCTAAGGTGACTTAGGGGACGGAAAGCCAAAGGGTCCTCTTATTGAGAAGAGGGCAGCCTGGTTGCCAAAACGGTTTATTTGCCCTATCCAAAAGAGGATAGGGTTTTTTAATTGGAAAATATAGACATTAAGAAAACCTTAAAAGATTCGTTTATTTTAAATTGCTTAAGCATTCGGTTAATGGTATTATTAGACAAAAAGAAAAGATGATTAGCAGAAGAGGGTCAAACAGAAAAAACGACCAGTCGGGCGGGTTCATAATGGTGGAGCTGATAATCGCCATAGTGATACTGGTTGTCGTCTTAGTAGGTTATCTGCAGCTTTTTGTATATTGTTTAGGACTCGCCGAAACTTCCGGCAATATTACCCTAGCCACAACAGAAGCCCAGGATAAATTGGAACAGATGCGCAACCACAATTTTGACACCCTTGTGTTTGACTACAGCTCTGGGGGGTTTCCAGGGGATACCTTTATTTTAAATCAATTAAGCGGCACAGGGGTAATATATTTTATCCCTGGCGCCAATCCACAACTACACGAAGTAGAGATAGTCGTAAGCTGGGTAGATGAAAAGAATCGTAATATCGGCGGTACAGATGAGGATGGAGATAATAGGATAGATTCTCCGGTCGAGTTAAAAAGTATTATAGGAAGAAGGTAGATAGATGCAAAAGTTGCGACTGGTTCTTAAAAAGTTGTGTAGTGTTTCGAGAAAAAAAGATGGCTCTCTTCTGGTCGAAGTGCTTGTAGCGGTATTTGTGTTTATGTTGCTCTCGGGTTTGACATTTACAATTTTGGCTACAGGCAAGAAGGCCTGGCATATAGAAGATGCTAGTGTCGAGTTGCAGCAGGAATTAAGAAAGGCCATGACAGCCATGGTAAAAGATATACGCCAGTCGAGCTCTACTGTAATTATCGGTGTTCCTCCGACTGGGAGCTGGTCTAATTCTATTACTTATCGAATACCCGCAGGAGTCAACTATGGCTATATTGTCTGGGAGCCGCAAACTCAATTTGTCTTAGGTGGTTTGGGGGGCCGACAGCTTATAAAATCGCAAATAGGCGGAGCGGCGAGTGAAGTAGTAGCCAATAATATCAATTCACTACAAATCAGAAGGCAATTTTTTACTCGCGATATAGTAGAGATTGTTTTAGGCGCTGACAAGACGACCGTAAGAGGTACTCAGATAAATAATACTTTAAGTTTCCAAGCCAAGCTTAGAAATTAATACTTAATTTCCAAGCTGAACTTAGAAATTAAGTATTAGTAGCAGGTTTTTAGAAAGGGGATATGCTATGAACATAAACAACAATAAGGGTATGGTCATGCTGATTGTCTCCTATGCCGTAGTCGTAGTTTTATTAGTTTTAGGTGCCGTATTCTTCTCCCGCAGTTTTGGCGAACACGTGATTGCTCAGAGGCAAAGAGATTATGTGCAGGTTATAGCTATCGCTGAGGCAGGATTAGATAGAACATTTTACAACCTAAAGCAGGATTTCGAGATCGATGCAGATCCTAGCTGGACGGATGGCACTATTTATTTTGAAGGGACTAACTTAACCTGGGGGCCGCACTACGATGATTTTGAGGTTTTTATCGATTGGACTAGTTTCGGCGAAGGTGAATATAGGGTGGAGATGCGAAATGTGTCTGGTAGTGCCGATGCATTGTGGGTCAGGTCGACCGCCAGGGTTGCAGATACTGAGAAAACGATACAGTCTTATATAAAAGCCGCGAATTTTAATATCTGGAATAATGCTATTTTTGCCGGGGCCGGCGCCAGCGGAGCAATGATAAACGGCAATGTGGATATCAGAGGTTCGGTCCATATCCTAGGCAATAACCTCGGCCCTTTTGATTATGCTTTTGACATGAGCGGCTCAGCCATCGTCGGTAATAATTATGAGGGTATATCCTCTGACCTATTGACCAGGATACCGTCTTGCCCTACGACTGTATTTAATGGCGAGACGATTGAGTTTCTCGATGCCACCGTGCGCGTAAAACACGGCTTAGCTGGTTTGAGTGGAAGTGGAGTTTTAGGAGGTTTAGACTCTGTCGGAGATTCTTATAAAGAGACTCTAGAGGGTGTCTATATTACTGATGGCTATGGAGGCAACCAAGGAGCGGGCAATGTCTATTCAGACAACGGTACCGAACACGCGTATGACTTGGAAGATGCTATTGAGTTTCCCAGCCTTTCAGATCCTTATGGAGGTTACGACACCTATATGGATTATTTAAGAGACAATGCCTTGGTTATATCTGATTCAGCCCAGCTCAATGAATTGGCTAATATCCAGCCCGATTCTAATTTCGCTTATACAGACGCGGGCGGCAAGGGGAGTATAAGTATGGATGGCAATGGTAATCTGGCCATAGATGGAATAGTCTATATTGACAACGGCGGCGACTTCAATTTTAAATGGGTGGCTCTGAGTAATACGATTAACTACACCGGTAGAGGTTCGGTTGTAGCCACCGGCGATGTAAATATAAAGACAAACCTGTATACCAGCGGCAATAATTCTTTCCCTGCAAATGTTATGGGCATAATGACTCCGAATGATATTACCTTTGAGACCAGCCAGCTGGAGGCTATGGGAGCGTTTTTCGCCGAGGGAGTGATAAAATGCACTAAACAGACAAATGTGGCCGGGGCCTTTGTATCCAACTATTTTGATATGGGTAGCCAAGTTCCCGCTATCTATCAAATTCCCGCCTTGGCGGACAATCTTCCTCCGGGCATGATCAGCAAAGAGTCTATTTGGATCATTATAACAGTTGCATGGCAGGAGCTATAAAGGTATACTAAATAGAAAAACAGAGGAATATTTCGATCAGGCAAATCTAAACAAATCCCAAAAAATAACTAATCTAAACAAATTTTAACATCTTGCTAAGAAAGGGGTCCATTTATGTTGAGCAGCATGGAAGACTATATTGAGATTGTAGGAGATAAGGTTATTTCGGATATTTATAAGAAAGCCAGCAAACTATACGACAAACATATAATAAATATTAATTCTACATTTCAAGGTGGTGGTGTTGCCGAGATATTGAGCCGTCTAGTACCCATGATGAACTATGTGGGTGTAGATGCCGGCTGGAGAATACTGCATGGCCACCCTGCTTTTTTTGACATCACCAAGAAGTTCCACAACGCGCTGCAAGGCGGAGATATAAATCTTTCTCAAATGAAAAAGGGTCTTTATCTGGAAGCAAACCAGGGATTTGCAGTCTACACTCACTTAAACCACGATTGCGTAATATTGCATGACCCTCAGCCACTTCCTTTAATAAGGTTCTGCCATAAAAAGCAACCCTGGATATGGAGGTGCCATATTGACCTCTCCAATCCTAATAAGCAGCTATGGGATTTTTTAAAGTCGTTTATATTAAGGTACGACATGATTATTTTCTCTAGCGAGAAATATAAGAAGCCGGATCTGCCCGTAGACCAAAGAATTATTTATCCGGCCATAGACCCTCTTTCGTTAAAAAACAGAGACCTCTCGCAAAAAGACGTCTTAAAATTTATTAAAAAAGCTGGTATCCCCACAGATAAACCTGTGATTACCCAGGTCTCCAGAATGGATCCCTGGAAAGATCCCGAAGGAGTATTGGATGTGTATGAGCAGGTGAGAAAGAAAGTTGATTGCAGATTGATATTTTGCTATAATCTCGCCTCTGATGACCCGCAGGGTATGGAGATTTATTCCAAGGTTTATCAAAGGGCAAAACGCCAGGTAGATAATGGCGATGTGGTGTTTGTCATCGGTAATAATGATATCCTTGTAAATGCCGTGCAGAGATTTTCCGACGTTATAATCCAGAAGTCTACCAAGGAGGGATTTGGCCTCGTTGTAACTGAGGCCCTCTGGAAGGGCAAACCGGTTGTTGCCAGCAACGTCGGCGGTATCCCTACTCAAATAAAGGATGGACAAAATGGCTTTTTGGTCGATCCTCACGACATAAATAGTTGCGCGGATAGGGTGGTAGAGATCTTGAAGAACCCCAGCTTGGCCAAAGAGTTAGGCGGTAAGGCCAGAGAGTATGTCAGGGAAAAATTTCTCACTACTAGGCTTTTGTCTGATTACTTGGATTTGTTGTTGGAAATATTAAATTAACCTATCCCGCTAGTGGGTATAAAATTGCAATGAAGAATCTGCTAAAAATAATCATAATTTTTGTATTCGTATTTTATTACCCTCCTGTCTCCTTTGCCAGAAAATTAGATAAGTTTACAGTCGGTGGCCATGATGCCGTAGATTTAAGTTTTATCGAGGTGCACGAGGAGGATTTAATAGAGGTAAAAAAGAAAATCTGGGAAGAACTTAGTAATCGTTCTGTGGCCGTAGAAGGCAGGATATTTCCGTCAACAGGAATAAGCAAGGTGCGCTACTCTTTGAATGGAGGCATAGGATATATAAGGGCGGAGGGAGAAGACCCTTTTTATTTTACTTTTGTTCCTCTTGATGGGACTACTTATCCTGTGGTGATTAAATGTTTCGATAGGCGTGAAGAAGTAGTCTTTACAAAGAAAATAAACATAAAGTTTTTTGCCATTGATTGGGATAAGTTTTTCAAAGATAAGGTCGAGGAGGTAAGGCGCACTTATGAAGATGGGGAAGTGAATACACTCATGAATTTTATCAATGAACTAGAATACCCCTATCGAGATAAATTTGAGCAAAATCTGAGCAGAACATTTGAAGAAAACGATTTAATAATGCTTTCCATAACAGTAAATAGCGTTGAGCTATCCAGTGACAAGGCCAGCATAGATGTAGACTGGCGCAAGACATTCGCGGATGATTCTTATCAAGAGGGGGAGAGTACGATACTCAAGTTTGTCGAGGGAGAGAAAGGGTGGGAGATAGTCTCTATCAGTGACGAGGAGATCTTTGTTGTTGGTAGCGGTACGCTATTTTTTGTTTATTAGCAGGTAGGGTTATGCATAAAAGACTTTTATTAACGGTTTTATTATTTTCAATTATATTTTTCGCAAGTCCATGCCTATATGCCCTTACTATCCTCTCTGGGCTAGATACAGATGGTTGCTATGTTATAAGAGTAGAAGGTAGAGATATCATCTCTGATGTAAGCATTATTTCAGATCTCTCTGTTTCTCGCGATAATGGAAAAAATTGGGAGGTCGTCTTAAGAGATGCGAACAAGCGAGTTAACTGGTTTAAAGCTGGAGGCACTAGTATAATTACTAAAGTCACTCTGCCCGCCGGACACTATAATGCCGTGAGAATAAAGTCTCATAGAACAATAAAGGCTAATCTTGAAAATAGAGAAGGCCGGCCCCGGAGAGAATTCGAATTCGATTTAGGTGGAGAAATGGAGTTTGTCATAAGTGCTATAGATATGTTATTAGAGAAAGATGGTAATATAAGCCTACGCCTAGATAACCCTTTAGCCTATTTAGACTTACGTGTCAAGTGGGATACAAAGGCTAATGCCTATGCAGAGCCACAGGTGATTGATCAGGTTTTTAAAAAGGACACCACCGGCTCAGTATTTACAATCGAACAGATATTCGCGGAAGATTAGTAGAGGCACGCCCAGGAATAATCGTCTTAATTATAGATTCTTAGCCTTTTCTTATCCCCTGGTTTTGATAGCGCAATCCTGGCGGATTTTATTGATGCTTCAGGCTAAAACTCTTCGTATTACACTAAGTTCCGCCTGAAAGGCGGACGAATGTGTTGACACATATAACCCGGTATGATAGGATTTACGAGATGAGAAAGAGTTTAATTTTAGTAACCTCCATTCTAATTTTATCTCTAGCTAGTCCTTGTTTTGCCTTTTGGATTTGGACTCCTAAGGAGAAAAAATGGACAAATCCTAAGTGGTCGGCTAAGCAAACGCCTGAGACTCAATTCAAATTTGCCAAAGAGATATTGGATTCCGGAGATTATAAGGTAGCTTACGTAGAGTTCAAGAAGGTGCTCAATCACTTTCCGGAGAGCTACGAAGCCGCAGAGTCGCAATTCTATATGGGAGAGTGCCTTGAAGAATTAGGTAAGCTATACAACGCCTACCTGGCTTACCAGAAGGTGGTGGATAAATACCCTTTTAGCGACAAGATGAATGAGGTCTTAAAGCGGGAGTTAAAGATCGCAGATTCAATAGCGGAAGAGGAGATGAAGATCTTAGGTCTGGCTATACCCCAATATTACCATGCCATAACCATATACAGGAAGATTATTGAGAACTATCCTTATGGAGAATTTGCCCCCTTAAGCCAATACAAGATTGGCCTGGTTTTGAAGTCTGCAGAGAGTTTTGATGAATCCAAGGCGGAATTTGAAAAGGTAATCGCCAATTATCCTGATAGCGAATGGGCAGAAGCAGCCAAGTTTCAAGTAGCTCAGACCGCTTCCATAGCATCCTTAGGCTCAGACTATGACCAAGCATTGACCCAAGAGGCAAAAGGTAGATATAAGGAGTTTGTGCAAAAACATCCAGAGGCAGACCTCTCCGAAGATGCCCAAGAAGAAATAAGAGAGCTTACAGAAAGAGGGGCGCAGAAGGATTATAACGTAGGCCAGTTTTATGAAAAACAAGAGGCCTATGCCAGCGCCGCGATATATTATGAGGATGTGATTAAGGAGTATCCCCGGAGTGTCTGGGCCCAGAAGTCTCGGGAGAGAATCCGGACCATGGAAAGTGAGAGGAAGTTATGAAGAAAGTAAACAACATTTTAGTTGCTATAGGTATTTTTGGCCTTATAGTCTGTTGTGGTTGCGGCTATACCACACGAGTATATATTGGGCCCTACCAGAGTATCTATGTAGCGCCTTTTAAAAACAACGTAAACGTTGCTAGCACAGGGTCGGAGTATTCCAGGTATGTAAGTTACTATCCGCTGCTTGAGTCTACAATTACCAGCGCGGTAATAGATAGATTCATTTTCGACGGCAACCTTAAAGTCATTAAACAGGAAAACGCTGATATCGTTCTAAAGGGAGAACTCATCTCTTACAAGAGAGACGCCGCAAGGTATGCCGAGAACAACGAAGATGTTACCGAGTACCGTATAACCATAATTATAAATATGGGTCTTTATAACAACAAGACCGGTGAGCAGATCTGGCAGAAGAACAGTTTTGCCGGTGACTCAAGTTATCATATAACGGGCTCTCAGGCCAAAACAGAGAAGGCAGCCCTTGATAGCGCTATTAGTGATTTGGCCAGGAGGGTAGTGGAGGAGTTAGTGGAAGCATGGTAGAGCGTTGTGCTTATTTGTTTGTAGGAGAAGATGAGGCGGCAAAGAAAAATAAGATTAATTCAATCAAAACGCAGTATTTAGATAAGAATCTTGGGAGTATTGATTTTGAGGTTGTCTATTCCAAAGATAAGAGATTAAGCCCTCCTAAATTCGACGAAATCTTAAGCTACTTGCCTTCGAATAAATCCAAGAAGAGAATTGTCTTTATCCGGGATATGGAGTCATTAAAAAAAGACAATAGAGGTGTCCTATTAAAACACCTTAACTCTCCCTCAAAATCTGTTTTGCTGGTTCTCGACTCTGGTAAAGCAGATACGAGCGACGCCTTCATAAAAGAGTTAGAGCCTTTTGTCAAAAGGATAAGTTTTAAAAGCACAAGGAAGGCCGGGGTGTTTGATTTGACCCAGGCTATAGCCTCACGCCAGACCACACGCGCTTTAAGAATTTTAAACCTGCTGTTAAGAAATAGAGAGAAGCCTCAAGGTATTTTAGGGGCTCTTTTTTGGCAGTGGGATAAAATAAAAGACAGGTTGAGCCTGGAGAAATTCAGACAGGGGTTAAAGTTGCTCTTAGATGCAGATATCCGGATTAAGACAGGAAAGCTCGATGAAGAGTTGGCTTTGGAGATGGTGGTTATCCGCTTATCTTATTTAATCTGATAGTTAGGCGAGATTTTTTACGATTAGCAATGTTTTTACTCAATAAACCTTTAGATACAGCCTTATCCAACTTAGAGCTGACGCTTACTAGAGATTTTTTCGCTTCTGCGGTATTCTTGGCGGCTAATAGACTTTGAATGTCTTTAAGGGCTTTTTTGAGCCCTGTTTTAAGTCTAATATTTCTTAGCCGTCTTTTTTTATCAGCGCGCAGTCTTTTGGCAGCACATTTTCTTTGTGGCATGGTGATGTTCCTTTCGTTAGGGGTATGTTTTAACATATAAGTTTATTATTGTCAACCATAAAATATGAAGAAGGCACTAATCAAATCAGCTTCCATAATTAGCAGCGCCACGTTCCTGTCGCGGGTGCTGGGATTCATTAGGGACGTGTTGATGGCCGGGACTTTCGGTACAGGATGGTTTAGCCAGGTTTTCTTTGTGGCTTTTAGAATACCCAATATGTTTAGGGAGTTGGCTGCAGAGGGCGCCAGCAACGCTGCTTTCGTCCCCGTGTTCTCTGAGTATTTAGCTACAAAGCCACGCAAAGAATTCTGGAAGTTGATTAACACTGTGTTTCTTGCCTTTGTGGCAGTAGTTACTCTTATCGCTTTAACAGGCATGATATTGTCTCCGTTGTTAGTGCGTTTAATAGCCCCTGGTTTTATCCAGGCTCCCGAGAAACTAAATCTTACCATCGATATCAACAGGCCGCTTTTTGCCTATTTGATCCTGATTTCCATAGCTACTTTTGCTATGGGCGTGCTGTATACTTTTAAATCTTTCTTCGCGCCCTCATTTTCTCCCTGTATCTTCAATATGGTTTTGATTACGACCATAATGTTTGCGGATAATTCAATCTCGGGAGTAAGAAAATTGGTGGTGGGGATTATTGTTGCAGGGGTTCTGCAAATTGCCATTCAGTTCCCCTCACTAATAAAGAAGGGCTTTAGGTTCCGCGCTTTTGGCTGGGAGAGGAATATCTTTAAGCACCCCGGAGTCAGGCGCATCGGCCGGCTCTTAGGTCCTCGAATGATCGGCGTGGCCGTATACCAATTAAATGTCCTGGTAGATACTGTTTTTGCCTCTTTGAGTTTTCTAGTGGGGCAAGGTGCTATAGCTGCTATATACTACTCAGCAAGGTTGATTCAATTTCCCTTAGGTATCTTTGGACACTCTATTTCTAATGCCACACTGCCTACACTGTCGGAATTGGCGGCCAAAAATAAGATGAAGGAGTTTGCCGAGACGGTCGAGTTTAGCCTGACCAATATTCTATTTGTTATGATACCCGCATCTTTAGGCCTGATTATCTTATCTGCTCCGATAATAAGGATAATCTTTCAAAGAGGCCAGTTCGACCAATACTCTGCGATGATCACCTCGGTTGCCCTGACTTTTTATGCGGTTGGCCTGGCTGGTTATGCGGCCAATAAATTCCTGGCCTTATGTTTTTACTCTCTGCAGAACACCTTCACGCCTGTCAAGGTAAACGGACTGGCCCTTCTCATGAATATAGCATTTAACATCTTATTCGTAGTGATCTTTAAGACTAAGATCGCCGGATTGGCCTTTGCCAGTTCTTTATCTGCGATAATCGCTTCTTTCATTATGTATAATTCTCTACATAAAGCCGTCAAGCAGATAGATTCAGGTAAGATTGTAATCCAGTTGCAAAAAATGCTCTTAGCCGGGCTGTTTATGGCTTTAGCGATTTTGTTCGTTTGGCATAAAGCCGTAGTAAGCATACATCCCATCCTGGGCTTAGCTATTACAATATGTTCAGGAGTAGTTGTATATATCGCTATGAGTTTCTTTTTAAAAATCAACCAATCCAGAGATCTGCTTAGATGGATGTCTAGGAAATAGAAGATTTATATTTGAACGCAGATTTACGCGAATCTAACGCGAATTAACGCAGATTATATTATTAAATATATTTGCGACCATCTGCGTGTAATCTGCGAGAATTTGCGTTTAGAATCATTATTTAAATATGAATATTAGAAAAAAGATTAAAGCTCTACCCACAGGCCCCGGCGTATATTTGATGAAAGATGCTAAGGGCCGGGTTATCTACGTGGGTAAGGCTGCTAACATAAAAAAGCGAGCTTCCAGCTATTTTACCAAATCGCATTTACCGTATAAGAATGAGGCCTTGGTTAAACAGGTTGATAATATTGAAGCCATAGATACAGATTCTGAGCACGAGGCATTTTTATTGGAATCACGCCTTATTAAGCAATTAAAACCTCGCTACAATATCAGTTTAAGAGACGATAAGACTTTCCCCTTTATCAAGATTACCCGGCATAGTTTTTCCCGTATATTTATCGGAAGAAAGAAGCCCAGTGAAAATGTAGAGTATCTGGGCCCTTATACTAATAGTAAATCACTGCGTCTGGCTCTCAAGTCATTAAGAAGAGTATTTCCTTTTTGTACTTGTCGTAAATTCCCCAAAAAAGAGTGTCTCGACTTTTTTCTGGGACTGTGTTCTGCTCCCTGCACCAATAGGATATCTCAGAGAGACTATAAGAAAAACATACGTGACCTAAAGCACTTTCTCAAAAAAGGGAGCAAGAGCCTCATCAAAGACTTGCAAAAGAGGATGCGCCTTTTCTCAAAAAATAAAAATTTTGAAGAGGCCTTAAAATTAAGAGAGAAGATTAAAGCATTAAGTATATTATGCGAACAGACTAAACCGGGCTCTTGGCAGATGCTGGGCCTAGATAGACAGCCTCGCAGAATAGAGGCTTTTGATGTCTCTAATCTATTCGGCGATGAAGCCGTAGGCTCTATGGTTACTTTTCTAGATAGTCAGCCTCATAAAGATGGCTACCGTAGGTTTAAGATAAAGGCCGTAAAGGGTATTGATGACTATAAAATGTTAAGAGAGGTTTTAAGCAGGCGCTATAGTAAGGTAGTAAGAGAGGGCTTGACTAGGCCAGAATTGATTATAATCGATGGAGGCAAGGGGCATTTGAATATTGCCAGGCAAGAAACAATATCTTTGGGTTTAGACATAACGATTATTGCGATTGCCAAAGAACAAGAATTAATTTATACTGTATTCAAGAACAGACCTATTAATTTGGATAGAGATAGCGTGGTTTTGCAATTAATACAGCGCGTACGAGACGAAGCGCATAGATTTGCTGTGAAGTACCATCGCTTGTTACGTAAGAAGAAGGCGCTGGCATAGATATTTTAACCCTACGCTTACGCGTGGGGAGGAACATGCATAGTTATAGTTTGGCTAAATACATAATCAGCGATTTTCAAAAGAAGGTCTATAAGGCAGTATCCCAGATTCCCATAGGGCAGGTGCGTAGCTACAGCTGGGTGGCAAAGAAGATTGGTCATCCTAAGGCGGTCAGAGCAGTAGGCACTGCTTTAAAAAAGAACCCTTTTGCGCCGCTCGTGCCTTGTCACCGGGTCATAAAGACAGACGGATCTTTAGGTGGATATAGCGGTGGTTTAAAAAAGAAAAAGCAGTTGTTAAAACTGGAGAAGGAAATATCCGGAGGAATATAATGGAAATCAAAGATATTTTAAAGGTGATGCAGGAGAAAGACGCGTCTGATTTATTCATCAAGGTGGGTGAGCCGATAAGCATGCGAATCAAAGGCACGGTGAGCCCGATGCATGATTTTCCGGCTTTAGAATTAAATGAGATAAATAAATTTATCGAGACAATATGTGATGATCACCATATGAAAATTTTTCAGGAGCATAAGGATGTTGACTTTGCCATAGATATAGGGGATATGGGGCGTATGCGTGTTAGTCTATTCCAGCAAAGAGGAGTGCCTTCATTGGTAATGCGCCGCATAAAAAAAATAGTGGGCAACTTTAAAGATTTAAACTTACCCGATCAAGTGCTTTCAAAATTATCACAAGAGATGCGCGGGTTGGTTTTGTTGACCGGTCCGGCTGGATCAGGAAAGTCTACGACCATAGCTAGTGTGATCGAATATATAAACCAAAATTCTTCTCGTCACATAGTCACAGTTGAGGATCCGATAGAATTTTTGTTTGAAGATAAAAAGAGCATCATCAACCAGAGAGAGCTTGGTGTAGACGTAAAATCTTATCCCATGGCCTTAAGACAGATTGTGTTACAGAGTCCCGACGTTATCTTTATCGGTACGATTAGGGATCTGCCTACGATGTCTGCAGCTATTGTGGCTGCGGAGATGGGCATGTTGGTTCTAAGCTGTGTGCACACAGTCAACGCTGCTCAAACCTTAGAGAGAATAATGAACTTTTTTCCACCGTATCAACATGGCGAGGTAAGAATGCAGCTATCATTTTTATTAAAGGGAGTCGTATCTTTGAGGCTCATCCCACGGTTCAATGAGGCGGGCCGAATTCCAGCCTATGAAGTAATGACGCTTACGCCTACGATAAGCCGTTTGATCAGGGAAAATAAATTGCAGGATATTTCTAAATATCTGGAAAAAGGCGAAATGTTTGGTATGCGTAGTTTCAGGCAGAGCCTGTCAAAATTAGTCAGAGAAAATAAGATAAGTAAAGAAGACGCGCGTAGTTTTGCCGACAGTAAAGAAGAGCTCGACCTGGAGCTAAAAGGCATAAGCCGATTAGGCTAATTAATAATAGCAGCAAAAAACGTAAATAATATGCAAGAAGAATTAAAAGGAAAAATAGAAGAGCTGGAGAAAAAAATAACTCATCTGCGTAAATACTTGGATATCTCTGCGAAGGAAGCTAAGATTAAAGGATTTGAAGAGACCATGTCTTGCGCCGACTTTTGGCAGGACAAGCAGACGTCTACAAAAGTACTCAAAGAGTTAAAGAAATTAAAGTCCAGCGTGGAGCATTGGAATAACTATAATAAAAAGATTGTAGAGTCCAAAGAGATGTTTGAGCTTTTTGGGGACGAACAAGAAGTCATAGGTAATATCGCAAACGATTTGGACGAATTAACCAAAAATATCGAGGAACTGGAATTCCAGATGCTGCTGGGTAGTGAGTTTGATCAAAATGATGCTATACTCAGTATAAACGCCGGGGCTGGCGGGACAGAGTCTTGCGATTGGGCCAGCATGTTATTGAGGATGTACCAGCGCTGGGCAGAGTCTAATGGCCACAAGGTTAAGGTAGTGGATGCGCTCTCTGGTGAAGAGACAGGCATAAAGAATGTAAACATCTCTATAAAAGGAGATTTTGCTTATGGGTACTTAAAGGCAGAGACCGGCGTTCACAGATTGGTACGTATTTCTCCTTTTGACGCCAATAAGAGGAGGCATACTTCTTTTGCTTCCGTGGATGTCATCGCCGATATCCAAGACGATGTGGATATCCAGATAAAACCTGATGAGATCAAAGTGGATACCTTTCGTGCATCCGGAAGAGGCGGCCAGCACGTCAATGTCACGGATTCTGCGGTGAGGATAACGCACTTATCTACAGGGTTAGTGACACAGTGTCAAAATGAACGCTCTCAGCATCAAAATAAAGAAGTGGCTATGAATGTCTTAAAGGCCAAGCTCTATGAATTAAAACGCAGAGAGCAGGAAGAAAAAGTCTCTAAAGAATATGCTCAGAAGCAAAAGATCGAGTGGGGCTCACAGATCCGTTCCTACGTAATGCACCCCTACAGTATGGTTAAAGACCACCGCACAGGCTGTGAGACCGGCAATGTCCAAGCGGTGATGGACGGCCAGATAGATGACTTTATACACGCTTATCTAAAGATGAAGACCTTGGAGAAGAAGTAAGATTAGTGATAAGAAAAAAACAAGTCACAAAGTCACAATGTCACAAGTAGTCTTAGCTATGTAATCTGGTGACCTTGTGTCTTGGTGACCTATAATAAGTTTTCAGAGGTTAGTTTAGGGAGCTAGAATAAAATGTTAAACTTTATCGTCAAGAAAATTATGGGCACGCAAAATGAGAGAGAGGTAAAGAGGCTCTCCAATAAAATACAGGCCATAAATACGCTGGAGCCAGAGATGTCTAAGCTATCTGATGCTCAACTGCGCGCTAAGACTGATGAGCTTAAGGCTAAAATTAATAAGCAGCTCAGTTCAAATAAATACTCCCAGGTAGAAGATGATAAACAAAAAAAGAAGGTCCTGCAGGCGGCGTTAGATGAAGTCTTGTTTGAGGCGTTTGCTGTTGTGCGTGAGACAGGCAAGCGCACTGTCGGTATGCGCCACTTTGATGTGCAGTTGATTGGCGGCGTAGTCCTGCATGAAGGCAATATCGCAGAGATGGCTACTGGAGAAGGAAAGACGCTCGTGGCTACATTAGCTGCTTATCTGAATGCCCTTTCGGGTGCAGGCGTGCACATTGTCACAGTCAATGACTACTTGGCCAAACGCGACAGGGAGTGGATGGGGCCGATATTCGAATTCTTAGGTTTGAGCGTGGGCGCTATTCAACACGATATGTTTCCTCCTGACCGCAAAAAAGAATACGCTTGTGACATAGTCTACGGTACAAATAATGAATTTGGTTTTGACTATCTCAGGGACAATATGGTCGTCACCGAAAAAGAGATGGTCCAGAGAAAACTCAACTTTACTATAGTTGATGAGGTGGATTCAATTCTTATAGATGAGGCGCGTACGCCTTTGATTATCTCCGGCCCTGCCGAGGAGTCCACGGATAAGTACTATACGATTAATCGTATAGTACCAAAATTGAAAGGCAGGACCATCTTAGAGCGAGATGAAATCGAGGCAAAACATAAGGGTGATGATATCTCTAAAGGATTTGATTATATCGTCGATGAAAAGAACCATACAGTCAGCCTTACTGAAGAAGGGATGAGCAGGTGTGAATCGCTCTTAGGGATCAAAGATTTATACGACAACGAAGCGACTGAAGAGTGGGTGCGCCATATTAACCAGGCCATACGCGCCCACACGCTCTACAAGAGAGATGTAGATTATGTGATCAAGGATGGCAAGGTTATTATTGTGGATGAATTTACCGGCAGGCTCATGCCGGGCAGGCGCTGGTCCGACGGACTGCACCAGGCGGTGGAGTCAAAAGAAGGAATAAAGATTGAACGCGAGAACCAGACACTGGCTACGATAACACTGCAAAATTATTTTCGTATGTATAATAAACTCTCCGGTATGACCGGTACGGCTTTTACAGAGGCCAATGAGTTTAAGGCCATCTATGGCCTAGAGGTTGTAGTCATCCCTACAAACAGGCCGCTGGATAGGAATAACCATGCGGACGCGATCTATAAGACCGAAAAAGAAAAATTCAATGCTGTTGTCGACGAGATCGCAGAACTCAACAATCAAGGCAGGCCTGTTCTAGTGGGCACTATCTCTATTGAAAAGTCCGAATTTCTGGGCAACGTGCTAAAGAGAAGAGGAATTTCCTGCAATGTTTTGAATGCTAAATACCACGAGATGGAAGCTCCTATAGTAGCCCAAGCTGGAAAATATAAAGCAGTGACTATCGCTACGAACATGGCTGGCCGCGGCACGGATATTGTTTTAGGCGGCAATCCTGAGTTCTTAGCCAAGAATATCGTCAAAGCCAAAGAGTTGGATTTAGGATCTGAGCAGGGCAAGCAGGAGTATGCAAATGAGCTGAAGAAATTAAAAGCTGAAGCTGATAAAGAACACAATCAGGTTGTTGAGGTAGGCGGCCTGCATGTAATCGGTACAGAGCGCCACGAAGCCAGAAGAATAGACAATCAGCTGCGCGGACGTTCCGGCCGACAAGGCGATCCTGGCTCGTCGAGATTTTATATCTCTTTGGAAGATGACTTAATGCGGCTGTTCGGATCAGATAGATTGATAGGCATAATGAATACATTGGGTATGCAGGAAGGCCAGGTCATTGAACACCCTTGGATTACCAGGTCCATCGAGACCGCGCAAAGGAGGGTAGAGGGTTACAACTTTGAGATCAGAAAGCAGATCTTAGAGTACGATGACATCATGAATAAACAGAGAGAGATAATCTACTCTCAAAGGAAGATGGTCTTGGAAAACTCTGATATCCGCGAAAACATAGTGGACATGATTAATGATATATTTGATCAGAACATAGATGCCTATATCCAAAAGAATCTTAATCCGGATAACTGGGACCTTGTAGGCCTAGAGACTTGGCTGCGTTCAGAATTTGGTCCGAGCTCACAAGTCGATAAAGATAAGATAGCTAATTTGGGTAGTTATGAGGAGTCGAGGCAGCACTTGTTGGACGAAGTGTTGCGTGCCTATCAGGAAAAAGAACAAGCTATCGGCCAGGGGCATCTGCGCTATCTAGAGCGCATGATTACGCTCCAGGTAGTGGATATGAGTTGGAAAGACCATCTGCGGGCTATGGATCATCTAAGAGAAGGAATAGGCTTGCGTGCCTATGCCCACAAGGATCCATTAATTGAATATAAGAATGAAGCCTACCTTATGTTTCAGCAGCTTATCGATCGTATTAAGAAAAAGATTGTAGAGGACTTATTCAGGATCAAGACCGTGGAGGAGAAAGGGTTTAGGGAGGTGTTTAAATCTCTTCCGTTTGAGTTGGTGCATCAGGAGTTTTCAGGTATCTCCAGAAAGAAAGCAACTGCTCCCCAGGACAGAGGCCAACAAGAGCAAGCCCCGCCCGAACAGAAAGAGGCTCCTGCTCCCACCGTCAAGAGGGATCAACCTAAAGTAGGTAGAAACGAACCTTGCCCTTGCGGCAGCGGCAAGAAATATAAAAAGTGTTGTGCTAAGTAACCAAGGTAACATAGTAGATTAACCACGGTTTTTGAACGCAGATTATCGCATATGTAACGCAGATGGTCGCAAATTAATTCAAATATGAAATCTGCGTTTATCTGCGTTAGATTCGCGAATATTTGCGTTAAAATTATTTTTTAAGAAACTAAATGAAATCAAAAACTACCCTTCTATGTCTAGCGAGTTCCTTCCTTCTATGGCTTTCTTTTCCTGCATTTAATCTTGGGTATTTGGCTGGGGTAGGTTTCTTGCCTCTATTTTTTGCTCTCCAAGATAAGACAAAGAGATCGGCCTTCTGGCTCTCTTATTTTAGTGGATTTATATTCTTTATGCTGGTTCTCTATTGGCTGGTCCACGTTACCCTAGTAGGCCTGATCGTCCTGTGCCTATACCTGGCTTTTTATTTCGCTTTCTTTGGTTATTTTTTTGTGGGTTTTAAAAGCAGGCTAGTCGATCTTGATCTCCCCTTGATTATTTTCTTATCGTCGATATGGGTTGTTTTAGAATATACGCGCAGCCATCTCTTTACTGATTTTCCTTGGGCGCTCTTGGGGTACAGTCAATATCAAAATATCGGACTTATACAAATTGCCGACACAGTCGGCAGCCTGGGCGTATCTTTTGTGGTAATCTTTATGAATTTGCAGATATTCCAGATAGTAAAATTGATACAGGCTAAGGAATTTAGGCGGATCAGCAGGGCATTGTTGATTCTGATTTTACCCTTTATCATAATCTATACCTATGGTTTTTACGCGATTAATAAATATTCATCCGATAGTCAAACAGTGCTGCAGGTCTCTCTGCTTCAAGGCAATATTCCTCAAGAGGCCAAGGGGGCCAGTATCTATCGCGAAAAAATAAAACAGATCTATTTTGATTTGACCCGCCAGAGCGCAAAAAAAGAACCCGACTTGATCATCTGGCCAGAGAGCGCTTATCCAAATTACTTTTCGCAGCGAGACCTCTTTATCCCCAATCCACTTAAGGAATTGATTAGAGAGGTGCAGGGTTCGATTTTATTCGGAGCTGTGTTAGAGCAGGAGAATAAATATTACAATGGCGCCATATTATTCCCTTCAGAGTTATCTCAACCTGTATTCTATAAAAAGATACACCTGGTTCCTTTCGGAGAATACTTGCCCTTAAGGCGATATTTACCATTCTTAGTTAAATTCGTACCCATTGAAGATTTCGATTCAGGTAGGGAGTTTGTGGTATTTGAGACTAAAAATAAACAAGGACAACCAGTGTCCTTTTCAGTATTGATTTGTTTTGAAGATACGATTCCAGAGTTGGCTAGGCAGTTTAGATTGAGGGGGGCGGATTTTCTGGTCAATATTACTAATGACGCCTGGTTTAAGGAGACCTCCAGCCCTTATCAGCATTTGCAGGCTTCTATATTCAGGGCCTTAGAGAATAGGGTCTATGTTTTACGGGCAGCTAATACGGGCATCACCTGCATTATCGATAACTGCGGCCGAGTGGTCAAAAAAGCCAGAGACAAAGATGGCCAGGATATATTTATTCAGGGATTTATAAACGGAGAAGTAAAGAAGCAGGATGCTTTGAGTTTCTACAGCAGGTTCGGGGATTTCTTCTTTTTGATCTGCAGCATATACATGTTATGGTATGCGCTCTTTCCAGCGAGAAAGAAGATGTTCAAGGATAAGAAGTATTGTCCTAGATTTTAGGTCCTTGGGGTAGGGGCGAACCTATGTGTTCGTCCGAATGATGACAGAAGATTGATACACAGCGGGTCGACACATAGGTCGGCCCCTACATCAACATGAAAAGGTCTGTTAATAAAAAAGGATTTACACTCATGGAGATATTGATGAGCACGGCCATATTCGTGCTAATCATCGGTATGGTCTCTACGATTTTTATCGGGACCATGAATTATTGGAAAAGAGGCTATAGCTTGGCCACTAGACAACAGGCCGCCAGGACCCTGATTAGCCGCATGACTTCGAATATCTCTAGTTTGTTCTTTTCTGTCTCCAGGGGCATTTATTGTTTTGGCTCAAAAGATAAATTTTATTTTATCTCTGTGTCTACAAAAGGCGCCGAGGGAGACCTCTCCGAGATAGGCTATGAATATTCACCTTCAGACAGTACGATGCTTTTTTCTTATGAAGAAAAATCCGATTTTGATTTTGATACTTACGATTCCAAGGGTATAATGGCTATAGGTGTTTTGAGTGTGGATTTTAGTTATCTGGACAAAGAAGGCAATTGGCGCCAAGAGTGGGATAGCCGCATAGGAGGCGAGCAAGAAGGGGTTCCGCCGCAGGCGGTAAGAGTTTCTTTTGCCATAGAGAATACGGATTTCACAGAGGGTAGGGAGATTTTCGAGACGATGGTGGAGTTGCCCATAAGTAACTGATTAGTAGGGGCGTATTGCAATACGCCCCTACGTTCAAGACAAACAAACGGGGTGAGGTGATTATGAAATTTAGCTTTTCAATTAATAAAAAGGTTTCTATGAAGCAATTGCTGCATTTGACTCGGCAGCTATCCATTCTTGTTAGCGCAGGCACCCCTTTAATAAAATCCCTGCTTACAATTTATGAAGAGTTGCCCGAGGGTTATTTTAGAGACGTAATGCATGATGTCATTAAAGGAATAGAAGAAGGTATTCCTTTTTCGGCGGCCTTAAGTGAGCATCCTGATGTATTTTCCAACCTTTTTGTAAATATGATCAAGGCTGGCGAGGTCGGAGGCATGCTGCCCTCGGTATTAAAGAGGGTAGATCACTTTTTAAATCACAGCCATAGGCTACAACAGAGGGTAAGGTTGGCTATGATGTATCCGATGTTTGTCTTGGTCATCGCCATGGTCATCCTCACAGCGCTCACCGCTTTTGTCGTGCCCAGTTTTACCAAGATCTTTGAGGACATTGGAAGCGATTTGCCTGGGGCTACACAGATTTTAATAAACGTAAGCAGTATACTCAACCGGTTCTGGTTTGTATTCCCGTTTATTTTTGCGCTTTTTGTTGTTTTATTTCAGATGAGTAAAAAGAACGAGGCAATAAAGATATTCATGGATAGGATTAAATTACGCCTGCCTATAGTCGGAGGACTCATAGTCAATATTGAAATTTCTCGCTTTAGCCGTTTGTTGGGAACACTGCTCATGTCAGGGGTGCCCATACTTCAAGCCTTAAAGATTTGTGCTGATACAAGCGGCAACTATATTGTTTCTTCTGCTATTTATGATATGAGCCTGAGTATTGAAAAGGGTTCTAATGTCTATGACTCCATGGAGGAGCATAAAATATTTCCTAAGATCTTGACGCGCATGGTCAATGTAGGCGAGGAGTCTGGGCAGCTGGATAAGATCCTGCTTCAGATCTCGGATGAATATGAAGAAGAAGCAGAGGGTTCTATAACCGGGCTCACTTCTTTGCTGGAGCCTTTATTGATTGTAGTCATGGGTATCATTGTTGGTTTTATCGTAGTGGCTTTATTCTTCCCCATATTTACCATGGGCACGATGGTTAAATAATATCGAATTTCTAATTGCTCTAATTGATCTAAATAAATCCCAATACCCAAAATAAAATTTAGACATTGGACATTACCTGCTTGCCGGCAGGCAGGGACATTGGGATTTGATTAGGAATTAGGTCAATTAGGTTAATTAGACATTAACGTGATTATGAAGAGAAATTCATCAAAGGGGTTTACCCTGGTCGAAGTATTAATAGCTATGCTGATCCTAGGCATAGGCTTGTCGCTTATATACACTATCTTTCCATTAGGGATTCGCATTTCCAGAGAAGTCCAATTTTTAGGCAGGATCTCATTCTTTGCCCAGAAGAAGATAGAAGAATTAAAGACCTTTAATGCCACCATCGCTGATTCCAGTGGCCAAGAGGCTAGTTTTAACTGGACGATAAAAGTCAGTGACCATACAGCCGGAGCAAACGCCGTCCTAAAAAAGATTCAACTCGAAGCGCTGTGGGAGGAAGGAAAGACGATAAGGTCAAAGAGGTTCATAACTCTTTTCAAACATCAAGATGAACAAGCAGAATAAACAAAATGGCCAAGCTATAGTTCTGGTATTGACTATTTTGGCGGTGGTCACCGTAATAGGCTTCACTTTTCTTTATATGTCACAGGTGCAATTGCGCGGAGCCACTTCTCACCTAGCCAGGCTGCAGACCAAATATCTGGCTGAAGCCGGAATAAACCACGCAAAAGAGCTGATTGAATTCGATAAGCAGGCAAACTCCATAGACACTTACGATGACGTATGGAGTACAGCGCTTCAGGGTAATGATTTGGATTTGGATAACGATGGAATTCTTGATTCTCAGTGGTTCTATATCCAGGATGACCAAGGAAACCCCATAGGAAGATACGCCGTATTGGTCAGCGATGAAGCCGGAAAGATAAATATAAATACAGCCGGACAAAATACCGGCGGCGTGGGCTCCAGTCAAGGATACAGTACCTATGAAATTAATCTGAGCAAGTTTTTCGATAATCTGGATTTAGACGGAAGTTACTTGATCAGCGATATCTTTGACTATAGATATGGAGAAGACGGGAAGCCCGGCATAACCAATAAGGACGATAACGATAATAATTATAGCTTAGAGAGTGACTCTATAGATAATGATGCTGACGGAATCGTCGACGAGGCCAATGAAGGCGTTGACGAACCGGATGAATTTGATCCAGGGAAACCTGTAGGTGACGACCATCCGTTTGTGCTGGCCGCGGAGTTAAAGAGCTTAAGTGGAATTGATAGCGAAAAATTTGAAGAGATATCGAGATTCATCACTGTCTCTTCCAAAGATAGAGAGGTAGACTTCAATGGATCGTTGCGCCAGAATATCAATTATATAAAATCAGATAACCTTATTAAGATCATGCTGGATAGGGGTATCGCTAATGCTTGGCAGAAATCCGTGAATATTATAGATAGCATAGACAGAAATTACGCGCGCACAAGAGTATTCAAGCACTACAATCAGTTAAGGCCTTCTAGGGGAGGGGCCGGCAAAGGAGACTGGACCTGGAATCAAGACCACTTCGAATGCGAAGTGCCAGGTGGCGTAGGGACCTGGGACTGGCAGGATGGTGCCTTAAGCGACGGTGAGTACTATTGTTTTATCTATGGCTATGAACAGGGATTTGTGGGTGATGTGACTATCTCCGGAACCACCCAACAGCACATGCAAAACGCCGAAGCCTTTGTAAAGGGCCCGGATAGAATGGTAAGTATATCCGACGGGAAGTTCAGTATTTCCATACAGAATAATGAAGAGCTGGGAGAGGCCTGCGAGTTTAGTTACATAGAGTTGATTCACAAAGATACAGGCCCGAGACCAGGGTCTTCTCTTAGGGAAGTCAACGGCGTAGAGGCGGTGCGCATAAATGAAGTAATGGTGAAGCCGAAATTAGAAAATAATGCCGCCAGCAATGCTATCCCCGGTGGTTCTTGGGTTTGGCAGAACAACTACTGGGTTAATTCTGATTCAGAATCAGGAGATGATGGTGAAGGCACATGGACATTCACTGATATTCCTCGAGGCAACTACTACCTAAGGTTGTTAGGTAGGACAGGTGAATTAATCGGCGACGTAGAAGTAAGCGGCAGGACCCAGGAAGCAATGAGGCACGGGGATAATTTTACAGAAGCTGGATCAGTGAGAGTAAGTAATGATAGGCTAGATGTCCATATACAGAATAATTTAAAAGATAAGACTTGTTACTTTAAAGGCATTATCCTGTCTCAACAGCCCGATACAGAATATGTGGAGCTGGTAAATATCAGTAGCAGCTCAGTGGATTTGGGCGGTTGGATGCTGGAGACTACGGGCCAGGAGTCGGTGACCGCCTTTATCCCCCAAGGGACCACGATCTCCCCATACGCGTATTTGATCCTTTGTGTAGACAGAAACGACCAAGCCCAGGGTATACAGAGCAATAGCATCTCTTTTATGAGGACCTGGGCAGCCCAGCCAGCAGTAGAATTAGACTTCTTCAAGGTTCTGGATAGGGACTTTGATTTCTTGAGCGATCGACCTTCTACCGGTGAGAACTTCCTTAGTCTAAAAGATGCCAACGGCAAGGTCGTAGATAAAGTTGAATATTTTAGTTCTCAAGTAAGAGACTTTTACTCTTTAGAGAGGTCTGATCCTAGCGACCAGACAGATAATAATGGAAATTCAGAATTTGATAATTGGTACGTCACTGAGGATTTAAGTGGTGGAACCCCGGGTAAAGATAATAACAATTCGGGCATGGAAGTAGATGAATTTACTAATCACAAGATAGAAGAGGTAAATGTGAGGAATTACCCTGTGTCTAATGTAGTAGACCTGCTCTCAGTACCTACGAGCAGCTGGTGGCAGAGCATAGGTATCTCGGATATCAGCCTTATGGTCGATGCGCTCACTGTCCTCGGCGCTGTGTTCTACCCCTTAGAGAACAACTTGACTGGATGGAGTCCGGTTGAAGGGGGCTACAGCAGTAGCTCCTTAGGAGAAGAAGGGGTTTGGTTGTGGGAGGATATAAATAACGGCAGCTTCTTTTTGACTCTCAAAGGTGGTTTAGATGAAGCTTTGACCATAAGCTATAAGAAAGCTGATGAGTCATGGCAGATTCTAGCCCAGGATATCATCCCTAATGCAGATGGCCTAGCCCATGCCGGCATAATTAATATTGGTGGAGATAATCCCTATGCCACTCCAGATAACACCTTAGAGATAAAGCTGCTGAACTCCTCATCCAGCGAAATCGCGCACTTTTACTATCTGAGATTAGATCCTGTCTATAATGTATACGGCCGCATTAATATAAATACCGCAACTAGAGAAGTCTTATTGGCTCTGCCAGGTGTAGAAAGCCAGGATGCCTCCGCGATCATAACCAATAGGCCCTTTGGCAACCAGAATGATATGAATAGAGGAATAGGGGACTTGTTTATAAGCAGCTTATTTAGTAGCGACCCTGAAAGAAGTAGTAAGTTGGGCACCCTTTCCAATCTTGCCACAACTCGCTCCAATGTGTTTTCCATAACAGCCAGAGCCCAGGTTTTGGATGGTGAACGCATCGTAGCCACCCAGGAAATCAAGACCATAATCGAAAGATAGTAACCAATGTTAACCTCGTAGGTTAACATTTAAAGCCTTCCCAAAGTTTAACTCCGAATCATCTCCTCAAGAACATCTGAATCAATAATTTTCTCTTTTGACAAATATTCCAACAATCAGAAGTTATAAGTTTATATTATATTACTAAATATTTACTTAAACTTACTCAGTGGGGTATAATGGTGACTAAAACCATCAGGGACCTTAAGATAGAGATTTCTATTGACAAATATATACAATTCATATAAAATCATATCAAACTATGACAAATGATATTTACTCCTATTTCATAGTTGGAGGGTATATTTTTAAATGAATTGGCAAAAATCTAAGGTTTGGAGAAAATTGGTTGGAGGTGCCATATGATGACAAACTCAAAGAGGTATTACTCTGCTGTTGATGTGGCCGGGATCTTAGGCATATCAAAGCAGACAGTTCTTCGTTATGAGAAGAAGGGGATATTTCCTAAGGCCAGGCGCAATTTAATCAATAAGCGCAGGGAGTATGCGGCTAAGGATATCGAGGTTTTAAAGGGACTTATGGGCAGAAGGTGAAAAGAGAGTATTCTTTAAGAAAATGAAAAGAGTAATCGGAATAGATATAGGAATAAAGAGCATAAAGCTGGTAAGCCTGGCTTTAAAGGGCAAGAGCATTGAACTCTTGAGTCAGGAAACTTTAAAGGCACCAAAAATCTCCAACCAAAATGATATCAAAGATTTATTGAAAGTAATATTTGAGAAACATAGATTGAAACTGAGCACTCCTATTTGTATATCTATAGCGGCAGAGGACTCATTCTTTAAGATAATCCCTATTAAGTCCAGTGGTACCAGGAAGTTAAAAGAAGCAATCCAGGTTGAATTAAAGAAAAATGTAGTCTTTTCCTTAGAGGACTGCATTTGGGACTACTCGCTTTTGGAATATAAGCCTAAAGAGACGCTCAATGAGGTCTTATTAGTGGCGGCCAAGAAAGAGGCGGTCTATGACAAGATGCAGTTGATCAGTCAGTTCAGCAGCGGCAATAACATAATAAATTTAGACATTTTAGCCACTTACAACTGCCTTAAGTTTAATACTGAACTGCTAAGTGGCAAGCTCTACGCCCTTGTGGACATCTCTTCCCATAAGACGCAGGTACTCATATTCGATGGTAAAGAGAACTTCTGGATGAGGACTATCCCTTTTGGCGGGGATAAATTTACGGATATAATAGCCGATAATTTAAGCCTCTCAGTAGATGAGGCCCAAGTGCAAAAGAAGAATATGATGCTTCAAGAAGATATGCCAGAGCAACTCAAAGAGCCTTCAGATATAGCTATGAAGCAGGTAGTTGCAGAATTGGATAAGACATTTAATTATTTCTACTTTCAGGCTAGTGAGTCTGCGGCTAAAGATTCCGACCAAAAGATAAATGAAATATTTTTGAGCGGCGGCGGGTCGCTCTACTTTGGCCTAGATAAGTTCTTAAGCTCTACATTTAATATACCTACTAGGTATATCTACCCTTTGAATAAGATTTCAGTCAAGGACAAGAAGGCCTTGGCCAGCAAGAGCAACTTGACTGTCCAGTCGCCACAATCTGCCACAGCTATGGGTTTGGCTCTGCAAGGGTTGAATGCCAGTGAGATAAAGATCAACCTTATGGAGTCTAAGCAGGCAGATCCGTTTAAGAATCTAAACTTAAACAACATCTACTACCCTTTTGTGATTGTCTGCGTGGGGCTGTTGGTGTTCTTAGGCACACAGATGGCCAATATCAGTAAAGATATTAGGCTGCTGCAGCCTAAATCTGAAAACTTAAGCAAAATCTCTAGTGAGTTTATGCCTAAGTTAATAGAACTTAAAGAAGAAAGCGGTGAGATAAAATCACAGCTCAAGACACTAAGCACAGTAGTAAACAATAGAGGCTTGATCAGCCGCATTCTATATAAGATGTCAGAGATCATCAGTGAGGAGACCTGGGCGACCAATTTTGTGATCAAGTTAGATTATCCCACCCGCTCGGGTGAGCTGACCATTGGAGGCAGCTCCAGAAGTTATGCCGGGATAAACACGATGATATCAGGGCTTAAGGATATGAATTACTTTAAGGAGATAAAGCCGGTTTCATCTAAGGTAATGATAGACCAAGTGACAAAAAATGAAATAGTAAACTTCGTTATTAAATGCGAGGTTGAGGAAACAGAGTGAGAAAAATTATCTCGATAATTCTGTTAATTTCAGTCGTCATAAGCATGTTCGCTTATCTTTACAATAAGCGTGGGTTGGCCACTTTGAGCAGTAATATGGATGCACAAGAAGAGTCTATGCGCAAGTTCGAGGAAGACATGGGCTTGATTCCAGGCGCACCGGCGTTAAAGAAATTAGAAGAGGCTATTTCTTTGGACGATAAAGAAATTCAAATGCTGCAGAGCATAATGGATTCAAAGAACAGGGAAGTGCCCCTGGATGTCTCGGACAAAAGCATATATTTCTTTGAGTCTCTCTATGCCACTACCAAGGCATTAGAAAGAAAGGCGTCGGCCAAGAAGATGATAATACCAGCGGTAAATTTTTCAGTGGATATACCACAGGAAGAAGATATCCCCTATTTGTTAAAACAGGTCGAGATGATCGATCACATCGCGAACATAATCATAGATGCGGGCAACTGCGAGATAGAGGCTATCGTCCCGTCGCTTATCGATAGGAGAGAGCAGGTTCTCGATTTTCACAAGCTGAGCATCAAAGTGTCCATGCAGATCGAGCCCAACTCTTTTGTGAAAGTTTTGTTCGAAATCAATAACCAGATTCCTTTATATTTAATAGAAGAACTTTTTGTCAAGACCCAAGACATAGACAGATTGAAAGTTAGTTTTGTTGTCACTAGGATCGTCACAAATTCAACTTTGAGCGATGCCCCGGAATTAGAGGTGAGGGAGATACAGGTTTTAGACAAGATTTATCCACTGGGTTTCGAGTTTAAGAAATTTAGCGAGCGAAACCCGTTTTTTGAATTTGTAAAGGCAGCGGTAGAGGTTCCTGGCTCTGCGCCAGCCCAAGTTAATTCCTCAAATAAAGATACCCTCGGCCCACAATTTACATTCAAAGGTTCAATGTCTATGGGCGATAAGATGGTCGGAATCATACATGATAATTGGAATAAGAATACATGTTTTGCAGGAGAAGGAGATATCTGTTCAGGATATCAAGTCTCAAACGTAGAAGAGAAAAAAGTAATTTTGCTTAAAGATGATCAAGAATTAGAGGTAGCGAAAGGTGCTAGTTCAGAATGATATTATTAAATAATGATTTAAACGCAAATTCTCGCGAATCAAACGCAGATACACGCAGATTATTATTTGCGTTGATTAGCGTTAGATCTGCGAAAATCTGCGTTCAAATGAATAATTTTATAGTTGTAAGCGAAAGGAGCCAGTAATGAATAGGAAGGTATCAGCTTCACTTAAAATCCTCATAGTAATTTCTATTATGTTTCACTTTATGTATTTTGCTAATTACACCTGGAGTAATACCGCAAGCAATAGTGCCAAGGAGTTAGTCAGGATGCACTACTCCCGGGGTATCGAATTATATAAGCAGGCCGAGTATAAAATGGCCGTCAGGGAATTTGAGAGCGCCTTGCGTGTCGATCCCGCACACAAAAAGGCAGAAAAATATTTGCTGGCCGCAAGAAAGAAAATGAACAAAAAGATAGCTGCTAAGCTATACAAAGCAGCCAGCAGTTACAATAAACAAAAAGACTACGCAAAGGCCCTGCAGGCCTACGAAAAAGTTTTAGAGGTTATTCCTGATGATGGTTATGCGTTGTATAAGAGTGAATTGCTCAAAAAGAGCGATGGCCCTGGAGTAGTCTT
>JBHPGU010000010.1:0-58865 GCA_042570265.1 Candidatus Omnitrophota bacterium | reverse complement strand
CTTATATTTTGCCTTAGCGAATTTAAAAAGCCCGCCAAAACTGCCTATTCCTCTTAAAACCTCAGGCCTATCTGTAGATTTTACCATGCGCTTGATATCATCAACCAGTATATCTGCTTTCTGGATATCTACGCCAGCCTGTTTATAAGTTAAAGATTTCTTTCTCATGATTCGCTGCCTTTCTCTAAAGATTTTTTGCCGGTATTTTTCTCAATATCAAGTGGATAATTTCCAGTCCAACATGCTGTGCAGTAATTATTTTTAGGTAATTTAACTGAATCTGACATCCCTTCTAAACTAAGATAACCAATGCTGTCTACGTTAAGAAACTTCCTAATCTGTTCAGTATTGTATCTATTAGCGATTAACTCCTCCTGCTTGGGAAAATCTATACCGTAAAAACAAGGAAATTTCTGAGGAGGACAACCTATGCGCATATGCACTTCTTTCGCGCCAGCCTTTCTAAAATTCTTGACCCGTATTCTGGATGTAGTACCTCGCACTACAGAATCATCCACAATGACTACGCGTTTATCCTTTACCACTTCTCTTAATATATTGAATTTAACCTTTACTCCTAAATCTCGTATGTGTTGATGCGGCTGGATAAAAGTCCTGCCCACATAGTGATTGCGTATAACGCCCCACTCCAAAGGTATCCCAGAGGCGCGTGAAAATCCCAGCGCTGCAGATGTTCCAGAGTCGGGGATAGGCACAACTATATCTGCTTCCGCCGGATGCTCCTTTGCTAAGGCCTGACCTAGTTTCTCCCTGACCAAGTGAACGGTCTCGCCGAATACTATTGAGTCCGGGCGAGAAAAATACACATGCTCAAACATGCAGTGCGCATGATTTTCTTTTTCAGAGTTAAACCCTACAGAGTGAAGTCCTTTCTTATCAATCACTACTATCTCACCTGGCTTAACATCCCTTTCAAACTCTGCTTCAATTAAATCAAGGGCGCAGGTCTCAGATGCGATACACCAGCTATCTTTTAACTTGCCTAAGCTTAGAGGACGAATTCCCAAGGGATCACGTACGCCAATTAACTTATCCTCTGTCATTATAACTAGTGAATAAGCTCCCTTAATCTTCTTTAAAGCGTATTGCAGTCTCTCTATGACATCATTCGACTTTGAACGCGCCATCAAATGGATGATTATTTCACTATCGCAGGTCGTCTGGAATATAGAACCTTTTGACTCCAGCTCTTTTTTCAAGGCACAGCTATTTACTAAATTCCCATTATGTCCAATAGCCACATAGCTGCCTAAATAATCTACGAATAGCGGTTGTGCATTCTTTACTAAACTCGAACCAGTCGTAGAATAGCGCACATGGCCTATAGCCAAATGTCCTTTTAAAGAACGCAACTTCTCTTCGTTAAAATTATCACAGACCTGGCCCATACCTTTATGCATATATACTTCCTGGCCATCAGTCGAGACTATGCCACAGGATTCTTCTCCGCGATGTTGCAACGCATAGAGTCCTAGATATGTAATCCAGCTAGCCTCTGTACTGCCATGTATACCAAAAAGGCCGCAAAACTCTTTAAGGCTATCACCGTCCGTATCTACTCTTCTTAAAAATTTTGACATACCTATTTCTTGTTTTTGTAAAATTTCTTAATCGCAGCCATTACTTCCTTAGGCGTATCCACAACCTGCATTATGTCTAATTCTTCTTTATCCAGGCAGCCTTCCGCAATAACGTTAGTTTTTAAATAGCTATACAGTCCCTTCCAAAACTTCTTTCCTACTAAGATTACAGGAAACTTGGGTATCTTGAGCGTCTGGATTAGATTTAAAGATTCGAATAGTTCATCGTTAGTGCCGTAGCCGCCGGGAAATATCACAAATGCCTTGGCATACTTTACAAACATAACCTTGCGTACAAAAAAGTAGTGAAAATCCAAAAGGATGTCTATCTCTTTATTAGGTTGTTGATCAATGGGAATCTCGATATTTAAACCTATAGATTTAGCCTTGGCTGTCTTAGCGCCCTTATTTGCCGCTTCCATGATTCCTTGGCCACCGCCAGTAATTATTGAATAACCATTATTAGCTAAAAGATGCGCTGTTTGCGTGGCTAACTTATAGTACTTATTGCTTGGCTTCGTGCGTGCAGAACCAAAAACAGAGACCGCCGGGCCCACATTGGACAAAACTTCAATGCTTTCCACAAACTCTGCCATAATCCTAAAAATTCTCCAGGTCTCTTCGTGTGTAAAATGATTTCCAAATACTTTCTTCTTTTTCATCTTTTGGCTCCTTTTAGGTTATCTAGAAATAATCCTTCTGCTATCTATCATTAGACAGCAACAGTCTCTTTTTCTTCAGATTTTCCAGGTGATCTCCAACGCATATCCCCCAGGATACCCTGAGCGACGTTAGTCAGGTGATCTCCTATTTTTTCTAGGTTATCCACAAAATCCAAAAATACAATTCCTGATTTAAGGCTGCATGAACCTTGATTTAGCCGAACAACGTGTGATTTTTTAAGTTCTACCTGAAATCGATTTATGCGTTCTTCTCGCAAAAGGATGCTCTCTGCCAGCTTAAGGTCGTTCTTTTTCAATGCGCCCTCTGTTTCTATCATCATGCTGTGAAGTTCGTTCCACATCAATGTTAGTTCCTTTATCGCCTCATCCGTAAAAGGCATATTGTTTTCTACTTTGTGTTCAGCAAGCTCTATTATATTCTCTGAATGGTCGCCTATTCTTTCCACATCGTTAACACTATGAATCAAAACCGGCAGTTCTTCGGATTGCAAAGGCGTAAGATTACCCTGAGAAAGTTCGACGAGATATTGAGTTATCTCCGATTGAAGATTATCTACAGTCTGCTCCAATTCAGGAACTAACTTTAATTTACTCAAATCATTTTCCAGGAAACTTTTTGCAGCTACTGAGACAGAATCTGATGCGATAGAAAGCATACGGGCAGTCTCCTTCTGGGCCTGCACCAAAGCTACAGAAGGAACTTCCAGCAAATGTTTCTCCAGATATTGAGGCCCCATCTCTACAGCGCCTTTTCTCTTAGGAATCAACCATATAGACATCTTCTCCAACACACTAATAAACGGCAAAAAAACAAAAGCGTTTATCACATTAAAAAGACTATGAGAAATAGCTATATAGAACATGACATTTCTCAGAGTCATATCGCCAGGAACAACGAAATTTATAAACTTTACAAACAATCCATTGTAGACAAAAATTAACATGTATGCAGCACCGATAACATTAAATATAGTATGTGACATAGCTGCGCGCTTTGCTGTTACGTTTGTGCCCACCGAAGCCAACTGTGCGGTAATTGTCGTACCGATATTATCTCCCAGTATCAAGGGTATGGCAGCGGGAAAAGTTATAACGCCATTAAATGCTAACACCTGGACAATGGCAATTGTAGCGCTAGAGCTTTGCAGCAACACAGTAAATACGATGCCGATTAAAACCCCTAGAAGAGGGTTGTCGCTAAATGAAGCAAATATATCCATCACGCGCTGGCTTTCTTTCAGCGGCCCAAAAGCGTCTTTCATAAAACCTAAGCCGATGAACAACATACCAAATCCCAAAATAACCTGTCCCCAGAATTTCCTTCTTTTTGTCTTAGCAAAAGTATTCACAGCAAAGCCAATGCCCACAAAAGGAAGGGCATAGTGCGTAATCTTAAAAATTGACATGGTAGAGACTAGCCAGGCCGTAAAGGTTGTGCCGATATTGGCGCCCATTATAACGCTGATAGCCTGCTTTAACGAAAGAAGCCCTGCGTTTACAAATCCTACTACCATTACGCTCGTTGCGCTGGAAGACTGCATAAGGCAGGTGACCAAGGCACCAATGAGTATGCCTACGATAGGAAGTTTCGTAACCATATGTAAAATAGCCTTGAGGCGCTCTCCGGCTATCTTTTTTAGCCCCTCAGACATAGTCTTCATGCCAAAGAAGAAAAAACCAAGGCCACCAATTAAAGAAAATACTAACTCTACTGTCATTATTTATGCCTTTTTTTGTTTCTTAATTATTCGTTCAATTTCAAGAACCATTTTGTTAGCGCCGACTCAATTGCAGATTGCACATACGTGTGCACAATTGCGAACACGTGTTCGCAATTGTGTCAGCGCTGACGCATTTATAACTCTATCTATTGATGCATTTCAGCTGAATCTAAATTAGCTTCTTTATCAAAAGGATCCCAACCTACCGGCATATCACTCGGATCCCAACTTACAGAACCTACACCATTTTCTGTCACTATGCTTGCGCCAGTCTTACTATCTGCACCAGCTTCTTTTGCGTCAAGAGGATCAATCGGCATTGATGCGCCTTCAGCATCATAAGGATCAACTGGCATTGATACAATTTCTGTGCTGACGCCTTGCTCAGTTGTTACGCCTTCAGCTTCCTTAACTTCTGATGTTTCTACAACAGTTGCTTTCATCTTTAAAGCGCCTGCCTTTAAAGCGCCTTTTTGTAAACTCGACCGTCTACTTATACCTCGCGTAGTTGTTTCCATTGGATTCGGCTTTGCCTGCATAGGTTCTTCATCCTCTTCGTCCTCTTCTTGGGCATATGCCAAAGGTAATTGAGGAATGCAAAATTGTGCCAAAGCCGCCACAAAGAAACTAAAAACAACAAGCACTACTAAACATCTGATCTTCATGCAACCCCTCCTTTTTTTCAAAATGAGCACATCACCCCTCCCTCTGCAAGAGGGCGGGGTGATGATTACGAATTTACAGAGCCTTCTCTATTGCTTTGCTCCAGGCCTCGTTCAGGTCATTTACGGATATATCAATCAATCCGTCGATTACGAGTTTATTGCCAGCGACCTTACCGATTACAGAAGCAGGAACTTTATTTTCCTTAGCCAACTGTAGTATTTTCTCTGCATTGTCTTGCTTCGCACTTAAGATGACGCGTGATTGAGTCTCTGCGAACAACAACGCATCTTTTCTTATGGAACCGGCTTCTAGATTAAACTGGGCACCTAATTTTTTGCCAGTTATACAACTCTCTGCCAAGGTAACAGCTAAACCGCCGTCGGAGCAGTCGTGTGCAGATTGAACCAAGCCTTGCTCTATTGCTGTAAGAACTGTATCCTGAAGTGCTTTCTCTTTCTCTAAATCCAGAGAAGGGCAATCGCCTTTTTTCTGGCTGTGGATAACCTTAAGGTATTCAGATCCGCCGATTTCCTCTTTGGTTTCACCTAGCAAAATTATGGTATCGCCTTCAGATTTAAAACTCTGAGTTACAACTTTGCTAATATCCTCAACAACACCGACCATGCCAATTGCAGGCGTAGGATCTACCGTGCCTTTGGGATTTTCGTTGTAGAAACTGACATTTCCGCTTACAACAGGAGTACCCAAAGCCTTAGCTGCATCACTAATCCCTTCACAGCACTTTTTAAACCCCCAAAATACTTCCGGGTTCATAGGATTGCCAAAATTTAAACAATCTGTAAGGCCTAAAGGTTTTGCGCCCACGCAAACTAGGTTTCTGGCAGACTCTGCTACTGCGATTTGACCGCCTACTTTGGGATTTAATCTACAGTAGGTGCCGTTGCAGTTAGTTGTGGCTGCAAATCCTCTCTTGTCTGTAACTTTAACTACTGCTGCGTCTGCCTCGCCAGGTTTTACAACAACATTAGAGAACAACTTTGCATCGCTCTTAGAGTAGACTGTATTCTTATCTGCTATTGTGGGTGAGCTTAGTAGTTTAGTTAGAACATCGTTGAGATCTTGCGGCTCTTTTATCTGGTCTAAATTCAGTTTGAACTTAGAGAAGTCCGGCTCTTTTTCCTCTCTGATATAAAGCGGCGCATCTTCGCTTAATGTCTTTGCCGGAACCTCAGCTACGACCTCGTTGCCTTCTTTTACTGTAAGCATATTGCCTTCTTTGACTACGCCAATGATATCTAAAGGAACGCTATGCTTGCTGCAGATCTTCTTGGCATCTTCTATCTTATCTTTTTCTAAGATAACCAACATTCGCTCTTGGCTCTCAGAAAGCATTATTTCATAGGCATTCATATTGGGGACGCGTTTTCTGACTTTGGAAAGATCAATCTCTATGCCCACATTACCTTTGGTAGCTGTCTCAGATGTTGAACAGACCATTCCAGCTGCGCCCATGTCCTGCATTCCCACTACAATACCTGATTTAATAAGCTCTAAACTTGCTTTTCTTAAATTCAGGCCCATTACAGCATCACCGATAGCAACTGAAGATGTATCCTGCTCAGCGCCTTCTTCTAGTCCACCGGATGCAAAAGCTGCTCCGCCGACACCGTCTTTTCCGGTATCGCCGCCTATCACTGCTACGATATTACCGATGCCGGCTGCCTTGGCTCTGGTAATCTCGTTGTGCTTGACAATGCCTACTGTCATTGCGTTCACTAGAGGATTTCCTTCGTAGCTCTCATCAAAATATATCTCTCCTCCAATGATTGGCGTCTGGGCAACATTAGCATAGCTGCTAAAACCTCTGCCTATCTCCTTAAATAACCATTTAACCTTATCATTAGTCAAACGGCCTAATCTCAGCGAACCTAACAAACCCACAGGAAGTGCGCCCATTGTGAAGATATCTCTCATACAGCCGCCGCCGCCTGTTGCTGAAGCTTCATAAGGCTCAACAGCGGAAGGGTGATTATGTGACTCCATCTTAAAGGCAACGCCATAACCTTCACCAATATCCACAATACCGGCATTTTCTCCCGGACCCTGAAGGACTTGTTTGCCTTTGGTAGGAAAGAGTTTTAATACTGCTCTTGAATTTTTATAAGAGCAGTGTTCACTCCACATAGCTGCATACAAACCTAGTTCTGTATAGTTTGGTTCTCGGCCTAAAAGCTTTTTTATCCTTGCGTATTCATCCATAGTCAGGCCTTCTTTTTCAATTACCTCTTTTGTAATTTTTATCTCGGCTACTGCCATCTTGCTCTCCTTTTTTTAAAAACGAGTTTATGATCAAACCAACCTTTGTGACTACGCTGCTAAAAAGACCTCTGCGTCACTACAGACACTCTTTGTCTCTGCGCCATTGCAGAAATTCCACAGCGTTACGTCGCTGTGACAAATCTAAATCTCTGCGTCATTGCAAAGATTTTATAATCTCTTATTTAAATGATCGAAAACTAAGTTAGTCAAAATTAAATTAACTATTGGGAAGGATAATATTGTAAAATCTTTATTAAGTGAAAGCATCTGTCGAATCAACCCTAAGTAGAGATTCTTTTATAAATTTCCTGATATGCTTCCTCGATGTTGCCCAGGTCTCTGCGGAATCTATCCTTGTCCAGTTTTTCGCCGGTCTTGCTATCCCAGAAACGGCAGGTATCCGGAGAAATCTCATCGGCTAATATAATCTTGCCCTTGAATCTTCCGAACTCTAATTTGAAATCAACCAAAGTTATGCCTACTTTCAAAAAGAACTCCTTTAATAGTTCATTTATCTTCAAGGAAAACTTTTTGATCTTTTTGAGCTCTTTTTCTGTAGCCAGTTTTAAAGCTAAGATATGATCATCGTTAATCAAGGGATCATGCAGGGCATCTTTTTTGTAGTGGTATTCGAATACGGGCTTCTCTAATTTTATCCCTTCATCAATACCTAGCATTCTACTCATGCCGCCAGCGACGATATTGCGCACAGTAACTTCAACCGGAACTATTTCAACCTTTTTAACCAACATCTCTCTGTCATTCAACAACCTCACAAAGTGATGCGGAATGCCATTGGCTTTTAATAGGTTAAAGAGTATTACGGAAATCTTATTATTGTAGACTCCTTTTTCCGTAATTGTCCCACGCTTTGTGGCATCAAAGGCTGTGGCATCGTCTTTAAAGTACTGGACTAAAACATTAGGCTTCTTTGTAGAATAGAGTATCTTTGCCTTGCCTTCGTAAATTTTCTCTAACTTTTTTACAGCCATATTCTCCTCCGGTTAACTTATGCCTACTTCTTTGTAAATCCTGTCAATGAATCTTAAGTAGTATTTAATATCAAAAGCAGCTTCAATGGTGTTATTGGAAAGATGCCTACGTATTTTTGTATCGCATGAAAGCACTTCCTTAAACTCTCTCTTAGTCTGCCAGACGATCATAGCGCAGCGCTGAACCATATTGTAGGCATCTGGTCGAGATACTCCTTTTTCCATTAATTCAAGCAGTATCCTTTGAGAGAATATCAAGCCATTGGTCTTGGTTAAATTTGCAATCATATTCTGGGGATAGACTACAATATTCTCCAGAACCATGATTGTCTTGTGCAGAGCATAATCTAAAATCATAGTTGAGTCTGGTAGGATCACTCTCTCTACAGATGAATGGCTTATATCACGCTCGTGCCAAAGATTAATATTCTCTAGGGCTGCTTGTGCATTTGATCTCAAAAGGCGTGCTATACCAGAGATTCTCTCGCAAGTTATAGGATTCTTTTTATGCGGCATAGCCGATGAACCTTTCTGATCTTTTGAGAAAGGTTCTTCTGCCTCTAGGACTTCTGTCCTTTGTAGATGACGGATCTCTGTGGCAATTTTATCTAAAGTCGCACCGACCAGAGTAAGCGCCAGCATATATTGGGCGTGACGATCGCGTGAGACCACTTGAGTGGCAGCTGCGCAAGGCAATAGTTGTAATTTATCGCAAACATGTTTTTCTACTTTAGGTTCAATGTGGGCATATGTGCCTACTGCTCCAGATAATTTACCAACCCTGATTGCTTCCCGGGCATCTTGGAGCCGTTTTAAATTACGCTCTGTCTCATCATACCAAAGTGCAAATTTTAAACCAAAAGTCACTGGCTCAGCGTGGATACCGTGAGTCCGGCCGACGCAAATTGTCTTCTTATACTTCTTTGCCTTTTTTAGCAAGACTTCTGATAGGCGCTGAGTGTCTTCAATGATGATATCTATAGCCTCAACCATCTGCATGGCTAAAGAAGTATCCAAAATATCGTTTGAGGTTAAGCCTATATGGAAGTAACGCGCATCTTTACCGATGTGTTCGGCAACATTATTAATAAAGGCCACGATATCATGCTTGGTCTTCTTCTCTAATTCTTCAATGCGCTCTATGTTGAATTTGGCCTTCTTTTTGATATTCAGATATGACTTCTTGGGAATTTTGCCTGATTTTGATAAGGCTTCAATTGTGAGAATTTCGATTTGAAGCATCTTTTCGAATTTGCTCTCCTGGCTCCAAATCTTTTCCATTTTAGGCAGGGTGTATCTTTTAATCATCTCGATTTCCCTCCGATGATATGCTCTAGTCCCTTAATAAATTGAATAGGTAAGTCTTTTTTGAAGAAATCATAATATAACAGAAATTGCCTATTTCGTCAACTTATTTTGATAATTTTAGAGGAATTTTGAAGGGCTGAGTATAATCAAATATTGTAACCACATAGATTATATAAAGTTAGAAAAATAAACAAAACTTACTCAAATTTAAAACTTTAGCTACAAATAAACAGTTTAACCAAAATAAAACCCCTCTAAGTTTTTAATTTAGAGGGGTTTTTATTATCAATGTATTATATGATTAACTACTTGACTGTATTCATCATACTTTTAGCAACTTCTATGGCTTGGGGAATTACTGCAATGGCTATCAAACAATATATGGCCCCAAGTACAATACCAGCAATGGCCAAATTTTTGCCCTTAAGTGTCTCATCCTGCTTAATCCGTTTTAAAGCCAAGACTCCAAAGACAATCGCTGCTATGCTACGCTCTAAACCGAATAACTGTATAAAACAAAGAACACCGATTGTCAGGCTGGCTATGGCCAATTCGCTATAAAGTGTAGATTTTTCCTGCTCCATAATTACTCCTTAATGAGCGCACAATTTACGGAACGACAGTGAACGTAAATTACATGGTCGAATTAGACCCAGCACTAATTTTTTACATCTAACGTAAACTAAGTACACAAAATTAGTGCTGGGTAAAATTTAGTCTCAATTTTATGTTCACTCTGTTCCATAAAATTGGACTTCATTTAACTTCTTCTTTCTGAATCCCTGTAGCTTCCCCTACTATTGCTTCGTCTGTCTTTTCTTCTTGGGCCTCTTCAGTCTTAACTTCAGGCTTTTCTTCGACTTTTACCTCGGGAGCTTCTTTGACTTCTGTTTCAGGTACTTCTTCAGCCACTACCTCTGGCACTTCTTCAATCTTAGCCGCAGACACCCCTCCTATTTTTACTTGTGGCTCCTCTTTAACCTCTACTGCTGGCTCTTCTTCAATCTTCTTCTCTGGAACCTTAATCTCTTTAACTTTTTCCTCTGGTTTCTCTTCAATTGTAGCTTCTGGAATTTCTTCTTCCTTTACTATAGGCTTCTCTTCAATTGTAGTTTCTGGAACGCCTTCAACTTTCTCTTCAGCCTCTTCTTTAACTTCTGAAACCTCTTCTTCTGCTGCAACCTCAACTTCTGCCTCTAGCTTCTTCCCAACCTCTAGCTCTTTCGCTTTTTGAGCGGCCTCAAACAATAAAGCTTTAGATACCTCTAGAACTTTACTTCTTTTGGACATGGCCCTCTTTTTTATTCTGGCTAAGACAATATCAAAACAAGAAGCTAATTCTATCTCTGCTCTTTCTAGCTTAAAATTATAGATATTATACTTTCTACTCTTGGAATAAGATTCGCTGAATCCGAATATAACCTCATTTGTATTCGCATTCTTTAACTCCAGGTAAATTACCACTTCACTGTCTACTCTAGTTGAAGGAAAACCGAAAAATGGCAATACATTGAGTCCGGGTATATAGGAAATCATCGTATCAAAAGACTCCCAACCAAATCTTCTTATCTCCCCACTTAACATTAAGATATCGTCGTTGTTGGCGGGAAAGTTTATTTCATCAAAAAGGTCTGTATCTCTTATTGATTCGAAGATTTTAGAAGATACCTTTTCTCTTACGCTGGTCATATAGGCGATATCTTCTTTGGGGCGATTGTCTATCAAAGGAACAAAACTAGCTATTACCTTAAGATCCAGCTGCTCTGATATAAGTAAAGACAAAGCCTCTTCTTCCAGCTTTGAGTCTTTAATAATTCGGCTCCTACAACCAAAGAAGCCCGAAGACAAGCCTAATACCAATACTAAAATTAGAAATTTTCTCATTTTTAACCTAGGAATGATTAGCAACTAATATACACCAAACTTCCTAAACTTACAATAGAAAACTAAGATTACATTTTAGTGTTAATTATTAATCTTTACATAATGAATTTTAGATGCTATAAATTGAATGTTACTCTAAAAGTCAATATTGAGCCTATGAGATCAAGAAACAAGACAATATCGCTGCTTTTTTCAATACTCATTCTCCTTCCTTTTATTTTAGGCTATGCCCCCCTGCAAACTAAAACAATCCGAGCCTGGGTAGCCCACTGGGATGCACAAAACAGCTTAGATTATTTCAAAAACAACTTTCCAGATAAAATAGATGAATTAAACCTCTTTTTCTACTGCTTAGATAAGGATGGCAATGTTGTAAATGCCATTGTCGAAGAAGAGGAATATGTTCAAGTAATTAAGTCGCTGCGAGATCTAAAAACAGACATTTCAGTCACTATCACAAACGATGTTATCTATTCAAAAACTGTCAGGACGCTAAAAGACCCAGACATAATACACCGGATACTTAACGATGAGGTTTTAAGAAAAAGGCACATACAGCAAATTACAAATATTGCCAATGGAATCAATGCCGCTGGGGTAGATATAAATTACGAAAAGATCTACATAGAGGATAAGAATAAATTCAGCCAATTCATCAAAGAACTATCATTTGTTTTACACAGCCAAAACAAGGCTCTCTCTGTTACTGTGCATCAAAAAACAAAAGATCACCAACGATCAGGGCCAGGAGCTATAGATTGGAAAGAAATCTCCGGTTATGCAGATCAAATTATAATTATGTGCTACAACTACTCCTCTAAAGCCTCAAAGCCTGGCCCAAACTGTCCGCCTTTCTGGTTAGGAGAAATTATTAAATTTGCGAAATCGCAGATTGCATCAGAAAAAATATGCATCGCTTTGGGGCTCTACGGATATGACTGGTCGGACGAAAGTGTAAACTCCGTAAACTTCAGCAAAGTCGTGGATTTACTTAAACAATATCCGGCTGTATTAAAGTGGGACAATAAAAGCCAGACACCTTATTTTAAGTATTCCCAGGGTAGCGTGCAACACGAAGTCTGGTTTGAAAATCAAAGAAGTATAGCTAAGAAGATTGAATTAATCAAAAAATATGATATCGATCATATCGCAATCTGGCACTTAGGCATAATGGATGCCTCTTTATTTGAGCCGATTGAATCATTCCTAGAATAAAAAATCCAGAAAAATATTTTTCTGGATTCAAAATTAATGGCATTGAGAGAAACTAATCCCTCAATGCCATTTTCAATTCATACCTTAATTAATCAACTTCTTCTGCTAAAGCTTCCCACGGCCACTCTTGAGGAAAAACAACGCCAGGGTTATCTTTGGGATTAGGCACTATGCAGCTAAAAATATCACCTAATCCATAGACTTCGCGGCTGAACCAATACCACACGCCCTTGCCTAAACCTACAAAAGGATGTCCCTCGTATGCTCCATTCATAGTCTGCCCGGGTAGTTCTGCAATACCCAGGAAACCATTGGCTAATCCACGCCATAATTTATTTCCAATGGGCTTTATTCCTTCTCCTAATGTGGGTTCAAAAATGCTATATTGTTCGCCTTCCTCCCAGGCGTATTCAGCATCCAAAGGAATACCCACTCCTTCGTTATCCTCGGGGTTGAGGGCCCAGAAACCAATAAGCTCTAAGGCGCCCCAACTCATTCTTCCCGCAGCATGACCGACACCACGGAAGAATCCCAACACAGTACCGACGGTCTTAGACAAGAATTTACCCTCTATAGGTTCAAATCCTTTGTTGTAACCCTTATAGATCTGAACCGGCAACTCCACAATCCCTGTGACCAAATTTACAGCACCCCTAATGGCCTTCTGGGCCATCCCATCACCCACATCATCAGACGCAGCAAAAGCAGTTGATGTCATTAATAAAGTCACTAAAGCTAATACCACTAATCTCTTCATTTAAAACCCCTCCTTAAGCTTTGTTAACTTTTCTTATCCGTTAAAACTAACCACAGAGCATGTATCATACCTGGTATACCCATCATAAGCGTAAGAACGATATTGACCCAGAAGTGAGTTGTAAGCTTTACCTGCATATATGCTGCCACCGGGGGCAGAATAATACACAGAACTATTCTCAAAACTTTCATACACTACCTCCTTCCCTATCGTTAACAATTTGTTGAATCTTTGGTGTGAAAGATTTTATATCTTAATATGGAGAGAATATCTATTGCTGAATTTATGATAACTCTTTTGGGGAACAAATTCAAACAAATTCTTTTGACATATAAATTAAAATCCCATCAATCCGCAACAGCGAGAGCACTGAGGCAAGAGCCCATTGTGCTTGATCAATAATCTACGGAAGGCCACAAACTTCTTATTGTTCCAAATGTCCAACAGGCTCTCTTTAGTAATATTGCCTAATTTGACATCAATATAATCCCTGCATGTGGTGACATCCCCATTGGGCATGATATCAACCATTATAAACGGAGCAAAGCATCTATCATATCCGAATGTCTTCTCAGGATGTAAATAGTAGTCCCTGACGTCGTCACCCTTTAAATTAGGCACAACCAGATAATCAAATGGCCACTTTTTTCTGCGTGCTTTTTCTAAGCTGTCCGCGAATGATTGTGCTTCCTTAGGAGTAAAACTCTTCGTATATGAACGACAGGTAAATGGCTCTACACCAAAATGCTCACCTAAGAGCTTAACCCGAGCATCTGAGATATGTTCTGAGGTAAACCAAGAGAGATAAATCACCATTAAATGCGGTGAAATTACCTTATTGAGCTCGAACGTCTCCTGAATATAGTCCACATTTGCCGGCGAAAGCGTCAAAGATGTAAGGATGTGAGTCTTTTTATTTTTCTGCTTGGCTTTTTGTCTTTTTAGTTCCATCAATCCATCTATGGCGGTCTTATAAGCCCCTTTTAGCCCTCTACATACGTCGTGGACTTGTTCAGGCCCATCAAAGGATACTAAAACCATATCCCAGGAATTTTTCACAATCTCCTGGGCGTGTTCCTTTAACTTAACTCCGTTGGTAACAACGCTGACCAGAGAACCCCTCTTCTTCATATAATTTACCAGTTCTACAAAACCTGGATATAAAAAAGGCTCTCCTCCAGTTAAATAATAGATTGGTTTATATTTGGCCATTTGATCCACAAGCTCTTTGTATTTCTCCAAAGGCAACGTCTTGGTAAGTTCCTTTCCTTGTTCCTTATGCATGTATCCATCTTTGCCGTATTGTCCGCATACTGCACAACGATGGTTACAGACATTGGTAATACGTATGCTTATTTGGTTGGGAACAACAGAAACAACTCCATGGCCCTTACAGTAATCTTTATCGACCCCCTTATGTTTCCTGAGAGTCATCTTAGTAAGAGAAGACATTAAGCCCGGAGACCTCATAAATGCCTTTAATAAAAACCACGTGGGAAGTTTACTCTTCATCTGATATTAGGATAGGCTAAATTGCAAATAAACAAAATTCCCTACTTCTTATCTATTTTATTCTTTAAATTGCTCAAGAAAATGATGTGCTCTTTCTCTTCCTCTATAAGCTGCTTAATAGTCTTTTTATCGCTATCTGAAGCAACGCCCATAAATTCATTGAAGAACAATATGGCATCCTTTTCGAAGCCAATGCCGTATTGTACAGCGGACAAAGGTGTCGAGACCTTCTGGGCAAATTGCTCTGGTGATACTTCTTTATATAGAGTGTCGTCCATAAGCGAATTCATATAATCACCCATCTCTCCAGGGTAAGAGTCCGTTGTCTCTGATTGACTAATTTTACTTCTTATTTCAGTAAATTTCTGGATATGCGAATCTTCCCAGTCTCTTAGCTTTATAAAGACATCTTTTATATCTTTATCTTCAAACTTCTCAGCTACTAGTGCGTAAAACTCTCTTCTCTTCTTCTCTTTATCGATGCCGATATCTGCGATTTCAGCTGCATTAAACAGGCTCATTTGATCCTCCTTTGATAAGCACGTGACTTATAGGGCAATAGCGCATATAAATCACTGTGCGCATTAAGCCCTATTAAATAATCTATTTGATTTCCACCCATTATAACTCACATAGCGAATTTTACCAAAAACTTTTATTTCGGCGTTACACCCCCTTAACGATAGGAAGTATACAAATCTTCCCAGGCCTTGCACTCTTTACCTTGAAGATCTACCAGGCCAAAATGACCTTCCGAATCAATTTTGGATTCTTGATCCGCTAGCCAAAACAAGAACATATAGGGGACACCCCATTCTTTTGCCTCTTTGCGTACATTGCTAAGGTATTTGCTCTGAGCCTCCTCATTTCCATTTATCCTTGTATCTTCCATTCTTATGCCGTATTCACCCACCATAACATTCTTGCTACCAAACAAATCGTTATCAGGAGCATATTTTGCCAGATATGCTAATTTTGACTTTACAGAATCAAAACTATAGAATGAAATACTATATAGATCTACGTGAATATCAGGAAAGATATTCTTAACAAAATTAAAGATATCATGATCGCTATTTGTTTCAAAGCAATCCAAAATTACTATATCTCGAATCTGAGCCTCTGCTATGGCTTTCTTTACTCCTCTTTGGGCATCAGATACAAACTGCACCACCGGAAAGTCCGGCCGGCCCGAAAAAACAGTGCCCATATAAAGATTGACTTCAAAAAAATAACTTATAATAAAAGTCTTCCCCTGGCCATCATAATTATCTATAAGGAACTTTGTCAGTTGATAAAAATCAAATTGCACATCTCTCTTTGTTCGTGAATCATAACCTGCTCCTTGATCCCATCTGTACTTTAAATAATCTTGGCAAACGTTTAGAGCAATAACCCTAAAAGAATCGAATATATTTCTATAGGTAGAACTTCCGACTTTTCCAGGAATCTCTCCCGGATTATCTCCTGTAATCCAAGTTCTAACCATATTTGTACCTAACTTCTTCGCCATCTTGACAAGCTCGGCAAAATCATAAGAATCGCTTGAATAGTCCTGATAAAAAATTACTCCGTGGTGATTCTTTATCCAATTCTTCTCATCTAAGATTCCCCCTGCTGTGGAAATTCCCGATTCGGCCTCTCGTTCGGCCGTTATTCTTTCAATGTCTAACCTGATAATCTCTAATTCGTACTCCTCAGTTTCGGCAGGAACAATTTCACTCTCTAGTGCCTCGCTTTCTTGCCCAGAAGCTCCCCGAGATAAAAACTTACTGGCAACTTCCTGCAGGTCATTATCGGGAACCACGAGTAATTCTTCTATGCGCTTAATCTCCTCCCTATAATAAGTAAGAGGTAGACCATTATACTCTATCCTAACGTACTCATCGGTCTCCTCGATTATCTTTCCTTTTATTCTCTTGCCGGATTTAAAGATGATAGTTTCAGCTGATATGAGTTTTACAACACATAAAGTTACAACTAGCGTTATCAATATAAATCTCTTATTTAACATAATCCTCTTCCTAATATCTTTTTAACTATTTTATCCCAATACATAGTGATATTCAATATAAAAGCGAATGGGCTAGGTAAGCCTAAAGAGACAGGTAAAATTCGCATGATTTTTGGTTGAATTATTTTGTTGTTCTAGTATACTATACTTTGACACAACTAAACAAAATAATATATGGAAAACAAAAAAACAATATTGATTGTCGATGACGAACCGGATTTCCTGGACTTAATGCGTTTCATTCTCTCAAACGCAAACTACAACGTCTTAACCGCACCCTCTCCGGAAGAAGGCTTGAAACAAGCCAGGCAAAAACCCGACCTTATTATACTCGACTTAAACATGCCTGGCATGAACGGACATGAAGTCTGTAAGTGCCTCAAGGATGATATAAATTTAATGTACATCCCAGTTGTCATCCTGACTTCGCAAGATAAGACTATCGACAAACTGCAAGCGTTTAATCTGGGAGTAGAAGATTATATCAACAAGAGGGCCCCTACTGAAGAGATTCTCGTGAGAATAAAATCAATTCTGGCAAGGTCGCATACTATTGTAGGCAAGTTGACCGATCAGGAGAAAAATGAAAAAGTTATGCAATTGCGCAAAATTATAGACAATAAAGAACTACGTATAGTCTTTCAACCGATCGTCACGCTGTCCAGCCGGGAGCCTATAGGATACGAAGCTTTGACTCGGGGGCCCAAGGGAACATTTTTTGAAAGTCCAATCAATCTCTTTGCTTTAGCCACAGAAACAAATCTGTCTTGCGAACTAGATCAACTGTGCCTTAGCCTGGCAGTAGAAAAATCTGCCTCTTCTATCAACCAGAGATTTCTGTTTCTAAATGTAGACCCTCTTCTTATCAACAGTGAATTTCTCAGGAATCTGGAGTTCTTAAAAGGTTCCTCGCTTCCGCCCTCACAGATATGTCTTGAAATCAGCGAACGCACAATTGTTACAAATTTTGAAAAATTAGCGCTCGAACTAAATAACCTAAAGAATATGGGAGTAATGATTGCTGTCGACGATTTAGGAGAGGGCCACTCTACTCTGAAGGCAATTATAGAACTGAGGCCAAAATTTGTCAAAGCGGATATAAGTTTGATTCGAAACATCGACACCGATACCGTAAAACAAGACATATTACGGATGATTTCTGAACTAACCAAAAAGATTGACTGCTACCTAATAGCAGAAGGGATAGAAACCGAAGAAGAATTTAAATTCCTTGCCTCACTGAGTGTTGATTACGGACAAGGGTATCTGTTCGCTAAGCCAGCCGAATTAATTCAATAAGCTCATAACTTACAGAAAGAAGTAAACGTAATCCCTCGACTAAGCTCAAGGCCGCAGCCTATTTGAAAAATTTGATACAAATTTTTCAAATGTTTAGACAAGGAGAACACAAAAAAACCAGAATTTTCTGCTAGGAGCTATGAGTGGTTTCCAGGACTTTATTAACTTTCTCCACGAATGTCTTAAGTTCGTCCTGTTGACGTGTGGTAATCCTAACCGAACGGTCTCCTGCGATAAATTTATCCAATTCCTTTTCTAAGCGAGAAACCGGCCCAATGATACGGTTGGAATAAATAAGAAGCATCCTTAAGATTATCAAAAACAAAGCCGGACCAGCAATGGCTATTACGATATTCACTTTTTTCATCGCCGGTAACAGTGTCACGGCCACCGCTTCCGGAATAAGCATTTGGTTCAAGACGCAAAAGTATATAAGATAATACATGGCTAGCAAAAGCGCGAATAAAGGAATAATTGTCATACCCATATAGCGCAACTGAAAGACTTTATTAATAAGGTATTTACGCCTCTTTGCTTTTTCCATTACAATACCTCCTATAAATCTATTTCTGCTTTGCGATAGCTATATCATCAACTAGAGACTTGGCCATCGTATTTGTACCATCAGCGTCGCACATGAAGGCCACTGCCCCTACTTTCCTGCGCGCCTCTTTGCCAAAGGCATTTTTGTAGTCATCGTAAACATTACGCACTTCACTAACCAGTTCTTCTTGTGTCGGCTCACCGCTCCTCACCACTATCACTCTTATATTATTGCCATATGGACTCTTGGTAATTGTTCCTTCAGGAATATCCTCTGACCAGACATACTCTAAGAATTGATACGATGTGAACACCCAGGAAGGAAAAATCACATATACTCGAGCTGCATAATCATCTTTCTCTTTGGCGGTAACAGCCTGGGAAACATCGGGAAACCGCAAAATCTTCCACCTCCATTTAAGATACGGATAATCCTTTAAATCATATTTAACCCTGTGGAATATCGCAGAGCAGGCTTTTTCACTGAGCGCCTGGACATGCCCCTCGCCTCCTATCGTAGTTAAGACATAATCCACTTCTTTATTAAGTATCATCTTCTCCCACTCGGTCAGCGCGCCATCTTCGTTGAATGTGAATTCCTTAAAATTCTGTATACTGGGATAGGCTACAACACCCATCAATCCCACAATCGCCAACGATATAAATATTATTCTGCGTTTTCTCATTCAGCCCTTCTTATTCTAAAATAACTTTCAATACAACAAAAATAAGCGGCTTTATATGCCGCTCTCGAATTATACAGTTCTAATCCTTCATCATCCTCCCCAATACTTCTCCAAGGTAATACTAATTTTACTCCTTTCCCGGGGCTTCGTCAATTAGAATCAGGAACCTCACCATAAATGGTGAACAAGCAAAAACCTCTCTCGTTTTTCACAAGAGAGGTTTTGCGCGTCGAACCATGGTTGCGGGGTCGGGATTTGAACCCGAGACCTCCAGGTTATGAGCCTGGCGAGCTACCGGACTGCTCCACCCCGCGATATCTCTAAATTATTATTCTTCAGGAAGAATCTTATATATTATTTCGCCCTCTTGGGCGACTTTCATCTTATCCCGGGCAACTGCTTCAGCAAAAACAGGATCTGTCTGCAACCTGTGCTGCCTCTCTATTAAAGCTTTATTCTCAGCCGCCAATTGTTTCATCTCGGCTTTTAGATCTCTATTGTTCTGAGCTAAATCTTGATACTTAGAATAAACGGATATCAAACTTATCACGCCAAACATGACCGCGATAATCAATATATTATGTTTTTTTATCGCCTTCATGGTTTCCACGGAATTTATTTTACCAAATTCGGCCAGAGATTACCAGCATAAACTGACTTTTCACCCAATTCTTCTTCTATTCGAAGCAGCTCATTGTATTTAGCCACCCTGTCTGTACGAGATAGAGAACCTGTCTTTATCTGGCCTACTCCGGTAGCTACTGCCAAATGCGCTATGGTAGTATCTTCTGTCTCTCCGGACCTATGAGAAATAACAGCTGTATACTTGTTCTTCTTCGCGATTGATATCGCCTCTAAAGTCTCAGATAAAGAACCGATTTGATTTACCTTGATCAAAATTGAATTAGCTATACCTTGATCTATGCCCTTCTTGAATATCTTGGGATTTGTGACAAAAATATCGTCTCCGACCAGCTGCACATCTTTACCGGTTTCTTTTGTCAGCTCAACCCAACCCTGCCAGTCATTCTCCGAAAGCCCGTCTTCAATGGAGACTATGGGGTATCTCTTGAGAAGCGTCTTATATTTTTCAATCATCTTCTGCGAATCCAGGGACAAACCCTCTCCCTTTAAAATATACTGGCCCTGCTTTTCAAATGAACTGGAAGCAACGTCGAGAGCTAAATAAATATCCTTACCTTCTTTATATCCGGCCTTATTGATAGCCTCGATGATTAGAACGATCGCTTCTTCATTAGAATTAAGCGATGGAGCAAAACCTCCTTCATCACCAACAGAAGTAGAAAGATTCTTGGACTTCAATATTGACTTTAAGTTATGGAAGACCTCCGTGGAGATCCTTAAGGCCTCTTTAAATGTAGGTGCACCGATAGGCATAATCATGAATTCCTGAAAATCCAGATTATTATCAGCGTGCAGACCGCCATTTAAGATATTCATCTGAGGTATAGGAAGAATGTGCGCGTCTTCGCCGCCAAGGTATCTGTAAAGGCTTAGGCCCTGGCTATTAGCCATTGCTCTGGCCAGTGATAAAGAAACCGCCAAAATCGAATTAGCACCCAGCTTAGACTTATTTTCTGTGCCATCTAATTTAAGCATTTCCTCATCTAAAGTTTTAAATTCTGGTTCTTTATCTATCAAAGTAGGGGCGATAATCTTGTTTATATTATCTACGGCGGTCTGCACTCCTTTACCTAAGAAGCGCTTTGAGGAGCTATCTCTAAGCTCTAAGGCCTCTCTTTCTCCAGTAGAGGCACCTGAGGGAACTATAGCCCGGCCCAAAATACCGGAATCCAATAAAACATCAGCTTCTACTGTAGGGTTGCCTCTTGAATCTAAGACCTCTCTTGCCTTAATACTCCTTATCTTTGACATTCTTTTCTCCTTAATTAAGCAAATTATTTTATTTTCGAGGTAAGGTACATTAAGGAAGTTATCACAATATAAATTTAAAGTCAAGTCAAATTCGTGATTATCCACTATATATGACATAATTGAATTTGACTTAATAATCTTTATATGTTATTCTTATTTATATTTTGTATAAATCCCGTGAGAAAGTAGCTTTTTAACGGGGTAAATAACGGAGGAAAAATGAAGTTGAAACTAAACTGGAAAAAAATAAAATTCTTTCTTAGCTTACATTGGATCAAGATCCTGCTAGGATTAGTAGGTTTATCCCTGGTTACCGGCTTAGTCATACTTATGGTTAACGGTATACACGCCTGGCACAATGCCAGCCGCTTCATGAAACAGCAGCAACTGGCTATGATGCCCCTGCAGTTGTTCTTCTTTATAATCGTAGGGATCATCCAAGGCTGCGTCTTTGTCTTCCTCTACTCCCAAGTTCTGTTCAAAAGAGGTTTTGGCCAGGGACAAAAAAAGAAAGCGATCAAAGGCGAAGATGTAAAGATCTCTTGGAATGATGTCATTGGTATGGAAGAAGCTAAACAGGAAGCCTCCGAAGTCGTAAAGTTAATTACAGACAGGGCTGAACTGCAGCGCATCGGAGGAAAAATCCTTCGTGGAATATTAATGGTCGGACCTCCGGGATGCGGCAAGACATACCTTGCCAAAGCTATAGCCACAGAATCAAGGCTCCCCTTTATTGCCATGTCTGGTTCGGAGTTCGTGGAAATGTTCGTTGGTGTCGGTGCCAGCAGGGTCCGTTCTCTATTTAAAAATGCCCGCAATCTGGCAGAGATGGAAGGTGGATGTATTATCTTTATTGATGAAATAGATGCCGTGGGTGCCCAGCGTTCCGGCGACAGAGGGTTCGGTGGCCAGACAGAGACCAACAGGACCGTAAACCAGCTACTTGTGGAAATGGACGGCCTGAAAGATCAAGAACATAATGTAATCGTTATTGGTGCCACCAATGCTCCTATGAACTATTTAGACCAAGCACTTTTGCGTCCGGGAAGATTTGACCGTGTAATCCATGCCGGCCTACCTGGACTTGAAGATAGAGAGAAATTATTCGAATACTATCTAAAAAAAGTCAAATATGAAGCTGATACTTTAAGTATACCCCGACTCGCACGCAGGGCTGTGCAAAAGAGCCCCGCGGATATCGCTAATTTAGTGCGCGAGGCTGCCTTGTTGACTGTAAGGCACAAAAAACCAGCTATCACTATGAAAGAGATAAATGAGTCTATGGATAGAATAGAGCTGGGAGTTAAGCGCAATATCAAACAAACCGCTAAGGAAAAAGAAATGGTCGCTTATCATGAAGCAGGGCACGCGATTATCGCCTATCTGCTCAATCCTACAGACGACGTTATGAAAGCTTCCATTCTTCCTAGAGCTGAAGCCCTAGGAGTAGTTTATACTCCTCCTAGAGAAGAGACGCATCTCGACGACCGAGAGAAGCTTTTGGCCAAAATAAAGGTTTCTTTAGGGAGCTACGTTGCAGAAAAGATTAAATTTGGTAGGACCACTCAAGGAGTGGAAGGAGACTTTAAGAAGGCCATACTTAATGCACATAATATGGTCTGGCGCTGGGGTATGGGAAAAAGTGGATATCTTGGTAATTATGGATTCCTTAATGCGCAGACTTCTGGTTGGTCTGCTTCACAAGGATCTGTCATTTCAGAAAAAGTAAAAGAACAATTAAATGAAGATACTCAAGAGATTTTGGTTCAATGTCAAAAAGAAGTTGAAGAACTGCTCACAAAACAAAGGCCTTTACTCGACCGCTTTTCTCAGGAATTGGTTAAAAAACAAGAACTTGATTACGACGAAATAGATGCGATATTTAAAGAATTTAATTTGTCTCGCCCTAATAGCTAATCTACTCTTATTAGTAGGCTGTTCTGGCAAGCCTTCCTCTCCTTTGGAAGAAGCTACGACTCTGGAAAAAGGCCTCCTAGATAACTTTAAAAGAACAGCCGACCTAGACTACGAGTTAAATGCCACTACCAGAATCACAGAAAAAACATTCTGGATATACATTGCCACTGAAGAAGACCTCGTACAGATAAGCGCTGTCTCGGGCATGAGCGGTTTCATGCCTGAGAAAATCATAAAATTTTTGGACATAAAGTGCCAATATGAAGCCTCCTCTTTTGGCACTAGCTACATCTTCTTAAAATTCAGCCCAGAAGAAAGAGCAAAACAACAGGACTTGCTTCAGAAAACTATCGGTGGAAGTTCGCTCTATCAAGACTTTACCTCAAACACACTAGAGATACTGCAGAAGGTGTATTTTGCTATTGGCGACATCATACACGATACTGAGGACTTTAACTTCTTCGCTATTTGTCTGGCTAACATTAAAAAAGGCATCAAAATAACCTTCATCATCCATAGGTTGGATATGGAACAATTTCTTACCAGTATGCTTCCCCCAGATGAATTTTATAGCAGGATGATCTTAAAGACAGACGGCAGCAAAGAACTCATAGAGGACAAATATGGGATATCTATTAATTACACCGACATATCTTTGACAGACTTCTTAGAGGAACAAATTGTAAACAATGTGCGGTCTAAGCTAAGTGAAATGGAGAAATTTAATCCTAAAGAATTAGATGCTATCGATAAGCTAGAAGACAGGATTCTGGAAAGCATTTATAAAGTAACAACAAAGTATGAATTCGATAACTATATATTAGTGGAAGTCGAAAATATCATAGACAGGGAAAGATTATCGCTTAGCAGGTCAAAGCTTTTGAAGAAATTTGATCCAGTCTCTCCTTCCTACTCCCCAGAATTATCAGGAAAGCCGCAATGATGCTTCCTTCTTGCGCCTAAATAATCCTTACCTTTCTGCCTACAATCTTTAACTTCTTATTTGCGATTAGGCCGATAGCCTTATAGTAGAGTTTGTGTTCGACCCTGTGGATGCGTTCTTCCAAGGAATTCAGGCTATCGTTTTTTTTGATGGGAACTGCTTCCTGCAGAATTATTGGCCCGTGATCCATCTTATCATCGACAAAATGCACGGTAACGCCCGTTACTTTGGCTCCGTAACCAAAGGCATCTTTTATTCCGTGCGCGCCTTTAAAAGATGGCAGTAACGCCGGGTGGATATTTATAATCCTATTTTTGTATGCTTTTAAGAGCATGCTTCCTACTATGCGCATAAAACCTGCCAAGACTAACAAATCTATCTTTTCTATTCCTAGATACCTGATAATCTCTTTTTCAAACCCTGCCTTAGTTTCAAAGCTATGCGGATCAACAATAACACTTTTTATCCTAGCCTTTCTGGCTCTTTCCAAAGCATAAGCCTTAAAGTTGTCGCTAACGATTAAAGAGATCTTGACACCTTTTAGCTTTTTGGACTTCACGGCATTGATAATAGCTTGTAGGTTTGTTCCATTACCTGAACAAAATACTGCAATATTCATTTTTTACCCCGCTCTTTGATCACTTTAGTCGGACAGACTTCAACGCACTCAAGGCAACCATTACACTTAGAGTAATCCATCACGGCCAGATTATCTGCTACTTTTATAGCCTGGTGAGGACAAACCTTCTCGCATTTCCTGCAAGCGATACATCCCACACCGCATGATTGTATAACTATCTTCCCAAAATCATGAGACTTACAGGCGATGTATATTTTGCTTTCCACAGGAACTAAACTAAACAAATACTTAGGACAAATCTTCACACAATTTCCGCAAGCTGTGCACTTTGACTCATCTACCACCGGCAATCCTGTTTCTGTATTCATAGTGATTGCGCCAAACGTACATACCCTTTGGCAAGTGTCAAAACCTAAACAGCCCCAACTACAATTCTTGTTTCCTCCCAAAACCAAATTAGCAGCTATGCAATCTCTCATTCCCTGGTAGAGATATTTTTCTTTTACCCTGTTGCCGCCCTGGCAGTGCAAAACAGCCACTGTCTTTACTTTTTCCTTTATGGCTAGATTTAAAACATCGGCGATTATTCCTCTGGACTTCGGATCGCACACAGCGCAGGAATTTAAATCCATCTCACCTTTAGAAAGTGCTTCGGCAAAACCCATACAGCCCGCCTTGCCACAGGCACCACAATTTGCACCAGGCAGCGCTGAGATCACCTTCTCTAATTTAGGATCTAGGGGCATATAGAATTTTTTAGCCGCAAATGCTAAAGATAAGCCAAACAAAATACCTAATCCGCCTAATGTTATTAATGGTGTGGTATCGATCATGGTTAAAACTTAAACCCCGCAAAACCCATAAAGGCCAGACTCATAATAGAGGCAACGATAAAAGCAATAGGAGTCCCCCTTAAGCTCTCCGGCACGTCTACTAGTTCAAGTCGTTCTCTAATGCCGGACATAAGAAGCAGAGCCAGCAAAAATCCTACGCCAGCTGATATGGCCTGAACAAGAGACAAAAATAAACTTCCCGGCACAACTTGTCCATCCTTAAAGAAGTTCTCGATATTTAATACGGTGACGCCTAAGACCGCGCAGTTTGTAGTAATCAATGGCAGATAAATCCCTAAGGCTTTATATAGCGCGGGTGAAATCTTTAAAATGACCATCTCGATAAACTGCACAGAAGTAGCAATGATCAAGATAAATGAAATCGTCCTCATAAATTCAATCTTGAACGGTACCAAAAGGAATCGATAAACAAGCCAGGTAAAGATAGTTGAGGTAGTCATAACAAATATAACCGCCAAGCCCATGCTTACAGCTGGTTTGGTCTGTTTGGATACACCCAGGAACGGACACAATCCCAAGAATCTAAACAGGATGAAATTGCTGACGAATATATTTGCGATTATGATCGTAACGACTTGATCCACCTAATCCCTCCAATTAACAATCCTAATACCAACAACGCTCCCGGCGCCAGTGCAAATGTCAAAGCCGGCTCAAAGCCAACTATTACCTTAAGACCGAACAAAGTACCATTACCCAAAAACTCTCTAATGCCTGCTATAGCCATCAAAGCAATACTAAAGCCGATTCCCATACCTAATCCGTCGGCGATAGAAACCAATAGGCCATTTCTGGAAGCAAACGCTTCTGCCCTACCCAAGATGATACAATTGACGACAATTAAAGGAATGAATATTCCTAAAGATTTATCCAGTACCGGAAAATAGGCCTTCATCACCAATTCCACAATAGTAACAAAAGTGGCGATGACCACAATAAAACAGGGTATGCGGATTTTGTCCGGTATAAACTTTCTAATTATAGAGATTATGCTATTGGAAAATACTAAAACAAATGTCGCCGCCAACCCCATTCCCAGCGCATTCTTTAAAGAATTAGAAACTGCCAAAGCAGGACACAATCCTAATACAAGAAAGAATATGGGATTCTCTTTTATGATTCCTTTTTTAAATTCAGATATTATTCTCATAGTCCGTATCTTTTTGGCTTTACCCAGCGGTCAATCAAAGGCACTGCCATATTCATCATTAAGATCGCATAAGAAACACCTTCGGGATAACCTCCCCAGAGTCGTATTACGCAAGTTAGTAACCCGCAACCTATACCAAAGATAACCTGACCTTTAAGTGTAAGCGGTGAAGTGACATAATCTGTAGCCATATAAAATGCGCCTAATATAAGCCCGCCTGATAAAAGGTGAAAAATAAAATCCCCAGAGAAGAAGGCTCCTTTAGAGCCGAATATCCAGCTAAAGGTTCCTACGGTTAACAAATAAGGAATAGGGATATGCCAGGTGATTATCTTTTTGTAAAGCAGATAGACCGCACCTAACAATAGTGCGATAACGCAGACTTCACCAATACAGCCTCCACGATTACCAATCAATAAATCCATATAATTTATTCCGGCTTCTGCTAAATTTGCTGCTTTGCCATCTTTAATTAACGCTAACGGCGTTGCACCAGTTACAGTATCGAAAGGTTTCGGAAAGCTAGTCATGTATTTTGGCCAAGCGCTCAACAAAAATACGCGGCCGACCAGTGCCGGATTGAATATGTTTCTACCCAATCCACCGAATGCATGTTTGGCAATCGCAATAGCCATAACACAACCTACAAATACCAGCCATAGAGGAACCTCCGATGGCAAGTTATACGCTAATAACAAACCGGTTAAGACTGCGCTGCCGTCTTTAATAGTGACTTTTTGGCCTCTCAACTTCTGGATTGTCGCCTCGATCAACGCACAGCTGATACAGGCTGTAATGATTATCCATAAACTTTTCAGGCCAAATATAAATACTCCGATAACGCCCGCAGGAATTAAACTGAAAGCTACCAACCACATAATCTGCGGCGTAAAAAGTCTTCTTTTTATAAGATGTGGAGATACAGAAACCGTAAGTTTACTGGGCATTTTTGATCTCCTTAATGAGCGCACAATTTACGGAACGAAGTGCTCGTAAATTGTCTGCGCGAATTAACCCTCCTACACAATCTGAAAGATTGTATAGGACTAATCCTGAGAAATTCTTCGAATTTCTCAGGGCGAAGCTTAAGCAAGGGGTGCATAATCTCATTTCTCTCCATAAGCCTGAACTTCATTTACGATAATTTCAACTTTTTCTTTTATGGAATCGATTACGGCTGTGGAAGAAATAGTAGCGCCTGTTATGGTCTCCACACTATCCAAATCATTAATGCTCTTACCCCTAAACTGTTCCTGAAACCACGGCTTGGGAGCTTCTTGAGATTCTTCTTTCTTTGAAAAAGCAGTCCAAATAGTCTTATTCTCTTCGACCTCGACAATCTTTGAGCCTAACCCCGGCGTCTCGTTCTGTGATAGTATTTTAATCCCTTGAATAGCCCCATTTAAATCAATACCCACCATAGTTACGATATCACTGGAGTATCCTTTTTTCTCAACCACGAAAGCATAACCCACAACATCAGCACGGGAATTTTTTCCTATGTAAAAACTATTATCCGGCCTCTCCACAAATTCAAAATCTTGAGCGCTAGGCAGAACATCCATCAACCCCATCTTCTCTTCATTTTCCTTTTGGGCGGCTATCTTATCCTTTGTAACACTATAAACCGAACTCAACAGTCCCGAAGCTACCAGACAGATGATAAATAGAGTTGCTGCGAACTTTACGTAATTATTTTTGGGCATTAGCGCACCTATTTGCTTTTAGATTTCCTATCTTTAATCTTTTGCTTTGCCGACTTTATAGCCTGTACTAAATTTCTATTTGCCGGGCACATATAGCTGCATAGGCCGCATTCGATGCAGTCCATCACTCCATATTCTTCTGCTAAATCCAGTTTATCCTTTGCAATAGCCAAAGAAATCAATCCCGGTTCAAGGCCCATGGGGCACTCGGCTACACATTCGCCACAACGCAGACAAAACTCTTCCTCTACTTCAACCACCTCGTCTTTAGACAATAAAAGAATGCCGCTTGTGCCTTTTATAACCGGTGCATTCAAATCATACTGGGCAATACCCATCATCGGACCACCCATAACAATCTTAACCGGCTCTTCTTTTACGGGGCCGCACTGATCAATCAAATCCTTCATAGGAGTTCCTAGTCGAACTTCTAGATTCGCCGAGTTTTCTAAATTTTTTCCCACCACAGTAACCACCTTTTCATAGAGCGGCTTGTTTTTATAAACCGCCTCGTATATGGCAAAAACAGTTCCTACATTGCTTACAACAACTCCGATATCAAATGGCAATTTTCCCTGCGGCACTTCTTTTCCTACGCAAGATTTGATTATTTGCTTTTCACCACCTTGTGGATACCTTGTCTTCAAAACTTTTATCGTCCAATTCGAGGGCAAATTAGCTTTCTTAAATTTGTCAATTGCTTCCTTTTTATTATCCTCAATAGCCATAATAACTTTTTTAGCCTGTAAAACTTTAGTAACTATGTTTGTGCCGGAGATAATTTCATCAGTACGTTCTAACATCAGACGAAAATCCACATTTAAGTAAGGTTCACACTCAGCGCCGTTTAAGATAAAAACCTCAGCTGGCCCAGGAATATCTAATTTTATATGCGTAGGGAAAGTCCCCCCACCCAAGCCAACTATACCAGCATTAAGAATAATATCTCTTATCTGTTGTGCTGACAGAACCTCGACTTCTTCTTTGGTCCTTGAACCACTATAAAACATTTCATCTTTACCGTCTGATTCAATAGTCACTGCCTTTGCCTTACCATGAAACGGATGCGTACAATCTGAGATTGATGCGACCCTGCCAGAGACTGAAGCATGGACAGGACTAAATAGCCCGCTATCACAAGTAGCCAGCATCTGGCCAGTCTTGACTAGATCTCCAGATTTAACCAAAACTTTATCACAAGGCTTACCAAAGTGCTGAACCAAAGGAATATATACCTTTCCGGGAAGATCCGCCTTCTTTATGGCCTTGTGTTCTGTAAATTCCTTATTTTCTGATAGCTTTATCATCTTTCCTAAAAAATCCTACTATGCCTACTAAGACTATACAACCGCCCACGGTAATCAATATAGAAAATTGGCCGATGTATTCTGCTAAACTAGAAGTAATAAACATAAAAGTCAAGAATGCGGCGTGGATAACAATTTCTAATGCGGTAAATATTTTGCCCCTCATCTCTGCATCCGTCAATTCATGTACCAAAGTATTAGAGGCAATCATAATCGGAGAAATGCTCGCCCCCAAGATAAAAGAGATTACAGCCGCTAATTGGAAGTTTATAAAACGGTAACTAGTAATAGTAAATCCTATTAGGACTATGCCCACAATAAACAAACTAAAGAATATGGCCTTAAAATAAGAGAGTTTTTTACCAAATCTTCCGTATAATAAAGATCCAAAAAATAGACCACAACCTAAAAATACCGCTAAAATCCCCAGGTCCTTTACCACAGATGTAAAGACCCTCTGGATGAATACAATTATAACAACGTACACACTACCCAGGGCGGCCCAGAGCATAAACAAAATATTCAAAATAGATTTGATCTTTTCTTGTTTCCTTAAAAAACCAAATACCCCCCTTAATTCTTCGAACACGGACTTCCTGATAACCTCTACCATCTCTTTGCCAATTCTTAATACTTCTTTTGCTTTAACCCTTAAGCCTGCTCTGGCGCTTACAAAGAATATCAGAATTCCTGAGACAAGAAATGTACCAGCATCTAAATAAAAACCTCCTTTAGCGCCAAGGATCTCGACGATTACTCCTCCCACACCAAAACCCAAAGCTGCTGCGATCATTCCTGTAGTATGAACTAAAGAATTGGCCAAAAGAAGGTCATCTTTATGTACCAAATCTGGAATAATGGACATCTTGGCTGGAACAAAAAATCTACTTAAGCAGAATATCAAGAAGACTACTATGTAGAGAGGAATCAAAGACTTCATATTCATTAAAAAGAAAGGTATGGTGAAAACAAGAAGGGCTCTGACCAAATCGCTAATATACATGGTCTTTCGCCTGTCCCACCTGTCCACATAGACGCCGGCGATAGGCCCGATTAAAAACACAGGGATGATAGTTATGGCCATCAATTTAGCCAGCTCAAAAGTAGAGCCCGGCGCCCTTTTAAAGATAAAAGCGATCAAGGCCATCTGATTGAGCCTATCTCCAAACTGAGAGATAATCTGGCCAATCCAAAGCAGGCGAAAGTCTTTATTGCCTATAAAACTTTTGAAACGAGACATAGATTTTAAGAAGCCGATGAGTGGGATCGAACCACCGACCTGAGCTTTACGAAAGCCCTGCTCTACCAACTGAGCTACATCGGCATATTGTTCTTTGAATCTACTAAATTACTATTGATTAATTAAAAGCTAATCTTTAATTTTTGAAAATTCTGACAAAAAATGTAAATACGATGTTGCACGCCTATAAGAACTTATCGTCTCTTTCACTTCGCTATTACTGACTAAAGGATGCTCAAATGCTAATCTCATAGTTCTACCAATGGGGAAACAAACAAATTTATAAGAAGACCCTTGTTTTTTTGTTAATGATGAAACATCAATATCTATCCCAGGATAAGGCGTAAACTTATATAAAGCCGTGACAGTGGCTCTCTTTGCTATATTAATAGCTGTATCAACTGTTTTCCGCATTTCATCTTTTGTTTCCCAGGGGAATCCTATTTGAAAAGAAACTCTGGTAATTATTTTATATCTTATAAATAAATCTATAATATAGCAAATCTCTTTAATCTTGTGTGGCCTTCTCAAATATCTCAAACTATTGCTATTGCCTGATTCGAATCCAATAAATACTGATGTTAGCCCGCTGTTTTTCATTTCTTTAACCATCTTTTCATCAATTTTATCTGGCCTAATCAAAGCGGTCCAATTAACTTCTCTCTTTACCAATCTACGGAGAGACCTCATAACCTCACAGACATCCAACACTCTTCTTCTATTATAGTTGAAAGTATTATCTATGAACCTAATCTCAGTTATATTTTTACTAAAAGCTAATATCTTGCGCAAATCAGAAAAAATCTTTGTTTTGCTTACTACGGCAAATTTGCCCTTACATGCTTTCCATAAGGTACAAAATCTACATTTATGCACACACCCCCTCGAGGCTTCATATAGTATAGAGCCTCCATTTTTTTTCAAATATTTCTCTAAATTTAAAGAGCCATAGGAAGGCAAGGATAGTCTATCTAAATCTGATACAAATCCTATATCCCTTATATAATTATTCTTATTTTTTCTATAGCAAAGTCCCTCTATATTAGACAATGATCTTTTTCTGTCGATAGCATTTATTAGTTGTGGAAACGATATGTCTCCCGCCCCTCTTATAACATAATCTATGCTTTTTTGTTCTATTAAATCCTCAGCAGCAAGGCTAGCATGATGACCCCCAACAACAATAATAGGATTATAATCTCGTTTTATTTCTTTGGAAGCCTTAACAACAAAATCTCTATGACATGATAAACATGTGAATCCAATTAAATCGAATCTTTTTCTTTTTAACTTATCATATTCGTTAGGAAAATTTAAATCGATTATTGAAATCTTGTGTTTGCCTCTAATAGTTGCGGATAAAAATATCAGCCCCAATGGTATATGAATTGGTCCTCCCATACCACAAACTGGGGGAACAACCAAAGCTATCTTCATTATTTTCTGAACCTCCCAATTTTCTGGCTTTAGACACTACCATTTCAACCTAGTCTAACCCTCTTGTGATGCTCGTTGAGTAGCTACTCCCTATTATACAAGAACAATTAAAACTAAGCTAACTGTCCGGCTGAAGTTCACCATGATCTTTGGCGGACGAAGGCAAAAACCCACATCGGCATATCTATCTAATATATGGTAAACTGGAAATTGATTATATCAAAGAGTTTATATTTATTCAATAAAAAAGGCATAGTACAGCTGGCCAAAAAAAAATAAGGCAAATTATCTAAAATCTGCCTTATTAATAAAATTTAGTTTATTCTTATTGCACCATTTCGTCTTTTTTAAGGAATAAATAGGTTGTGATTGCTGTCTGGAGAGCCTCAAGACTTATCGGCTTCGTGATATAATCTATAGCTCCTAATTCCAAAGCCTTCTTGGCAGTACCTATATCCGTAACGCAAGTCACCATTATAACGGTCACCTTCTTATCTTGCTCTCTTATCTTGCGTAAACACTCTACGCCATCCATATCGGGCATTCGGATATCTAATAAAATCAAATTTGGCTTCTCTTCTGAAATCTTAGCTAAGGCCTCCTCACCGCTATTCGCCATAACAGCTGTAAAATCATTCTTCTCTAAGAATCGACTGATAGCCTTACATACGTCTATTTCATCATCAACTATTAAAATCTTGGCGCTCATACAATCTCCTATTGAATCAAAATAAGCCTCAAATGGTTATTTTTGTAATTTGTCAGGTGAAGAATCAGAAGGTGTTATGCCTTTTTCTCTCTTTAGTTCATTATAGATCTCTTGCGCACCGTCATTTAAAATAAGGATGTTTTTCTCAATCACTTTAAGAGCTTCGCTCAGATCGGCAATTCTTGTTTTTAACTCTTGAGGTGAAAGCTTATTCAGATCTTCCTCAAAAATAGCTTTATTTGAACCCACAGCGGTAAATATATTATTTATCTTATTGAATAACGTATGAAACCCTTCTCTAAGCTTTTTGGTCTCCATCCTTGAAGTCTCCTTATGTTTGCAATTAGTTCCGACGCCCCTTTCGGGATAAGCCAATGTTAACGAGCAAGAATCCTGGGCAGAAAAACCCAAAGTCCGATGATAGACGAAAAAATAGAGGCTATCAATACTGCGGCTGAAGTTACATCTTTAAGCATCATTACGATAGTATTTTCTTTCGTGCCGTGAAATAAATCCACCATGTATTCAAAAGCAGTATTTATCGTCTCTAAAGCCAAAACTAAGGCGATGCAAATCAATATAATCAAAAACTCTACTTTGTCTAGATGCAGCAAAAAAGATGCTGTCAGCACCATAAGCGCGATGACTAGATGGATGATCATATTGCGCTCATTGCGACACGCATAATATATTCCTCTTGTGGCGTGGTAAAAACTTTGAATTAGTTTTCTTCTGTGCATATTAGGCGATCTCCAGCATCTTATCAATTGCTTTCTTGGCCCGCTTACTTATATCGTCAGGAACTTTAACCTCTTCCTTCAATTCTTCGAGAGCCCAGAGCACTTTCTCTTGTGTGGTCTTCTTCATATTAAGACAGACGGCTAAGTCTGTTGCCGGGTAGAACTTCTTATCTGGATTGTCTTGAGATAAACGATATATGATTCCTAACTCTGTCCCGATTATAAATTCTTTGTCGGATGTTGTCTTCATGTGTTTACACATCTTACCTGTAGAGAGCGTTTCATCCGCAAGGGCGATAACTTCCGGCGTACATTCAGGATGGACGATTACTTTTGCTTCAGGATGCTTCCTCACCGCCTTAATGATATCCTCAGGTAATATCTTGACGTGGGTAGGGCAATAGCCATCCCAGGAAATCAGAAATCGGCCTGTCTTCTTAGATACGTAATCGGCGAGATATTTATCGGGTACGAAGATTATTTCTTCTGCGTCTTTAAGCGTGTTAACGACCCCCACCGCGTTTGTGGAAGTACAACAAATATCTAGTTCTGCTTTAACCTCTGCAGAAGTATTAACATACCCAACGGTAACTGCTTTGGGGTGGCGCAATTTTAATTCTCTTAAGTCTTCAGCTGTAATCATATTGGCCATAGGGCAGCCTGATGTTATATCCGGCATAATCACCTTTTTATCCGGACATAAAATAGAAGCTGTCTCAGCCATAAAGTGCACACCGCAGAAGACAATCAATTTGGAATCGTTCTTTGCGGCAATACGGCTTAATTCCAGAGAATCGCCTCTGAAATCGGCGATATCCTGCACTTCCGGAAGCTGATAGTTGTGTACGAGGATTATAGCACCGCGTTCCTTCTTTAACTTATCAATCTTATCAACTAAATTAGACACTTTCTATTGTCCCTCCTCCGATAACCGTATTATTTTTGTAAAAAACAACTGATTGTCCTGGAGTAATCGCCCATTGCGGAGTTTTAAACTCTAGGCAAACTCTATCTTTTCTCAAAGTACGAACTATGGCTCTTACCTCAGGGTGATTATAACGAATCTTTGCTTTGACCTCAAGTCTTTTCGGAAGAGATTTATAGGTCAGCAAATGCAACTCTTTAGCTTCTAGCCTAGACCCGTAAGCCTCTTTTTTCTCTCCTACAACCAGAGTATTGGTCTTTCTGTCTATTTTTAGAACATAGAGCGGATGTTTATGCGCTATACCCAAGCCTTGGCGCTGACCTATGGTATAGAAAACAATACCTTTATGCTTACCCAGCAGATTTCCTTTTGTATCTTTGACGAGGCCTGGCCGTAATTTGTCTTCGCCTAATCTCTGGATAAAGAAGTCCTTATAGCCTTGCCCAGGGATAAAACAGACATCTTGACTGCCAGGCTTATCAGCTACACGGAGCTTATTTTGTTTAGCGATCTTTCTCACCTCTTGTTTTGTATAATTACCTAGAGGAAACAAAATAAAATCCATGATCTCACGGGATATACGAAACAGAAAATAAGACTGGTCTTTTTGTCTATCTTTGGCCCTCTTTAAAAACGTCTCACCAAGTCTATTGTGTGTAATCTTTGCGTAGTGGCCGGTTGCCAAATAGTCACAATTAAGCTCCTTGGCCCTTCTTACCAAACAATCAAATTTTAAGTATTGATTACAGCGCACACAAGGATTGGGCGTACGGCCACTCTGGTATTCTTTGACAAAGTCCTCGATAACTCTTTCTTTGAGTTGTTTTCCGAAAGAAAGGACATAGTGACTAATGCCTAATTGTTCAGCTACTCTTCTGGCATCTTGTATCCCGGATTCACTGCAACAGGTCGGACGGCTTCCCTTGGGATCCTTAAAGCCAAAACACATTGTTACTCCGATGACTTCATAGCCTTTCTTCTTTAATAGAAGGGCTGTGACAGAAGAATCGACTCCTCCGCTCATAGCCACCATAACTCTTTTTTTATTTTTCTGTGACGACTTTGATTGCTTCATAAGTTATATCCAACATTTCCTTTAACTCATCTTTAGAAATTACCAATGGGGGCATGAGCACGATACAATTACCTAACGGCCTTAAAATTAAACCCTGCCTTCTTGTTTCTTGTATAACCTTTATACCAATTTTATCCTGCCAAGGAAATGGTTCTTTTGTCTTTTTATCTTTTACTAATTCAATGCCGACCATAAAACCTTTCTGCCTAATATCTCCGACACAAGATAGGTCTTTAAAATCTCTTAACCTCTTTTTTAGAAATTTAATATTTGGCTGCATTTTATTCAGCGTCTTTTCTTTCTTAAAGACATCTAACGATGCTATGGCAGCACTACAAGCTAAAGGATTCCCCGTATAGGAGTGGCCATGAAAGAATGTCTTCATATCTGCATAATCCGCTAAAAATGCATTGTAAATATTTTCTTTTGCTAATGTAGCAGCTAGGGGTAGATACCCCGCACTCAAGCCTTTGGATAGACACAATATATCCGGTGTGATTCCTTCATGTTTGCAGGCAAACATCTTCCCTGTCCTGCCAAACCCTACCGCCACTTCATCTGCTATTAGTAAAACTTTATATTTATCGCACAGCTGGCGCATCTTAGCTAAAACTCCCCTGGGCCAGACAATCATGCCGCCAGCGCCTTGAACGATTGGCTCAATAACCAGTGCGGCAACTTTTTTGTGTTCTTTTTTCAGGGTTTTCTCTAACTGCCCTAAGCAACTCAGGCGACACACAGGATAGATTTTATTCACAGGACAACGATAGCAATAAGGTGCTTCGACTTTAAAAGAATTAAACAACAAGGGGCGAAATATCTTGTGGAATAAATCTATGCCGCCAACGCTTACGCTGCCAATTGTATCGCCGTGATAAGAATTCTTCAAATATATAAAACGCGTCTTTTGTCTTGTAATCGCGCTCTTCTGTCGCCAATACTGAAAAGCCATCTTTAAAGCGATCTCTACACTGGTTGAGCCATTATCCGAATAAAAGACTTTGGTCAGACCCTTTGGTGCAATTCTTATTAACTTTTGAGCTAACTCTATGGAAGGAATGTTGGATAAGCCCAAGAGTGTCGAGTGAGCAACCCTGTCTATCTGTTTCTTTATCGACCTATCAATCTCTTGTTTACGGTGTCCGTGGATATTGACCCATAAAGATGAAATACCGTCTAGAAACCACCTGCCTTTTGCATCTTTTAAATAAACCCCTCTGGCCTCCTGAACAACTAAGGATTCTTCTTTATTCCAATCGCTCATCTGTGTAAAAGGGTGCCAGACGTATTTTTTATCTAAATTAGACAATCTGTTGTGAAGGTATCGGCCATTGATACTTTGAGGTATTTTAAGTATCAAATCCAAATTTATATCCTTTTCTATTGCTTTAGCTAGATTTCCAATCTTTGCTTTCTCAACACAGACTGATTTAAGATAAGGTAGTTCTCCAAGGATATCAACTCCAGCTAACTTTTTAATAGTAGCCGGATTTGTCTTCTGGGATACATCCTTTGCATCCTTATCTGTCCTATTAAAGACCACGCCTAAAATATCTATACCTAGATCTCTTGCTTGATTTACTGTCAGCAGAGTATGGTTAATTGTGCCTAAGCCGTTTCGAGAGACAATAATTAAAGGTATTCCTAGGTCCCTAATAAAATCTGCGACTAAATAATTACCAGATATGGGCACCAATAAACCACCTATGCCCTCTATCAAAACTAATGAATGTTTTTCTAAAAGCTCATTAAAACAATATTTAATTCTATCAATAGAGATATTTTTTCTTCTTAACTTAAATGCAATATCCGGTGCCAAGGGAAGGTCAACGCAGTAAGGATTAACTAAAGAAGCATCGTCTTTTACCCCTGAAGCCTTGATCAGAAATTTTACATCACTGGAAATAAATTTACCTCTGTGTTTAATCGCTCCAGTAGCTACTGGCTTCATCACTCCTACGTCGATACCCCTGTTTTTAAAAACTGTCGCCAGGCCTGCGCAGACAACCGTTTTGCCTACTCCCGTATCTGTCCCCGTAATAAAAATTGCTTTGTTTTGCATTTATTTAATCAGTTCCACGTATATTACTTCAAATGTGGCAAAAATCTTACCCTTATCTTTAAATCTTTCGTCGTATTTCTTAGCAATGCTATCAATAAAATTTCTTGCAGACAGGCCGCCATATAAGCTATCAGACCAATACCTGTTTGCGCCTATCATCTTAAGCCAATTTAGCAGCTCTAGTAAATTCGCATAGTATTGCTTCTGAGTTTCCAAGCCTATCTTAATATGCTCAAAGCCTACTTCTTTTAAGACTTGTTCCAAAGAAGATTTGTTTGGCAAGTGCCCAATAGAGCGCGGCTGTTTCATCCTTATGTCTTTGCTGGATGATTCAAAAATAACCTCTCGTAATTCTCTTAATGTGTTATCGGAGAAAATCGTAAAGTAAATCTTACCCTTATCTTTTAATACGCTTTTGACGCTTTGTAACGCTTGTTTTAAATCTCTAACCCATTGATATGCCAAATTTGAAACAACTAGATCAAATGATCTCTCTTTAAAGGTGAGATGCTTTGCATCGGATTGGACAAGCAGCGCATCTAAAATCTTCTGCCTACTTCTTTCTAGCATGCCCATAGCCAAATCAATACCATATACTTTTAAATCTGGATATTCTGACTTTAGTCTTTGACTCAAATATCCAGTACCGATACCTACATCCAAAACATTATGCACTGAATCCGTTAGCTTAATTCTGTCATAAAGCTTGTCAGCAACTTCTCTTTGAATCACAGAAATCTCATCATAGTTTTTAGAAGCCTTGGAAAATTTCTCTTTTAATAAAACTGTACTGGCAACCATTCTCAACCTATAAACTCTTTGGCTAATCGGTTAAATTGCTGATATTGTGTTAAAAAAGGTAGGTGTCCGCAATCTTTGAATAACTCCACCCTGGAATTCTTTATCTGTCTACCTAGATAATCAATGGATTCGACCGGACAGATAGGATCATTTACCCCGGAAATTATCAAAGTTGGAATATCAAGATTGCCTAGCTGCTCTGTTATGTCTTCTTTTTCTATCATAGACAAAAAATCATCCATTGCCTTTTTTTGCGGCCAGGTTTCTTTTTTACTAAGCTTACTCCAAACTTCCCTAAAATCTGCTCGATTACGCTCCTGCGTAGTAAATAACCAACGCATAAATACTAATAAAATATCCGGATAGTCATCTGAAAGAAAACTTCTCAATTTATCGATATCTTTTTCCTCTAGGCCAAAGTTGTGTTTTTGCGTTCTAACAAATTTAGCAGGCGCTCCAATTAGGACTAACTTCTTAATTAGTTCTGGGTATTTCAAGACTAATTTTAATGACAGGAGCCCGCCTAAAGAATGCCCTATTAAATTTGTCCTATCCAGTCCTAATTCCCTAATAATAAAATTGATATCTTCAATAGTGTCTAATTCGCCTATATAATCTGATTGGCCATGTCCAGGCAGATCTAAAGTAACAACTCTGTAGTTTCCAAGAAAGTTATCAATCTGCTTAAACCAAATACCTGCATCAAAAGACCAGCCGTGGATAAATAACACTGTCTCGCCTTGCCCCTGTGAATGATAATGCCAATTTACCCCTGATTTTGCCTTTATATAAGACATATTATCTTTGAATTTCTAATTAACCTAATTTCTAATCAAATCCCAATATCTAATGTCCAATGTCTAAATTATTCTAAATCATATTTTCTATTGGTCATTTTATTTTGGGTATTGGTAATTTATTAGGTCAATTAGCAATTAGAAATTAGTCATTTATCCTAAAATGTTGAGCTCTTTGGCTACTTTTTCAATCTTAGTTAATGCAAATTTTAAATCATCGATTGTATGTGTAGCCATTAGCGTTATTCTAAGACGAGCCCTTCCCTCGGGAACAGTGGGAGGCCGAATACCTTGCACAAACACACCTTCATCAAATAATTTACGAGAGAAATCCATTGTCGACTTTGAGTCTTTGGTAATCAAAGGAATAATAGCGGTCTCGGTTTCTAGAGTATCAAAACCCAAGGTATGCAATTTATTCCTAAAAAATTCTATATTCTTCCCTAGCTTTAATCTAAGCTTCACACCCTTTTCCACAATTTCGATAGCTGCTATATTTGCCGCGGCAACTGCCGGAGGCAAAGAAGTCGTATATATAAACGACCTGCTTTTATTTATCAGATATTCGATCAAATCCCTGCTACCACAGACGTAAGCACCAAATCCACCCAAAGCTTTACTTAATGTGCCCATCTGTATAAGGCCTTGCTTTTTATCTTCTAAACCTAAATGTTCTAATACCCCCCTGCCGTTTTCTCCTAATACGCCGGTAGCGTGTGCTTCATCGATCATTAAAAGACATTCATATTTATTTGCTAATTCAATTAATCCTGCTAAAGGAGCAATGTCACCATCCATACTAAATACAGAATCGCTAATGATAAGTTTGTTTTTAAAATTTACAGATTTCTTTAACAATTCTTCCAAGGCAGCCATATCTTTATGAGGGTAACGTTTTAACTCTGCCCGACTCAGTACGATACCATCAATAATTGAAGCGTGATTTAATTTATCGCAAAAAACGATATCTCCTCTTTTAACCAGAGCGCTGATTATTCCCACATTAGCTGTATAACCAGAGTTATAAACCAAACAAGCTTCACTCTTTTTAAATTCCGCTAACCTGTGCTCTAATTCCTGGTGCAGCTTCATATTCCCGCTGACTAACCTGGAAGCTCCAGAGCCAAAGCCATAATCTCTAATCGCTTGAATTGCCGCGTCTTTTAATCTCTGGTCATTCGCTAGCCCCAAGTAGTTATTTGAACACAGATTGAACACCTTCTTACCGTCTACAATAAACCAGGCTGTAGACTCAGACTCAATTAATCTAAGATTGCGCCTTAGGTTCTTTTTGCCTAATTCTATGAGTTCTTGTTTGAATGAAAGCATAAAAGATTAAATACTGAGCCCTGAATTAGAGATCATCTGCAGGTCTTGGTGAGGCTCGTTGCCTTTTGTAGTAAGGTAGTTGCCTAAAATAATAGCATCTGCCCCGGCAAAGAATATCTGCGACTGAAGTTCGCCTAAGTTCTTCTCTCTGCCCCCGCAAATTCTTATTTGTTTTTTGGGCAGAACCAGACGAAAAATGGAAATAATCTTTAGAAGTTCTGAGGGCGACGGGATACTATTATCTTGCAGCGGAGTCCCTTCAACAGGATTGAGGAAATTAATGGGTACACAATCAGCATCTATACTCTTTAGACAAAAAGCAAATTCTATACGTTGCTTATTAGTTTCGCCTAAGCCGATTATTCCACCGCAACAAACCTCAATTCCCACTTCCCTAAGTATCTTAAGGGTCTGGAGCCGGTCCTGGAATGTGTGTGTTGTGCAGATCTTGCCAAAGAAATCCTCCACTGTTTCAATATTATGATTATATCTGTCTAGCCCTGATTCCTTTAGGGCCAGTGCTTGATCTTTAGTCAACCTACCTAGTGATGCATCCATTCTTAAAGAAGGAAAATTCTTTTTTATCAACCTTATCGCCCTACAGACCTCCTTCAACTCTCCCTCTTCCACAAGGCAACCGCTAGTAACAATACAAAAACGGTGTGCTTTATTAAGAAAAGCTGCCCGTGCACATTCTAACATCTCTTCCGCACTAGCCAAAGGGGATACATTGGCCTCTGTCTTATTGTGGGCGGATTGAGCACAATAGAAACAATCCTGAGAACAATTGCCGCTCTTGGCATTAGTTATGGAGCATAAGTCTACTCTCTTACCCCTGAACTTTTCTCTGATCCTATTGGCTGCTATAAACAATCTCTCAAGTTGATCTTTATCTTTTATCTCAAGTAAAGAAAGTGCCTCATCAAAAGACAGTTCTCCTCCCGATAAAATTCTTTCCTCAATTGCTTTAATCCTATTATGCATATCCATAAAAAAGCCCTTTTATTTATTATAAAAGGGCAAAGCTTATTGTCAACTTAATTTTAACATTTAGTTTACAGTTAAGACAAAAAAATATCTATCTTACTTTAACTATATCTCCTGCGGTGACTCTCTCTACAAAGCCAGTGTCCCTTTTGACCAAAAGCGCTCCATCAGTATCTATATCTATGGCTTGGCCTTCTAAGTGCTCTTTACGAAATTGAACTTTGACTCTATGGCCTAGGGTTGTGGAAAGCTCTTTCCACTTCTTGATAATGGGCCCAAAGCCTTGTTTTTGGAATAAGATATATTCTTTTTCGATATCTCTTAAAATCTGTTTGGTCAGCTCGATTCTAGACACACGCTCTCCTAATTGCTCTCTAAGCGAGGTAGATTTAGAAATCAATAAAGAATGCGGCGTATTCACGTTAATTCCTATACCGATAATAATGAATTTGACCCTATCCATCTCTGCGCTCATCTCTGTAAGGATGCCGCCTAACTTTTTGTTATTTAGAATTAGATCATTAGGCCACTTTATAAAACAGTCTAACTTAGTAATACTTCTGATAGCCTGACACACGCCGACTGCGCTAATTAGAGTTAATTTTGGAGATTCACTGGGAGAAATTTCTGGCCTAAGTATTATAGAAAGATAGACTCCTCTGTTTTTAGGAGAAGACCAAAATCTACTCAATCTACCTCTACCTTTATACTGGCCTTCTGCGCATACGACTACTCCCTCCTTACAACCTTTTATGCCCAAGTCCATAGCTATATCCATAGTAGAAGTAATCATCTCATGATAGTGAATCTCTTTGCCAATAATTTTTGTGTTTAGGCCATAAGATATTTCGGTGGGTAAGAGTCTATCGGGTATGGATGCTAATTCATAACCCAAGTGGGGGACTGCAACGATTTCATAACCCTGCTGCCTTAATTCTTGAATATGTTTCCAGATCGCAGAACGGCTTATGCCCAGATGCTTGCTGATTTCTTCACCTGAAACATAAGTAGTCCTATCTCTGAGTAGGTCTAGGATTTTCTCGTTCATTTACCAGGATATAGAGGGGACATCGAACGCAGCTTGTCCACAGTCTTGGGAAAGTGTTCTAGGAGATAATCGATATCATTCTTCTTATTGAATCTGCCTAAAGTAAAACGTATAGAACCATGACACAACTCATGCGCCCTGCCAATGGCCAGTAGAACATGGGATGGCTCCAGATCCCCAGAAGTACAGGCTGAACCAGTAGAAACAGCAATGCCCAACATATTCAAATTCAGCAGCATCGCTTCACCTTCAATATACTCTACAGAGAAATTGACATTATTGGGAAGCCTGTTTGTAGGATGGCCATTTAAATAAATGCGGTCTATCTTTTTTTGTAATTCCTTAATTATACGGTCGCGCATCTTAATCTGCTCTTTAGGCTCTTTATCCATTCTAGCCTTGCACATCTCTATGGCTTTACCTAACCCCACAATGCCAGGGACATTCTCAGTGGAAGCCCGACGGTGCCGCTCTTGTCCTCCACCTCGCAAAAACGGAACGATCCTTGTGCCTTTTCTCACATATAACGCACCAATCCCTTTAGGGCCATTGAATTTATGCGCTGACAGACTCAACAAGTCCACACCCAGTTCATCCACATTGGTAGGGATGTGCCCTACTGTCTGCACAGCATCCGTATGAAAATATATGCCCTTACTCCTGGTAATCTTAGAAATTTCTTTAATAGGCTGAATTGTCCCTATCTCGTTATTCGCGTGCATTATTGAGATTAAGACCGTCTTATCTGTGACTGCCTTCTCTACATCATCAGGAGAAACTACGCCATTTTTGTCGACCTTCACATAAGTCACTTTAAATCCGTGTTTCTGGAGAAAATTAGCCGGTTCCATTACAGCGTGATGCTCAATGGCAGAGATAATGATATGATTGCCTTTTTTTTCGTTGGCGTATACGATACCATGAAGAGCGAAATTATTTGATTCTGTCCCACCAGAAGTAAAAATTATTTCTTCTTCCTTAGACCCCAAGAATGAAGCTAATTTAGAACGTGATTCTTCTACTGCCTTTCTAGCCGCCTGACCAAAAGAATGCAGGCTAGAAGGATTGCCAAAATTCTCATAAAAATACGGCTGCATAGCCTCTATAACTTTAGGATCAGTAGGCGTGGTCCCGGCATAATCGAAATAATAACGTTCCATAATTTACTCCCTGTTCATACTTCCTGTGCGATACCCTTCTAAATCAACTATCACATATTCAAAACCAAATTTTCTAAACCTTGAGGCAAAACCATTATTCTTAACTAAAAGGGGTATATTGATTTTATCGACTTCTATCCTGGCTAACTTTCCGTAATCCCTCACCCTGATATTGCCATTTATACCTAATTTTTGACACAGAAAATCCTCGGCTTTCTCTACTCGCCTTAAGCGCTGTCTAGTGATCCTGCCGCCATACTGTATTCTGGAAGCAAGGCAAGCCATCTGGGGCTTATCCCAGCTCGGTAAATTTAATCTTCTACTTAAAGAACGGATTTCGCTTTTTGTTATACCAGCTTTATCTAATGGCGAAAGAATACCTAATTCGTCCTTTGCCTTTGTGCCCGGCCGAAAATCACTGCGGTCATCTACATTTGTAGCATCGATAATATGCTTTATCCTGTTTTTGCTAGCTATCTTTTTTAATTTAGAGAACAATTCTTTTTTGCAAAAGTAACATCTATTCTCTGGATTTGAACTAAAATTCTTATTGCTTAGCTCACTCGTCTTTATTATCTTATGTTTAATATTAAACTGCCTGCAGAAACTCTTAGCGAATTCTAATTCTTTCTTTGTGTAGGTTTCAGATACCGCTGTCACCGCAAGCACCTTGTCGCCTAAACAATCCTGTGCTACCTTTAGTAAAAAACTGCTATCTAGGCCTCCGGAGTAAGCAATTAATACCGAGCCCATCTTCCCGATAGTGCTTTTTAAGAGCTTTAACTTCTTATGCGCTGACATAGTATTTGGCTTGAGCCTTACGCCGATACGACTTCTTTTACTTCGGGGACACTCTGCTTAAGTGTCTTTTCTATGCCCATCTTCAAAGTCATCTGAGACATCGGACAACCACCGCAAGCCCCAGTAAGCCTTACTGTTACCTTGCCGTTCTCGGCAACATCTACAAGCTCAACATTACCACCATCAGCCTGTAGGGCTGGCCTAATCTCATTTAATGCTGTTTCAACTCTTTGTTTTAGATCTGACATTACTCCTCCTTAATGAGCGCACAATTTACGGAGCGAAGTGCTCGTAAATTGTATGCGCGAATTAATCCCGAGGCCTGCGCAGTAAATTTCAGGATGAAATTTACAAGCGCTTAGGCGAGGGATAATTCAATAAATCCGCTATAGTAATACCCTCTAGATACTCTTCTACTCTATTTTTTAAGCCGACCCAGACAGACCCAGCTAAACAATTTTTAGCCCTGGAACACTTATCTAGTTTTTGTTTAGGGCCTAGGCATATGGCTTCAAACACGCCGCCTTCAACAGCCTCGACTATATCCTTAACGCTGATCCTGGTAGCGGACTTAGATAACTTATAGCCGCCTGTCCTGCCCCTGACGCTCTTTACAATACCAGAGCGACGAAGCTTAAGGAGCAGCTGCTCTATGTAGTCGATGGGCAACTGCTCCTGTTGCGAAATCTCCTGCATTGAAATTGGTCGTTTATTTCTTGCCTGCGCAATGCTTAAGACACAAACAAGGCCATAAACTCCCTGGGTGGTAATTTTCATCTAAAGCTACTTCTTCTTTTTCTTCTTAGCCGTCTTTTTCTTCTTTGTCCTACAAGTTCCACAACCCATTTTGGCCCCCTTTATTGACTATATGTTATAATACCCTACAATATTTGTCAAGATTTATCTGAGACGGGATAAGAATCTGAAAACGCTTAATGCTGCCTTGGAACCTTCTCCGGCAGCAATTATAATCTGTTTCTCCGGGACATCGGTTACATCACCGGCAGCAAAAACCCCTGCGACATTGGTCTCATTATATGAATTGACCTTGATCTCTCCTCTTTCATTTTTCTCAACCTCTTTAGTAAATTCTGAATTAGGAATAAGGCCGATCTCAACAAAGACCCCTTGGACATCCAAGTTCTCTTTTTTATCCCTACCTTCTATTTTGATTCCACTAACCATCTTATCCCCTAATACAGCTGACACATTAGTATTGTTTAGAATAGTTACTTTTTTATTTTTACTTACCTTCTCTATCATCACAGCATCTCCATTAAGAGAAACAGTATTATTGATGATATAGACTTGATTAGCGATATTCATCAATTGCATTGCGGCATCTAAGGCTGAATTTCCCCCGCCTATCACAGCTACGTCTTTTCCCGAAAACAACGGACCATCACAAGTAGCACAATATGTAAGGCCTTTATTTTTAAATTCGCTTTCTCCCGGAACATTTAACTCTCTAGATCTCTTCCCTGAAGCAATTATAGCCGTCTTTGCCTCGTAGCTTCCCTTATCGCTCTTTACTAAAACTACACCGCCCTTCCCGGTGACTTCTTTTACTCCTTCATTTTCTCTTAACTCAATACCGTATTTTCGTATATGCTCTTCAAATTTAGAGGCTAGCTCCGGGCCAGTAACAAATTGATATCCAGTATAATTCTCTATATCCCCGCTCAAAGCTGCCTGACCACCGATGTCTTTTGTGATAACCAAGATATCCATATTTTTACGCGCGGCATAGACACCTGCGGTTATGCCAGCTGGACCAGCTCCAACAATTATCAAATCATACATATATACTCCTTTAAAATATTCTATTTGCGATAATACCTAGAATAATCACTTGCGGCACGCTGATTATGGGAAGCCAGATAGCGGTCTTTTTACCCACATTGTGCCATATAAGGCCGATTTCTGTGTAGTCTGTGACCACTCCGGCCATAAGAAAGACAAAGCTATTGCCCAAAGCTCCTGTCTGCTTAAATATCTCGAAAGCCATCGGAGCTGAGCCCTCAGAACAGACTTCTATCACCGTAGCCAGTATCAATGTCACAATCAAGCCCAACATGGTCGGCCCCATATAATTTTGAAATATTTGAGTAGGAATATAGGCTCCGGCAAAACTGGCGATAGCCATGCCAATTAAAATCCACCAAAGCACCATATTGCCTAAAGAAACTGCTCCAGAATAAATCCCTTTTATATCAGATTTAATGCTTTGAGGCGATAATTTATAAGAGCTCATTCTTTTTCTTATGTCTTCTTTAATAGAAAAATTATTCTCTACTATTACAATATTCTCGTTTGTCTCAATAAGATTCTTCTTCTCTAATATTTGAAAGATTAAACCCGTTATTATAGCGATTATTATAGCTGAGATTATAATAAAGAGTGCTTTTAAGCCAAAGAACCCTATGAGCATTATAGTAAGGGTCAAATTTGCCCAGGGACTGGCGAGCAAGAACGCGACTACCGCAGGATTAGAGGCTCCTTTTTTGTGTAGTTCTATGGAGAGCGCTAATATCCCATGGGAACAAGCGCTCATAAAGAATCCTAAGATTACAGAATAGAAAATTGTCCTCTTCTGCGGCTTTGCCAGAATATGGGATATGTACTCACGCGGAACATAGTAGTCTATTGCGCCGCCTAAGAAAAAACCAAGCAGAATCGCCCACCAGATAGTCTTAAAGTAGGCAAACAGCGACTCTCTAAATGCAACGAGTAGAGGAACAGCATAAGACAACAAAACCAATATGACTAAAATAGCGCTGGCAATGAAGGTCTTGTTTTTATAGAGTGGCGCTTTGGGCTGGGTAACACAAGAAGCAATATCTGCTTTGGGGATATTTTTATCCTTAGCAAATTTCTCTAGGCAGTGCTGGCTGCAGAAAAAGTAATCGCTACCGCCGCTAGATAACTTAAGCGCGGTCTTTTCATCGACTGCCATTAAACATACTGGATCCTGTGCCATCGACTACGATCTTATCCAATAGCTACTATAAACTTGCTTCACTAATCCAAGCTCCGTGTAAATTGCATAGCTCTATTGCAGAAAGCTTACCACTAGTTGCTTTAAGATGCAAAGCGCCTGCCGGATGCAATTGGCCTGGAGTCAGGTGTATCCTGGAGATAAATTCATTATCGATATAAAAATCGATATGCTGTATATAGTGATCTGGCTGCATGGGATGTTCTACACTACCAACTTTAACATGGACATCTATGCATCCTTCAGGAATCAAACCGCACTTTTTGACTACAGTAATAACCGGCGCATGCTTTTCTGCTGGTTTCTCATCGTCTTTAGCGGTCTTTATAGCTGATTCTTTTTCTTCAAAAGACGCTTTAGGGGCGCCGCAAACCGGACACCTTTCTGGTGCACTGCCGTTTATAGAAATAAAACTACAAACTTTGCATACTATACCTTTCATATCTCTACCTCCGTTAACTTCTATTACTGGTTTTGTCTTAGCTTATGAGGAGTAAGATCGATTATCTCCTCTACTTGTAAATAAATCATATACTGTGGCTTGGGAAGTTGGGTCTCAGGATGAAGAGCGTGACCCTTTTCTCCGCGTATATTCTTTAATACTCTGTGTGTAGCTCTGCTGGTAATCTTATCCTCCCAAGCTTTCAATACTTCCGGACCTAATTTATCTGACTCTACCATCTTGGCTTTACCTTTAAGGCAGTAGCCTTTGAATTTGTGCTCATCCACAGCTACAATGTTGGCTTTCTGGTTATTCTGTAGATTCTTGAATGTCCTCGCCCTATAAGCATCCATCAAATAGATCCCGCCGCCTTCCTCTATCCTAATAATATCCTTACAAGAACTGTGAGGGACTCCATCCTGGTCTATTGTGGAAAGAATAACAAAACCTTGGCCTTTAAAGAAGTTGATAATATTGTTAGGTAGTGTCATCATAGCTACATTATTATTTTACCAATTCAAAGCTATCTTTTCCTACGCCGCATTCAGGACACACCCAGCCATCTGGTATATCCTCAAAAGACGTCCCCGGTTCTATGCCATTATCCGGATCCCCTTTTGCCGGATCATAAATATAACCACATACTGTGCAAAGATATTTCTGCATATCACACCCCTCTCTTTAATACGATTTTAATTCGGAGATCTTTTTCTTAATTAATATCTTGTGTTTTTCTTCTTCGTTTGAAAGAAATAAAAATGTATCTTTTGCTGTAGGAAATTCTAAATAAAACTTCTTATATAGAGCTAATGCTTCCTCTTCCTTACTCAATGCTAACTCTAATGCCTCTACTGGACCCATACGGCCTCCTTGTTTCAATCAATGCGCTATTTTATCTTCTGGGCAAAGTCCTTGCCTAATTCATAACACTTCTGCAATTCGTCTTCATCAGGGACGTATTTAGCAGAAATCGACGGCTGAACCACCTCTACTCCTGCCTCTTTCAAAGTGCCTTCTATGCTCTTTACCGCCCCTCCTGCCCAACCATAAGAACCAAATACTCCGGCAACTCTATTCTTCGGCTTCAAGCCTTTAAAAAATTCCAAAAAGCCAGCAATAGTAGGAAGTTTGTCGTTATTATGAGTTGAAGAGCCGATTAAGAATCCTTTGCTGTCCAACATCTCTTTAATTATTTCGGTCCTATCAGATCTGGTTATATCAAAAAGCTTAGCGCTTATTCCCGCTTCAGAGACTCCTTCAACTATCTTTCTGGCCATTTTTTCTGTTGAGCCCCACATGGTCTCATAAATTACGACTACTTTTGGTTTCGTTTCATTCTTTGCCCAGGACAAATAGGCATTAATGATTTTCATCGGGTCTTTACGCCAAATAATACCATGACTCGGGGCAATCATCTTTATAGGAATATTCAATTTCTGGACTTCCTGCAACTTCTTTAAAATTAGAATGCTCAGCGGCCAAAGAATATTACCATAATACTTCGCTGCTTCATCCATAAGTTCATACTGGCTCACTTCATCATCAAATCTCTCGGTAGTCGCATAGTGCTGCCCAAAGCCATCGTTAGGTAAAAGCAACTGATCTTCTACTAAATAACTAAACATACTATCAGGCCAGTGAATCATCGGCGCCTCAATAAAAGTTAGTGTCTTTTTACCTAATTTTAACTTATCACCTGTCTTTACCACCTGAAAGTCCATCTTGCAATGGTAGTGCTTTTCTAGGCCTTCTCTACATTTAGCCGTACCAAAGACCTTTGCCTTCGGACACAGTTTTAGAATCTCAGGTAACGCTCCAGAGTGATCAGTCTCCACGTGATTAGCAATAATGTAATCTATTTTTTCAAGTGGGACTATTTCTTTTATCTTCTCAACCAGTTCATCTGTAAATGGAGCATATACAGTATCAACCAAAGTAATCTTTTCATCCAGAATTAAATAGGCATTATAGGTCGTGCCCCTATTAGTGGAATAGGTGTTGCCGTGAAAAGTCCTTACATTCCAATCAACAGCGCCAACCCAATAAATATCCGGTAATATTTTGACAGCTGACATTCAAATCTCCCTTCTAATAACCAACAAAATTCTCTGCTTTGACGCAATCTTTGCTACAGCCTGTCTCTAAACATAGATTTTGCATCGCCCCGACCATTCGCGGAGGACCAAAAATGAAGAACATTCTCTCGCAATAATCCTTGATCTTATTTATAAATAAATTCTTATCTATGCGCCCGGCAATACAATTTTTGTCCGCAGGTTCACATTCAGTTATAGTATAAAAAGCCTTTATATTGCTGTTTACAGATCTCCAAGAATCCAGTTCTTTCTTAAAAGCAATATCTTCCTCTGTCTTATTAGAATAAAGCAATAGCACATCTGTATCTAACTTTTTGTCAACTATGTATTCTATGATAGAAATCACCGGCGTAATACCGATGCCACCGATTAAAAAGCCTATCTTTTTATATTCATCTTTATAAACACAGTTGCCGAATGGCGCCTTAAGTGATACTTCATCACCGATCTTTAAATCCTTTAACTTCTGAGAAAATTGGCTCTCACTTAACCTCTTGGTTACTTCGATATAGTCTTTTGCAGGAGAACTAGAAAAAGAAAGATACTTGTTTAATTCTTTATTACTGCTTGTATCTTCATCAAAAATCACCTGCAAAAATTGCCCCGGGATAAAATTCACTTTCTTATCTAAGCTAAACCGAAAGCTCTCTATATTGCGCGTCCTCTTAATCCTCTGAATGAATTTGCCTTTTACTATTTCCATATCAATATTTAAGCCTCACTGAGCATGCCTAAAAGTAACTCTTTATGCCGCTGCTCCTCACTAATAATATTTTGTATCTCCTGCCTGGCTTCTTTAGAAGTCAATTTATCTTTGCAAGCCTGATAGAACTTTACCGTTCTGTCTTCAACGATGATTCCAATATCTAGGGCCTTGGCTACATCATCTATAATATCCTTCATCTGATTCATATGCTCATACGGCTGGAATATTCCATAGTCCATATACTTTAACAAATCATCTTCTTCAAAACCATCTTCTATCTTCTCCTCAGCCTTGGATAAACATCCTTGAAAGAAATTAAGATGCTTCTTTTCTTCTTCAAGCAGATACTTCAATTTTCCCCTTGCGGATTCATCCTTTACTCCATTAACAAGATTCTGGTAGAACGAAATACCGTCCTGCTCTATTTTAGAAGCAATCTTATAAGCCTCAAGTTCGTTGAAATCTACGATTTGAAGTTTCCCCTCTTTTTCTTCTATGCGCATCTGCCTTCTCCTATTTTTTAAATTTTATGTGCTATAAATTCAGACAAAACAACAATGTCTTCTGTGCAGAAAATATCTTTTATGTTTTTATCAAAGAGGACATTGGCCTCTGGGCCAAATTCTTCATCCCCTTTCCAAAGTTGTATAAGAATTGGGACTCCTTCAAAAGCCTCTAAAGAAATACTAACATCTGCCAATTCAACTCTCTGGGCGTTGAATCTCTCTGTTGACTTTAACAGAGCCTGGGGATTAGGGCCGTATTTCCTCTTAATGGTACCGATAACTCGCTCCTTAAAGTTTGGATAGTACCCTTGGCCACCGTCTAACTGCCTGAAATCAATCCACTCGCCGCTAGCAAGAGGCAGTCCCTCTATTCTTTTTGTGGCATAGTGCAAAACCAAAATGCTAACATAGTCTTTTGCGGCAACATTACAAGATAAAGACAAAACCTTCTTACTGTCTAAATCAATACTATATTCATCGGCAAGGAATTTAAGCTGCAGCGCCCTATATTCAGCCGCATCCTCTAATTCCTGCCATGATTTTGAAATTGCTGCCTCGTATCCCATTTAATCACCTTTATTTATATGATCGATTTTAGCGGCCATGATAAAGTCATTTTGAGATAAACCGCCAATAGCATGAGTCGATAGAGTAATGCGGACTTTATTGTAGATTATGGTGATAGTGGGATGGTGCTGTTCTTCCTCTGCCATAGCGCCCACACTATTGACGAAATTCAAAGAATCCTGAAAATCCTTAAATTTATATTCCTTCTTGATCTTTATATTATCAATCAACTCCCAGCCCAAGACCTTGCTCATATATTGGTTGGTTTCTGCTGGAGACATAGCTGGCATGCCACCTTCGCAAGGAACACACTTTTTTCCAATCAATTCTTCACTCATATCAGATTATCTTTTTTTGACCTAGGACGCCTGGATGGTGGGTAAATTACATTTACCCACAGACTCCCCGCATTGTCAAGATTTTATTATTTGGCCTCTTGAGGCTCTTTTGAAGGCTATTTTGCCACGGCAGACTTACTACCTGCCATCATTTCTGCCACATCATCCTTAGCTTTTGTGATAGGTTGAATGCCGAATTTATCCACTAAGACCTTAAGTACGTTAGGCGATAAGAAAGCAGGGACTGTGGGGCCTAAGCGAATACCTTTTACTCCTAAATACAACAAGGCAAGCAATACGCAGACAGCTTTCTGCTCATACCAACCAATGTCAAAAGATATCGGCAGATCGTTTATATCTTCGAGACCAAATACTTCCTTTAGTTTTAACGCAACTACTGCCAAAGAATATGAGTCGTTACACTGTCCGGCATCGATAACTCTGGGTATGCCGCCAATATCGCCAAGCTTTAACTTGTTATAACGGTACTTCGCGCAACCAGCAGTTAAAATTACAGCGTCCTTAGGAAGTTCCTGGGCAACTTCTGTAAAATAGCTTCTTGTCGGCTGACGGCCATCACATCCAGCCATTACTATAAAACGCTTAATCGCTCCTGACTTTACAACCGCTACAATCTTATCCGCTAAAGCAAGTATTTGATTATGAGCAAAACCTCCCACAATCTCACCAGATTCAATCTCTCTGGGCGGTTGAGACTTCTTGGCTAACTCAATCACTTGAGAAAAATCCTTCTCTCCGCCAACAGGTCTATCAGGGATATGTTTTACTCCAGGATATCCAGCCACTCCTGTAGTAAATATTCTATCTTTATAGGCGTCTTTTACTGGTGTAATACAATTTGTTGTCATAATAATCGGGCCGTTGAATGATTCGAATTCTTTATCTTGCTTCCACCATGAATTACCGTAATTACCTACGAAGTGCTCATGCTTTTTAAAAGCGGGATAGTAGTTAGCTGGGAGCATTTCGCTGTGTGTGTAAACATCCACGCCTGTGCCTTGAGTCTGTTTTAAAAGCTCCTCTATATCCTTTAGGTCGTGGCCTGAAATAAGTATTCCGGGATTGTTACGAACGCCGATGTTAACACTAGTGATCTCTGGATGGCCATAGGCCTTAGTGTTAGCTTCATCGAGAAGGGCCATTGTATTAACAGAAACCTCCCCAGCTTTTAGAACCAAACCCACTAAAACATCAGCGGTTAAATCCTTTGTGGTTGCAGCTAACGCTTCTATCAAAAAGTCGCTTATCTCTTCTTTCTTATAGCCTAACACCTCGGCATGATGCGCATAAGCAGCAATCCCCTTTATGCCATAAATTAGCAACTCTCTAAGCGAACGTACATCTTCATTTGCAGTAGATAATACGCCGACTTCTTTGGCCTTGGCGTAGAATTCATCGACATTGTCACTAGACCACAAAGCAGCATCATTTAAGCCCGCATCAGAGTCTAACCCGATTACACTCTTAATCTTCTCTCTCTGAGTTAAGCCTTCGCGAATCAAGTTAATAATTCTTTGATCATCAAAGTTGGCATTGGTAATAGTTACAAAAAGTGAATGTGCGACAAATGAACCTATTGCCCTATCCACTACTATATCTTTTTCTTTTGCTTTCTCGGCATAAATAGCGACCCCTTTTAAAACATAGATAAGTAAATCTTGCAGATTAGCTGTGCTCTCTTTCTTTCCGCAAGCACCTCCCTCTGTACAACCAGTATTCTTAATTGCTTCCTGACATTGATAACAAAACATTTTCTATCCTCCGATTCTTAATTGTAATCTTTTTATGCGCCAGCTCCTACGCCCTGACCAAATGTCGGTTGTAGCCGTGCAGCTAATTCTTTATCTAGAATCAAAATTCCTGCCGGCTGATTGCGTACATACTTTAACTTTCCCAAAATATCTGCTGGGTTCTTCTCCTCTTCGACTTGTTCGTTAACAAACCACTGTAAGAAAATCTTGGAGGCATTTTCGTTAGCTTTATCCGCTATAGCGCACAAATTATTAATACTAGCAGTAACCTTCTTTTCGTGTGCTAGCGTTTGTTTAAAAACATCTTCTACGGAATTAAACTTATCTGATGGTTTATCAATAGCACCTAAAGCGACTTTACTCCCTACCTCATTTAAAAAGTCAAAGAATTTCGATGCATGAAAAATCTCTTCCTGAGCCTGCATTTTCATCCAATGAGCGAATCCACCCAGATTCTCAGACTCAAAATATGCCGCCATAGCCCAATACAGGTATGCTGAATACAGCTCCTTTACAATCTGTTCATTCATTGCCTTTTCTAATTTTTTTTCCATGACTGCCTCCTTGTTTAGGTCTTTATCATTATAAGCGCCATCTTAAATCTCTCTAACGCTGTCAAAGCATGTGGTTTATTTGCTGGCATTATAACTAACTGACCTTTGTTTACCGTTAGCTTTTCTCCTGAAATCACAACTTCCGCTTGACCATCCACAACATATACCAAAGCGTCGAATGGTGCGGTGTGTTCGCTCAGGCCTTGCCCTTTATCAAAAGCAAACAATGTCACGCTACCTGATTGCTTACCTATAATAGTCTTGCTTACTACTGCGCCTTCTTGATAATCGATAAGCTTGTCAAACTCTAAGACCTTACCTAGTATCTGACCGATATTCTTGTCGTCTTTATTGATCATCTTATTTCCTTCCCTGCTTCTTCGAATCTGCCTTATTCTTTAAATACTTCTGATACGTTTCTTCTCCCACGCACTCTTTCCCGAATTTGCACCAATCCAGGCAGCTCTGTACTTGTCTGCGCGCCACAACGGTCTTGCAATGAGGACAAACAGTCTTAACCTCATCTGTCCATATCTCTAACTCCTCAGAACAAGTAGGGCAATTTATGTTTTCTGGCTCTGGCTGTTTAAAAAACTTAGCTCCTGGGCATTCAGGAATCACTTTAACCTCTCCCCCTTAATACTTATAGTGATTGTTTCAAATGGAGTATCCTTACCTGAATCAACTATGGCGTTCTTAATGACACCCACCAATCCAAAACAACAAGGCACCTCCATATGGGCATACGTTATGGTCTTGATATTATTGTTCTTAAAGACCGCTGTGAGTCTTTCTTTATAAAATTCAACATCATCTAATTTAGGACAGCCAACAAGTAAAACTTTGTTTTTCAATAGATCATTATGAAAGTTAGCATAGGCGAAAGGCACGCAATCCGCGGCTATCAAGATATCGGCATTGTTTAAATACGGTGCCTGCGGCGGAACGAGCATAATCTGCACAGGCCACTGCCTTAGCTGTGACTCAGCCGAAACACTGCTCTTTGGTATTTGTTGATCACTCTTTTTCTCAGAGCTGAAATCTTTAACCATAGAACCCGGACATCCGCACGGTAGCGGCCCCTTGCCGCCAGAAACAGCTTCATGAGGTATCTCTATATTCTTCTCTCTTAATACTTCTATGGCCTGCTTTAAATACTCCATCTCATTGTGTTCTTTCAGATGCTTAAGATGAGCGATAATAGTATTCTTACCCTGTTTGACAATATTCTGCATTACCCTCTTTTCATCATACTTTTGCGCTTCTCTCTCCTCTATCGTAATTGCTCCCTCGGGACAATGGCCGATACAAGCACCTAATCCATCACAAAACAAGTCGCTTATAAGGCGAGCCTTATCATCGATTATCTGCAAAGCCCCTTCGGGGCAATTAGGGATACATGCTCCGCAGCCATTACACTTCTTTTCGTCAATCTTGATTATCTTTCTCTTAGGCATAACTCATGCTCCTTTTATAAGTGAGGCTATGCTAATGATTTTTAGTTCAGATAATACGACTTTCTCGATATCATCCACTTTCTTTTTAAGCTGGCAACTTTTCTTATGAGGACAGGTCATTTTTTTTAAGAAACACTCATTTAAGGTGAATGAACCCTGGAATATCTTTATTAAATCAACTATAAAAATCTTATTCGGAGAACGAAATAATCTAAAACCACCTCTCTGGCCCTTATGCGACTCTAAAATACCTTTTTTATTTAAAATTTGAAGTATCTTTCTCAAAAAAGGCCTGGGAACTCTCAAGTTCTTCACTAATTGAGTAACTGGAATCACTCCCTTTTTTTGCTTAGCGATATAACACAGCGCCCTAACCGCATAATCCGTATCCCTGGTAATTAATTTCAACCTAATCCTCCTATTAAAATATATACAAGAACGTGCTGGGCAGTTTAGCGTCTTGCCCAGGACAAGCTACTACAGCCTTCTTTACAATGAGCTGTTGGACGTAACATGTATCTGATTGTGATGTCCATTCTCTCCTCCTTTTGTTTCCGTTAAAAACCTACTCTTCTCCCTGGATTTATTCTTGAGTTTCTTCCAATCCTAATTCTTGTATATACTTCTCCGGATCCTCATTGAATTTTTCCACACACCCGGCACAGCACAATCCGATAACCTTGCCATCGTACTCAACCGTATATTCAGTATCCTTGCCGACTTCACCCCCCATTACAGGACAGGTATGATTAATTACCCTTAGATTATCCAGAGTTGCTTCTTGAGTGACCTCTTCTGAGCCTTCTTGGGCTGAAGAAGTATGCCCTACAGAACATGCCGCCATAGCCAGTGGAGTCATCACTGCCAACATAAATACTACTATAGCCACTATTGTCACTAACCTTCTCATTTCTATCACCTCTCTTCCTCCTAAGCAAATGATACCATATTAGTATCATTTGTCAAGGGATTTTTTTAAAATATTTATTCTCACTAAATATTGATTCTATCGACGGGGTCTGTTATCTTCTATGAAAAAGAGTCTGAAATTTACCTATCTCAGCTTTGACATCTGAACTGGTGATGACAGCAGATATTGCACATAGGCCGTCTGCTCCGGATTCTACGACTTCCGGGGCATTGGCCAGAGTTATACCACCTATAGCAATAATTGGGATCAATATACGCTTTTTTATCTCTTTAATGAGTTCTACGCCTGCGGGCGCTCCGGCATTAGGCTTTGTAGTTGTGGAGAAGATCGGAGACACACCTAAATAATCTGCCCCTACGCTCTGGGCTTCAAGCGCCTCTTTTAGACTGTGTACAGTTAAACCGATAATCCTATAATTACCCATTAATTCTCTGGCTTTGGAATACGATAGGTCCTCGTTGCCTAAATGCACTCCATCAGCACCCACTGCTATAGCTATATCGATTCTGTCATTAATCAGAAAAGTTATATCTTTGCATATCTGCCTCAACACTAGCGCCTCTTCCTTCATCTCTTTTGCGCTCTTATTCTTATCTCTATACTGCACAACTTCAACACCAGCAGCTACAGCATCTTCTACATCGCTGATATTACCAGAACGACTGATTTTAGCATCTGTTATAAAATAATAACCTTTCATTACTCTACCTTTTGCATCCTGTCAATCGTCTCTCTCTCTAAATTAAACAGACAATCAAAGATTTTTTCTTTAAATGATCCAGGGCCGCGAGACTGCTCTGCCGCGCACTCTGCAGCTATACCAAAACACGCAAGCGCAGCTGCGCAAGCATAAACTAAATCTTTCTCCACAGCCACAAAGGTTCCAATAACCGATGCAGCCATACAACCAGTGCCCACAACATTGGCCATCATCGCATGGCCGTTCTTTACTATGCAAACTTTAGTTTCATCTGCCACGACATCTTCTTTGCCAGTGATAACCACAGTGCACTTTCTCTTCTGACTAAGACTTCTGGCTACTTCTATAATGTCTTTATCTACATGGCCAGCATCTACACCTTTTGTGATAACCTTTTCTCCGCTTATCCTAGCGATCTCAGAAGCATTGCCTTTAACAACGTCTATTTTCACCTCATCTAGCAACTCAAAACACTTTTGGTCGCGCAGCGGTGTAGCCCCGGCTCCACATACATCCAGGACAACCGGTATGCCTTTTTTGTTAGCGCTCTTGGCCGCCAACTTCATGGCCTCAACAAAATCAACGGTTAGCGTACCTATATTTAATACCAGAGAGGATGCGATGCCAGCCATATCCGCCACTTCTTCTTTGGCATGGGCCATAACCGGAGAAGCACCCATAACCTTGACTATATTGGCACAGTCATAAATCGTCACCCAGTTTGTCAAGTGGTGGACCACTGGCTTTTGATCGCGAATCCTATTTAATAAATCATAGGCATCAATTTTTGGCTTAGTCATAACATCCTCTCTTTTTTTATTTTGCTAAAGATAACTCTTCTGTCTTCTGAGATAATAAATCAGACACTTGGCTGGCTACCTTCTTACCGGAATACAACATTCCTCCAAAAGTAGGGCCCATACGGGCTACGCCATACACAGTCGCAACTGCCATGCCGATGACAAACAAGCCCGGATAGACCTCTCCTGTCTTTTTTACAACCGCGTCTTCAGAAGTACCTACGTCCATTGGCCCATATGTCTGGAGCTTTAAGAGATTTCTCTTCTCTAAACTCTTACATACCCAGGCATCGTGGCCAGTGGCATCAATTACTATCTTTGACTCCAAAGAAATAGGATCCACGCAAGTAATAGCTCTGGGAAGTGCGGAGAC
>JBHPGU010000009.1:0-59805 GCA_042570265.1 Candidatus Omnitrophota bacterium | reverse complement strand
ACCGCAATACATAGTGTGAATGTTTTTTTCATAAATTACTTTTCCGCTTATGTTCTCAATTTATTACAGCGATTAAATTTTTAACTTACCAGCATAAAACTGTATAATCTATGACAGCAGTATAGTTTTCATTCTGTCCGTCTTCATAGTAACAAATATAAATGCTAAATGAAACTCCTCCGGTGCTAGGTGTAAGAGTAGGTTTACCAAGAACCACCGTTATTTTGTCTATATGTGCATCTCCAGAAGTATAATTAAAGGAATGTCCCATCAGCTTAACCGCCGCTCTCTCACGATTCATGCAACTAGTTATTGTTTTGGTTTCAGTCACATACTCACACCCCCCAGTGGAAGTAAAAGATCGAGTATACCTTAAAGAGCGGTAAATAATATCCCCCCAAGTAGACCGATGTTTACCCGAGAGATAAATGCCTCCTTGAAGCACTAAATCTCCCACTATTGGAGCTGGACTTAAGCCAGCAAGATAAGAATTATTATTGCTGTAATTTCCTATCGCTACAGGGCCAGCTGGAAACTGTAAAAACCCATCCCGCGAGATTATTTGATTGGTTCCACCTTCTTCCTCAAAATCTTTCATTCGTAAGTAATCAGCTATGTAAGTATCTCCTCCTGTAACTTCCAATCTTCCGAGCGGACTTGTTGTGCCAATACCAACACTTCCATCAATATGAGTATTTCCTCCAATAACTTCCAATTTTGTGAGCGGATTTGTTGTGCCAATACCAACATCTCCACTAACAATAAGATTCCCGTCATCAGGCAATGGCAAATTCCTGTATGGACTGCCTATGGCTAACGTATTTGTCCTCGCCTCCTCATAAATACCATAAGGAGCCGGAAAGTAAGTAGTCAGGGTAATTTTCTCTTCAGCGAAAGAATCAAATGCGGTTACTAAAACAAAAACCAAAAGAGCCGCAATGCATAGTGTGAATGTTTTTTTCATAAATTACTTTTTCGCTTATATTCTCAATTTATTACAGGGATTAAATTTTTAACTTACCAACATAAAACTGTATAATCTACCGAAGCAGTATAATCTTCATTCTGTCCGTTTTCATAGTAACAAATAGAAATGCTAAATGAAACTCCTCCGGTACTATATGTAATAGTAGGATTACTAAGTCTCACCGTTATATTGTCTAAATGCGCATCTCCAGAAGTATAATTAAATCTATACCCCATCATGTTAACCGCCGCTCTCTCATGTTTTATGCAACCAGTTATTACTTTGGTTTCAGTCACAGTCTCACACCCCCCAGTGGAAGTAAAAGGTCGAGTAAACTTTATAGATTGGTAAATAAAATCCGCCCAAGTAGACCGACGTTTACCCGCAAGATAAATGCCTCCCTGAAGCACTAAATCTCCCACTATTGGAGCTGGACTTAAAGTATTAATTTCATTATCCCCATTGCTGTAAGTCCCTATCGCTACAGGGCCATCTGGAAACTGTAAAAACCCATCTCGCGAGATTATTTGATTGGTTCCACCTTCTTCATCAAAATCTTTCATTCGTAAGTAATCAGCTATGTAAGTATCTCCTCCTGTAACTTCCAATCTTCCGAGCGGACTTGTTGTGCCAATACCAACACTTCCATCAATATGAGTATTTCCTCCAATAACTTCCAATTTTGCGAGCGGATTTGTTGTGCCAATACCAACATCTCCACTAACAATAAGATTCCCGTCATCAGGCAATGACGAATCCCTGTATGGACTGCCTACGGCTAACTTATCTATCCTCATCTCCCTATAAACACCATAAGGAGCTGGGAAGTAGGTAGTCAGGGTGATTCTCTCTTCAGCGAAAGAATCAAATGCGGTCAGTAAAACAAAAACCAAAAGGGCCGCAATGCATAGTGTGAATGTTTTTTTCATATCGCACCTGGCATAAAAAATTTTAGGTTTCTACTTAGGTATGGCGATGGTACCAGTACGCACAAGCTGTTTTATGTCCGTCTTATTCAATTGGGATAAGAGTTCTTTAATCTTTTCTTGCTCTAAAGTAGCCTCAAAAATATAACTATCTTTGTCTTTATGCAAAATTTCAGCATTAAATTTATTTAAGAGCTTTTCTAATTTTGATTTGCCTGACTTATCGAGCGAAACCCTAGCTAGAATCAACTCTCTTTCAAAGAACTCTTTTTGGGTAAGATCTATTACGGTAATGACATCGATTAATTTATGCAATTGTTTCTTGATCTGCTCGAGTATTTTTTCATCCGGCGCATCCACCACTATGGTCATACGAGATACGGTATGGTCTTCTGTCTCACCCACAGCCAGGGAATCAATATTAAAGCCACGCGCGCTAAACAGGCCGGATATACGCGCAAGTACACCGAATTTATTTTCCACTAATACTGAAATCGTGTGACGCATTGTTTTTTTATCCTCGCTTCTGCATGGCTCTGTAGGCTTACGCCTACAGTATCTTTTTCGAAAATTCCCCACACGTAAGTGTGGGGTAAAACTCTAGGCCATACCGCCTATCATGCGATTTATGGCCTCACCTGCCGGTACCATAGGAAATACATTTTCCTCCGGCTCCACAACAAAATCCAACACAACCACATTATCCGTATTGATTGCCTCTTTTATGGCTTTTTCTACTTCCTCTTTTTTATGTACGCGTATACCTTTTGCGCCATAGGCCTCAGCCAATTTAACAAAATCCGGACTCTCTATAGGGGTATGGGAATACCTCTTTTTATAAAAAAGTTCCTGCCACTGCCTAACCATGCCTAAATACCCATTATTCAAAATGGCTATCTTGACTGGCAACTTATTTACTACAGCGGTCATCATCTCCTGAATATTCATCTGTATAGAACCATCTCCGGCCACATCAAAGACAATTTTATCCGGACAACCTGCCTGCACGCCTAAAGCAGCGGGAAAACCAAAACCCATAGTGCCCAGCCCCCCACTGGAGATAAATGTACGCGGCTTAGTATAGGTATAATACTGAGCTGCCCACATCTGATTCTGCCCTACCTCAGTGCAGATTATCGCCTCACCTTTGGTTAGCTCATCAATCTTCTGCACCACAAATTGCGGTTTAATCTTATCGGTGTTATCCTTGTAAACCAACGGGGCCTTTTGTTTCCATTCATTTACTTTAGCCAGCCAACCTGAGGTATCAGGCACTTTCTTTATTTCTTGAATTAATTCCTTTAAGATATTCTTCGCATCGCCCACGATAGGGACATCTACCTTAATATTCTTGCTTATCGACGACGGATCAATATCGATATGGATGACCTGCGCTCCTGGTGCAAATGAGTCGATCCTTCCGGTTACCCTGTCATCAAAACGCGCGCCCACCGCGATAATCAGATCAGAGTCCATAATCGCATGATTGGCATAGACCGTTCCGTGCATACCCAACATGCCTAGGGCTAAGTCGCTTCTCTCATCAAACCCGCCTAAGCCCAACAATGTCGTAGTTACCGGTGCTTTTATCTTTTGGGCTAAAGCCTTCAACTCTGCATTGGCTCCGGAAATGATTATCCCGCCGCCAGCATAAATAACCGGGCGCTGGGATTTAGAAATCACTTTAGCGGCCTTTTTGATCTGCCCCGGGTGACCTTTTAGCGTAGGTCTATAGCTGCGAATATTACACACTTGAGGATATTGGAAATCCATTTCCTGCATTTGGACATCCACAGGAATATCTATGACTACCGGACCCGGCCTACCAGTGGATGCGATATGGAACGCCTCCTTGATAGTACAAGCCAGCTCTTCGATATTCTTAACTAAATAATTGTGCTTGGTAATGGGACGAGTAATACCCGTTACATCCGCCTCCTGAAAAGCATCGTTTCCAATCAAATGTGTCTTTACCTGGCCAGTAAAAGCTACAATTGGTATAGAGTCCATATGCGCATTGGCAATACCAGTCACCAAATTTGTGGCACCCGGACCAGACGTGGCGATACAGACCCCCACCTTGCCCGTAGCCCTGGCATAACCATCTGCCGCGTGGGCTGCGCCCTGCTCGTGTCGAGTCAGAATGAAGTTTAATCCTGAGTCATAGATCTTGTCAAAAATCGGCAAAACCGATCCACCCGGATAACCAAATACGACATCCACTCCTTCTTTCTTTAAAGATTCAACAAATATCTGCGCACCATTCATGATTTTAACCCTGTAGGACCGCTCCCTTATCAGCGGAAGTCACCATTTTAGCATAACGCGCTAAATAGCCGGTTTTGATTTTAGGGGCGATCGTTTTAATTGACTTCATCCTCTTCTTAAAACTACTCTTACTGATAGATAGTTCTAACTTTCTTCTGGGGATATCGATTAAGATCTTATCTCCATCTTTGATTATGGCAATAGGTCCACCACTGGCAGCTTCCGGAGACACGTGCCCAATACAAGGACCTTTGGTCCCGCCAGAGAACCTTCCGTCGGTAATCAAAGCCACGTCATCAGACAGGCCCATACCCACGATAGCCGCAGTAGGCGCAAGCATCTCACGCATGCCCGGGCCACCACAAGGGCCTTCATAACGAATAACAATTACCGTTCCTTTTTTGATCTTACTATCCAATATATCTTTCAAGGCGTCTTCTTCGCAGTTATAACACTTAGCTATGCCTTTGAATTTCATCGTCTTATCTGAAACAGCGGTCTGCTTCACCACAGCGCCGTTGGGAGCTAAATTCCCAAATAGCACCGCAATGCCGCCTTGTTTATGATAAGCCCTGTCAAATGGGCGTATAACATCCACATCAAAAATCTCTGCCTGATTTGCGATATCATTCGTCTTCTCACCACAGACATTGAGCGTATTGTTTAATTTTGACTTTAATCTCTTTAAGACCGCGGGGATACCTCCGGCGTACTCCAGGTCTTCCATAAAGTACGTGCCGGCGGGCTCTAGGGATGTAATATTAGGAGTCTTTTTAGCGATATCATCAAACTTCTTCAAAGATATTTCAATTCCCGCCTCATGCGCGAGTGCTTTTAAGTGTAACACCGTATTAGATGATCCACCCAAAGCCATATCCACGACAATGGCGTTCTCTAAAGAATCCTTTGTTATGATCTTCTTAGGTAAAATATTTTCTTTTACCAATTCCACGATTCTCTCACCGCTGGCTTGCGCGATTCTCCTCTTTTTAGCGGAAACCGCCAATGCTGTCGCGCAGCCCGGAAGAGAAATCCCCATGGTCTCCGCTAAACAAGCCATTGTGTTTGCTGTATATAGGCCCTGACATGAACCTGCGCCAGGACAAGCTTCTAGTTCCAAACAAGATAATTCGCGTTGAGAAATATCGCCTTGCCTTGCCCGAGCCATAGCCTCAAACGTATCGTGCACAAAGGCAAGTTTTCTCTTCTTGTAACGGCCAGACAACATAGGGCCGGCAGTCACCACAATAGATGGAATATTCAAACGTGCAATAGCCATTAGCATGCCCGGTGTAATCTTATCGCAATTCGTCAAACAGACAAGACCGTCGAATTGGTGCGCGTTCACCACGGACTCCACTGAATCCGCCACTAATTCTCTCAAGGCTAAAGGATAGTGCATACCAGAGTGGCCCATAGCAATGCCGTCGCAGATACCCGGGATACCAAAAAAGAAAGGCACCCCTCCTCCATAGCAGATTCCTCGCTCGATGAATCGCTCCAACTCTCTCATGCCTATATGCCCAGGGATTATATCTGTAAAAGAAGTGGCCACGCCGATAAAAGGTTTCTTCATATCCTTTTTAGATATACCTGTAGCATACAATAGCGCCCTGTGTGGCACTCTCTCCGGACCTTTCTTAATCTGGTCTGAACGCATAAATCCCCCGATTTAGGTTATTATCCCCGACTCATAAACCGTGTAAAAATTTTATCCTAAAATTTTTACACATTCGTCGGGATAGTTCGGACATATAAGTTATGTCGTCCGCTACGGACTCCATAACTTATGTCCTCACTAATCATCTCCTTCGAATTGCTCAGCCGCAGTTGTATGGACTTTGAAAATCTTGCCTACTTTTGACCTCTTTATACACTCATCGACTATCTTTTTGGTATCTTTTATATTGAGCTTACCAAAAAGAAAATCAAACTTCTCCTCAAGCTCTTTTCCAATTTTATCACGAACTTCTTGAGAAAGCGACATTAATTCTGTTTTAAATGGCCCTAGCGCTTTCTTTCTGGACTTATATATAAATTGTTCCTCAGTCATGCCTTCTTTGAATTCCGCCTTAAGGTTCTCCTTAATCCAGGCATAGATTTTTTCTCTTAAATCTGAAGACAACTCCTTGCTTTCAAAAATCATATTCTGAAACTGTGTGGCTAAATGTACTTCTGCAGCTTCTACTTCTGGGAACTTATGGAATGCATCGTCAGGCAGCGTAGAGGCACCGTGTTGTACCGCTCCAGCCATACCAAATTCTTTTCTGGCGACTTCCGATAGGTTCTTTAAGGTATCAAAGTCTAATTTCACCTCTGCGATAGAACCATCTGCCAAGACAACTCCGCCGTGGCTCGTGCCGGTTTGGATACTTACCTTGCTAATACCCTTCATCCCTTGCGGCAATAGTTTTAAATAGCCATTCATATAAGCAGCTAATTCTTCCGGAGTGGAATTTTTTGTCCCGACTTCACCAATTTCACCGCCGATAGAAATTTCTACGCCTTCCGGCTGCAAAGACCTGATATGTTTTGTCATCTGGGCACAGACTTCAAAATTTAACCTCTGCTCTTCGGTCAAATCTTTCTTACTTAAATCAACCAATGTTGATGAATCGATATCGATATTTAAAAATCCGCCTTCAATCGACTCTTTAATCAACTTCTTCAAGCCTTCTATTTCTTTCTCGGGGTCTTCCTTATATTTTTTGGCATTTGCCTGAAAGTGATCACCTTGAATAAATACCGGACCCTTATAACCTTCTCTTATGGCCGCGGCCAGACAAACAGTCGTATACTCCAATGGCTTTTGATCGGTATAGCCCATCTCAGAGCGTGCAATTTCAAAAATAAACGCTCCGGCATTAATCTTTTTTGCTGACCTAAAAATCGCACTGGCTAAATCATAGGTAAGAGCCCTTAAGTTTATCGCCGGCACAGTAAAACCAGAATACTTACCCTGGCCCCTGGCTTCATACAAACCTTGGATAGAAGCAGGAAAAATACCTGAATCTAATGCTACATCCCAAATTTTATGGGTCATCTCTTCTCTTTGTTTAGCATCAGTACTTATTACATATTCTTGTATCAACTTATCGATGTCTTGCCTATTCACAGCTTCTTCCTCCTCTTAAGTTAAAATTCTAATGAGATTACAGATTTGCTCAGTCTTGAGTTGTTTCTTTTTAAGCGCTTCCTGGAAACTAACCGCACTAATATTATCACTGACAATTCCCACTGCTTTACCTGATTCACCTTTAACTAATAGATCTACTGCCGCTGCTCCTAGGCGCGTGGCTAAGACTCTATCCTTCGCTGTAGGAGAGCCACCTCTTTGTATATGCCCTAACACCAGCATTCTCGTATCTAAATCGGTATTCTCGGTAATCTTTTCGGCGATATCTTGTGCCTTAATAACACCTTCAGCTACAACAACAATCCAACTCGCCTTACCTCTAATATATCCTTCAGTTATCTCCTGGCACATCTGCATTATGTCGAATGGCCGCTCTGGAATAACAACCTGCTCAGCGCCCCCAGCCAAAGCTACGTTCAAAGCGATATAGCCTGATAACCTACCCATAACCTCCACGACAAATATTCTCTCTAAAGCAGAAACCGTATCTCTTATCTTATCTATCGCCTGTAATGCAGTATTTAGAGCCGTGTCTGAACCAATGGTATAATCTGTGCCGTTTATATCATTATCAATGGTACCCGGAACGCCGATACAGCGGATGCCCCACTTTTTGTATAGGGCCTCGGCACCCTGATAGCTACCATCTCCTCCGATAACAATTAAGCCATCGATGTTGTGATTTTTAATCGTCTCTACCGCCTTCTCCTGCCCTTCTCTAGTCATAAATTCTTTGGAGCGGGATGTCTTTAAGACAGTCCCTCCCCGACCAATAATATTTGAGACAGAACGATGATTAAAAAGTTTGACTTCGTCATCAATCAAACCAGAATAGCCCCTGTATACACCATATACTTCCAGGTTTCTAGATATGGCTATACGGACAACACTGCGGATAGCCGCATTCATCCCGGGGGCATCGCCGCCCGAAGTTAAAACACCGATACGTTTCATAATTAAATTCCCGGTACTTGAATATTACGAGGATGCTCTATGGTATAACTGAAATTTATCTCTTTCTTTTCTTTCGGCTTTAAATGCAACTCCCACTTCCAGACACCTTTTCTATCTTTCCAATCTTGTTCAATGGGCTTAACGCTCGCCTTGCCCATCTTTACCGCAATCTTATCGTTCTGGGAAACCGGCATGGGCTCAAACAAGTTAAGCTTGATCTTATCAGATTTATAATTCTCTGACTTGATCTTGTATTTAAGGAACGTCTTTTTATTAGATGAAGCTATACCGGCAAATAAGACATCGTCGACCTTCTTCTCGATTTCTTTCCTCTCTACTTTTACGCCCTCATCTACACCCAGATATAAATCAAATTTTTCACCTTGTCCTACGTTATCTATTGAGGAAGCTCCTACGTAATCCCCTTCTAAGAATACGTTAACTCTGCCAGCCATGAGCTGCAAGTCTTCGCTGTTAGCGACTCTGCATCCTAGATAAGCAAAAGGTGAAATCTTTGGACAAGCTGAATATTGAAACTCTGCTTTCAATACTTGAGAGGAAATAGGTAATTTATGTTCTGCGCCGTCGGATTTTATGGTCATCTTCTTTGCTAATTTATATACTATGGCAGTACCTTTTTGTTGTGCCCCGGCAAAAGAATAATCTGCCTCCCCGGCTCCAATTGCTGACTCTTCATCTAATAACATTTCTGCCGGAGCCATGGCAGCAACCTTATCCATAGCTGCATATTGCATCCTCATTTTACCCGCCACTTTCGCTTTCCTATGAACCACGGGTTCGTATGGCTTCAAAAACCACGGAGTGATATATGGCATCCTTCCGCCAATCGAGGGCTTAACAGTAGATAAAGTTATATCTACATCAGACCAATCCTCGCCTGTCTTCTGTTTCACGATGCCGTAAGAAATTAATTCTACCTTTTTATCCTCAAAAGCCACCCTGGCGTCGTAGACCATATGCCAGGACACACCGCGCACCAGATAAGAAATGCTTAAATCAAACGACCCTGCTTTAACTGCCTCTATATCTACGACAATAAAACGCTTTACTAGGTTTGAGTTTCTGTACGAGGCAAGCTGCGACAACTCTCTTCGTAAAACACTTATCTTCTTATTGGCCTCTCGCTTTTCCTTTTCTATTTCAAGCTGCCTCTCGTAGTTCTTGTTTAGCTTCTCTGTCAAAAAATTCGCCGTGTTTTCTAAATCGGCTACCTGGGGCATCTTAGTAACCAGGTCCTTAGAGATCTGTTCACCGGAAAAAAGTTTTATCGATTCCAGAAATTCTCTTTCTTGGGCAAGAACCGTCTTCTCATCGTCAAGACTGCGAATATAATCGCTCAAATCCTGGATTTTATCCTGAAGCAAGGCAATCTTCTCGTTGTAAGGTTCTTCTAAAAACTCCTTTTTATACTGGGCCCCGAATATTTTAACTTGAGCCTGGCCTTTTCCAGAAACACGCAGTGAATTTTCATCTATCTCAGGGATAATATCTGAAAAATAAACACTATGTTCTCCTTTTTCCAAATTTAAAGTGGCCAAGCGGCTGATTGAGGCTGAGCCTGGATAGACAGTCACCGAGGAAATCTCTGAAGATGCCTGGATATCTTGAGCAAAACAATAAGGCGCAGAAGATAGCAGAAGCACGATTAAAAAAGAAGCTTTAATCACACGCATACAACACCTCTTTCTTTTTTATGTTCCTTCCTGCCAGCTGGAAAGGTACTTCTTTTGTCTTTCGGTCAATTTATCTATTCCAATGCCCATGGATTTTAATTTAAGAAAGGCGATCTTATTGTCTAAATCCTTAGGTACAGGATAAACATTATTGTCTAACTCCTGGGAGTTTTTCTTGATATATTCTGCAGAGAGCGCCTGATTTGCAAAACTCATATCCATTACTTGAGCCGGATGGCCTTCAGCCGCAGCTAAATTAATAAGACGGCCTTCTCCTAAGACATAGACTCTTCTCTTATTCTTTCTTAATGTAAACTCCTGCACAAAATCTCTGATTATCCTTGTTTTTGAGCTAAGCTTCTTTAACTCGACCAAGTCTATCTCTACGTTAAAGTGCCCTGCGTTGGATACGATGGCTCCGTCTTTCATAACTAAAAAGTGCTCTCTTCTAATAACCGAGATATCTCCTGTTGTCGTAACAAATATATCTCCTATCTTAGCGGCCTTAGCTATGGGCATGACCAAGAATCCATCCATAGTCGCTTCTAGTGCGCGCAACGGATCGACCTCGCAGACTATCACATTAGCCGACATGCCTTTTGCGCGCATAGCCACGCCTCTACCGCACCAGCCATATCCACAAATTACAAAAGCTGAACCGGCGAGGAGTTTATTTGTCGCACGGAGAATCCCGTCAATCGTAGATTGGCCTGTCCCATACCTATTATCGAACATATGTTTCGTCATAGCATCGTTTACAGCAATAATAGGATATTGTAATACGCCGTCATTGGCCATGGCCTTTAGACGGATAACACCGGTAGTAGTCTCTTCAGTTCCGCCGATAGGCATAAAGCCATAATCTTTTTTATGTAACACGGAAACGACATCAGCGCCATCATCCATAGTTATCTCAGGCTTATTGTCTAGGGCCGCGAGAATATGTTTATAATATGTACTGTTGTCTTCGCCTTTTATGGAGAATGTAGGTATGCCGTAGTCTTTGACCAAAGAAGAAGCTACGTCATCCTGTGTAGACAACGGGTTCGATGCACAAAGAGCGGTCTTTGCTCCTGCTGATTTTAAGGTCAGCATCAAAGCAGCTGTCTCCGTAGTCACGTGCAGACAACAAGATACCCTTGTATTCTTTAATGGTTTTTCTTTTTCAAAGCGCTTGCGGATTAGATTGAGAACAGGCATATTATTCATAGCCCACTCTATACGCAATTTACCTTTCTTTGCTAAACGAATATCCTTAATGTCGTATTTCATTATTTTCTCGCTTTCTTTTTCAAGGTGCTAACCATATCCAATCTCTCCCAGCTAAACTCATGCTCAGTCCTGCCGAAGTGGCCATAACACGCTGTTTTTTGATATATCGGTCGCAACAAATCCAATTTCTTGATTATCCCTTTAGGTGTCAAATCAAAATTATCCAAGATTAATTTAAGAATCTTGTCTTCGGATATTCTATGTGTACCAAAAGTATCTACATAAACCGATAGCGGCTCTGCCTTACCGATTACATAGGCAAATTGCAGCATACACTTCTTGGCTAAACCAGCTGCGACAACGTTTTTAGCAACGTAACGCGCCATGTATGTAGCTGAACGGTCTACTTTTGTCGGATCCTTACCGGAGAACGCACCGCCGCCGTGAGAAATAACTCCGCCGTAGGTATCCACGACTATCTTTCTGCCGGTCATACCCGTATCGGACTGCGGCCCGCCTACGACAAACTTGCCCGTCTCATTAATATAGTACTTCGTATTCTTAGTCAGCCGCTTGCCCAAAATAGGCTGGGCTACGTACTTGATTATCTCTTTCTTAGAAGCTTCTGTAATAAACTCACCCGATTTATCTAAGATTTCCTCAGTATGCTGACTAGCCAAGACGACGCTGACAACTTCCTGCGGCTTATCATTTACATACTTTACGGTCACCTGGGATTTGCAATCAGGCCCCAAATACTTGAGTATCTTCTTCTTTCTTACTTCTGAGAAACGTTTTACCAACTGGTGCGATAGCATTATCGGTAAAGGCATATACGAGTCAGTTTCATCACAGGCATACCCGATCATAACGCCCTGATCACCTGCTCCGCCTCTATCAACTCCCTGAGAGATATCTGGTGACTGAGAATGTATAGTATTGACGACTGCGCAAGTATCATAATCTAATCCATACTTGTGACTGGTATAGCCGACTTCCTTAATAACTTTCCTAGCGATCTTAATGACATCAACGTAAGCGCTGGTTGTTATCTCACCGCCTACGATAATTAATCCCATGGTCACAAAACTCTCACAGGCGACTCTGCCTCGGGAATCCTGTCGCAACACATCATCCAAGATCGCGTCAGAGACCTGATCGCAAAGCTTATCCGGATGACCTTCTCCTACTGATTCTGAAGTTATAAGCCTCACATGATTCTTTACCATTTACTTCCTCCTTTTAATGAGTGCATAATTTACGGAATTTAAAATGACGTAAATTATATGCACGAATTAACCCCGAAGCTTAAGCTAAAATTTTCTGTGAAAATTTTAGCTTGTTTAAGCAAGGGGTATGTGTTGTAAACTCTAACGTATAACTTATTTATATCCAAGATTTCTTTTTGTTGAAAAAATGCCTCTGCGCCCTTCTATAGGTATCGACTTGACCTATGTCCAACCACAGGCCCTTGAATCTAAAACCATAGACCTTTACTTTTGACATCAACCATTTAATATAACTGCCGGCATTGTCAGTATCTAATTTGAGTTCTTTAACGTACTCATTATAGAAGCGCAGGGTCTCTTTGGGAAAATAGTACATACACATAGCCACTTCCGTAGATACGGGAATGTCAGGTTTCTCCTGAAAATCCATCATCTGTTGATCTTCGCCAATCTGCACCACGCCGTATCTGCGCGCCTTGAATTTACTAATTAAATCATAAGTACCTACGCAAGCACTAGGGACTTTCTGGATAGCGAATTTTACAAAACCCACGAGCCCCTTTTCAAAGATATTGTCTCCTCCGATTACGAGAAGATCACAATTTATCTTTTTATTCACTACCGCGTAGTACATATCTCCCACAGCACCCAGTTTAGTTTTATCGCTCTTTGTGCAATCGTTAATAATAGTGATCTTCTTCTTGGACTTTAGCTCCTTTTTCCACTTGAGGTAGTCCTTATAGAATTTTTCATTGGTTATAACCAGAATCTCATCTATCTCTGCGATCCTCTCTAAATCTTGGACTGCAAAATCGATTATGGCCCTGGTGTCAATTTTTAGCAGTGGTTTAGACACGTTGAGTGTTATAGGATAGAGCCGGGTCGCATAACCACCGGCTAGAATCAATACTTTAAGCTTTTTCTTATTTTTTGAAGGCATGGTCGTATTTGTAGTTATTCGGGTTATTAAGAAAGTCTATTTTATTCAGGTTTCCATTGGCCAAAGAATACATGGGCGTGCCGGTCTCCAAACCAAACTGCGAAATATCATCGCTAGGCGTAAAAAAAGTTATCTTGGGCAATTCAGTATAAAAACTATTCTTCTGCCAAGATACATTACCGTTATCGTAGAAAGCATAGTATGCCGCGCCTTGGCCCTTTTTGTACAACTCATACTCTGAACTAAATTCAGAACTCACCCAGTTAGAAGTAATCAGCGGCTTATCGGATACGTTAATCAATATATGCCCAAAATTAGGCAGGCAGACGATCTTTTGTCCTTGTTTCGCCTTAACCGCAATGACTTCTTTTATTTTTTTAGGGTCATCCTTATCTGCTCTCTGCTGCAGGCACAGAGCCTCCCCGTAGACTACTTCATAAAGTTCAGGGTAGCTGCCCGGATGGTAGTGGCCGGCTGTCTTCATAAACTCTTTACCCAACATGCCTGGCTTTATCACGGTCACATCGAATCTCATTCTATTCTCTCTTATAGTAACGTTATCATTTGCACAATAGACATCGCGATACATATAATAAAGTTCTTTTGGCGAAGGAACGCTAGAATCTGCCAGCACCTCCTTCATCTGCTCGATGGTACGTATCCCTGGGATTCTATTCGCAGGATCTTTATTAAATACTAACTTACACTCCTGTTCATCAAATTTAACGTCCATTCCTAGGAAACTATTTAAATTGATCATCTTATCCTCTCCTTAAACTTTGGGGTAAAACTTCGGTAGTATTTTATGTAATTGCTGTTTGGCAAATCTTTCAATTTCTTCACCGGTATTCAGGCTTAATGCTTCTTGTGCTATCTCTTCTGTTTGCTCGCTAGTCACAGCCCTGACCACCTGTTTTATCCTTAAAGCCACTAAAGCTGGCATACTTAATTCATCTAGGCCTAAACCTAATAATAATAGAGCAAAGGCTGGTTCGCCGGCCATTTCTCCACACATACCCACAGGAATACCCGCCTTATGGCCATCCTCGACGATATCTCTAATCAACCTCAAAACCGCCGGATGCGAAGGCTCATACAGATAAGCCACCTTTTCATTTGTCCTATCTACGGCTAAAGCATACTGGATTAAATCATTGGTTCCGATACTGAAGAAATCCGCTTCCCTAGATAGTATGTCGCAAGTCAGCGCTGCTGAAGGAACCTCAATCATAACACCGACTTTTATATCGTCTTTGAAGGCGACTTTCTTTGCGCACAACTCCTTCTTGGCCTCTTCTAATAAGTTATTGGCTTGCTGCAACTCCCCTATACCAGAAATCATAGGATACATTATCTTTAGATTTCCGAATTTAGATGCCCTAAGGATAGCCTTTAGCTGCGTCTTAAATATATCCGGCCTGGCCAAACAAAAACGTATAGCCCGCCAACCTAAAAATGGCGCCATATCGTGAGGAAACTGTAGGTTCGAAAGAAACTTATCTCCTCCCAAGTCTAAAGTCCTTATGATAACAGAGTGAGGCTTGATCTCCTCAGCTACATATTTATATGCCTTAAACTGCTCATCCTCTGTAGGTAGGCTATTCCTATTCATATAGAAAAATTCAGTACGGTAGAGGCCTATGTTTCTGAGGCCGTGTTCTTTAAGATAAGGTATCTCTTGAGGCAATTCGATGTTTGCGGCTAACTCAACATTTTTACCGTCCAATGTCACAGCAGGAAGATTCTTCAAAGAGGCATAGACCTTGCTTAAATCCTTGTTCTTTTCTTCTTTGCGCTGATACCTGCTTAAAGTCTCCTGCTTCGGATTTACGATTACCAATCCAGAGGTACCATCGACTATGATATTGGTCTCATCTTTTATCTGTTGAGTCGCTACCTCTAAACCTACGATCGCGGGTATCTCTAAAGACTTAGCCATAATCGCCGTATGAGAAGTCTTACCGCCGATATCGGTAACAAAACCTATAACGTTTTGATGAAACATAGCAGCTGTATCCGAAGGAGAAAGGTCATGAGCAACGACGATTACGGGACTTTTAATTTCTTGGAGGGTCTTTCTCTTTTTGCCTAAAAGATTTCGCAACACACGCCTGCCCACATCGTTTATATCGCTGATCCTCTCTCTTAAATATTCATCTTCAACTTTAGAGAAGACATCAGCGTATCTCCTGAGAACCTGATAAAAGATGTAATCAATAGATAATTTTTCCTTTTTGACTCGTGAGATTACCTCTTCGATAAGCATGCGATCTTCTAAGACGAGTAGATGGGCATCGAATATCTCAGCGTGCTCAGTGCCCATACCTTTAGAAACTTTATTCTGCAGAGCTAAGATCTCTTTGCGGGTATTGATCAAGGCATCCTCAAAACGAGCAACCTCAAAAGGAACCTGGCCGTCTGAGATTACCTTTTTAGGGACGACATAGTCTTCCTGCCCTATGAGATAGGCCTTGCCAATTTTTATTCCGGGAGCTGCCGGAATTCCTCGTAAAATAAGTTCATTCATCTTTGCTAACCAATTGTTCTAGTGCGTCTAAAGCTTCCTTTGCGTCGTCACCTTCAGCGGCAATCACAATCTCGCTATCTTTTTCAGCGGCAAGCATTAGTATCCCCATAATGGACTTACCGTTGATTTCCTGATCATCTTTTACAACAGTGATCTTGGAGTCAAATTTATTGGCCAACTGAACAAATAAAGCCGCAGGCCTTGCATGAAGCCCTTGCTTGTTCTTGACAATAATTTTTCTTTCTAAGGCGTTTTCGTTCATCTAAAGTTATCTCAACAACCCGTGTTTCTTTTTATTAAACACAGCCATTATTATCTGCGCTAACTTCAAAGGGTCGTGCCTTACTACTCCCTCAATATTGACTAAATTCTCTGCTATTACCTTGTAACCTAAACTACGTATCTTTTCAGAGTCCGGAGTGACAAAAGAAGCGCTTTCCAATTTATACTTCTCTGCATGCTCCTGCGGAATTGCGCCATTATTAATAATACAATAATCGACTATGCGCGGATGAGAGTGCGCAATCAACACTCTGGCATGATCTGAAGCAGAAAAATCATCTGTCTCGCCGTGTTCGGTCATGATATTACAAATATAAAATTTAAGTGCCTTGGACGCAACTATAGCCTGCAGAATCTCCCGGATTAATAGATTAGGGATTATGCTGGTATACAAGCTTCCCGGCCCTAAGACGATTACATCTGCATCCTGTATCGCCTTAATCGCCTCTGGTGTAGCTGTATTATTCTCCGGATTTAAGCGTACCCTGTCTATAGGTCTTCCTGCCTGCGCTATCTTCGCCTCGCCTGCTGTCTGCGTACCATCTTTATGCGTAGCTACCAAGGCGACATTACTTAATGTCGAAGGGATAACACTACCGCGAATAGCCAAGACTTTGCTGGATTCTTTTATAGCCTGTTCAAAATCACCTGTTATCTGGGTCATCACCGTGATAAACAAATTACCGAAGTTGTGGCCAGAAAATTCCGAATCCTTATCGAATCTGAATTGGAATAACTTACGCATCATCGGCTCTGCATCAGCCAGAGCGACTAAACAGTTACGTATATCTCCAGGAGGGAGAATATCAAACTGCTTTCTTAACTTACCGGAGCTACCTCCATCATCAGCTACGGTAACTATCGCGTTATTATGGTCGGTATATTCTTTTAGGCCGTGTAGAATTGTAGATAAGCCTGTGCCACCTCCCACAGTAACAATCTTTGGCCCTTTAGCCAATTGCCTCTTTTTGTAAGCAATATCTATAAACCTATCTTCTTTCTGAGGTAAAAATAAACTAACAATAGAACGAAAAATCTTCTTTACCGCCTGTACAACAATCCATATGCCGATAAGAAAGTCGAAAATATAGGCTATGCCCAAAACTCTCGACTGCAAAGTAGCGACGTTGCCTGAACGTAACGTCAACAAGCCTCCGGCCAAACCTGAAGCTATCAACAAAATGCCTAATATGAGGAGGAGAATCCATCTCTTGATTCTCATCCCTGGATAAAGCCATTTAAGATTAAAGCCTGTTCGCGAATTTAATTTAGACTCTTTTTTCATCTTCCTGTGTGATTATCTTTAATATCGTCTTTTCGTCCTTTGCCTGTTTTAAGCTGTCCCTAAAATATTTGTCTTTTGTCAAGCGCGATATCCTAGCCAAGGCCTTCAAGTGAGGACCAGCAGAATCCTGAGGCGCGATGAGTAAGAAAAATATATATACCGGCTCGCCGTCCAACGAGTCAAAGTCCACACCTTTTTGTGATAATCCGAATGCCGCTACCAGGTGTCTAACGCACTCTGACTTGGCATGGGGTATGCCCACATTATGACCAATGGCCGTAGAACCCAAGGCCTCCCTGGCCATCAATGCCTCAATTAATTTAGAGCGGTCCTTCTTGGCTATCTCGCCAGCAGAAACCAATAAATCTACAAGCTCTTTTACCGTCTCTTCTTTAGAAGAAGCTACTAGATTTGCTTTGATTGCTTTCTTGGAAAGAAAATCAAAAATCTTCATCAATCCTCCTAGTCTGTTAATTCAGCCGTATAATTTATGTTCCCCAGAAATTTCAGATCCTGAAATTTCGGGAACTAATCCTGCTAAATTTTAAAAATTTAGCAGGGCGTAGCGAGCAAAGCGAGCACTCCATAAGTTATATCTTCATTTGAAATCCTGGAGCGGGCGATGGGATTCGAACCCACGACAGCCACGTTGGCAACGTGGCGCTCTACCAGCTGAGCTACACCCGCAAATATATTTTTTTTAATTATCGATCTTTAGATTGTGGGCGGAAGAGGACTTGAACCTCCATAGATTTCTCCACATGGTCCTAAGCCATGCGCGTCTGCCATTCCGCCATCCGCCCTGATTATTTTAAACAGTAGAGATAGGCCGTATCGCCGCCAAAGGCACAGGACAGGCCTCACTAAGATTGTCCACTAAATAAACTGGACTGACAAATTTGGTGGGTCACCCGCGACTCGAACGCGGCACACCCGCCTTAAAAGGGCGGTGCTCTACCGGATGAGCTAGTGACCCATAAATGATTGAGAAATTATCGACACAGACAACCTGTATCGTAGAATCGGCCTTTAAAATTCCAGCAACTCTTTCTCTTTTTCCTTTAAAAGGTTTTCTGCCTTCTCTATATATCTATCTGTTATCTTCTGGATCTGGTCTTGCGTCTTAAAGCGGTCGTCTTCTGTGATCTTCTTGTCATGCTCAAGCTTTTTGGTCAAATCATTCGCGTCTCTGCGGATCGTGCGCATAGATATCCTGCCATGCTCAGTCAATTCTTTGACCAATTTCGTCATCTCTTCTCGGCGCTCTTTGGACAGTTGGGGTATGGGTAGACGAACTACCTTGCCGTCATTGACAGGATTTAATCCTAAATTTGTTTTCAAGATCGCCTTTTCAATCTCGGCAATCGCCGAAAGATCCCAAGGCTGGATCACTATCAACCTGGCATCAGGCACTGATATGGAAGCGATCTGCTTTATGGGTGTAGGCGTGCCATAATAATCAATCCTTATCCCTTCCACGAGATGAGGATTAGCCCTGCCGGTCCTTACTTCACTAAATTCCCTAACCACAGCCTCATGGGCCTTCTTCATTTTTTCTTCTGTTTCTCTTAAAACATCTTTTGCTAACATAACTACCTCGCCTTTAAAATATTATTAATTTTAAAAAGGCCGACAAGACAACAAAATATTTCAGATTAACTTACCGTCGTACCTAATTTTTCGCCTCGGATTATGCTCTCGATATTACCTACTCTTTTAAGGCTAAACACGATTATGGGCAGGCGATTATCCATACACAAACTTACGGCCGTTGAATCCATTATCTTTAATCTGCGTTTGAGGACATCTATATATTTAAGCTTCTGGAATCTCTTGGCGCCCTTTACTTTGACCGGATCCGCAGAGTATATCCCATCTACCTTTGTCGCCTTCAAGATGACATCAGCACCGATCTCCATAGCCCTTAGAGCAGCTGCCGTGTCTGTGGTAAAATAAGGATTGCCTGTACCGGCAACAAATATAATTACCCGGCCTCTTTCTAGGTGCCTTATGGCTTTTCTTCTGATATAAGGCTCAGCTATCTGATGCATCTCTATGGCTGTCATTACTCGCGTGGCCACGCCAATCTTCTCTAGGGTCTCCTGGAGAGCCAGACCATTTATAACAGTAGCCAACATGCCCATGTAGTCACCAATCGCTCTCTCCATACCAAAGCTCTTAGTGCCAGCTTGGCCCCTAAAGATATTCCCTCCACCAACTACCAAGGCAATATCCACACCGATCTTCCTTATTTTCTTTATCTGATTTGCTAAAGAATTGAGAATTTGGGGATCAATGCCGTGAGAATGCGTCCCTTGCAGAGATTCGCCGCTTAATTTTAAGACTACTCGCTTATAAGCAATCTTCTTCATTTATTTTTTATGAAATAAAAAGATTAAACACTCTCTCCGAGTACAAAACGAGTATATCTTCCTATGACGATATTTTCTCCTGTCTTGGCGATTAAAGAAGATACATATTCGCCAATAGTCATCTTATCGTCTTTAATAAAAGACTGCTCTAGCAAACAAGCTCTCTTATAAAAATCTTCCGGCTTCTCCTTCTCCGGGACATCCTCTTTAGAGACGTCTTCTTTTTTGAAAAACAAAGGGCGCGCTGCCACAATATGCATAGCAATATCTTTACACAACTTGACAAAGTCTTCGTTTTTGGCTACAAAATCAGTCTCACAATTTATCTCAACCAGAGCGCCGACCTTATGGTTGTGATGGATATAGCTCTCTATCCTTCCTTGCATGGTCGCACGGGAAGACCTCTTAGCCGCTAACTCTAGGCCTTTCTTTTTCAATAAATCTTTTGCTTTTTGGATATTGCCCTTTGCCTGTTCAAGCGCCCTCTTGCACTCCATAATACTAACACCTGTTTCTTCTCTAAGCTGTTTGATTTTGCCTGTTGTCGCTACCATTTTATTTAACTCCTATTCTTTATCTTTAGTCTTTGTTCGTGATTTCGTTTCAGCCTTGGCAACTGGCTTCTTTTCTTTTTTCTCTTCTTCTTGGCTGGTCTCTTTTTTTTCTACTGTCTGTGCATCTTTTTTTTCGACTTCTGGTTCAGCAGGAACCGGTTCTTCTATCTTCTTCTGCTCTTCCAAAACTTTTAATACTTCATTGTAGCTCTTTCTGGCCTCAATAACAGCATCAGCAATTATAGAGGTGACCATGCGGATCGACTTTAAGGCATCATCATTACCTGGAATAGGATAATCTACCCTGTCCGGGTTACAATCTGTATCAATCAAAGCGATCACAGGAATATTCAAACGATTAGCCTCTAATACTGCTGTTTCTTCTTTTTTAGGGTCAATTACAAATAAGGCCCCAGGCAGACTGGTCATATCGATTATTCCCGAGAGATTCTTTCTAAGTTTCTCTTTTTTCTTCATGATCTTAATGATCTCTTTCTTGGTAAGCCTGTTGATGCGCCCATCCGCTTCCATCTCTTCTATATCTTTGAACCGCTGCACATTCTTTCTCACAGTCGCATAATTTGTAAGAAGTCCGCCTATCCAACGAAAACTTACAAAGAAAGAATCGCAACGCTTGGCCTCTTGCTCAATAATCTCCTGGGCCTGCTTCTTTGTACCTACGAACAAAACAGATTTGCCCTTACCGATCACTTCCGAGAAGAACATCCGAGCTCCATCTAGGCACTCGGCGGTCTTTTCCAGGTCAATTATGTAGATACCTGACTTCTGCCCAAAGATAAATTTCTTCATTTTAGGATTCCAGCGCTTAGTCTGATGCCCAAAATGAACTCCAGCTTCTAAAAGTTGCTTAATAAGTTCTATCTGCAATTTCTTATCCTCCCCTAAAACAATTTTATGTTATTCTGAAAACATTGGGTAAATTGCGGTAGGAATGCCGACTTCTCCACTTCTCTTCCTTAAAGCTCATATAACCCAAAATTGAATTCTAAGTATATCATAGATAGTTGCCTTTGCAATAGTTTTTTCACTTTAGCTGAAACTCAAAACCTGTGTCTCATAGAGCCTTCTATAGACCCCTAACTCCTTATTTATCAGATCTTCATGAATGCCCTGCTCAACTATACGCCCATCGGCCAAGACAATTATCTGAGTAGCATTACGCAGAGATGAAAGCCTATGGCTTATAACAAATACTGTCCTCCCCTTTATGGCGCGATTTAAGGCTTCTTGGACCAAGCGCTCAGACTCAGCATCTAATTGAGAAGTAGCTTCATCCAATAAAAGAATAGGCGGGTTCTTCAATATAGCTCTAGCTATGGCAATTCTCTGCCTTTCACCACCAGAGAGCTTAGCTCCCCTATCTCCAATAAAAGTATCATAGCCTTGAGGCAGTTTTTTGATAAAATCATGAGCAAATGCCTCCCTGGCTGCCTTTAAAATATCATTATCAGTGGCATCTTTCCTGCCATAAGCAATATTTTCTTTAACAGAATCATTAAAAAGTATGGTCTCTTGCGTGACCATACTGATATTCGCCCTCAGGGATTTAATAGAGTAGTTGCGTATGTCTTTACCGTCGATCAACAACCTTCCATTCTGTGGATCATAGAACCGCGGGATTAGATCTATCAAGGTGGACTTACCTACTCCGCTAGGGCCCACAATTGCAATGACATCTCCCTGCTTAGCTTCTAAAGAAATATCATTTAACACGATATCTTTTTCATAACTAAAAGTAGCGTTTTCAAAAACAATGTTATTATTTACGCGATGCAAGTTAATCGCATCTTTCTTTTCCACAACCGAAGGCTCTGAATTGAGCACTTCGTAGATTCTTTGATTCGCGGCTAAGGCCCGTTGGTTAATGGAATTTATCTGGCTCAACTTTTTAAAAGGCCTGATCATGGAAAAGAACGCGCCCAAAAACACCGCGAATACTCCAAAAGAGAAATCTCCGGAAATTACCCGGCCTCCAATCCAAACAAGCATGACAGCTCCAAAGGCCGCGCCAAAAAACTCAGTAATCGGAGCAAGTAGGGCCATACGCTTTATAGACTTCATCATAACTTTAAAGAATCCCTGATTCTGCGCTTTAAACTTCTCCATCTCATAATCTTCCATAGAAAATGCCCTAACAATACGCACTCCATTGATAGTCTCTATTAATAGGGAGTTTATATCAGCCATTTTCTCTTGCGACTGCTTGCTCAGCTTTCGTATCTTTCTGCCGATTCGAGCAATGGGGATACTTATAATTGGCACTAGCAGAAAGATCGTCAAGGCCAATTTCCAATGAATAGCAAAAATCATTATGGCAAAGAACATAACCTGAAAAGACTCATAAAATAAATCTTTCACGCCGTAAGAAACGGCATTTTCCACATGCAACACATCATTGGTTATGCGAGAGATTAACTCCCCGCCCCTCTTCTTTACAAAATACTCTAAAGATAGATCCTGTAATTTAGCATATACCTGATTACGCATATCCCGGACTACGAGCTGTCCCACCTTGGACATAAAATATGTGTGCAAAAAAGTAAATAAGCCTTTTAAGAAGAATAAAACCGCCATACCATAGCCTATATAGTAGAGAAGCTGTAACCTGGGAATCTTATTTATGTAGGCGATAATCTGCTGGGCAAATGCAGGCAGCTCAAAAGGAAAGATCATCTCCTTTCCAATCATAATCCTATCTATCATGGGCAAGATCATACCGATAGAAACGCAGTCAAACAAAGCCGTAAACAGCATAAAAAATATAGCCAGACCGAATACTTTGCGATGCGGCTTGGTAAACCTTAGCATAGAAAAATAATCAGCAAAAATCATGATTAGAAACAAAACCTCCTAATTAACCAATAGTTAGAAACATTAGATTGTTCGCCATATTTGGGGATATGGCTTTTAGGTAAGATATATTAACATACGAGTTGACTTTTGTCGAGCGCTTTGTTATTATACTCTTCACTATGAGTAAACTAAAGGTAGGGGTAATTGGCATAGGAAGATTAGGCTCCGTACACACAAGGGTCTACCATGAATTAGACTCAGTCGACCTGGTGGGAATATGTGATATAGACCCCAAAAAACTAGAGAAAGCCAAGAGCCAGTTTGAGATACCTTCTTTTCTCGACTACAAAGAGTTAATCGGTAAGGTCGACGCGGTGAGTATCGCCGTGCCTACCAAAAAACACTACCAGATAGCCAAAGAATTTATCCAAAACAACGTACATCTTCTCGTGGAAAAACCTATTACAAGCAAGCTATTCCACGCTGAAGAATTAATTAAGTTAGCCCGAGAACACAAGGTAATACTGCAGGTCGGACACGTTGAGAGATTTAACAGTGCCTTCTCCGCTGTCCAAAAGATAGTAAAGAATCCTCGCTTTATTGAGTGCCACCGCTTAAGCCCGTTTCCGCATCGCTCTCTAGATATTGGAGTTGTGCTGGATGTCATGGTCCACGACATCGACATAATCTTAGGATTGGTCAACTCTGAAGTAAAGAGCGTTGAGGCTGTAGGAGTCCCCGTACTTACTCAATTTGAGGATATAGCCAATGCCCGTATTACTTTTCAGAACGGCTGTGTATGCAATTTGACCGCCAGCAGGATATCCGAGGAAGCGATGAGGAAAATTCGTATATTCCTCTCAGACACTTATATATCCTTAGACTACGGCAGCCAAGAAGCCTTCCTTTATAGAAAAGAGGTCAAGCAGATCATAAAAAAGCTTTTACCTATAGAAAAAGAAGAACCTCTTAAAAGAGAAATAGAATCTTTCATAGATTGCGTCAAAAACAACAAACGGCCCCTAGTCTCCGGGGAAGAAGCCTACCAGGCGCTGCTGTTGTCAGACAAAATCATCCATAAAATCTGGAGCAAGAAGAAGATATTCGTAGTCGCCGGAGAGGTCTCCGGAGACATCCACGCAGCCAGCCTGATTAAGGAATTAAAGGTAATGAACCCCTCTTTGGAATTTATGGGCCTGGGTGGAGACCATATGCAAAAAGAAGGTGTTGAATTATTCTTCGACCTTACAAAGATCGCGGTAGTCGGCTTTACAGAAGTGCTCAAAAATTTATCGCTGTTTAGGAAGATATTCTTCGACTTTATAAAAAGAGTGGAAGAAGAAAAGCCCGATGCCATTATATTGGTAGACTATCCGGGCTTTAACCTAAGATTAGCTAAAGAGCTAAAGAAACGAGGCTTCAAGATCATCTACTACATCTCCCCTCAAATCTGGGCCTGGGGAGAGAAACGCATAGAAGCCATAAAAGAAACTGTAGATAAGATGATAGTCTTCTTTGATTTTGAAAAAGGCCTCTACCAAAACAAGGGCATCAGCGTAGAGTTTGTAGGGCACCCCCTACTGGACCGCGCCAACCGAACTTTAACCAAACAAGAATTCACTAAGAGTATTTCTACGCTTAATAAAGAACCCATTATAAGTATTTTGCCAGGCTCAAGAAACAACGAAGTAAGAAAGATACTCCCCATTATGCTGGAGTCGGCTAAGTTGATATATAAAGAGTTCCCTCAGGCTCAATTCCTGGTCTTGAGTTCGTCCAGTGTAGACAGCAGCATCTATAACAACTTAATCAAAAAATACAACCTGCCTATCAAGATACTGGATAACCACCACTACAATTCAATCGCCAGTTCTGACTTGGCTCTTGTAGCCTCTGGTACAGCTACACTGGAAGCAGCCATACTCAATACTCCCATGATAATCGTCTACAAAGTATCTTTTCTAACCTGGGCCTATGCCAAGAGCCTAATTAAAATACCCTACATCGGCTTAGTCAATGTAGTAGCCAGAAAACAGGTCGTATCTGAATTCATACAATTTGGGGCAAAGCCAAAGCTGATATCCAAAGAAGCTGTACAACTGCTCAGAAATAAAGAAAAATATACTACTCTGCAAAAAGAACTCTCCCAAATAAAAACGCACCTGGGTTCACCAGGCGCGTCCAGACGTGCTGCGCAAAGCATCGTTTCTCTGCTATAAATCTACTCTAACCCAAATTTCTTAATCCCTGCATCCAATACGCTCTCAGAACCAGAGACTATATGCGGCGTAAGAAAAATAACTAACTCCGTCTTAGTCATAGCATCTTCTGTCCGCTTAAAAAGTCCGCCTAAGAAAGGGATCTCGCTAAGCAAAGGAAGCTTATATACATTATTAATATTCTCATTTTTCATAAGGCCGCCCATGACCAGCGTCACTCCGTCCTTTACAATAACAGATGTCTCTGCTTCTGAAGTATCCACTATAGGTATCGCATTACCCTGCGCAGTAGTATAACTTGTAGTAGCTGAACTGACTTCAGGGCGTATCTTCATCGTGATAAATCCCTTTTTATTTATTATAGGGGTGACGTACAGCTTGACTCCTACATCCAAAAACTGTACTTGTTCTGCCGTAGTTGTAGTAGAATCACCTTGAACTACTGTATTGGCCACGTAGACTTTCTTTGAACCCACTAATATCTTTGCCTCTTGCCCATTTGTGACTGCAATGCGCGGCGTGGAAAGAGTCTTGGCATCGCCGAAAGTCTTTAGCATATCTATGATCACTTTAAAATCCCTAGGTGTCTCAGGAGTAGTCTCTCCTATAACAACCTGGCTGCCTGTCGTGGTCAAAGAACGGTTGATATTAAACGACGTCAAATTAAGCTCCGAATCGGCTAAATACTGCCAATCGATGCCCATCTTGTATTCATCGGATAAGGTCACCTGGATTATCTTCGCCTCGATAAGCACCTGTTGTGTCTTCTCATCGAAGGCCTCGATTATCTTCTCTATCCGGGTAATCTTGTTCGGATAGTCTACAACAATAATCTTATTTGTACGCTCATCGGTCCTGAGAATCCCTACATTTTCAGTCAAGACCTCCGCAAGCTGGTCTTTTATCTGATCGACCTGTGCATAATTTAGCTCGAACACCTCGGTTATTAAATCATAAGAGATGTCCGTATCATCGACTATCTTCTCCATAGTTAGTATGCGCTCCGGTACATCTAATAAAATAAGGGTATTAGAACTCTGGTCTATAGCAACTTTACCTAACGTGCTCTTTATTTGATTAAGAACAGCACTCATGTCTTTCGCGTTTGCATATTTTAGTTTCTTTATACTGAGTATTCTCTTGTCTCCGTATTTTTTTCCGTGAGCCGCTTCATAGTCGCGTGCGCTGATGACATTAATAATATCACCCTTCCTTTCATAAGCCAGGCCATTGGCGGCGACGATAATCTCAAAGGCATCCCAAATATTTACGTCTTTTAAAAACATTGAGATCCTGCCCGTAACATTCTTTCCTGTTACGATATTCAAGTTCCCCTGATTGGCCAGGAGCTTTAATACATCCACTATATCCATACCTTTTATATCCAGGGATATCTTTTTTGATATCTGGTAAGGTTCAAAGGACTGCGCATCACCTGCAGGTATGTTTTCTTCCTCACTACCTATAACCTCTAAATGCCCCAAATCAAATACATCCATATAGTCTGTCTCTGCGTCAAAATTCGCGTCTTCATCCTCATTCAACCCATAGCTTTTATTTACAGACATCAAGGCGACCAGCAGAAAGATCAAAAATAAATTTCTAATTATTTTAGGCATAATTCCTCCGAATTTTACAAAAATAAACTTATCCTCTCTCCATCAAGCTCCAAGACCACCCTATTAGAATCAACTTCTTCTACCCTTACCTCTCCTAAAGTATCTCCTATATAGAGAAAATAGGTCTTGCGCAATTTTTCATCTTCTATAATCACCTGCTGTTTATCCCCTGAAACTACTCCTAAGAGTTTTAAGTCTTTGATTAGCTCCCTAAATGTCGGGCCCTCTGGAACGACTTTCTTGACTCTGGATTCTACCGGTGAAGGAGTAAAAAGTTCACGGCTGGCGATCTCCTCCTGATAATAAGAAAAAGGTTTTGCCTCTTTATCCTTTAAGGCGGCTATTTTTTGCACAGGCTCTGGAAGAACCGACTGCTTAGAGGCTTGTGGTGAGTGAAAGTATAAATCGGATAATAACAACAAAAAAGCGATAAAGGCCACAATGATTATTAATCTATTTATCAAAGTAAAGTTTAACGACTTGAGTTCCGGGAAAACAAACTTTGCCTGCTTTAAAGAAGGCCTTTGGGAAGCCGTGGATACAGCTACCGGCTCAGGCGTCTTCTTATCCGGCGACGCTTTCGCCTGAACAGCAGGCTTTTGATTGTGGGAGTTCTTGCCTGGATGACGAATCAAATTCAGCAGCTTTTCTTCTGGAATAATATTTTCGTCGTGGTTCACGTGACCTCACTAGCAATCAATTCTTCTATTACGTTTTTGTCTATAAGATTTTTCTCTTTCATCACAATATATTCTAAGGCGTCGTGGCAGAGCATTGATATTTTGCGCGGATAACCTTGAGTGTGCGCCTGGACCAATTTGATCGCCTCATCTGAAAAGAGCTCGTGGTCCTGATTGTTGTATCCGGCCTGCCTTAACCTAAAGATAATCATCTCCTTTGTCTCTACCTCATCCAAAGGATTGATAATGTACTTTAAACTGATCCTGTCGAAAAAGTTCTTTACCTTCCTTATGCGCGGCAGTAGTTCCATTTGAGACATAATCACAAGCTGCAGCAATTTATATTCATTGGTCTCATAGTTGAGCAGAGTGCGCAATATTTCCAGTTGGTTAGAATTGAGCTTCTGGCCTTCATCGATGAGAAGGACTACAGTCTTATTCTCTTCCACTCCCTTTCTAAAAAGATATCTCTCTAAGGCCTCCTTATAATCGAGTGTGGATTTTAATTCCGGATTTATGCCAAACATCCTGGCCAAGCTGGATAAGAATTGAAATTCGGATTTATAATTAGGATCCAAAATCAAATGAAAATCAAAGTCTCTCTTATTACTGAGCATCAGGGTCAGCATCCTAGAGAGTGTAGTCTTACCCGTACCCACATCGCCTAAGATAATACTAAGCCCGCGCCTTAATCTGATAGCGATCTCTAAGCGGCTCAAGGCTGTCTGGTGCGCGGCAGATCTATAGAAGAACTCCGGATCAGGACTGGTGGAGAACGGTTCTTTTTCTAAGCCAACAGCAGCATAGTAACCCATTGTTATGAATCTCCTCCCGCTATAATTTCTTTTATCTGACTCAAAGGCTTCTTTTCTTTTCTGAGTTGATGTATCTCCTGCAATAGCCCTAAGGTCTTATTATCAAAGTACCTGTAGTTCGTCTCAGGGAATCTACCGGTTTCATTAATCAGGCCCAATTTAAGGTAGTACTTAATCGTATAAATAGAAAAACCGCTCATCCTGGACAAATCTTTTATCAAATAGATATCACCCATTATTAGTATTTAGCCTTAGTTGAAAATCGTCTACTCTCTACTCAGAGAGTAGACTAGCATAAAATCAAAAGCGTGTCAATATCTTTCTTTTAACTTATTGTTATAGAGTTAGTTATGGATATACTGCTGGAGATTACAGGATAGATGTTCTGCTTATCTGAATTACCCCTTCCAAAAGCCTGGAGTCTGCTCTTTGGGAGGTGATTTGAAGCTTACTGGCCTTCAAAAGAAAAACTGAATTTTGGAGTTCGTAAATAAATTTAGACAGGGTCTGCATATTGGCCTGAAATCTTACCTCAACCAACATGATCTGACAAAAGCCAAGGTCTCTCCCCCTCTGAGGCTTGATATCGTTTAAATAGAGGCCCGTGTTCTTGCCGATTCCTTCAATCTCCGCTAACACAGAGGCCATCTCCTCTTCCTTTGAACCCTTTACCTTAAGAAGATAGTTATACTTTTTAAACTCTTCCTGGATAGCTTCTTTTTCTTTAAGCAACCTTAAATTCTCTGCCAATCGCGACTGTTTTGACCTTATCTCTTGATTTAAGACCGCATACTTTTTATATAAAGGTTCAATAGCCAATAAATATACAACGCACAAAGAGATTACCAATATCGTAATTATTGCGATCCCTTTTTGTCTTTGTGCAATATTCATATAATATTTAGTATTTGGGAGTCCAACTCCCAAACGGTAAAACTAACTATCCAATCTACAAATTATCTCAAAATCTGTTAACTCCCCTGTCTTGGTCTTCCTCTGCGTGGCATAGCTGACCTCTACATTCTCAAAAAAGTGAGATTGATTTAGTATGGGTACAAAACTAAACGCTAAAGACATTGCTGGAGCTGTGCCTTTTATTATCACCCGATCCGATTCTTGGAAAAGAAAGGTGCTCAAGAAGATGCCCGCCGGAGCAATCTGATGAATCTCTTTTAAGATCTCGATACAGGAATTCTTTCTATCTAATTGAGAATTGATTAAGGCGATCCTATTCTTTATATCCTGTATCTGTTTTGCTGCGGGGCTGATCTTTCTAATCTGCTCATTGAGCCTATTTATTGTATTCTTTTTATATCGCAAACCAAATCCATACATGCCCAAAAAAACCAACAGCATCGCCAGCGCCAAAGCAGCGGCCTTGAATAACTCTTTCTTTAGTTTATGATAGAAGGCTTTATCTTTGGTCTCTTGAGGGCAGAGGTTAATTTGCGGCAGGTTCGGGCTTAAGACCAGCCCGCTTGCAGCTATAAACGAAGAGTACTGCCTAGACTCAGGGGCTTCATCTGCCGCATGCCTTAAAACTAAATTTTGCAGATTATCAATGACCTCGACCGGCAGGCCAAAGGTATCGTTAAAAAGCGAAGACAAATCATAGGCCCTAGCCTTATTGCCAGTCAAGACTATCTTTTCGATCTTGCGGAATGACTCTTGTTTGCGGTAGTAATCCAGAGACAATCTGGACTCATCCATTATCTTCTTATTCTTCTGGCCATTATCTGTTATGTGCGTTAAAGAAAAGCTCCGGCTAAAGAAGAGTTTACCTCCAGAGACAACCGCTACTTCAGTTTTGCCTTTATCTATATCGACTAAAAGCAGTGTATCATTTATAGTCAGCGGGCGGATATTCATATACCACTGCAATAATCCTTCAGAACTTAAAGTAATAAGTTGAGGCCTTAACTTTAAGGCCTCACAGATATTCGTAAACTTCTTGACAATGCCCTTTGGCACGATAACTAAGATAACATGAGAAAGATCGCCTTCCTCAGTCTTTATAGTCTGGTGAGAAACAACCATCTCGTCAATTCTATAAGGCAGGAATTTGACCGTCTGCAGCTCAACCATGTCCCTTATCTCTTCCTCATCAGCAGAAGGCAGCTTGACAGAACGGATCGTAACCAGACTGCGCTCTAAAGATACTATCAGATCACCTATTTTAAGGTGATTATGCGTAATGATCTTATCTAATGCTTCTATAAACGCCTCTTGTGAATCAGCGATATTCTCTTTAATGGCCAGCTGGCTGATAAATCTCAGCTTACTCATGTTCAAACGGGACTGGATGAGCTTGATGCTGTGATTGGAAAATTCGATTACCGTTTGTGTGCCCTGAGATCTTTTAGAATTTTGCGGCTTTCTATTTTTCATACCTATATTGCCTCCGTAACCTCGCCTTCAGAAATCGCTATGCGATTTCTGAAGGCGAGGTTACCTTGGTTTAATTCTCAGCTAAGGACTCTCTCTGGGTGACCCTAATTATCTCGTTAATTGTAGTTACACCCATTAAAACCTTCTGCCAACCATCTAAGAGCAAAGTCCTCATGCCTTGCTGCATCGCCTTTTTCTTTATATCCTGGCTGGAAGCCTTAGCTAAAATCATCTGCCTAATATCTTCATTAAGGCTCAAAATTTCATAGATAGCGGTACGTCCTTTATATCCTGTAAATTTACAAGACTCACAACCCTCACCCTCAAAGAGCTCAATTTTGTCTATGTCGTCTTGTATCCCTAAATCTTGCAGAATCTTTCTATTCGGTTTTATCTTAGTCTTACAATTATCACAAATCAGGCGCACAAGCCTCTGGGCCACAAGACACTCAATGGACGAAGAAATTAAGAACGGCTCGACCCCCATATCCAGAAGCCTGGTTATTGCTCCGGCTGCGTCATTTGTATGTAATGTAGAAAAAACAAGGTGGCCAGTCAAAGCAGAACGTATGGCGATTTCTGCTGTCTCATAATCCCTGACCTCCCCCACCATGAGCACATCCGGATCATGCCTTAACACCGAACGTAACCCCTGAGCAAAAGTAAGCCCGATCTTAGGCATCACTTGCACTTGAGTAATGCCAACAAACTGATATTCAACCGGATCTTCTATGGTAACAATCTTTACCTGCTCTGAATTTATCCTTCTTAATGCCGCATACAAGGTAGTGGTCTTGCCAGAACCCGTGGGGCCAGTCACAAAGATTATTCCATGAGGCACCCGAAGGACAGATTCAAAAATTGCCAGATCTCGTACAGACAAACCCAGCTTTTCTAATTCCAGTAGTGACTGTTGGCTTAAAATCCTTATCTGCACACTCTCTCCGAATACGGTAGGCATAATGGAGATTCTCAAATCTAATTCTAAGTTTCCTATTTTAACCTTTATTCTTCCGTCTTGGGGCAGGCGCCGCTCTGCGATGTTCAAGCGTGCCATAATCTTTATACGGGAAATTATTGCCAGATGAAAAAATTTAATAGTTGTGGATATGGAGGCTGGATACAAAATACTATCTATACGAAAACGCACTCTCAATTCATCTTCAAAGGGTTCGATGTGAATATCCGTGGCCCTCTCTTCAACGGCTTTCAGCAATATTTGATTTACAAATTTTACTACAGAAGCTTCTTCTGTCAACGCCTCCAAGTCTTGCGTTTCTCCAGATGGCGACACAACTTCCGGCGCGTCTTTTTTCTGGGAGACCATCTTCTCTAATGTCTCCGCGCCCACACCGTAATATTTATGAATGTTCTCTATGATATCCTTTTCTCCTGCGAGCACGGCCTCTACCTGGAATCCCAATAACAACTTTATATCATCGAGAACCTGTACATTCAAAGGATCTGTGACCGCACAAGTCAAAATGTTATCCTCAATCTTTAAAGGCATCAGCTTATAGTGAAAAGCGAACTTGGCCGGAATATTGCTTATGACATCGGGGTGGACTTGCAGATCATTAATCTTTACGTAAGAAATACTCAATTGCCTTGATAATACGGATAATACCTCCTCTTCAGCAGCAAAACCTAGACGGATGAGTACAGAGCAGATAAATTCTTTTGTCCTCTTATGTTCTCTTAGGCCTTCTTCGAGTTGTTGCGATGTAATCAAGCCTTCGTCGATTAGCATCTGCCCTATTAAAATATTATCTCCTAGTGGCATATTTAATCCTTAGCGAAATCCCTGCCTGCCGCTACTTCTTTGGCGAGTGTAGGCGGAGGAATGACTCTATTCTTTGGAAAGCTTCTTTTAGGTGATCGAGGCTTGAGGCATAAGACATCCTAATATGGTCCTGGTAGTTATCGCCGAATGCTGTGCCGGGGACCACTGCTACTTTCTTCTCCTTTAGCAATTTATTGGCAAAATCCAGGCAAGAAAGCCCTGTCTTCTTTACCGAGGGAAAGACATAGAATGCCCCCTGGGGCTTGACGCAATCCAACCCGATCTCTTCTAATCTCTCTAATACAAAGTCGCGGCGGCGGTGGTACTCTTTCTTCATCTCCTCCAGCGAAGACTTTCCGCTATGTAGAGCTTCGCAAGCTGCCATCTGGGAAGTAATGGGTGCGCACAACATTGTATACTGGTGGATCTTGGTCATGGCAGCGATAATATCTTTATTTCCGCAGACATAACCCACCCTCCATCCGGTCATGGCAAATGCTTTGGAGAAACCATTAAAATATATGACGCGATCTCTTAACTTATTGCTCAAAGTTGCCAACGGCGTATGTTTATAGTCATAGGTCAACTCATCGTAGACCTCATCGCAGAGGACTAATAGGTTGTGTTTTAAGATGACCTTACTTAACTCTCTTAACTCTCCCTTAGTATAGGAGACACCCGTAGGGTTAGAAGGATAATTTATCAATATAGCCTTGGTCTTTTTATTACACTGTTTGGCTAAGTCGCGCGGCCTTAATTTAAAGCCTGAATTTTTAGTATCAATAAATACCGGCTTCCCGCCTGCCAGATGGACTACCGGGCCATATGAGACGTACGAAGGCTGCGGGATGATTACTTCATCTCCTGGATTTATAATTGCGCGTGCTGCCAGATCCAACCCCTCACTCACCCCAACGGTAATCAAGATCTCATCATCAGGATCATACTCTAAGCCGAACCTCTGTTTAAGGTGCCTTGCGATATACTGCCTTAGCTTGTTTAAACCCTTATTAGAGGTATAAGAAGTATAGCCCTGCTCTATAGAGTAGATAGCAGACTCCCGTATCTTCCAGGGGGTCACGAAATCCGGCTCGCCCACGCCCAGAGATATGACATCATCCATGCCTAAGACCAGGTCAAAAAATACCCGTATCCCAGAAGGAGCCATGTCTTTTACTTTTTTGGAAATTATGTTTTTCATTGTTTCTTCCTCCCCATACTTACGTATGGGGTATCCGTTCGAATATTCCCCGTACGTAAGTGCGGGGTAAAATTTCTAATACGAAATTGCTATTCTCTTGTTATCTTCTTTGCGCTTTAAGACCACGCCGTCCTCTTTATATTTTTTTAACAAAAAGTGCGTTACCGTGCCGCGCACATTCTCCATAGGGGCGAGTTTCTCAGCCACAAAATTAGCCACTGTGGGCAAATTCTTTCCTTCCACGACTAAGAGCAAGTCATAGGTGCCTGAGATGAGCGTGCAGCTGGAGACCTCGGGAAACGAATATATGCGCTCGGCAATACGGTCGAACCCTAAGTCTTTCTGCGGCACAATATTTACCTCGATGAGCGCGCGCACTTCGCTGGAGTCATCTTTAATCAATTCCTTGTTTATTACAGCCCTGTATTTTAGGATGACGCCCTGCTTTTCGTATTTTTTGATGCGCTTTTTTACCTCTGCCTTCTTCAGCTTGGTTATTTTAGCGATATCTTCAGGTGTTGTACGTGCGTCTTTTTCTAAAATCTCTAAAATTGGGTCCATATCTTCCTCCCCTGTTTGGTAATAGTTTTTCGACTAGAAAAAGAATATCATATCCCTACGGAAGCGTCAATAACTTCCGCAGTTTTGGGAGTCCAACTCCCAAGGCTTTTGGGAGTTGGACTCCCAAGGCCTTATTTGCGTTTGCCAAAATAATCCATAAGCGTTCTGGCTGCCTGTAGTTTATCCAACCTATCGAAGAATATGTTCTTGCCGCTTACAGATAAGGGAAGTCCCAAAACCGGACAAACACGATTTAGTGTAGAACTTCTTTTACTGCCCCTGCTCTTAAATATTTTTAGCCTTAATACAGCGATACCTATCCTGTACATTATGCGGTTGTCGATATTGAGCATAGCCGCTGTCTTGGCCGCTGAATCTGTGGCAATACCCAGATCCCAAATCTTAAACATGCAAAATGGACCCAAAGCTCTACTCTTGATATTTTTGTGGTTGTGGGCGCTAAACTCGGTGCAGGTTTTAAACCCGCAGCCGCTGCAATTTGAACCAAACGGCTTTTTGCCTTTTACCCCTATCAGGATCAAGCCTTGAGACTTCCTGACCGTCAAGGCGTCGCTGCTCCAGCTAGTGGCTATGGCCTCACGAACTTTTTTATCTGGCTTGTCCTTTGATTTTTCTCTGCCAATAGCCACCATCTCATCAGCGATTCTCTTCTTAAGCTGATTATTAGCAGATAAAAATACCACATCATCCACACCTCCGCTCTTAGGAGCGGTACGGATGCTGATTGAAATTAAATCTATGGCGGTTTTTATCTGTTTTTGATAGTTCATTTGTTTCCTCCTCCCCATGCTTACGCATGGGGTATCCGTTCGAATATTCCCCACACGTGAGTGTGGGGTAAAGCTTCTATAAAGTGTTCTTCCCTTCACAAGCTCTCACACAAATACCACATATATATTGTCCCACAATATTGGCCTTCTGGAAGGCTTTTAACTTCTCAAAACAAAGCGCATGATTAAAATCTTCTTTTTTTTCTTGTATAGCAGATACCGGACAGACTTTGATGCAAGCGCGGCAATCAGCGCAATCCGAATCTAACGCTTCATCTGTCTTCATATCTAAATTAGTCAGTATTGTGGCTAGGCGAAACTGTGAACCTAATTTAGGATTCACTAAAAGATTGTTGCGGCCAATCCAGCCCAACCCGGCTAGGAGGCCTACCTTTTTATGTGAGACGTGGGCGCTCTGTTTTTGCCAATCCACAATTTGTGAAGCAGGAATAGGCAGGGCCGCAGCGCCCATCTGCTGTATCCTGCCGGCTAACTTAAAATTCAACTGATCCAAAAAGAAGTTCGCTGTCTTATAGTGGTGAAAATATAATTTTGTGGGCTCTTGTTTTATGCCGCCGAGCACCTGAGAAGACAATCTCACCCCTATGCAGACCGCCTTATCCAAACCCTCAGTTAACTCTTTAGGCAGATTAAACTCATCCTTAATTTCGGATATGTCCGCGACGCCGAACAGGTCTGCGCCACCTTCAGCAGTAATTTTTTTCAATTCTTTGTAGTTCTGATCTTTCATACTTATTTTAATTTAAAGTAATATTGTTTAACGCAGATTTACGCGAATCTAACGCAGATACACGCAGATTAATTCTTAAACCGAACAGAATCATAAACTCTTCGCCTTATATCTATACTTTCGTTGCCAAAATTTACCAAATAACCAACCTTATAGTCTGTACCTCTTAAGTAATAGTAAAGCTGTTTTTCAAATACTTTGGGCATATTTAATAGAGACTTTATTTCAATAATAATCTTTTCTTCTATTATAAAATCAGGTTCATAAATTCCTATGTTCTTGCCCTTAAATTGTATTTTAATCCTTGGCTTATCTTTGTATTTTATATCATTATCTGCAAAAAGAATCTTTAGGGCTTCATGATATAATTGTTCCTTATGCGCTGGGCCAAGTTCATTATATGCTTCATAAAAACAACCAACTAGCTTATAGGATAAATCCTTATATAAAAATTTCTTATCTGCGACCATTTGCGTGTAATATGCGATTATCTGCGTTCAAAATTATCTTTACTTTTATTCTATCTTCCATACTTCTTTTGCAATTTAAGATAGCTATGTAAATTTAACCAGCGCTCATGCCTATCTTTTAAGACATCGAAGGCGGGTTTTTTAGAAAAATCCCAGCGCACCAGCCCAAAATAATCTACGTCATTTTTGAAGTGTGCGTTATTGTCTCTAAAGTAGGCCCAGAACACCTTTTCTAGATTAGGCAGCTCTATAATATCCGTGTAGATAATGTAAAGAAATTGCGCCTGCTGTTCCTCGGACGCAGACTGGCCCATCCACCAACCCTTGCTCTCTTTATCCGCGCCTACTCCCGGACAGCCTATTTCGGTGAACCAGATCTTTTTATCTTTGTCGTTATATTGAGCTTTTAGCCTCTCTAGATTATTATATATCGTATAAATCTTCTTAATCTCGTTGGGGTTTAAAGGGTCGACAAAAGGATGGATATTTATCAGATCAAAGTAATCCTTACCGCCGTTAGCGTAGACACTCTTTATGGCGTAGTAACCCTCGCTAGTCATCCCGCCCAAAACCACCTTGCAAGTAGGGTCGGCTTTTTTGGCTGCCTCATAACTCTTTTTTAAGAGTTCGGTATAGGTCTTCATATCGTCCTGCGGCTGCCAATAGATCGGGCTATCCGGCTCATTCCAGATCTCCCAATACTTAATCCTGTGTTTATAGCGCGAAACAATTTCAAAGACATAAGCAGCAAAATCATCTAAATTCTTAGGAGGATTATTCCAGGCGTCCGCTGACCAGAATGTAGAATAGTCCAAGATCCCTAAGGCGCGGATGCTCTTCTTTGACAATAAGTCCACTATGAAGTCGTACTTTTGGAAATTAAATTTGCCTTTTTTGGACTCGACATCTTCCCACAAGAAGTCCATGCGCACAAAAGATATCCCGGCCTCATTCAATAACTTTACCGCCTCTTCCAGGTTCTCCTCAGAGTATTTATTATCATTCCAATCGTGCCTCCAGCCTAAAAAGGCCAACACCCCAAAAGGTTGATAGCCGATCTCGCGCCAATCGTAGGCAGAGGGATCGATATTGTTTACCACCCCGTCCGCATCGATATCGTCGCTAGCAAAGTCCCTCTCTTGATCCAACAAAAGTATCTCTTCTGTCTGGGCGCCGCTGGGTATCAAATGGTCATTACGATTATGCCAACTTATAGAATTATTCTTGTAAGAGATTTTAGGCAGCTCGATTTGTTCTTCTGATTGAGCGTAGGCAAAAAATTGAACACTGAAAACCAATAATAGCGATAGAACAACTTTCTTAATCATGATATCTAGCCACCATCCACCAAAATTCAACCTCGGAGGTTGAAGTAAAAAAATCCTTACGCACAAAAAGACAATTTGGTTTTAAGCGTAAGGATTCAATGAGTGTTTAATTAGTTTTATGATGCAGCTGCGCCAACAAGCTCCTCGTCTCTGTGCTCATCTGAGCCCCACTGCAGGTGCCCCATGACCGCCTGTCCGATATTAGCTAGGTGATCTCCGATCTTTTCAAAGTTGCTGACCGTATCCAAGAAGACTATGCCGGAGAGGACTTCGCACTCGCCGTCATTCAATCTCTTGATGTGGTTCTGCCTGAGAGCCAAAGTCATCTGATTGATCTGCTTTTCTGTCTGCATAACTAACTTTGCCTGTTCTTTATTATTCGTCTCCAATGCCCTTATGGAATTATCGAACATCTCGATTATTTGGGAAAACATCGTCTTCAACTCTTCCATAGCATGAGGAGAGAGCGACATATTGTCATTTAGCCGCCTCTCTGCTAATTCCACTAAATTCTCAGCATGATCGCCAATTCTCTCTATATCATTTACCGTGTGCAGCATGGAAGGAATCTTTTTAGAAATTTCCTGGCTTAACTCCTTCTGGGTCAGCCATATCAGATATTGACTTATTGCTTCTTGCAACTTATCTACGGCTGCCTCTTTGCGGACAACTATATTCAAGGCTTTTCTATCATCCCGGAAAAATCCTGACATAGAGTCTTCGACCATCTCCTTGGCTATTGTAGCCATATGCACAACCTCTTTAATCGCAGCTTCAAATGCGATTGTAGGAGTAATAAGCAGATGTTTCTCTAAATACCTGGGCTCTAAATCAACCTGGATATCCTTACCGGGTACAATCTTTATAGCCAACTTGGTAAGATAATTAACTAGCGGCAAGAAAATAAGCATAATCGCTATATTAAAAATAGTGTGGAAATTGGCACACTGCCGTGCGATATCAGAAGAAGTAGCCAAAACCATAGATTTCAATAAAGGTAAAAACATCAATGCGATAAACACTCCTAAAATCTTAATTAATACGTGTGCCACTGCAGTTCTTCTTGCCGAAACATTGGTATTAATACTTGCCAGCAAGGCTGTAACACAAGTACCTATATTACACCCTAAGATGAGAAATATAGCTGCGTTAAGATCGATTAAGCCTAAAGCTGCCAAGGTAATCACTAAGCCGGTAGTAACGCTGCTGCTTTGAAACAAGGCAGTAAATACTGCTCCTACCAAAATTCCCATTAAAGGATTGCCGCTTAAGTCTATGAAGATCTGTTTGACCGCTGGATTTTGACTAAAGGGCATGACTTGAGAAGTCATTATCTGCAAGCCCAGAAACAACATGCCAAATCCAAAGAAGAATAAACCAATATCCTTTATGTATTTCTTCCTGCCAAAGAAGTGCAGACCCACGCCGATGGCGATGGCGGGTAAAGATAAATCCGTAAGCTTAAAGGCAATAATCTGAGCTGTAATAGTAGTCCCTATATCTGCTCCCAGAATAACTCCAATTGTTTGCTTGAGAGTCATAAGTCCGGCATTGACAAACCCCACGAGCATAACAGTCGTAGCAGAACTGCTTTGTATCAAAGCCGTAACCCCTGCACCAACGGCAGTACCCATAATCGGATTACCGGTAAGCACTTTAAGCAAGCCGCGCATGCGGTCGCCAGCTGCTTTTTGCAGACCGTCGCCCATCATAAATATTCCATAAATAAAAAGTCCTAGGCCTCCGGCCAAACTGAAAAATATCTCAAAAGCAGTAGACATCTCTTATTCCTTACCCTTTCAGTGATTGTATTAGGTTGGTTATATTTCAATTCTACACATAAACCAAAATTTATCAAGCTAAGAATCTAGTTATTCAATTATTATTTTTAAACGCAGATCGTCGCAAATCAAACGCAGATAAACGCAGATTTTTTATATGCGACCATCTGCGTTACATATGCGAGAATCCGCGTTAACATTTATTTTTGTTAACTTTCTTAAAATAAATCATGAGTAGCGAAATCGCCGCTGGGGTCACGCCGGAAATCCTGCTGGCCTGGCCCAAAGTAAAAGGCCTGTTTTTTTCTAATTTTTCGCTGATCTCCCTAGACAAACCAACTATTCTTTTATAATCGATATGCTCGGGAATCTTTATCTTATCTATCCTATTAAAACGCCTTATCTCCTCTAGTTGTCTTTTTATAAAACCTTCATACTTTAATTCGATCTCGATCCCTTCCAGGACGTCTGGGGAAAGATTTAGCTCTAGGCCATTTAATTTGATTAACTCATCCATATTGATTTGCGGCCTCTTGAGCAGGTCTGCTAAGCTGAGATAATTTTTCAATGCGGATGTGCCCAACTTTTTTAGCCTGTTGTTTATTTTAACGCTCGGCCTTACCCTATTTGCAGAGAGCTCCTTGATCCCTTGTTTGATATCTCTAATCTTTCGTTGTGTATACCTGTGATCCCGAGGTTTGACCAATCCGACTCCGAATCCAAACTCTCTCAGGCGCTGGTCTGCATTATCTTCCCTAAGCAGCAATCTATACTCTACCCGGGAAGTAAACATGCGGTAGGGCTCAGTAGTTCCCTTTGCAGTCAAGTCATCTATTAAAACGCCAATATAGGCCTGGTCTCTGCCTAAGACAAAAGGTTTTTTATTCTTTATTTTTAAGGCCGCGTTTATGCCGGCGATCAACCCTTGGGCCGCGGCTTCCTCATAACCGGTCGTGCCATTGACCTGTCCGGCTAAAAATAAATTCTTAATCCTCTTTGTTTCTAGCGTCGGATAGAGCTGTGTGGGATCAATAAAATCGTGCTCTATGCCGTAACCCGGACGGAGAATCTCTACTTTTTCTAATCCCGCGATAGAACGCAGCATGTTTATCTGGATGTTGATAGGCAAGCTAGTGGAAACACCATTGGGATATACTTCCACTGTATCTCTGCCTTCTGGTTCCAAGAATATCTGGTGCCTCTCTCTGCCGCTAAACTTAACAATTTTATCTTCAATCGAAGGACAGTACCTTACTCCTGTGGCCTTGATCTTGCCGGTATACAAAGGAGAAAACTTTAATCCGTCCTTGATAATCTTATGCGTCTTAGAATTTGTATAAGTAATATAACAAGGGATCTGCTCTATGTTTAAATTTTGGCTGGAAAAAGAAAATGGTAGGGGCTTCTCATCGCCTTCCTGCGCTTTTAGTTTCTTGAAATTTATCGTGCGTTTATCCAGCCTGGCGCAGGTGCCGGTTTTGAATCTGCCTAAACTAAATCCTAAATCTTTTAAGGAATTAGATAGCGCTTTAGCGGCGTCTTCTCCCAATCTTCCGCCGGAGAAATTTTTCAGTCCGACATGTATCAGGCCATTCAAGAAAGTTCCAGCCGAGACTATTAAGGTTTTACAATAAAGCCTTTGGCCTAAAGATGTCTCCACTCCTTTTACCGTGCCGCTCTTGACAATGATGCGCGCAATTTCAGCCTGATACAAAAAAAGGTTCTTTTGATTCTCAACGACCTGTTTTACAAAAGACCTATACCCTTGCCTGTCCTCCTGCGTCCGGGAAGAACGTACAGCCGGGCCTTTGGAGGCATTGAGCCGGCGAAACTGTATGGCACACCTATCCGCAGCTATACCCATAAAACCACCCAGGGCATCGATCTCTTTTACCAATTGGCCTTTGCCTAATCCACCGATAGCCGGATTGCAAGACATAAGTCCAATCGTATCTAAATTCATGGACACCAGCAGCGTCGAACACCCCAGCTTAGCGCTGGCCAGCGCTGCCTCGACACCCGCGTGTCCTCCACCCACAACTATCAGATCATAAGTCATAATTGTAACCCGTAAGAGTTCAACTCCTAAATTCTCCTAAATTATAAGAATAGATTTTCTAGGAAACGACGTGTTTTTATTGACGGGAGAAATCAACTAACTTTTCCAAAAGCTCTCTGCCTAAGATTTCACCTAGAGAACCTAAGCGCGCAGCCTTCTCTGAAAAACTCATGCTGCCATCCGGTTCAATGCCTCCGCCACAGACAATAAGCGGCACCGGGTCGGCAGAGTGAGCCTTCATACTGCAGGGAGTTGAGTGGTCAGCGGTAACTGCGATTATCGTATTTTTTAGGTCTATCTTAGAAAGCAAGGGGGCAAAGAAAAACTTATCTATAGCCTCGACGTTCTCTTTTTTGGCTTTATAATCTCCGTCGTGGCCAGGCTCGTCCGGACCCTTAATATGAATGTACAAACCGTCAAACTTCTGGATCTCTTGTGCGGCCACCTTGGCCCAGACCCCGTAATCTACATCCACATGGCCCGTACGCGAAGGCACATCCACTACAGCCATGCCGGTCAAGAGTGCTATGCCTTTTTCCACCGGCATCTCCACAAAAGAACCAACCTTCAACCCACCAAACAGCTCAGATAACTTGGGAAATTTGGGCAGATGGTCTCCGGCGTCGCGGGACAATATAATATTCGCCGGCAATTTTCCATCGGCGATCCTCTTTTTATTTATGGCTGATTCTTGTAAAACCTTGTGTGATTTTTCCGTAAATTCATTGATAAGCTTCGCGCTCTCCAAAGCCTCATTGTTAGTCTCATAACCCGGCATGGCCTCGGCCTTAGCTACCTTTAATTCGAATTTTTCTTTGGCCACTCCGAATACACCTTCACGGTCATAAGCCGGATCAGTATTAGTTACCCACCCAGACAACCTTGAGCGCATTCCACGAATAATCAAAATCCCTCGATGGCCGATAGTATTTCTGAACTCGCACGTCCCGCTACTCAGCGCTACCTTGGAATTCATCTCTTTACATAACGCAGTGGCTTCCTCTGTAGTCAAATCTCTGCCCACGCGCCTATCCTTTATAGTAAATCCATCGTCTTCGACTGTGGCGAAATTCACCCTAAAGGCCAGATCCCCATCGTTTACCTCCAAGCCTTCTGCAAAAGACTCCAGCGGCCCTCTGCCTGTGTAATATTTGTGGGCGTCGTAACCCAACAAGCTAATTACCGCGATATCTGACTCCGGGGCAATACCCTTTTCTACCGGATAGAGAATTCCAGTTTTCCCAGATTGGGCCAACATGTCCATTTTAGGGGTAAGGGCTGCCTCCAGCGGCGTCTTATTACCCAGTGCTTCTATCGGCAGGTCACCTAGTCCATCGAGAATTATATATAGAATCTTCTTAGTTTTCAAAAATTACCTCCTAAAATTCCAAATGACAAATGCCAAATTCCAAATAAAATCCAAATATCTAATTCCTAAATTAGAAATTTGACATTAATAATTTATTTGACATTTGAAATTTGATATTTGTCATTCTAAGGTTAGCATTTGCTAAATCCACAGGCATAACACTTGATACAGCCTTCTTCGTGCCTTAAAGCACCGCTGCAATCCGGGCATACGCCTACGATATTCCTGCTGCGGACGGCAATATGTTTCTCTAACTGCTCCTCGCTCTTGGCTACTTGAGACAACACTTCCGCTTTATTTATCAATTTTTCATCTTCTCCGGAATTTGCCAATCTCTTCTCTATTACTCTGGCCATGGCATCTGCACAGGAAAAAATCCTCACGCCCTTCTCCCATGAAGGTGAAGGACAGCGGATACTTCTCAATTGCTCTATAATTGTCTTCACATCTATACTGGAACGAAAGGCTAAAGAAACAAGCCTGCCCACAGCTTCTAACTGTGATGCGGCACAACCGCCAGCCTTACCCATCTGTGTAAATAATTCAAACGGCCTGCCTTCTTCGTCGGTATTTATAGTGACATACAAATTACCGCAACCGGTCGCCACCTTTGTAGTCGTTCCGGTTATCACCTCAGGCCTGGGCCGCGGGCTGATCTTACCGCTTTCCGGCTTCCCAACCTCTTCTTTTTCTTTACGCACAATATTTAATACCTGCTCTTCACGCGAACCATCACGATATATAGTCACGCCCTTACAGCCTAAATCATAAGCCAACATATAGACCTTGCTCACGTCTTCTTTCGCTGCGCTGTGAGAGAAATTAACGGTCTTACTTACAGCATTGTCTGTATATTTTTGGAAAGCGCCCTGCATACGTATATGCCACTCCGGTGAAACATCGTGCGCGGTTACAAAAATATCTCTTACGTCTTGCGGGATCTCCTCAATGTCATGAATAGAGCCTTCTTCGGCGATCTTCTGCATCAGCTCCCTGGAATAAAAACCCCTCTCTTTGGCTATCTCCTCAAACACAGGATCGACTTCTACTAATTTATCATTATCCATTACGTTGCGATAATAACAAATAGCGAATATCGGTTCAACGCCCGACGAACAAGGGCCGGCGATGATGCTGATCGTTCCCGTAGGGGCGATAGTGGTCAACGTGGCATTTCGCTGCGGCTCAGGATGCCTGCTGAATAAAGTACTCTCTTTGTATGCCGGAAAAGCCCCGCGTTCTCTAGCTAAATCTATGGATGCTTTACGCGCTTCATTCAGAATAAAAGACATGACCTTCTGGGCCATATCAATGGCTTCTTGCGAATTATAGGCGATCTGCATCCTGGCCAGAGCACTAGCCCAACCCATTACCCCCAGGCCGATCTTACGCGTAGTCTTTGTATTCTTCTCGATCTGCGGGAGAGGAAATTTGTTCATGTCGATTACATTGTCTAAGAAGTGTACCGCATCATGCGTTACTTCCTTTAGCCTCTGCCAATCGATTTGGAATTTACCCTGTTCTTCTTTGGTCAATCTATAGAGGTTGATCGAACCTAGGTTGCAGCTCTCAAACGGCAACAACGGCTGCTCACCGCAAGGATTAGTACTTTCGATATCACCTAACTTAGGAGTAGGATTGTCCTTATTTAACCTATCGATAAAAATAATTCCGGGTTCGCCATTCTTATGCGCCTGCTTGACGATCAGATCAAATACATAATTTGCACTAAGGCGTCCTACTACCTTCTTTGTCCGCGGATCGGTCAAATCATACTCTTCCTGATTTTTGAGCCTATTCATAAACTCATCTGTAATGGCCACGGAGATGTTGAAGTTATTTATTTCTTTGTCCTGCTCCTTGCAGGCAATAAACTCTAAGATATCCGGATGGTCCACGCGCAGTATACCCATATTTGCCCCGCGGCGGGTGCCGCCCTGTTTTACGGCCTGGGTGGCGGAGTCAAACACCCTCATAAATGATACCGGGCCGGAAGCGACCCCTCCGGTTGTGCGCACCGGGCTGGATTTAGGCCGCAGGCGTGAAAAAGAAAACCCTGTGCCACCGCCGGACTTATGGATCAGCGCCGTTGCTTTAATACTATCAAAAATACTCTCCATAGAATCCTCTATGGGTAAGACAAAACAAGCGGACAACTGCGAAAGGGCCTTACCGGCATTCATCAATGTCGGGGAATTGGGCATAAATTCCAGTCCGGCCATCATATAACAAAACCTATCCGAGATCTTTTTTATCTCCTCATCGCTCTGGCCATAATTTTTATCGGCTGCGGCGATAGCATCGGCTACGCGGCGAAAGATTTCAGTAGCCGATTCGATAATCTTTCCTTTTTCGTCTTTCTTTAGATAACGCCTCTCTAAAACTTTGATTGCGTTGTCGGATAATTTATGACTCATGACACACCCCTCTTAAAAAATAGTTATAAATGCTGTTAATAATCTTAATATCTAATTAACCTAATTGATCTAATTTCTAATCAATTTCCAATTCCCCAATGTCCAATGTCTAAGTCTAAATTTATTGGTCATTGTATCATTAGGCATTGGTTATTTTTTAGATCAATTAGAGCAATTAGAAATTAGAAATTTTAATTTACTCTGTTTGACTTCCAAATTATACCACCTACAAACTATTGGTCAAGTGAAAAAAACACAATATATTGTATTTTTTAGCGAGAATGAACACAACCTGTTGAATTTGGAGACATAGCTTCCAAATCGACGGGGGGACTTTACTTGTTTAAATAAATTTGATTTTTGTTTGGCTGATGGTGGATACTTAATTAGAAATTATTTTCAAATGCGAAAGGATTGTACCACTATTATTTTTATGTGTCAACCCTTAATAAGATAGAATTTTCCAAATTTTTATTTGTTAACGCAGATTTTCGCTAATCTAACGCAGATACACGCAAATTTTTATCTGCGACCATTTGCGTGTAATATGCGAATATCTGCGTTCAAAACTAATTCTTTTTAATTTCTAGGAAGTATTACTTCAATCAACTAAACCGGCAGAGCTTGGCCATCATTTGAGGAGGGATTAACCACGCCGCCGGAGATGAGCATCTTCAACGCCTCTTCCACGGTAATATCCACAACCATAACTTCCCCCTGGGACACCATGACCATAAATCCTGTAAGCGGCCCCGGAGTAGAAGGTATAAAAACATTAATCAAATCTTTTTTTCTTAGTTTATCTCTAAAGATTTTATAGGTCTCATTGGTCAAAAAACCTAAAGCATAAAGCCCCTTACGCGGGTATTCAATTAGAACCACTTTTCTAAAGGAGACTTTTTTATCGCTAAACAAAAACTGGACTATTTGTTTGACCGCCGGATAAATCTGCTTTACGACCGGGAATTTAAGGAAGAAATTCTCAAAAAACGAAATAACACTCTTAGAGATCAAGTGTGAAGCTAAAAAGCCCACGAAGACTATTGCGGCTATGGCTAAGGCTATCCCGGAACCGGGAAAGGTGTGGCCAAAATGACTGATCAAATAACTATCTGCGTATTTGCCTAATATCCCGTCGAGAAACTTAAACGCCCATAAAAAAAGAAAGATAGTGACTATGACCGGTATAACGATTATAGAACCTGCGATAAGATATCTACGAAATAGTTTCATAAAAACTCCTTTAATGAGCGCATAACTTACGAGCGCTTAAGTGCGAGTAAGTTATAGCTGCTCTTTTTTATTGCCAATCAGCATGCGCGAATTAAACCCCCACACCAATTTTCCCACACCACTCGGTAAGTAGAGAATTGGTGTGGGGGTAAATTCAGCCAAACCCTTACAGTCTTAACGCCAAGGGTGGCTTCATTTATACCCCGGTAAAAATACCAAACAACCCCAGACAACAAAGAGAGTTACAACACCTACGATCAATCCTATGGAGAGCCAGCGCAAGAAACTAATCTTGATGTTCCTCTCCTTCTCTAAAATTCCTAAAGCGATGATATTCGCCGTGGAACCAACAATAGTTATGTTGCCGCCTAAACAGCCTCCAAAGAGCAGAGCCCACCATAAAGAATCCAATTGTACATTTTGAAAACTCTGGATTATAGGGATAAATGCGGCCACTAAAACAACGTTATCTAAGATACTTGAGCCGATAGCGCTTATCCAGATTACCGAGCCGATGAGCAAGTGCGGACTGTTGCCGGTGAAAGCGGTCAATTTATCAGCGATTAAGTTTGTTGTACCCACATATTTAAGCGTGCCAGCCTGAGCAAACAGCAGCATAAAAAACAAAAGCGTCCACCACTCCACATCGTGCTCGATGTATTTCCTGGCCCTCTTCCACTTCCAGATCATCACCAGCCCCGACGAAATCAAAGGCACGACTAAAAGAATGGTGTTGGGATCCAGGCCAAGCATGATTTCAAGCCTATGGTGTAAAGCAATAAAAAACAAAGTAGTGCCAAAAATTAACAACGCGTTCTTTAGAGGCCTATCCGGCGGCACAGAGATTAACTTAATCAACACCTCATTGGCGCCCAACTCCTTCATCTTCTTGTCTAAATTCCTGATGTCATTCTTAAAAATTAAGAATATTAATAAGATCGAAACAGAAAGGCAGAGTATCATTATGGGAAAGGCCTTGAGGATAAAGTCTTCAAATGTCAGGCCGGCTTTTGAGGCGATAAGTATCCCTATAGGGTTACCTAAAACAGTACCGGCGCTGCCGATATTTGTAGAAAGGACTGAGATTATTATAAAGGGTACCGGATTGACTTCAAAGTAGTCACAGATCTCCAGTACCGCCGCGACCATAAATATTATGGAGGTGACTTCGTCTACGGCACAGGCCAGGAGTGCCGAAACAACAGAGAGCACAAGGGTGAATCTTTTGGCATTAAGATTTTTTACCCTAAGGATCAAAGTAATGATCCAGGCAAACACGCCCGATTCTTTTAATAGGCCGATCAAGACCATCATGCCTATAAGAAAGAGGATGACCTCTAAGGACGCCGACATGACCAGATTTTCCATGTCGATGGTCTTGGTAATCAAGAGGATGCTTGTTCCCAAAAAGGCAAAAGCCAGACGAAACTCCCAGAAAAATATCGTGCCTAAGATAGACATGGCGAATATAGAGACCGACAGCGACTGCTGCGCGTTAAATCCCAGGTTTCTACAGACCACCCCCAGCGCAAAAACAATTACTATTAAGGAGAGTACCTTTATGAATATTCTGTCTTTGGTCATTGTATTATATCTGAAATAAACTCCATGAAAGTCACGAGTTTACGTATAGCGTATCGCGTACTGCGTACAGCGTAGGTATTGCGCAATACGCACGACGCATAACGCAATACGTGTTATATTTCCCATTTCATAAACGCTTTGACTACGTCTTCTCTGGCGATAATGCCCACAACCCTATCTTCTCTATCTACCACAGGGACTCTTCTGGCCTTCCCTATCATTATCGTGCGAGCCACCTCTGAGAGAGACGCGTCTGGGCCGACCGTAACAACCTCTTTTCTCATAATCTCACAGACCTTCTTCTCCTGCAGGAGCTCTTTTACTTTATTGCCAATAACCTTAGGGTTGTCCTGATAGACAAAACTACCTACCTTTTTTAGATATCCCGGCAAGATGTAGTTTAACACTTCTTTCTCGGTCAACATACCTACCAGCTTGTTATCTTGATCTATAACCGGGAGTCCGCTGATTTCATTCTGTGTCAGCGCATCTAATGCTTGGCTTATAGGCATATCGGGTGAGACGCTCTTTACCTTTCTTACCATTACATCTTCAACCTTCATGACTCCCCCTTGTTATATTAGAACCTTTATATCACTTGCTAAATTACAATAAACAATATCCAAATTACAAACAATATACAATAGACAAAATGAAAATTACAAACTATTATTTTAAGAAATGGTTTTTGTATATTGTAATTTGTAAATTGTTTGTAATTTGTTAGTTGTAATTTGTAATTTACCTATATTAAAACCGATTGTTGTGCTTGTTGTCGTTCCTCTTTAGGCCTGGCCTTCCACCTTCTGTGGATCCAGCCCCAGTCTGCAGGATATCGACGCACATAGCCCTCGATAACCTTAGTAAGTTTTTCTGCATTGAGCAGTATAGTCTCTTCTAAATTTTTTCCTTCTAGCATCTGCGCTTCTGGCTCAATGACTACTCTCTGGATATTGTCCTCTCCTCTACAAATAAACATCGGCACAATCGGCGCCTTGGCCCTCAAAGCAAAGACTATCGTACCTTTGGCCGTTGCCGCCTTCTTACCGAAGAAATCAACGAATATACCCCCGGTACCAAAATTCTGGTCTAACTGGACGAACAAGATCTCCTTGTTTCTTAAGGTCTCTAGGCTCTTCTGCACGCATTGGTTGCGCGGCTGTGTATAGATAGAGCCTATACCTAAAGCATCTCTCTTTTTCTCAAAATACTGGTTGACCCAAGGGTCACGCATCAGGCGCATAATCGTGGAAAACTTATAGCCTTGCAAAGACAACTTAACCACCATCAAAGGAAAATTTCCAAAATGCCCACTCAAAGCCACAACGCCCTTACCTTTTGCCAGGGCTCTGTCCAGATTCTCAATCCCCTCGACTTTTATATACTTGTCCATCAAGGAAATTCTCCCTAAGAAAAATATAAATTCAATAGCCATCTTAGACATATTCTCAAAGCTGCTAAAGGCTATTTTCTTAATCTCTTCCTGAGACTTCTCCCGGCCAAAGGCGATATTCAAACTGTCTAGGGCGATACGCCTCTGTTTTGAGGCTAGGGTAAAAGTGATCCTAGCCATTAGGTGGGCAAACCCATAAGCAAATTTCTCACCAGGAAAAATTGATACCATAAAGGTACAGAAATTTATAGCTACCCTGGTAATAATTCCCTGAATGAATCTGGAGATTTTTTTAGATTGCATGGTAATGAGAAAATATTATAGCAGTCTCCGATAGGAAAGCAAGATTAATGTCAAATGTCAAATTAAAAATATCAAATAAATGTCAAATTTCAAATGCCTAATTTTTTTCATTAGACATTAGATATTAAAAATTTATTAGACATTTGGATTTGGAAATTGGGATTTTTACAGTTTATAACCAATCTTCCTAAGCAACTCCTTGCGCCACTGGATATCAGGCTCTTTCTCCACGCCCTTAGGACCGAATCCGTCGATTACTCCCAGTATTCCTCTGCCCTGCTTAGACTCGGCTACGACCACCTCTACTTCATTAGCGCTGGCGCAAAATACCGAGCAGACCTCGCTTAAATTTTTAATCGCACCTAGAATATTAATCGGGTATGCGTCTTTAATAAACAACACAAACGTATGGCCTGCGCCAATACTCAATGCATTCTCTACTGCCAGCTTTTTTAACTCCTCATCACTGCCTTCAGTCCTGACCAGGCAAGCCCCAGAGGCCTCGCAAAAAGCAAAGCCAAACTTTAGCCCTGGCACCGAACTGCTCAAGGCCTCATACATATCCTCAACGGTCTTGATAAAATGCGCCTGTCCGATTATGACGTTTAGGTCGGTGGGTTTGTTAAGTTTGATAGTCTTTAAATCCATCTTACACCTCTTAGAAAGTTTTAAATTACAATAAACAATATCCAAATTACAAACAAATTACAATACCAAATATACAATAAACAAAATTATTTCTTTTGTAATTTTGGTATTGTGTATTGTATATTGTTTGTAATTTGTTATTTGTAATTTGTTATTTGTAATTTGTAATTTCTTATTCTGTTCTCCAAAGCAGGACCTTCTCTTCCTCTTCGACCTCTTCTTCTTCGCTCTTGATTACCCACGTCCACTGCGCGGGTATAGAATCTTCTTCCTCTTCGGTAATAATGAAATCTTCGTTCAGGTCTTTGGCCGACTTCACTGAAAATACGTGGTTACCCAAGCCTAAGCCGCTCAAACTCACCGAGACCTCTTCAGACCAGGACGACCAGTCCTGATCATCCAGCTTATAACTAAACGCGGCATTTTCAAAACTAGATTGATAGCTAAATTCCGCGCTAATCTCTTTAGTCGGACTATAAGGGCCGGAAGTGATTATCGTATCTATGACCGCCGAGAGCAGGGTGATCTCATCTCGATAGATAGCAGATTCATTGCCCGCTTCATCCCTAAACTTACAATATACGGTCTTTGCGCCTGTCTTCTGAGGTTCATCCAAGATCCAGTCCGTACGAATAGAGAAAAAGTCTTCCCAACGTTCACTGTCAAATACTCCGTCGTTAGAAAGCACCATCTGGGCCACCTGTGACATCGCATCTTCAGCAGTTACATTAATGCGTACCCGCGAGAAGTTCGTTGACTCATCGCCGCCGTTTATGACAATGGACCCTTGCGGGCCACTAGCATCAATCGAAAAACCCCAGACCTGGCTTAAGATGTTGCCTACCAAATCCTCTGCCTGGATACGGATATTCTTACTACCATCTGATAAAGGTGATAATGGCTCATACGTGACTAGGCCATCTTCGTAGGTGGCATTTACCGAACTGTTATTGATGTATAAATTAATGCTCTCAATATTCAAGCCGCTGTGCGCGTCGCGGATAGCAAAAGAGATCGTAGGCGTATTATTATTTATCAACGTACCCGGCGCCGGAGTGAAACGGCTAGCGGAAGGCTCACGGTTATCCACCCAGAACTCAAAACTGACCACACTGCTCCAGATATCTCCTGAAGTAGCTGCCTTGACATAGAAAACATGACTTCCTTCAGTGATACCGTCAAGCGCAAAACCATCGTAGTATTCCATTGTAGTATCAATAGTCTCGTCTGGATCTTCATCTAAGGATACACTGTAACCTTGAATTAACCCGGGAGGCATAAACGGCTCTATCTCCCAGGTAAAATATAGGTCACTATCTTTTTGCCAGGTCACCTCCAATACCTCCAGGCGGGACAAGAGGCTAAAGGCCCGTATGTCAACAATCTCAAATTCACCAATGGGAAGTTCCAATGTTATTGGAAGGATCATGCCAAAGTATGCTTCAGTCTCTTCGCCGCTAACCAAATCAACCATCGGTTGTCCTAGTACGCCTTCCAATTGGTATGAAGTAGATGAGGCTATGTTGCTGCCGGAGTTCTGGACTACAATTGCCGAGTAATTAGTACTCTGGGAGGTAGCTGCCGAAGCCGGCTCGACAAAAACCGACAGGCTAAACATCGCGACTAAAATCGTTACCAGAAATTTATTGTGTGTCATCTTACCCTCTTCAACCTCGTAGGTTGAATTTTGGTTATTTCAGCCTTTTCCGACGACAACCTACTCTTCAACCTACGAGGTTGAAGACGGCAACCTCGTAGGTTGAAGACTGATATTTGAACGCAGATATTCGCATATTACACACAGATAGTCGCAGATAAAAATTTGCGTGTATCTGCGTTAGATTCGCGAGAATCTGCGTTAAAAATGCAATTCTTACCCCTACGTCACCCTCAAGACTTCCTCAATCGTAGTTACACCATCTAAAATCTTTGTTAATCCGTCCACGCGAAGCGTTATCATGCCACTCTCACAGGCTACTTTACGTATCTCCTCCACAGATGCCCGGGCAATGGTCAACCGGTTTATCTTCGGGTTCATCTGCATCAACTCAAAGATTCCCATCCTGCCCTTAAACCCCGTCTGCATGCAGTGATTGCAGCCTTTAGGCTTATAGATGGTTATCTCTTTATCTGTGGTTTTGCTCGCATCTAATACTAAGTTCTCATACAGCTCTTTTTCCTTTATCTTGGTCTTCTCTTTGCAATCTTTACAGAGGGTACGCACCAATCTCTGGGCCAATATTCCTTTGATACATGACGATACCAAGAACGGCTCGATATCCATATCTAATAATCTGGCTATGGCCGAGGGCGCGTCATTGGTATGCAGTGTGGAGAATACTAAATGGCCGGTCAAAGAGGCCTGTATGGCGATCTCTGCAGTCTCTAAGTCGCGGATTTCACCGATCATTATGATATCCGGGTCGTGACGCAGTATTGAACGTAAACCTTTGGAAAAAGTCAAGTCTACCTTGGTATTGATCTGGATCTGTTTGGCAAAATCCAGATGGTACTCTACAGGATCCTCAATAGTGATGATGTTTTTCTCTTCGGACTTCACCACATGCAGGGCCGCATACAGCGTAGTCGTCTTACCGGAACCCGTGGGCCCGGTAACTAAAAATATTCCGAATGAAGACGAGATTAGCTTTGTGAAAACTTCCAGATTCTCCTTGGCAAATCCTACCTCTTCTAAAGTTAAAGTAGTAGTGCCCCTATCCAGGAGCCTCATGACTATATTCTCTCCGTAGACCGAAGGGATGATAGAGACTCTCACATCTATGGTGTGCTCGCCGGCGGTTATCTTAAATCCGCCGTCCTGGGGGATGCGCCTCTCGGCGATATCTAAGTTCGACAATATTTTAATACGCGAGATAATCGCCTCGTGCAGATATCGGGGCGGCGCGCTGCGGATGTGCAAGACTCCGTCTATCCTAAAACGCATGACGATCTCTTTAGGCTTTGGCTCGATATGGATATCCGAGGCGCGCTCCTTTATGGCCTGCAGGATCAGCAGGTTGACTGTGGTGATGATCGAAGGCTTATCGAACTCCCTCTCTGTGGCCGCGGCCGCGCCCTCTTTGCCCTTTAAGGGATAGTAGGTATTCAAGGCCTGATCGAGATCTTTTTCTTTGACCAGAAACGGCTTGAGCGGCGAGTTAATCTTAAAGCGCAGTTCATCCAGCGCAGCGATATTTAATGGGTCATCTACAGCCACAGCCAGGGCATCATCAGCCCTGTACAAAGGCACGATACGTTTTTTGCGGGCAAAATTCGCATCCACCATCTTGATGATAAAAGGATCTATAATATACTTCTCTAGGTCCTTCCTGTCTATTCCCAGCTCCTGCGAGAGCAGGTTGAGCATGGCATCTTCCGGCACGGCCTTGCTGTGGACCAAAACTTTATACAGCGGCACGCTGGTGCGCTTGGACTCTGCCTGTGCGCTCTCTAAAATATCCCTATCGATTAGTCCTGCGGTAATCAACTTATCTGCTAACGATTTGTCTTTTGTGGACACGCCATTCTCCTCTTGTTAGCAAAAGGTCCTCCCCACACTCACGTGTGGGGAATCCTTTTCTGGTTTCTGATATAGTCTCTGATCCCTTTTATTTGTGGTTCGTGGGCTATCTTGCGACCATATCCCCTTGCCCAAAAACTTCGAACATTCCCCGTGCGTAAGCGCGGGGTGCTCCTTATCTCTTCCAAGACCTTCTTAGCACTAACACACTTTAGAGTCCTAACCATATTCGCCAGACCTTTTCTATCCTTTGCCTCCACTAACAAGTGCACGTGATCCTTGTTTGTTTCTGTTTCTAGGATCGTATACTTTTTGTTCCTGGCTACTTCTAAGAAAGCGCCTTTTGTCATCTTCTCGATTTTTCCCACCAAGGTAGGCCTATGATGTTTTGTTACAAACCAAATATGGTAATACATCTACTATATCTTACTATAACTTTTTTTCTGTGTCCATCTACATCTTTTCATCTGTGATCATCTGTGCTATTCGTTTAAGGGAGGTTATTTAATTTGCAGGCCCTTGATCTTTAAGCCCTTGAGTTTCAGGGAATCGGTGGCATCGGTACTCCTATATCCTCTATTAACACTGGAAATTTGCTGGGTTGCGCCGGTAGCATCCTGTACGCATTGAAAGTATCTTCCGTCGCCATTTGCCGGGGCAGCCGTATCATTGTAACTGGCGGTAGTGCCACCGGAAATATTTGAATAACTGGCATCGCTATCAGCAGCGCTTCTCTGCCACTGGTAGGTTAGTGCGCCTACTCCTCTATATCCATCATCAGTACTACTATCAGGACTATCTCCGACGCCATTGAAAGCCACAACCTTATAAGTCCTGGAATTACCATTATTGGCTGATTGGCCGGATAGGCTTAAAGCCACGTGGGCGGTGCTTGTGCCATCAGAGGCATCCGCTGAGCCTGGGGTTATCGTTCCCGCGGCTGCATTGGTATCATCATAAGTAGCTACATCACCTAAGGTATCTAATAAGTTACTACCTTCATATACCCTATATCCCGTAGCCCCGGCGGATTTAGTCCAAGTAATGGTTACTTTATCTGTATGGTCACCATCAGTGGCCGAGACATTTGTCGGGGCGTCTGGGGGTAGTGTAAACGTCCTTGGTATGCACCAAGCGCCATAAGCATTGCTTCCGCCAGGGTCTATAGCCCTGACCTTCCACCAATAGGTAGCATTGTAAGGTAGAGCATCCCCTACCTGAACCGTATAATCTATGGCTACTCCCGAAGTATAGGGGTTCCCGCCTGTAAAACCCGGATCAGCAGTTGAAACCTTATCAATTAAAGATGTACCTATGTCATACTCATCCACTGTGTCGTCGCCGTCATACCCGATAGTATACATCTTTGTGCCGTCGGGTTTGAAGAAGAGGCCAGTGCCGTCTATTTCTTTTGCGCCAATGCTTATCTCCTGAGAGTAAGTGACTGATGTGACATCCCAGGCTGTGCCTAAGTTATACTCATCTACTGTGTCGTGCTGCCGCCCGATGGTATACATCTTTAGGCCGTCTGATCTGAAGAAGGCATCTGCCGGGGAACCGTCGTAAGAACCCACTACCTTATTCTGGGAGTAAACCGCTGAGGTGACATCCCAGGCTATGCTCAAGTTATACTCATACACTGCGTTGTCGTAACTCCCTACCATATACATCTTTGTGCCGTCGGGTTTGAAGAAGAGGTCTGTCTCCCAAATATCTTCTCCGCTCACGTCCTTCTCCTGGGAGTAGACAGCTGATGCGACATCCCAGGCTGTGCTCAGGTCATACTCATCCACTGTGCCCCCCATTGTATACATCTTTGTGCCGTCTGGCTTAAAGAAGACGCCTGACGGGCCAGTTTCTCTTGCGCTCACGTCCTTCTCCTGAAGATAGTTGGCTGATGTAACATCCCAGGCGGGACTCAAGTCATACTCATCCACTGAGTCGCCGTCAGACCCGATGGTATACATCTTTGTGCCGTCGGGTTTGAAGAAGAGACCTGTCGAATTCGCTTCTCGTGCGCTAATATCCTTCTCCTGGGAGTGAATGGCTGTGGTGACATCCCACATATCATCACCCACCTGGACATTGTACTCCACATCCTCTGATTCGGAGTCTGTGCCGGTAAAATTTAGAGTGGGGGTGGTGTCGGTAACGTTCGCTTCATCATTAGGGGTATTCAGGGCAACCGTTGGCGAGAGATTCGGTATTGTAAACGTCCTTGCTATACACCAGTCACCATAAGCATTGTTTCCGCTGGGGTCTATGGCCCTTGCTCTCCACCAATAGGTAGATTCTATAGATAGAGCATCCCCTACCTGGACCGTATAATCTATGGCTGCTCCTGAAGTAAAGGGGTGACCTGCGGTAAAGCCCGCGTCAGCAGTTGAGACCTTATCAATAAGTGCTGTGCCTAAGTCATACTCATCCACTACAGCCCCTATGGTATACATCTTTGTGCCGTCGGGTTTGAAGAAGACTCCTCTCAGATTGTTTTCTTGTGCGCTCACGTTCTTCTCTTGAGAATAAGCGGCTGATGTAACATCCCAGGCCGTGCTCAAGTCATACTCATCGACTGAGTTGCCGGTATCCCCGACGGTATACATCTTTAGGCCGTCTGATGTGAAAAAGAGCCCTGTCGGAATCGCTTCGTATGAATTCACACTCTTCTCCTGGGAGTAAACAGCTGTGTCAACATTCCAGGCTACGCTCAAGTTATACTCATCGACTGTGTCGCCGTCAAACCCGATAGTGTACATCTTTGTGCCGTCGGGTCTGAAGAAGACACTCATCGGATCCGATTCTTTTGTGTTCACGTCTTTCTCTTGTAAGTAACTAGCTGATGTGACATCCCAGGCTGTGTCTAAGTCATACTCATCGACTGTGTCGCCATCCATCCCTATAGTATACATCTTTGTGCCGTCGGGTCTGAAGAAGAGGCCTGTGGGAGTCAATTCTCGTGCGCCCACACCCTTCTGTTGGGAGTAAGTAGCTGATGTGACATCCCAGGCTACGCTCAAGTCATACTCATCGACTGTGTCGCCGCTAGACATGGTGGTATACATCTTTGTGCCGTCGGGTTTGAAGAAGAGGTCTGTCGTGCTTATCATCGCACCTGTCTCCCGGGAGTAAGTGGCTGTTGTGACATCCCACATATCATCACCCACCTGCACATTATACTCAACATCGTCTGATTCAGTATCTGTTCCTGTAAAAATTAGAGTGGGGGTGGTGTCGCTAACGTTCGCTTCATCATCAGGGGTGTGTAGGCTGACTGTGGGTGAGATATTAGCTGTTGTAAACGTCCTTTGTGCGCTCCAGGCGCCGTACGTATTGGTTCCGCCAGGGTCTATAGCCCTGACCTTCCACCAATAGGTAGTGTCTGTAGAAAGCCCAGCCCCTGCCTGAACCGTATACTCTTTGGCTTCTCCCGAAGTATAGGGATTCCCTGCTGTAAAACCCGGATCTGCAGTTGAGACCTTATCAATTATAGCTGTGACTAAGTCATACTCATCCACTGTGTCGCCGTCATACCCGATAGTATACATCTTTGTGCCGTCGGGCTTGAAGAAGAGGCCAGTGGGGTCTGTCTCTTTTGCGCCAATGCTTATCTCCCGGGAGTAGGCAGCTGATGTGACATCCCAGGCCGTGCCCAAATTATACTCATCTACTGCGTTGTGTTGATTCCCGCTGGTATACATCTTTAGGCCGTCTGATGTGAAAAAGGCATCTGTCGCGCTTGTGTCGTAAGAACCCGTTGCCTTATTCTGGGAGTAAACAGCTGATGTGACATCCCAGGCTGTGCCCAGGTTATACTCATATATTGCGTCGTCGTAACTCCCTAACATATACATCTTGGTGCCGTCGGGTTTGAATAAGATGTCGTTGATCCAAGGATCTTCTCCGGTCAAGTCCTTCTCCTGGGAGTAAACCGCTGAGGTGACATCCCAGGCTGTGCCCAAGTTATACTCATCGACTGCGCCCCCTATTGTATACATCTTTGTGCCGTCGGGTTTGAAGAAGAGGCCTGATGGACCCGATTCGTTTGCACTCACATCCTTCTCCTGAAGATAGCTGGCTGATGCCACATCCCAGGCTGTGCTCAAGTTATACTCATCCACTGTGATGCCATTAGTTCCGACAGTATACATCTTTGTGCCGTCGGATTTGAAGAAGAGGCCTGTCGGATTCTCTTCTTTTGCAAACACACTTATCTCCTGGGAATAAATGGCTGATGTCACATCCCATGGCAAATCATCACCCACCTGCACATTATATTCAACATCGTCTGAGTTGGCGTCTGTGCCTGTAAAATTTAGGGTGGGGATGGTATCATCAACTTCTGCTTCATCATTCGGGGTGTTGAGAGCGACTGTCGGTGGAGCTTGCAACCTATATCCTCTATCAGAAGTGGAAGTCTGCTGAGTTGCGCCTGTAGCATCCTGTACGCACTTAAAGTATCTTCCATCGCCATTTGATGGGGCAGCTGTATCATTGTAACTAGCGGTAGTACCGCCCGAAATATTTGAGTAATCGGCGTCGCTATCGGCCGCGCTTCTCTGCCACTGATAGGTTAATGCACCTACTCCTCTATATCCATCGTCAGTATCACTATCCGGACTATCTCCGCCACCGTTGAAGGCCACAACCTTATAAGTCCTGGAAGCGCCATTATTGGCTGATTGGCTGGATAGGCTTAGAGCCACATGGGCAGTGCTTGTGCCATCAGAGGCATCCGCTGTGCCAGGGGTTATCGTTCCCGCAGCTGCAAGGGTATCATCATAAGTAGCTACATCACCTAAGGTATCCAATTCGTTACTGCCTTCATATACCCTATATCCTGTAGCCCCGCTGGATTTGGTCCAGGTAATGGTTACTTTATCTGTATGGTCACCGTCAGTGGCCGAGACATTTGTCGGGGCGTCTGGTGCTGCAGCAGGCGTCGCAGGTGAACCAGTCGGTACTGTACCTGCATTATAGTTACCATTTGAATCTTGGGTAAATATTTTATAATGATAAGCTGTGCCGTTTGAAAGACTTGAATCTTGGTATGATGTCGCAGGTGGTGAACCGGTAACGACACAAGCAACAGTTGCTGTGCCAATAGTATCACTTACACTATAAGTTGTACCTTCAACTGGTACATCTGCTACTGCTGAAGTTGCTCGTCGTAATACTACAACTGTACCTCCTGTGGTGAAATCACTATCAGCTGGATTAGTCCAAGCTAGATCAACTATTGTATCTCCTAGTGTTGCAGTAGAAGAAGTAACTGCTGCTGGTGAAGCATTATCTACTGTAATAGTTGCACTGTCTGTATCTGTACCAGCTGTAGAATTCGTAGCTGTTATAGAAGTAACTGTAGCTGTGGTTGCATATGAAGCTCCTGGAACTGCAGGCATGTTTGCATGAGTTTTAGGAGTGATCATTATTTTGTATTCTGCTGAAGATGTAGTTACAGGAATTCCACAAGAAGTAAGCTCAACAATATTATCTGAACCCCAGCTGGTACTAGAACATCTTGAGACTGTTTGTTTGAAGATATCCTTATCCTTAGTATCAGTAGCATAAACATTTTGATTTGATGAGTCTACAGAAATACCAACCCAAAATCTCGAAGTCTGACTTAAGGCTATAAAGTCACCAGAGCCTGCTGTTTGTTTATAGATGTCACCACTAAATACAGTAGCGTAAACATTTTGGTTTGATGGGTCTACGGAAATGCCGCTCCAAGA
>JBHPGU010000008.1:0-62431 GCA_042570265.1 Candidatus Omnitrophota bacterium | reverse complement strand
GACCTGCCACTTGGCTCCATCTGCCGGTGCGCTGATAACAATACCACCAACAATACGGAATACGCCGTCTGAATCGTCGTTAATATCAGTCTCTTGAACATCTTCAGCCTTTACCTTCACCTGATGACTTATAGCATTAGGTATGGTCCAGGTATAATCAGTATCATCACCTGTCAAAGGTAGATTATCTGCGCCTCCAGCTGTTATCTGAGTCCAATCGCTGCCATTATTTGTAGAGTAGTAGATATCTACGTTGGCAATTGTAGTACTGGTCCTGTTAATTCTGATATTAGTAGTTGCACCTACTGTATAGTCGGTGTCCGCTACTGGTTGTGATACAGTGAGCTGTGGCCTGATTGCAAAATCATTATCAGATATATCATTACAATAAGTAATAGCAAAGGCTGGATCTGATACCCTGATACGACAGGTCTCGCTCTTTACATCTGCTACTTCTGCCCAAGTATATGTCTGTGCTCCATCTCCACCAGGAGCTGAAGCTGTAATCTCGGTCCAGTTGCTGCCGCCGTCAACTGAATAATCTATCTTTACAGGATCTATGTTACCTGTAGCTGTCCAGGCTACCTCTCTGGTCGTCTCACCCTTATACCAGACTATGCCTGTACCATTAGGTCCAGTGACTGTTACTGAACCTAAGATGCGGTTAGTACCTGTGGATTCATCTACGACCCAAGTCTCTCGTCTGGAGTCTGCGTCATTTATCTTTATCTTGTATTGAGAACTCATAATATTGATACCCGGTGCCCAGGTGTTGAACGTCTGCTGTTCGCCTGTAGTACCAGTAGGCACATCATCACCACCAGGTACTATAGTCCAGTTAGAACCATTATCTGTAGAGTAGTATATATCTATATAATCCCAGGTACCTGTAGGTGTCCACTGGATGTCACCAGCTGTACCTACGTACCAGGTCTCGTTATTGTTAGGCGTATCTAATACTAGTGTGCCCTTTATATCAAAGGTATAGTCTGATTCATAGAAGACCTCGTTATTATCGTCATCTTCTACTTTGACCAACATCTCTTTACCTACTATAGTATTCGGGATCAGCCAGTTGTAGCCGGTAGCTCCGTTACCTGCTGGCTCAGGGGTTCCGTTTATCAAGGTCCAGGAAGTACCACTGTTAGATGAATAGTATAGGTTGACATTGGTTACCGCGCCAAACTTAGTCCAGGTAATCGCATGCTCTATAGCACCGTCGTGCTGGTATACTTCATTATCGGCCATACCAGGACTAGTCAGAGCTACAGAACCTCTGACTGTAAAGTCAGCATTAGATTCATCATTGACTACGGTTTTTCCATTCAGTTCTATCATTACCCTACCTGTGGGTACGCAAGTAATTGATTCTGTAATATCCCATGTCCAGCTGCCAGCAGTAGAATCCGCATCAGAGACAAGGGCTGAACCATAGGTCGAACCACTATCATCTGAATAGTATATACTTAATGTGCCCATATTACCTTTTTTGGTCCAGGTAATATTCTCGGTAGTACCTACATCCCAGTCTTCAGTACCGTTAGGCGCTGTAACAGTGATCTCACCTCTTATCTCAAAGTTAGGATTACTGACATTGTAGGTATCTGCATTACCTGCATCGAATACATTAGGATCATATATCCTGATCTTACAAGTAGAAGCTAGAGTCGTGCCAGGTACTGCTGGCCAAGTCTCTGCACCATCGTTAGCATTACTGGCTAGTCCAGTGATAGTAGTATAGTCTGAACCACCATCTGTAGAGTACTGTAAGACTATAGTACTGATACCTGTACCGTATGGTGTCCATTCGATTAAATAAGAATCTTCAGCAATAGCTACATCACCGTCTTCAGGATGTGTTATCTCGAACCTGCCGATCAAGCTAAAGTCACCTGTTACGTCTGTAATATCGTCTGTGTACTCACTATCATAATCACTTATCCTTATGCGTCCCTGCAGAGTTGTGGCATCAGGCATAGTAGTCCAGTCATGTGTATAGGCTCCTGCACTGCCGCAAGCCTTAGGAGATATGACATCAGTCCAGGTTGAACCAGCATTAGCTGAATACTCTATCTTTACATTAGCTATATCACCGGTTGTGGTGAAGGCTATCTGTTTATCTTTAGGATTGACCTGCCACTTAACTCCATCTGCCGGTGCGCTAATTACGATACCACCGACAATACGGAATACGCCATCTGATATATCATCGACATTAGAGTTACCAGTATCTGTAGCTTTTACCTTCACCTGATGGCTTATAGTATTAGGTATGGTCCAGGTAAAGTCAGTATCATCACCTGTTAAAGCCACATTACTTCCACCACTTACAGCTGTCCAGTCACTGCCATTGTTAGTGGAGTACTCTAGGCTTACGTTGGTAACTTTAGAACTAGTCCTGTTGATCCTTATGTTAGTGGTATCGCCTACTGCATAGTCGGTGTCCGCTACTGGTTGACTAACAGTGAGCTGTGGCCTGATTGCAAAGTCATTATCAGACATGTCATTAGTGTAGGTCAGGAAGCTGGGGTCTGATACTCTTATACGGCACTCCTCATCCTTTTCATCTGCTACTGCTGCCCAGGTATATGTCTGTGGTCCGTCTCCACCGGGAGCTGTGGCTGTGATCTCGGTCCAGTTGCTGCCGCTATCAACTGAATAATCTATCTTTACAGGATCTATGTCACCTGTAGCTGTCCAGGCTATCTCTCTAGTCGTCTCACCCTTATACCAGACTATGCCTGTACCATTAGGTCCGGTAACTGTTACTGAACCTACTATACGGCTGGTGCCCGTGGATTCGTCTACGACGTTTGCGCTGCGAGTTGCATCAGCATCTTCTATCTTTACCTTGTATTGTGAGCTTATAAGATTGATGCCCGGTGCCCAGGTGTTGAATGTCTGCTGCTGAGTAGATGTGCCGGCGGAAACATCGTCACCACCAGGTACTATAGTCCAGTTAGAGCCATTATCTGTAGAGTAGTATATATCTACATAATCCCAGGTACCTGTAGGTGTCCACTGGATGTCACCGGCTGTACCTACGTACCAGGTCTCGTTGGCATTAGGTGTATCTAAAACAAGCTGACCATATACCATAAATGGATTATCTGATTCATCAAAAACCGTATCATCGTCAGCATCTATTACCTTTACCATAAGCTGATTGCCGGCTTGAATCTGATCAGGTACAACCCACTGGTCATACAATTCTGCAGATGCAGAAGTCGAAGCAACAATTTGATAGGGATATGTAGTACCGTTATTTATGGAGTAACGTAGTTCGACATTGTTAATTGCACCAAATCTCTGCCAAGTAATATTATAGGTACTGGTGCCATCGTGGCCCAACTCTATGCCAGTATTACTAGGCGTTAACAGAGTTAATCCTCCCTTAACCTGAAAGCCATTGTCTGATTCATCATAGACAGTAGAGTCATCTTCATCAATAATCTTTACCTTGGCTTCAGTGCCTAGAACAGTGGTATCTGCAATTACCCACTCCCAAGTGCCATCTACAGAGTTTATGCCAGTTGCATCTGTTATCTGGCTGTAAGCAACACCAGAGCCTCCATCAGGAGAATACTCTATCTTAACCGTACCAATACTACCCGTCTTATTCCAAGTAATATCCTGAGTGCTTCCCGAACTCCAAGATTCATTCCCATCATCAGGATCAGTCACGGTTATAGAACCTTTGATCTTAAAATAAAATTGAGATTCATCTGTAACATCAGAATCAGAAGTATCAGTTATTCTGACTTTGCAATCATTGGAAATCTTATCAGGTGGCGTCCAAGGGAAACTCAGGGAAGCAGCAGAGTAGCTATTTGAAATAAGATAATCCCCTGTGCCGGGCCAAGTAGAACCACCATCATCTGAAAATTCTATTTTAACGCTACTCACATTGCCGTCATATGTCCACTCAATATCATAAGCAGTAGGGTTATCCACTCGCCAAATTTGTGAACCATCGTCAGGCACTGTCAAAACGAGATCTGGCTCCATATCAAAAGAAGCATCTCCCACATCCCAAACATTATTAGCATCCGCAGCATCGACTATTTTGATTCGGGCATTATCAGAGGTATAAGTCGAATAATCACCTGAATCTATAGTCCAAGGATAACTTCCTGCGCTGGCAGCAGTAGAAGTAATAATCGTATACGGATAGTTATCAGAACCATTATCGATTGAATAGTATAGGCCTATATTATCCATAGCGCCGGTAGTATGCCAGGTAATTGTATTGGGGTCCTTATTGACCTTCCAACCTGCTTCGCCGCCATTAGGTATATCTAGGTATACAGAACCTCTGATGCCAAATTTAAACACTGATTCATCATAAACATAGCTAGAATTAGTCTTACTCTCTATCCTTACCTTAAAGTCCGGACCCGGAGTAATAGCGTCAAGAGGCCAACTATGGGTTCCTGCGCTGTAAGAGACAGTCTCTACTACCGTACTGACATAGCTAGAACCATCATCTACGCTATACCATATCTTACAATCTCCAATAGTGCCTTTTGATGTCCAATCAATATCCAACGGATCACTAGCCCCGCCAATATAGTAAAACTCACCGGAGGCTTCACCGGGAGAACCTACAGAAAGAATCAACTCTCCCATAATCTCAAACGCGGCTGACTCGTCATAGACAGTACTATCATCATCATCTTCTACTCTAATCTTATTATCGGTATCTATCTCATCGGGAACTGACGCCCAAGGGTAGCTAAGGTCTGTTGAAGGCACTGTACCAAGCGTGCTCCAATCCGAACCATTATTGCTAGAATACTGGACTTTTACATCGCCTATATTACCTTGCTTAGCCCAGGTAATCGTATAGGGATCTGTTGCAATCAGAGACTGATCGTCTACGTTAGAGCCGCTAGGATTGGCTATAGTGATACTTCCTTTAATCTCGCAAATACCGCCGGCTTCAAGCTGTATGTCATCAGGCGCAGCATTACTCCTAACCAGAAACCTTACCTCATCACCAATAGCATCAGGAACACCCGGAGTGGGCAGATTGCTTAATTCATACCCGCTGGCATTAGGCGTATTGCTAATAAGTGTAAAATCATAGCTGGTTCCACTATTAGTACTATACAATAAATCGACGTTACCTATATCACCCTGTGTTGTCCAGGTTATATTAAGGGCTTGGCCAACTTCAAATGTGCCGCCACCATTGGCACCTAGAGGCGAAGAAGTTAAAGTTATCAACCTGCCCTTTACCGTAAAGTCAGTGCTTGACTCATCGTTAATCACGGAATCAAGAGCATCCACTACCATCACCCTCATCTCCGTATTCTTATCACCGGTAATTACATCAGTAGGGATATTCCACAAAAACGGCGAACTCCCAGAGTCAAGATTCTCAGTGACTGTCCCGGTAAAACTAGTACCGCTATCCACTGAATATAAAATGTCTATATCGCCCTGGTATATATTTCCTCTTGTCCAGGTAATACTATTTGTAGTACCAATAGACCAGGTCTGTCCTCCATCAGGTGCGGTAAGATCAAGGCTGCCTTTAATTGTAAAGTTACCGACAGACTCATCATTGACGCTGGATTCATCACCGATCATTTTAATCTTAATCCTATTTGTCGCTCCAAGCACATCATCAGTTGAACCTACAACCCAAGGATAGCTTCCTGCGCTGGCAGCAACAGTATCCAAATCAACCCAGCTACCGGTGGTTCCACTGTCTGTACTATATTGTATTTGTAGAGTTCCAGCTAGGCCGGGTGGCGATGGGACCCAGGTAATCGGAATAGTCTCTCCTACATAATAAGTCTCTCCTCCATTAGGAACTGTCAAGTCTGTATCGCCCTTTAACTCAAATACGGCTGATTCACCGGCGACACCATCATCAGGAGGAGGCAATGGATCATCAGGATCAAATACCTTTATCATGCAATTACTGCCTTGCGTTACATCTGAGGGAATATCCCAGCTGAAAGTTTCACCTGAAGGAGCTTTATTGGTTGTAATTGTCTCCGGATAAGATCCGCCACCATCATAAGACAAAGCAATATCTACATTGCCGCTCGTATTATCCAAATCTCCATAGGCATCCCATTGGATAACTTTGGTAGTATCTGAAGATAAAACTTCTCCTGAATGCGGTTCACTGACTACAATCCTACCTTTAATATAAAAAGCTTCTGATTCATCATAGATAGTAGCTGAGCTTGGCGCCTCTTCGATTCTTATCTTGGCGGCATCACTAATAGCGTCTTCGACTGTCCAGGAGTGACTACCTGTACCTCCACTTCCAACACTCTTTGTTGTAATACCAATCCAAGTGCCACCATCAACCTGATAACTGAGTTTTATATTTGTAATACCTGCTTCAGGAAAATAATTCCAGGTAATACTATTTGCCTCGCCGACTTTCCAAGTAGCACCACCAGCAGGAGCTGTTATCTCCAAAGATGCGAGTAACTCAAAAACTCCATCTGCTACCCCATCTAGGTCCGCATCTGGCCCATAACCAACTAGATTCGCATTGTCGGATTTTTCTATCCTAACCCTACAATCTGCACTTGTCTGAATTCCAACAGGGACAGTCCAATCGTAAGAACCCGAAGAAGCATCTTCATCAGTAGTAATACTTGTCCAGTCAACACCTGTATTTATAGAATAATAAAGATCTACATAATCAATGCTGCCAGTTGCACCCCACGTAATTTGATTAGTTTGTCCTAAAGGAAACTGATCGCTTGCCTCAGGGGCTGTGATCCATAACTTAGGCCGTATTTCAAAAGCTTCTGCTGAGAAATCAGAGACCTGGGTATAGTCTGGGTCTGTTGTAGATTCGACTTTCACCTGCATTGTAGTATAGACTAAATCAGGGATTGGGGTCCAATTGTATGACTCAGTGCCGCCATAGCTATCATCAAGGGCTGAGCTGTAGTCTGGCTCAATAGAATTCCAACTACTGCCGGCACTCGTCCTATAATACAAATCCACTGTGCCGATATCTCCGGTAAAATCCCAGACAATATTTCTGGTTGTATCACCGATGTACCAGAGCTCGCCGCCATCAGGGGCGGTCACATCCATGCTCCCTCTAACTTCAAAATCACCATCTGATATATCATAATTATTTGTGCTTAAATCCGTATCCGTAATTTTTATCAGTGCTTGCGTAGTCATAATGCCTGTTGTACCTAAATTAGCTGGTGTCTGCCAGGCATAGGTGTCAGCATCTGCAGCTAAACCTGTGGCAATTGCTGTAGTCTCCCAGGTGCTGCCGCTATTTATAGAGAACTCCAGATCCACTTCATGCGCGCCGCTGGCATGGCTGCCGCCTGCCTCCAGAGAGTCTGCGTGCTGCCAGGTAATATCGTTTGTAGCGCCGACACTCCATACCGCCCCTGCCGCAGGAGCGGTTATGGTAAGAGGTCCAAATTCCGGCAGGAACCAATCAATTTTCATATTTTCGGTGGTAAGCGTACGTTCACCTAAAAACGCAGCCGTATCATAATCGGTAACGTATCCAAAGACAACTTTGACGTAGTCGGTTGAGATAGAGTGGAGTTTGGCAGTGGCGCCAGTATCCATTCCCGTGACGAGCAGAATAACTTCTTCAGTTGTACCCTCAACATACTCACTAAATACCGAATATGTTCCTTGAAAGTCTGTCTCATCGCCAATGTCTGTTGACTGCACTGTGTCATACTGGCTCAAGTCCCAGTTCCATATATACATTGAGCAACCCTTCGCTTCTTTATCTGAAGATGTACCTACGCCGTTCCAAAACACAGTCATCTCATCCATAGCTGCGTAGCCCGTACCGGTTATATCGAATATGAAACGTTGGGCTGCATTCCCGGTTGAGCTTTCACTGTATAATTGAAAAGTAGCATTATTGAGGTCAAGATCAGTATCAGAAGTTATGTCCGTAGTGCTCGGCAAATTGTTAGCTATAGGCGGATCAGTAGTTACCGTTCCTTCATAGGCCGCTGTCGCTTCGGCATCCGTAAAGTCATACGTGTCATAGGATGTAGGATTGGTCAGTTTCAGCGCGATCGTATGTTCACCACTAATCTTCTCACCGTCTGCACCGCCCTCCTGGGACTGAAGCGGAAACATCCTTGTCAAGTCTCTGCCGCTCATATCTTTTGAAGTCCAACTAGCCGTTCCAGCGCCTAGGGTCTCACTGCCTTTCTGGACATCCGTACTATCATCTTCAATCTCGACCAAAAACCATTCAATATCGATAGCAAAACCAGTAATCTCCCTGGTAAAGGTCAAAGTTGTTGTATTAGTGATCGTCCCTTTAGTCATAAGTATATTATAATCCTGCCCCTTTACGGTCGATTGAGTGGTTGATGTGACGATAAGGAATGATTTGGCCAGATCATCAATGGGATCGGTAGTTAAATCTGAACCCGTTTGCATGGTCAATGTGGTAGTCGAGGTCGAGCTATCGCCTATAGTCGCCGAGCCAGACCTGACTTTGACATCTTTAGTAAACTCCACAACCTGCCAATTAACAAATACCGACTCCTTTCTAAAGCCGCGCTTGAAGGATATCGTTGAAGAATCTACAAATTTTGCGGTGAGATGACCCTCTCCCGCCTCTTTTGTTTTGAGTCCGGATGGATAAGTAAGAATAAACGACTTAGTCAAATCCACAGAACTAGGCAAATTTATGGATCGGGTACTTTGACCTCCGGGGAGAACTGCAAAACCTGACTGAGCATTAACATCTCCGACAAACTCAACAACATAATACCAGATGATCGCTCCGAAATCTCCTTTTGTATCCTGGCGGGTGACATAGATATGCGTTGAATCATAAAACTCAGCACCAAACAAACCGTCAAAAGCATCGGCCCCTGAAGCAGAGTCAACGCTAATCACCACAAAAGATTTGGTTATATCCACCTCTTCAATCTTGACGATAGAACCAAGAGCTGTTGGGCCAACGGTAATTTGCCCTTTTTGAACTCTCTTTATCTGAGATGCGCATGCCTCTGGTATTCTCAAGGCATCTATAGCCATTTGAACAGGCTTAGGGGCTTTTTCTATATATGTATTAAATGGATGCGGAAGAGGGACCCCCAGAAAGGCCACGGAAAAGACCAAGGAGAAGACAATCGTTTTGACCAAGATCCTGATTCCCATAGGACCTTTATCGCCGTGAACGTAATCTCTCATGTAACCGTATTCGTGCTTATCCATTTTGCCCATCCTTTCTTAGCGACCAGAACGCAGGCCTTTTATTGCCGGACTGAGAAATGTAATCTTAGTAGCTATTCTCTCTGTTTTTTTACTTCCATCTTCTTTTGTGGTGGTTATCTCATCATAGGTGATGCCAATTCTATCGCCCATGGAAATCTGTTTAAGATCCTTTTTATTTACTATCTCTACATCTTCGCCCAGTTTAAAGTGGTAATCGGTGTTTTCCTCTTCTACGGATATTCCAATTTGAGTGGGGGCTCCTCTGGGAAAGAAAGAAAGCATCTCACCACTTATCTGTTTTTCTTCAACAGATACTTCTTCCTCTGCAGTTTCAGCTGCATTCTCTGGGGCGCCATATGATACTGAATTAAATGCAAAAAAACATAAATATAAAAACATTAGTCCAAAGATTAACCAATTAATTTTCTTGTTCATTTTATCCTTTCTTGTTTTAAAAAAAGAAAACGCCCGGCTGTTTTGGCAAGCCGGGCTTTTGTCTAAGAGAACAACCCCCCTAGATCTACCAGTCCATGTCCAATAAAAACTTGAGCCTGTAAGATATAGACCGGACTGCCATCTTTCACTTACTTCTTTAATATTATTAGTTAAAGTATTCATTTTTTATTAATTTCGGTGCCTGTCTTTTGCCTCTTTTTCTCTCAAAGTGCCTGGCACTTTATCAAATTTACAAAAAAAATCCAGGCACACTGCCTGGATATAGTATTTTACCACTTAACTTCGGCAGTCTGCCAGTCCCAACCAGTGTTGGGATGCATAACTTTGCGCCCCCAAGTTACCCTGAGTTTGCCTTTTCGAGCTACTCCTAATTGTCTACTGTAAGTATAACCTATCATTTTGCCTTTTTCAAGCCTATATCCCATAAAATTTCAGGTTAGTTAGCCTGACTTCTTATAACTTACTGATAAAACAATACTTACAAAACAACAAAATTTGACTCCTTCCAGATATTTTTTCAAAAACCACCCAAAATACCTGGCACTTTCGTCTTTTGTCCTGTTTTAACTCTTGGCCTTTCTCCTATTCCTCTGCCTCATCAATCTGGCTTAGCTGTTTTACGGCAATACCTAGATTTTTCCTGGCAGACTGAAGTCCCGGTTCTATTTCTAAAGCTTTGTTGTAATTTTCTATTGCTTCACCCAATTTGCCCTGCTCAATCAAGATATTCCCAATACCCAAGTACATATAAGAGATCTTGGGGTCTATCTCAAGCTCCTTGCGATACATTTCAATAGCCTCATTTAATCTGCCTTGTCTCTTAAAAACGTTACCTAAACCTATTATTGCCGACTGAGCCTCGGGATCTATATTTAAGGCTTTCTGGAAATGCTCTACTGCCCTGCCATATTGGCCTTGCCAGATCTTAAAAGACCCTATGTTAACATGAGCCCCGACAAAATCCGGGTCAACGCGCAGAACTCTTTCAAATTGAACCATAGCTTCATCAACCTTCTTTTCTTGTAAAAGCCCCATACCGATATCCATCATTTTAACACATAAACCATACTCGCCTTTTCGAGAAAAAACCTCCTTTAAGAGATAATCCGTTGGAGCAAAATCATCGGTCAGCATGACACCTTTTAAATTGCCAATATACGATTTTAGTTCTGCTTTGCTTAGTCGCCGCCCTCTAAATTCAGAAGAATCAAAAATCTCTTTATCAAGTTCTTTCTGCGAAGCAAGAAGAACGTACGTTCCATATGAATATTTCTTTTGCGTTTTTCTCTTATCCGTCAAAATCACATATATATGAGAAAAAGTGTTTTCTAATGTTTCTGTCATCGACTTCAAAAACCTAGGTGAGGTTTGAGAATCAACTAGATTTATGATATATAGCCCATTGGCAGTTAAAAGCTTAGCTATTTTCTGATTAAATTCTTCGGTAGTCAATTGATAAGGCACAGCTACGCCTCCGGCAAAAACATCTAAAAAGATAAAATCAAATGCAGCAACCTCTCCGCCTGTCTGTTTTGCCCTGGCCAAATCTTCTATATAATTGCGGGCGTCCATGTGATGGATGATAATACCGCTTTCCTCAGATAGGCCAAAAACTCTTTGGGCTGCTCTTGTAACTTCAGGGTCTATCTCCACAACCTCGATATGGCTTTTTGGCCAAGTCTTTTCTATGTAGCGCGGGAAGATATAACCCCCTCCCCCTAGATTTAAAAATGATAATTCTTCCTTTTCTGGCTTGAAATTTTTGATAATATCATCAAATATTTGGTAATAATCATACGCATAGGAAAGATTAGTTGGCTCATCGATATTCATCTGGGTCTGTGTTAAGGTATCAAGATTAAAATCATATATCTTTGGGTTTAGTTCGTCTATTGCGACAGTTATATAGGAATACTGGCTGTCTTTTGCGTATATCACATTTTCCTTGTGAGGTTCTCTTAAGGCCAGCCGGGTCGCCGCTATAAATGCCCAACTTTGAGAGCTGAATGAAACAAAGACGAGTATGGTTACTATCCCCAGCCATAGATATGGCAAAAAAGACCTTCTTCTATATAACATACCCATAATTGCCAATACTACTGCCAGAGTCCAAATCACCTTAATCGTGCCTAAGAAAGCGATAAGGAAAAACCCGGTAAAAAAAGTCCCTGCAATACTACCGATTGCCCCCCAGGCATATACGCTACCTACTGTATGGCCTGTTTTTAATCCTTTATCTAAGGCTAACTTCGCTACTACCGGCCCAATCATCCCCAGAAGAGTAGAAGGCAACAAGAAGATTAGTGCTACGTGAAAGGTTATCCTCATCGGCCAGGAAAGGCGAAAAAGTATAAACCAATTACCCATCAGCTGATTTAAAATCGGCACTGTCACACAAGCTAGAGAGGCTAGAATGAATAGTGTTGAGAGTGCTTTTTGGGGTTGAAAGCGGTCAGCAATCTTTCCGCCCATATAATTACCCAAGGCAATACCTCCTAAAACCACTCCGATTACCGATGTCCAGGTATATAGAGAAACGCCTAAATGCCTGGCAATCAACCTGGCGGCAGTAAGCTCTAATACCATTATGCAAAAACTGGCCATAAATGCCGTGGCATTAGGGATGAGTAAATATTTATCAATTTTCATTGAATCTTTCATTTCCCTTCCTTTCTTAATCACTAGAACGCAATTACTCTGCTGCGCTTTTTGCTTACAAAAGAGTAGTCTATCTTCTCTTCTCCTGCCATGTGTTGGGACAAAATGCCCTTCATTTTATCACCACTCCAAACCCCATACCAGGTGGCCGTGGAACCATCTTCTTTGGTCTGCATTGTTTCCCAAATCACAGAACCATCTTTTTTGGTTGTGACTGAGTAATAGGAAGATGTGAACCCTTCGCCAAAAAGAATTGAAGAAACAACCTTATCGTCCTCGAAAGTCAATACATCATTTGTTGAATCATCGCTGGATCGGGAGGTCAAGAGGATATCCCACTTCGAGCCGTCCAAAGTAATAACAACTTCCTCTTTCTTAGCTTCCGGAGAGGCAAAAGAGAAATCCTGAAAGTTTTGTCCGAATTCGTACATAAACAGGTTAAACCTCTTACTCGTCTCTAAATTGCGGGCATAGAGATAAAATGTGACTATGCCTAAAGCGATAATCACCAAAGTTCCTGCAATAATAAAAAACTTATAGGGCATACTACGCACCCTTACTTGCTGTTCTTCCTTGGAAGCAGCTTCCATCTTCTCTTTGATATTCTCTATAAACTCCCTAGAACCCACGAATGCTTTACGATGCAACAACCTGCCTATCTCGAAGTTCTCTTCATCTGTAATACCAGTTACATATTCTTCATAAGCCTTCTGCTTATCAGCCTCCTTAAAAGAACTGAAGACCTCTGCGATTTCACCCTTAATATCAGGGAGCTTGAAATCTTTAACAGCATCTTCCGTGACCGGGTCTGAGATATAGAGCTTGTAGCTGCTGAAAGCGTATTCCTGCGCACTACCTACCATATCTGACCTCTTGGGATTTAAGTGGGCATAACGAGTCAGCATAGCTAGATAAGGCTCTTTTTCTATCAAAATAGACTTAAATCTACCCTGAAATAAGTGCCCTTTTCTCTGGTATCTGCCGTTATAAACTTTAGTATACAGAGAATTCAGGTCGTGCATTATAGCAGAGATTGTTACGTTGCTTTTTAACTCAATCAGCAAGTGTACATGCCTAGGCAGGAGCACAAAAGCGAACAACTTAAAACCATGCTCTTTCTTATATTTGGCCAGGAGTTCCAAGTAGTTATCGTAATCCATCTTGTCATTAAATAGATTACGATTCTGGTTGCCTTGTGAAGTTATGTAATAAAGTGCTCCTTCAATGTATACCCTAGGTAGTCTTGGCATATAATCCTCTTTTTTTTAGCACCAGAGTTTAGGCCTAAAAAAACTCAGTTAAATTACAATAAACAAACAACAAATTACAAGCAATATACAATACCAAAATTACAATAAACAATGAATCTTTAGCTGCTTTATTGTCCCAGATTGTTTTATGATATTGACGAAGTTTAGCTATTGAAGATTGTAAATTGGAATTTGTTTGAAATTTGGATATTGTAAATTGTAAATTCGTCATAATTTGCCTATTTATCATATCTCTTTACCATATAACGTCTTTTAGCCATAAAAAAAATCCAGGCGTTAAACCTGGATTAGAATTTTGCATTCTAGATAATAGGCTATCTCTAAATGTCACAGCTTCAAGCTGCAGATAATGCATCATCAAAATTTCTTAAAGAGCTAAAACGACTAACCTAATAAACATATTATTCCTGCTCTTCTTGTGTTAACTCCTTCATCTGCTCTATTACCTGTTTTACCTTATCTCCAAAGACCTGATCATTAGCACTGGCATCATCGCTCTGCACCGCTTCTTCGACTGCTACCTCTTCAGTAGCCTTCACTGCTGTCTCTTCAGTAGCCTTAGCTGCTACCTTTTCAGTAGCCTTGGCTGCTGCCTCTTTGGCATCCTTGGCTGCCTTCTCAGCGGCTAACCTAGCTTCCCTTTGGCCCCTTGTTTCTTCAATATCGCCGCTTACCAAAGCACCGTTAAATCTATAGTCTTTATTCGCCTTTCTTTCAGGATGAGAACTTAAAACGCCCCTTATGTTTCTTCCTCGCACATCGCCGCGCCAAAACACTTTATCCTTATCTTTGGTCTGCATAGTTTCAAAGACAGTCGCATCACCCTTTACAGATAAAGTATAATTGCAAGACTTGTAGCCTTTATCTTCCTGATTCTCAGAATTAAACTTTCCATTCTCAAAAATTAACTTATCCGGGATAGTTGTTTGTTTTCCTTTTGCAGTGGTATGACGCAATTGGATATCCCATTCTGTCCCGTCTAGTTCTACGGGATCTCGCTTTTCGTCTTGCGCAGCATAAATACTACCAATGCCTAAGTTACCTAATAGCAACGAGAAACCTAAAAATATAGCTACAATTAAAACTACTCTCTTCATGCTACTACCCCCTATTTTATGAAATACGTGTATTTTTATACTTCTATCTATTCAAATGATACCGCAATAATAAAGCGCTGTGAACTCTTATTTAAGCTCTCCGGAAACTTCGGAAATGGCAAGGCCTGTTGGAAGCTCCTGCTCAAGATGTTCTTAAGTTTCTTATCCCTTGTGCCGTAAAACCTTGGAGCATCCTTAAGTAGGCCGCTAGGATAGAGCTCAAACTCTACCTTTACATAGCTTATCTTACCTTTATATGCTGAGAAATCGACGTTCCTCAGCTTATCAAAGATCTGCTCTCTAATAGTATAGTAGTACTGTTCAAACTCTTCTTTTTCATTATACCACAGTTTTGACTCAGAAGTAATCCCCTTTCCATAATCCGCTTCCGAAGAAGATAAGCTGGGCTTGAAACTTCCTGAGGCAGAAGCACCCTCAACACCTAAGTCTCTTTTGAGGCCAGCCACAGTGTATTTTAGATCATCTAAATCATCATCCCTTCGATTGAGGTATTTTTTGAGAGTCTCATTCTCGCTTTTTAGCGAGGAGATACTGGCGTCTTTTTCCCGTAAAGCATTAGTCAATTGCGACAGATCACTACTCAAGCCTTCTTTTTGGGTGACAATATCTAATCTATTCTGCCACTCCTTATTGCTGGCGGCTAACTCTTCTTTTGCCTTGGCAATGCTGTCTTTTAAGTCGGAAATCTGTCTGTCTCTATCCCTAAAATTAGCCAGAAGCTTAACTTTTTCATTCTTAAGGGAAATTATAACTGCATCCTTCTCCCTCATTCCAACCCGCAATTTATCTACCCGGCTATCAGCTGAACTCTTCAACTTGACAATTTGGCCCTCTAAATCTTCTTTCTTTTTCTCATCCGCTTCTCTTTGTTTAACAAGCAGGGCTTTGGTTTCTTGTTTTTGTTGATTCAACTTTTGTTCATACTTCTTCTTTACTACATCTGCTTTATCCTTTAAGGAATCTCTGGCCAACGCAAGTCTATCTTGCAGACTGGAGATATTCTTTTCAAGGCGAGTAATCTCTCTTTCTCTCTGCCCAAGTCTATCCGTGAGCTCAGCGCTTCTCTCTTTAAAAGCAACTTTTTGCGCCTTTTCGTCTCCTAATTTAGCACTCAATGAATCCAACCCCTTACTAGAAGCTGCGTTAAGATCTTTGATTATAGCTTCTAATTCATTTATCTTACCTATGAGTTCATCTTCTCTATCTATGAGTTTCTTTTCCAAACCAGCCTTTTGGGTGGCTAATCTAGCGTCAAACTCTTTCTTTTTGACTTCCAATAGATACTGCCAGCGTTTCTCCAGTTGCTCTAAGTCATCTTTAGAGGACTTTCTTAATGAAGTAAGTTGTGTATTAAGAGTAACGATGGTTTCTTCCAGTAGCCTCCTTTCTGTCTTTATCTTATCTGGAAACTGATCAAGCTGGACATTTAATGATTCGATCTGCTTTTGTAGCTCCCCCTTTTCAAACTTAAGCTTTTTCTGGCTCTCTTTCTTTTGCTCACTCAATACCCCCAGGTATTCCCTTTTAAGGTCATCTTCTCTCCCCTGCCAACTTTGTTCTTTGTCTAAGATTTCTTCCCTTAGCCTATAAACTTCATCTTGTGAATTAAGAAGGCTTGAGTCTTTGGAGGCGAGAGTCTTCTCTAACTGCGCTGCAGTCCTTGCGACATTTCCTAGTTCATCTTTAGTAGTGCTAAGCTCACTACCAAATTCAATCTTGTCTTTACTTACATTGGCGAACATCACCTCTAATTTTCTTAAATCAGCAGCGAGCTTTTCTCCTGTACCCTTATTCCTCGTGATAACAACTTCATATTCTTTCTCTAGCCTCTTTAGGTCGGCTATGTGCTGGCGTTCTAATAGATTAAAACTAGATTCTGAATCTCTCAACTTAGAGCTTAGATCATTAACCTTATCCTGGTAAGAAGTCTTGAATGATTTTATCTCTTGTTTTAAACCAACTATTTCTATTTCTTTTTGCTCTAACCTAGTCTCTAATTTGGCTTTTTCTTTATCTAGCCTATTCAAAAGTACTTCTGTCCTCCTAAACTGCTTATCCAAATAAGCTGAGGTAGCGGCTGTGCTCCGGGACTCATGCTTTTTGGCTTTAGGCACAACTACTTCTTGCGTAACAATAGGAGCTTCCTCTATTAAAATCTCAGAATACTCTAAGTCTGAAAGTTCGACTTTATCTTGGGCCTGTATGCCACTTGAATCTAACAAACTCACCACTTGTGCCATAGAGCTATCCGGGAGTGCTGACATTAATCTAACCTGCGCTATACTCTCTCCGTCTCTAGATACCTCCACGATATCACCTGTTTTGGCACCATCTTGTGTACCCAAAGGAACCATATATGTATTATCCTTTTCAATCTCCATAATCTCACCAGCTATAGCTCTATCTACGCCAAAGACAAAGAAAATAATCTGAATTAATAAAAAGATGAATAATGAAGTTGTACGCTTCGTATTCTTCACTTGCTAAACTCCTTCGTTAGAAAATAGTTTTTTCTTTCTTAACTATCTACTTAATGTTCTCTTTGCCATACCATGTCTGCCAGGTATAGATATATTTTCTCACCCAATCTGCATCCTTGGCATCAGGAGAGTAAGCGAGATAATTTTTAAAATATTCTATAGCCTTCTTGCGGTCTACCAGATATTCAGCATAGATGTAACCTAAGTTATAATTTGCATAAGCGTGGTCCGGCTGGACATCTAATACTTTGTTAAGCTCCTTTATGGCCTGTTTATACTCATTATTCTTAACAAAAAATACGCCTGAATTGTAGTGCATATCTGCTGCTTGTGAAATAAGCCTCTTATTCTGCCGGGCAATTTCAGCGAACCTTTTAGGGAACGTCCTATTTTCCTTTTCTAAGTCTCTGTTCTCTTTCTTTAGTTCAGCGTATTGCTTCTCAAGATAATCTAGCTGATTAGTCAAAGTTTCAGCCTGGTCTTCAAATTTAATCTTTTTCTTCTCTAAAATACTTGCGTCCTTCTGGGCCTGCTTAAGAATCTTGGTTAAATCGATCTTTTCTTTATTTAAGAGCTTTAAGCTGGATTCCAGCTGCTTAACTTTTGTTTTCAAATTGGTTGTATGCTTTTTACCAACAGTCTTTTCTTGATCGGACTGCGCTGCTTTTAACAAGCCTTCCAGGCGCACCTTCTCTTGAATCAACTGCGTCAGATGTAATTTCATTTTCCCTAAGCTATCTTTGAGTAATTTGGCTTCTTCTTGAATCGAATCTCTATCATCGAGCAAAGAGGTATTTTGTTCGTTGGCCTTCTCGAAGGCCTCTTTGGCTGCAGCTAAGCCCTCTTTTTCTTTCAAAAGCGCCTTTATTTGCGAAAGGAAATTCTTGTTGTCCATTTCCAGCTTTTTATAATCTCGGCTCAAGGCAGTATTTTGCTCTTTTATCTCATTTAAAAGGGCTTGTGCCTCCTTTTTCTCTTGGATTAATTGCTGATTCTCCTGCTCTTTCTTCTCAAGCATCTCCTTATATTCCTTACTTTTTCCACCAAACATCTCATCCAGAGACAAACAATATCCAGATTTTATACTCACAAAAAATAATGTGACTATTAAACCACTTACTAAAATTAACTTTTTATTCATAGATATTTTCTCCTATTCTGTCATTAACAATAGGCTACTTTATCAATAAAATATTCTATATTCATAATTAATAAGGCCCTAATAAGTACTGTATGGCTTAAGATGCAACTCGACCTCTTCTTCTTCCACTGACTCAAAGGCTATATATTCTTTGTAAGGCTTAGATCCTTTTTGCCCTGGCTCTACCTCTCCAGTAACAAACTTATCTCCTCTAACGATAGTGGGAGTAATCATTATCAATAATTCCGTGCGTGTTTTATCAGTGCTTGTTTTGCCGAATAAGTTTCCTATTAGCGGGATACTGCTAAGAAAAGGAATGCCCTCTTTTGCAAAAACTTCTTCCTCTCTGCGTAATCCCCCTATTATAATAGTAGAATTATCTTTGACCAAGACCGTGGTTTCGGCTGTGGAGGTGTCTATAATAGGTATCTCATTGCCGCTGGGCGTTACAAGCGTATCCACAACGCTGCTGATTTCTGGTTTTATCTTCATTGTGATAAAACCTTCGTCATTTATAGTCGGGGTTACTGCTAACTGTATACCTATATCTACAAAGGTTACTTCTTCAGCCGTGGTAGTTGTGGTCTGACCAGTAGTAGTTGTGGTAGTAATATAGGCCTCGCGCCTACCTACGTGGATCCTCGCCTCTTGGTTATTTACCACTGAAAGCTTAGGGTTAGAAAGAATTCTTGTCTCACCGAAAGTCTGCAAGAACTCCATCGCTGTTTCAAAAGAGAAACTGCTGCTCGTTCTACCAAAATACACCTTTTCTGTGGATGTTATTTTAGAGCCAGCGGGTAAATTATCATCTTCCTCCGCAATCGACGTAAACTGGTCGACAAAACTCTGTCCTGCTCTAAATACAGGCTCCAAAGGATGGCTGCCTAAGAAATTCATGCCGTGCCTGGACATACCTTCAAACATCCCTTCCCATTCAAATCCAAACTTATAATCATCGGTAAGTTGGATTTTAATAATCTTGGTATCGATAAGAACTGCTTTTGTCTTCCTATCCAACTCATTGATTATCTTCTCGACTTCACCCATTCTACCTGGCAAAGTCTGCACGATAACCTGGTTGGTGCGCTCATCAGCTCTAATCGAACCCACCTTCTTGTCATCCAACTGGGCCTGAAGTTGTTCTTCAACTTCGGTAGCATCTGCATACTGCAGATTGAATATGCTTATATCAGTCTTTTGCTCTAGAGCCTTTAAAGACCTCTCTACCTCTCTGATTCTATCCGGCGTATCCATCATCAACACTGTTCCTGTATCTTGGTCGACCAAAACTTTACCTATTTTACTTTTTAGTGTCTCTATCATGTCAAAGGCCTTTTCTGGCACAGCATAGTTGAGACGAAAAACCTTGACTACCCTTGTATCTCCAAATTTCCTACCATAACGAGTCTCATACTCTTTTTCCGTCATCACATAGTATATATCTCCTATCTTTTCATAAGCAAGGGTATTACTAATAAGGGTAATATCGAAAATATCCTGGATGGGCACATTTTTGAGTTGAAAAGTTACTCGACCGGTGACTGACTTACTTGTTACAACATTCAAACCGGCTCTCAAAGAAATATATTTTAGTGCATCTGTTACTCCCATGTTGCGCAAGTCTAAGGTTATTCTCTGTGACATATCTATCAAGCCAGGGATATAAACTTCCTCCTCTTGCGACTGAGCTTCTTGTGTGCCGCCATCTTCACTAATCTCCTCAAAGGTTGCCTCTTGAGCTCCTACTGTCAAGCTCCAAAAGAGGAATGTCGCCAGCATTAAGGCCAGAACCGTAAATTTTTTGGAACATGTTTTATGCATCTTCTATCTAAGCTCTATCTCTTCCCCTTTATATAAAAGCACTACTCTGTCTTTTAAAATCCCTTGTATCTTTACATCCTGTATAGTTTCGCCGCGTTTTAAAAAGTGTATCTTCTCAGTATCCAAATCCTCTATCATGGCATCTGGGTCATCAGACCAGGCGATTCCTACAAGGCTGAACCTCTCATAAACTTCTTCTGACTTCGAGGGCAAAAGCTCTATATCTTCTGGAGGATCAACCTCCTCTGCCTCTTCCATCGCCTGTTCAAAGAACTGCCCGAATCTAAAGATATCTCTTGAACGCGCGTTCTCTAAATAATAGGACTCCTTCTTCAGAAACGAGACCTCTTGCGGCGAACCCAGCTCGATGCTGGCCGCAGCATCTTGACTAATCTCTGGAATCTTACTTGAACTTATAGAAAACACCAAATTCACTCCAAAATATACGACTAAAACAAATATACACAGCTGCAAGATAGTGCTGACTACTCTTACATCAAAAGATATATTCTTAAATGAAAACCCAAAAGCTAATCTTTCCTTAAAGAACGATATCCGACCCTTTAAAGCTGCAATAGAAAAGAGACTGTGACCTTTATGCTTAAGGCCCTTTGAACCAAAAGTTGCAGTCTTAGGGTCTTCAATTAACTTTAATAACTGTTTTTCAGGAGTAGTAGATCTTTCCTGTGCCATCCACTCTTAATTTCCTTTTTTACAAGTTCTTCAATAGTATTAACATCCACTACAGACTGATTCTTTAAGGCTAAACTTTTAAGCGCTTTATGGCAAAGCATGGTTATCTGCCTGGGGTAACCGCGAGTCGCCCTGTAGATTTCCTTTATAGCTTCTTTTAGGAATAAGTGCATCTTTGCCTGATAACCAGCCCTGTGTATACGGAACTCGATCATCTCCCTAGTCTCCATATAGCTTAGGGGATTCAATGTATATTTAAAGCTGATACGGTCGAAGAAATTTTGTATGCTGCAGATTTTTGCATGTAATTCCATCTGTCCCAATAAAACCAACTGTAAGAGTTTAAACTCATTAGTCTCATAATTTAAGAACACCCTTAAAATCTCTAAAGACATATCGCTCAGCTTTTGCGCTTCGTCAATGATCAAGACAACGGTCTTATTTTCCGTAACGCCTTTTTGAAAGAGAAATCTCTCTAAAACATCTTTTAATTCTTGTGTGCTCGCTTCTTTGGTGTCTTCGATATTAATATCAAAGTTTCGCGCTAAGGAGCTAAGCAGGGCATGTTCATTCTCAAACGAAGGATCTAGGATAATATGGAAGCTAAAATCATCTCTCTCTTTTAACTCTTGAATGAGCTTTCTTGACAGCGTAGTCTTTCCTGTGCCCACGTCTCCTAATATCACGCTTAAACCCCGCTTTAGGCGCAGCTCGATTAAAGTATTAGTCAGGGCCATCTCGTGCTCTCTGGACAAGTAAAAGAAGTCTGGGTCTGGACTTGTGGAGAACGGCTCTTTATCAAATCCTAAGATTTTATAGTAACTCATCTCTTGCCTTAAAATACCTCAAGTACCTCACAATCCTTTTTTCTAGGATTGTTTTAGTTTCTTATGGGTTCTTAAAGTAACCTCTATCGTCTTCTGTAGCTCTTCCAGGCTTCCGCCCTTCGGAAAAAAACCAGAAGTCTGAAGCTTCTTCGCCTGAGAGAATTTCTCTTCGTCGGCATAAGCAGTAACCATAATCACGGAAAGGTCCTTATCCTCTTTTCTTATGCACTTTAGAGTCTCTAAGCCATCCATGCCAGGCATATTGATGTCTAAGAAGACAAGCTGTGGTTTCTTATCTTTCTTGAGCATGTTAAGGGCTTTCTCTCCGCTGGAAGCAACCACTACTTCATAACCTTTGGAATTAAGCCAAAAAGCTATTGGCACAAGAAAGTCTGGTTCATCGTCAACCAAAAGAATTCTGATTTTCTCTTCCATATCCTTTTACCCTCCAGTATTTGTTTGTTCAGTTGTTTCGGGCAGGGTAAAGGTGAATTTTGCCCCTTTACCTTTTTCACTCTCTACCCAAATTTTTCCTTCATGTAAAGCTATTATTTCATTGACAATAGCCAACCCCAGGCCAGTACCGCTTATATCAGTGGGATTTTTTTCTCCCACTTGTTGAAATTTATCAAATACCTTTTCCAGGTCTTCTTTGGCTATGCCTATACCAGTATCAATTACGCTGATTTCTACTCCTTTTTTACCGTTCATCGGCTTGGCTTCCACTACTACCTTCCCTTCTCGAGGGGTAAACTTTATGGCATTGCCGATAAGATTGGTCAGAACTTGAACAATTCTATTCTTATCGAACTTGATTTCTGGCAGCCCCTCGGCAAAACTCTTTTCCAATTTGATCTCCTTAGTCGTAGCCCAAGTATCCAGAGTCTCACAGGTTTCAGTAATTGTCTTTTCTATGGAGTTAGGCTCTAAGCATATCGGCATCTTCTTTGCCTCTAATCTAGAGAGATCCAAGAGGTCATTAATCAAGTAATCTAATCTCTTCATATTGCGCTTAGCAATACCCAGGAATTGTTTCTGATTTTCCGTAAGTGGCCCAGCGGAAGGATCGAACATTACAGATAGGGATTTTTCCATAGCCACAATAGGAGTACGCAATTCATGGGAGACGCTGGAGATAAAATTTTTCTTCATCTCATCCAATTCTCTCTGTTTAGTCACATCACTTAAAACAGAGAGCATGCCCACAGTCCTACCATTCTCATCTTCTATAACTGCGCCACTCGACCTCAATACCTTCTTAGTATCGACATTCTTGCTGTTAATCTCTATCTCCTTTTCTCCTGATGAAGATTCTTTCACCAAAGAAAGTAGTTGTTCTTCCTTTAAGTCCTCGTTAATAGGCTTGCCTATCTTATCTTCTTTTTTAACACCCAGTAGTTGCTCCGCCGCTGGATTCATAAGAATGACTTCACCTTTATCATTTACCAAAACTAAACCTTCAGCCATACTGCGCACAATTGACTCAGTCTGTTTCTTTTCAGACGAAATGTCATTAAATTTTTTGTTAACGTCTAATACGGCCTGTTCCTTCTCCTCAATAATCCTACCGTACTTTTGATTAAGCTCCTCTTTGGCTGTATCTACTCTCTCATCCAGCTTCTCATCAAATATAGTGAGAAGCTCACTTACAACCTCTTTGGGATCCCTGCCAGCTTCCAGCATCTGATGCACTTCATCTGTAATAACTGACTTTATAGCCTTGCCCTTAACATTCTTTCTGACCTGATCATCTTTCATGTGGGAGCTTCTCTTGGCGATAAAGAACAATATGATGCCCACGACTACGGCCAGAGCTATAGTGCCACCAAACACAAAAACTGTCATCCTATCCGGATCGATCTCTTCAGTAGCTCCAAATACAAAAGACGTATCGCAAATAGTTAAGCATATCGCCGTAAACCCAACTCTTACAATATGTTCAATCTTCATATTGCGCATAAAATTAAATAAAATAGCCCTCATTGAAACATCCTCCTAATGATTCTTAAGGGATAGCCTTCATTCTTTAGCTGCTCGATTCTTTTGAGCCGCGAGCTGACCTCCGACTCCCGATACAGCCGACCATTGCCCTCCCTCTTTCTTACCACTAGCAAACCTAGATTAGTGTAGTGATTTACGGTCTGATAAGAAAGATTGAATCTCTTAGAAATCTCTAATGCCGATATTATCTTTTCTTTTTTCAACTTTTTCCTCCTCACCTCTTTAAAACGCTATATTCACGGATGTATAGCCGTAATTATAGCATAAATAATTAAACTTATAATTAATTTTATTTAGTATTATCACGTCGCTTTGTATCGTTAAAAAGAATAACCGCTATATATCAAGTTATAGTAATTATAGTAATCAATATCAATAGATAGTAATTTATCATAAACTCTATATCTTGTCAAGCAGAAAACCGTCAATTTCAAGGAAGGCCGGGATTGTGAAAACATGTTTTGGATTGAAAGCTTTATTTGAGGATGTCCTTCTTCCTAACTCTAGTCAATATCAATGCAGAGTTAAGATTGGAACATTTTGTAACTCATTATGTTGCAGCCAGTTTTGACTCTGGTATATTTATCTACTTTGGGCCCGCTCTAGTACCTTTAAATTATCCAAAACCAATTTAAAATTTGGGTCTATTTTAAGTGCCCGCTGCCAGTACTTTCTGGCTTCATCATACATGCCCCTCTTAAAGTAGATTACTCCCAAATTATTATACACAGCTTTATAGTCTGGATTTAATTCTAAGGCTTTCTTATATGACTCTATGGCCTTCTCAAATTGATTTAATTTAATATAGGCGTTGCCCAAGTTATTATAGATTTTTACATTATACGGGCTGAGCTCTAGTGCTTTCTTGTGCTGCTTAACCGCCTCTTCTAAATTACCACTCTTGTCATAAGCTACCCCCAAATTATCATAGGCCTGGTCAAACCTTGGGTTAATTCTAATCGACTCTTTAAATTCAGGAATTGCTTTATCGTATATATCCTGATTGAGAAAGATGACTCCTATTTCGTTATGTGCACGGTAACTGCCGGGAGAATACTCCAGCGCTAACCTATAAAATTTTAGGGGATCTGCCCAAATAGTATTCTGCCTTACGGTAAGTACCGAAAATATGATCACGGTGACTACGGCGATGCCCAGCACAATTTTCTTAAACCCTACTTCAGGAGCGGAGGCATCTTTTAGCCAATCGGAGATACCGCCTACGACCGCCAGTAAAAAACCAAAACAGGGTAGATATAGCCAATGGTCTGCGATTGTCGCATTAATAGGCACAATATTCGCCATAGGTATAAGCGCTACAAAAAACCAGGTTAATCCAAAAAAAGTCATACGAAAGCGGCGTCTCGTCCTATACATAAAGACTCCTATACCTATCAAGAATATAAGAGATATGAATGTGCTAGGCTGAAATAGTCCCGAAGAAAACGGGATACTCTTCTCAATGTGTATCTTCGTCGGTATAAACATGGAACCCATTAACCTCACAAAAGATTCGGCCGTAGTCAGTAGTCTTGTATAGAGCGGAAGCGAAGTACCGAGGCCATGAGTAGAAAAATTTAAAATCGTAAGCCTCAAAAATATATAGATTCCTAGCATTGCGAAGAACGGAATCACTTTTTTGTACTCAGGCTGTTTGGAAGGAATAACCTCTTTACATATTATCCCCAGGTTTATCAAAATAAGAAAAGGTAGAATCACGCCAAGCTCTTTAGACAACAAGGCTAAGACAAAAAAAATCATCGAGCCAAAATAGTAAATTCTACAACCCTTATCCTGTTTTAATTGACAGGCACTTTTGAAGAATAACCAGAAAGAAAGTAATACAAACAGAGTCACCTGAGAGTCTGCGCGTGAAGCAATGTAATCTACGACCGTACTATTAATGGGATGGACTAAGAATAAAAGCCCGACCAAAAAAGCAACCGCCCGACGCCTAAAAACAGAATCTATGATAAGAAAGATCAGGAAGCCGCATAAAAGATGGAATACTATACTGGTTAAGTGATATCCAAAAACATTGGTTTTCCATATGGAATAATCAAACATCAAAAATAAAAGCTGCAGAGGCCGATAAAAGTTACTGACTCCTGCAGTGCTATAATAAAGATGGTGTTTAAAAATTTCGGGTATATATTTAAAACTAGTTACGAGGTGATTATCCGTAATTAAATATGGATCGTCCCAGATAAAAGGAGAATTAAGTGAGTTACCGTAGATTATAAAAGCAAAAAGGCAAAATACCGCTAAAACACCTAACCTATATTTCAGGCTTGTGCCTTTGGAAGATAGGGAATTTTCCGACGGCTGACTATTTTTATCAAGCCTTCTATGTCTATTTTTATTCTTACCCATAGATTATGCTATTGGAACTGAGAAAATTTAACAAAGGTGTACTTGTGTAATAAATACTTAAATAGTGTTATAAGTATGCCCATTCCATAACGAAAACCAGAAAATAAAGTTATAACTGAGGCCTCTTGGAAGTAGCGGGTACGTATGGGAACTTCACCGATCTTAAAATAATGCAGCAAGATCTGGACTATGATCTCTGTATCGAACACAAAAGAATCGGAGTTATCTTCGAATTTTATTGAACGCAGCAAGTTAGCGCTATAGGCCCTAAATCCTGAGTGGTATTCAGTCAAATATGTACCCAATGTTACATTAGCAAAGGCGGTCATAACTATATTAGCGTTATGCTTCCAAATAGGCATACCTCCTTCCAGCGCTCCGCCTTTTAGCATTCGGGAACCAAATACGGCATCAGCCTCCCCCTTCTGGATAGGAGCGACCATCTGAGGTATAGCCGTAGGGTCATATTGGTAATCAGGGTGCACCATGACTACAATATCTGCACCACGCTCTAACGCTTTTATATAACATGTCTTCTGGTTAGCGCCATATCCTTTATTATTTTCATGTTGGAAGACGACTAAGCCTAACTTCTTAGCTACCTCCACGGTATTATCAGAGCTCGCGTCATCTACTAGAATAATCTCATCTACGATATCCTTAGGTATATCTTTTATTGTCTGTTGCAAGGTGTTGGCAGCATTGTATGCCGGTAAGACAACGGTTACCTTCATTTTCTGCTTCCTCTCTTTTGTATCTTTATCCCTCTCTAATTCAGATAAGTAGATTATCTTACGCTGGCGCTTGGCAATAACCTCCATTTGGTCTCCGGCATGAAGAGAGATTAATCTGTGGCGTAGCGCTTTAGCGCCAAAAATAAATTTTAAAAGACCAAATAGCTTACTATCGTGCCCTTCTAATTTTTTTAGCCAATAATCAAAAGTAAAGGTTCGGCAATAACTCCCCCACCTTACCACATCAAACCCAACAACTTCCAACATCTGTCTTAATGTATCTTTGGTAAAGTAGTATAAATGGAATTGATTAAATCCCCACCACCTTGCCTTTAACAGCCTACTAATGAGGCTGTCGACATTAGGAGTATTAATATAGAGTATTCCTTGGGGGCCAAGCAGAGGCCTTACCTCTGATAAAATTCCTTTTGGGTCTATTAGATGTTCAAGGGTATCACTCAATATGACTACATCAAAATATCCAGAAGAAAAATCTGTATCACGCAAGATGCCGCTGGTTACTTTCAGGTTAAATTTATTCCTGGCATGATCAGAAGCCCACCTGGACGGCTCAACTCCATATGCATCCCAGCCTTGCTTCTTTGCTTCATCCAATAAAAAACCAGGCCCACACCCGATCTCTAAAAGTTTAGCCCCTCCCTTTTTATATTTCCCTAATTTATCTAAGATAAGCTTAGCGGTGAGCCTACGGCCAGTCTCTTCTTTGATATATCCCTCGTCGACCATGTTGTTGTATTTATCTAAAATCTCCTCCTTGGCTCTGCGCGGATTTACATACGTCAGGCCGCACTTCAAACACTTAACTATGCGCTCTGGAAAGACTATCTTGTCTTGGGTAATCAAATAGTCCTGCAGGATGTCTTCTCCAGCTTGAGCCTTAGGCTTCTTATATAAGGCCTCGTAGTGGTTAGCCCCGCATAAATTACAAATTACACTTTCAAGCATACATTACCTCTATTTTGATTCTATCTGGATCTTGCCGAGATTAATCCAACCGCTAGCATCAAAGATGCCATACGTATTGCTCTTCACGGCGATAACTTTGGCTGTGCCGCCTTTTATTCCAGCTGTCCCCCGGTCGATAACAAGCATCTTGATACTAGCTTGCCGAGATTTGATATTCGAGGGTACAAAAAACCAAATGTTCTCTTCCAGGCTATCTCCTTTCTTCCAAGCAAAGGTAGGATAGATCCTATAACAAATAGGATGATTATACTTATGCAGCAACTTTCCATCTTCATCTACTAGACTGAAAGCTAACCAATAGTCCTTTCCGGTATCACGCATACACTGCCAGCTAAGGGTTAACTGGACCGGCTCCCCTGCTTTAATACTACTATTTTCGATATTATAACCCAAGATTAGAATATTGTCTTCTATATAAAGTCTTGTAGAGCTTAAAGGAGTAGGCTCATTTAACATGCGATAGAGCCCTAAGTCAGCCTTTTCTCCATTTTTAAGCAGTGCGAAACTATCAACTGCAGCTACTAAACTCCATTTGCCTCTAGCAAAAAAACTTTGCAGGTTTTTATAATGCTCAGCCGCATAAAACTCAGTAAAAGTCAAATAGTCATCAAAATTTACCAGGGCATATTCGATATTTTCCGGCAATATATAATCTTTTCTGGATAAGGTATACTTTTTTGTGTATGCCGTATGAAAAGAATAGACACTCTTTCTTTGTGAAAGATGAGGCAGGAATTCAAAAGTAGCAACAACCGAAGCATCTTTAGGTATCTGAGCCAAAAGCATCCTCTTGTTATTGTCAATAGCCTTTACTGTATTACGAGGAGCTAGATATTTGGGCAGCTTAGTCAATAATCCAAAACTGAAATTAGAAATAACAGAAGCAATCAAAATAATCCCGATAAGCAATCCCCGGCGCCTGCTAAAAAATTTAGATTTCAATAAGAATTTCATTCCGTAGACAGCTGAAATGAATATAAATGGGACAAGCTTTGCGGCATAGTGATACTCTATACTATGGTCTACTTTACGTGCGGAAAGCAACTGCTGCAAAAAGAAAGGAGAGCTAAACAATAATAATTTAGGAAAGAGTAAAGATAGAAAACCCAGAGGAAAAAATAACTGGAACAGAAACGCCATATTCTTAGCCGTAAACATAAGCTTTAATGTATGGACGGGGTGCATAATGATATTAGCCACAGCCTGAGGCATAGTTGGACCGATGTGCCTATATATTAAACTAAAATCGATAGTCTCCTTACTAAAATAAGGCATTATCTTCAACGCGCAAATCAACCAGGCCACAGCCAACGCTATAGGGGTAATCTTCCATCTTAGGCTGCGGCGAGTAAAAAATAGCACATATGATCCAAAAAATATTATTCCCAAGGACATATTTTCTTTACATAGAAGTACCAAAAGCATAAAACAAACAAAAGGAGCAAATTTTTCCTTTTGAAAATAGTAGAACATGAACATGAAGAAAAACGGGACAAATGTCACGGGGTGGAATTCATAATAATTGCAAAAATGCAGTGCTGGAAAGATGAGATATAAAAGACTAAAGAATATTGCAAACTTTTTTTCTAAAACTTCTCTAGCGATTAAATATAAAGGCACAGCCCCTAAGCCTATGAACAGAGTCTGCAGTAAAAGTAGGGTTAATGCGGATGGGAATATCGCATATATAGGTGCGATCGGAAACAAGATAAGATTTAAATGATTCCCTAAGAAAGAAAATCCTAATATTGAACTATGCGTGGAACCATGAAGGATATTCCACACCGTCTGCGCATGAATGGATAGATCCTGATCGTGAAAATTAAAGGTATTGTAGCGTAATATAGATATGAATGAGAAAAACGCGATGTAGGCCGAAACCAATATAAGAACAATCTTTCCTGCATGCTGATTTAGAAAACCAGAATCTTTTTGTACATCCGGGACCTCCTGTTTATTCTGAAGGCCTGAATCTCTGATGGACTGGCGAACTAACTTGGGATCGATCTTTAGCTCCTGAGCGATCTGCTCAACAGAAAGATTTTGATAGTTACTCTTTATAAACCTTCTCTGGAATTTGTTTAGTTTTTTGCCCATAAATTACCTAAATTAAATCAATAATTATCGTGCTCTTTTTCTATCAACGGTCTCCTCAACGCTGTATTCCAGATTAGATTAAATTAGATTTAATCCGTGCCTTGGGCTTCTCCTGAATCCGAAGATTATTAGTCAGAAAAATTCTGGATAAAAGAGCCCTAAGAGCGTTAAGAAGCCGCTTTATATTGTTAGGGTACTTAATAAGCACTCCGATATAAGAAGCAATAATCTTAGGACGAAAATAAAATAACCTATAGGCTGTTTTCGAAAATGTTTCCATCTCTCTAGCGGTTAAACCGTCAGGTATAAAAACAGGGTACTGCATACTCATTTTACGATAGGTTTTATCAAATTTCCCGTATTTTTCGGCTATGTTGAATGCCTCGGTTCCAGGAAGGGGCGTAAAATAGGTAAAATGAAAATCATCGAGGGGTATTTTTTTCATAAAATTTATCGTTTCTAAAATAGAATCCCTGCTTTCTTTCAGATTGCCGATCATAAAGAATCCTCTCGTGCGTAATCCTGCCTTTTTCGTGACGGTAAGCGTATCTACTATCTTCTCAAGGGTTATGTTTTTTCTCATAAAATCTAGTATGCGCTGGGAGCCGCTTTCTATGCCGTAGCTTATTTGCCAGCATCCGGCTTTTTTCATCAGCTTAAATAATTCCTCGTCACCCTGGTCTACCCTAGAGTAACATGACCATGTAATATCAATCTTCTCATCTATTATCGCATTGCAGATCTTTTTGATCCTATCTTTAAAAAATATAAAATTATCGTCGTAAATACTTATATCCCTTATCCGGTATTTATCGGTAAGATGCCGCAACATTCTTATTACATAACCAGCACTAAAACACCTTAACCCACCAAAAATGGCTTTGCTGTTGCAAAAAATGCAATTTCTGGGACATCCTCTTGAGGTAACGATAGTCGTCGATGGCAACCTTATGTACGAAGGCGCTGAGGGCCTATAGAAGTCTGCCATGTTGTCTCCAAGAAGGTCCCAGGCGGGCATCGACAGGCAATCGAGGTCTTTCAGTAACGGGCGGTTCTCCGTCCTCCTTACCTTATCTCCTTCTCTGTAAATTATGCCCTTAACATTTCCCAGTCCGATGTTGTTTTCCAACACCTTTAACAAATCTACTATCGTTTCCTCGCCTTCTCCGATAACACCTACATCAAAATGCGGGAAGGATACCATCGTTTCCTCGGGGACCGAGCTCAGATGCGCCCCGCCAACTATAATCTTTACATCCCTATTTTTCTGCTTCAGGAGCCTTGCAACCTCAGCTGATTTGTCAATCGAAAGAGTTACCGTAGAAATACCGACATATTCAGGCTTTTCCGCTAGCACTCTGTCAACGGTCTCCTCTATGCTGTATTCAAGATTCGTCGCATCGATGAGCGTAGTTTCGTACCCAGCATTTCTGACCGCTGAGGCAAGGCTTATCAAGCCATAAGGTATGGCACATGCTACTGCTGCGGATAAGGCTGAGCCGCGTTCTTCCCTCGTTAGTGGTGGATTTAGAAATAGGATCTTTTTCAATTGTTTTATTTATCTTTTAATTAGAATTTGTTTCTCTTTAAAATAGCTATTGCTCCGAAAGAGACCTCTTTGTGGTAGTGCATGCGTATATAGCTAATCACATCGGGTAAAAGTTCTTCCTTCCTGTTTATGCACTTAGCCATAATAGATAGTCTTGTCCCATATATTATATATCTAGGATTAACTTTTTTTAAATCTACTAGCAATTCTTCTCTCCATTCCTCAGTTGTCCAGGCGACTCCCGGTATGCCAAATCTATCTATACAAGGTCTATCAGCCAAAAAATTATAGATACTGTGCTCAGGAAAAGCAAATACAGGTTCTCCCGGCTTAGTTACCGAAATAATATACTCTGTAACACGCTCCATCTCCTCGGCCTGTTCCGAAGGAACGCGTATACCTTTAGCCCGAGGAATATTTAAGAGCCTTGAATCGAATGTATACAGAGGTACAAAATTCAAATACATAGGCATAACATCTTCTTTGTGCTCCTGATATAAGAACCAGTTCTTGAAAGTTCCGTAAAATCTTTTTTCTGAAATTAGAGAGTAAGAAATCATGAGTAAAAAGATAACAAGGATAGCGATATACTTAAAATCAAAAATATCCCAGCTTCTTTGCTTATAAAAGTCGCTGATTCTCTGAAATACCTTATCCAAAAAAACAAACCATAAAATAATAAACGGCTGTAGCCCCATCTGAAACTGCGGCCCCTGCAATGCGCGCGATGATGCTATATACATCAATAGACCGTAAATGGACAAAACCATTATGCCGTGGTCTTTCCAAGACATCGTTTTTTTGAAGACACGGTGTATTAAATAAATCCCTGAAAATAGATACAATAAAACAGGTATTACCTGTTTAAACCCCATGGTGTAGAGATGGGTAAAATGAAATAGTTCTCTAAAATCGGGTAGGCCCTGCCCCCCGCTCCAGACTTTCGGATGATTTATGGCTATTGTTAATATGGTATTAAAATAGGGGATTAATGATTTGATAAGGATAAAATATACCAAAAAAGGAATTAAGATTGTTAACGCTCCGCAAACAAAAAAAACCAGAATTCTAAAATTCAATCTTTTGCTCTGTAAATAACTGTAGAATATACAGAAAGAAAGCGTGAGACCAATGGATGCAAAAGATAAAACACCAGTATCCAAAGTTACTAAAAATGTGATCGAGCTAAAAACCCCTGAAAAGAATAGCCATATATTCTTTTTCTTTTCAAAAAATATTATCAAACACCATATTGCCAATAATCCTAAACCAAATCTGAGCCCGCCCCATCTGGTCGCCCAAAATGGATGATACGTCTCAACTATAAGAAGCAGGGCTGCGATATAGGCGAAAAACTTTCTTTGGCATAACCTGCAAGCCATAAAATACCCGACAAGTAAAGTAAATATGGTCCCGAAATAAAAAAATCCTCTTAACACTAATAAGTTTTTGCCAAAGAGAAACATGAAAAATGACTGTAAATAGGTACTAAGTGGACCAAAATAAGGCAATGTATCTTTATACAGTAATTTTCCTTGAAATAATTCATTAACACATACTACTTCTTTGCCTGCTTCAAAATGATCTATAAGACCATGCATAAAATTAGAATCGTAGAGAATGATGATCATTATGACCGGTATAACAATATAATTTATGATCCAAATTAGCTTTGTTTTACGATCGGCATTCATTATATTTCTTATATTTTGCACAAATACTCCTTTTATATAATTTTATAACCTGCTCCCTGAGCGTCCTGATAGAACATTTTTACCGTGTCCAATGAAAACTCGTTCAAGTCTTTATCTATCTTTACAAGTTTTCCCAAAATATCGCTTGTAATGGTAATAATATGACATCCGCTGGATTCCGCCTGAAATATATTCAATAATTCCCGCGAACTAGCCCATAATAATTCTGCGTTCTTGTTAGGCTTAAGGATATCAGCGGCTTGTCTCATATAAGGAGCAGGGTCTCTTCCAGTGTCAGCAATTCTTCCCGCGAAGATCGATATGATTGTTTTTGCTGTTGGGGATATTGCTTTGGCAACAGCTTCCACCTGCTCAACGGTTAGGATAGCCGTTACATTGAGGGACATGCCTTCAGCGGAAAGTTTTTTGATCAATGCAATGGATAATTCTCCTTTTGTATTAGTTATCGGGATTTTTATGTTCGCGTTCTTACCCCAGCTTGAAATTTCTCTTGCCTCTCTCTCCATGCCTTCAAAATCATCAGAAAACACTTCAAATGAAATAGGGAGATCTTGGATCTCTTTCAGGACTTCCTTTGCAAATGCCTTATAATCCACCACATTAGCCTTTCTCATTGAAGTAGGATTTGTGGTAAAGCCTTTCACGATACCTTCCTGATAAGCTTTCTTCATATCATTGATATCCGCACTATCGCAAAATAATTTAATATTGAGATTCTTCATCGGTATCTAACTCCTTAGTCAAAGGTTAACCCTTGTTAACAATTTAGGATCTCTCGATAATGATATTAGCTGCATCCAGCAAATTATTTGCCGTAAAATCAGGGGCGCTTTTCCCTAATTTTTCTCCTCCCGCCTCCTGCTTATCTAAAATCAATATTGTCTTTACGCCGGCTTTTGCCCCACAGATAATATCAGAATCTCTGTCTCCTATCATCCAACATAGGTTCATATCTAAAGAATGTTTGCGCCTTGCTTCTTCAAGAAAGTATGTGCCCGGTTTTCTGCAATCACAAACGATAGATAGTTCGGGTACAGTGCCCTTAGGATGATGATAACAATAAAAAAATTCCTTAAAAACGACCTGATTATCTCTTAAGATAGAAGTAAATTTTCGATGTATCGCTTTAAGGTTTTCTAGCGAGGCCTTGCCTTTAGCATAGCTGGGTTGATTGGATATTAGGAATAGATGAAAATTATTCTCCTGTAATTTCCGCAAGGATTCTACGGTCCAAGGAAATAATTCAAAATCTTTTGGGTAGTAAGGGGATTCAAGCTGCCCGTTAATCTCGTTAACTAGGTTAGGGTTGATAACTCCATCCCTATCTAGGAAAACCCCTTTTTCCATTATTGGACAGATTCCCACTTCATTTCATTTGACTTAAGGAGCGGGTGACCTATTATTAAATGCCATATGACCGCTTGAAATGCCTCGGTATGAAGCGTAACGGTTTTTTCATTAACTACTGGAATTATTACAGCGGCATCAGAGACTTTGGCTGTATGCCCTCCATCCCTTCCCACGATACCTATAATTTTTGAGCCGATCTCTTTCGCATATTTTAGCGCTTGGACTAAATTATTGCTTATATTCTTCTCGCTGCTTCCTCCACCAACAGAAAAAACAAAAATACAATCGTTTGAGGTAATCCTGCTCACTTTAAGCCAGTTAACAAATATTGAATCCCAACCATCATCATTAGCTCGCGCAGTAAGCTCAGAAATGTTGTCAGTGGGAGCGTAAGCCTCTATTCCTGCAATCTTTCTAAAGTCGTTAACCGCATGGCTGGCATTGCCGGCACCGCCGCCAACTCCGAGCATAAAAATCCTGCCAGATTTTCTCTTTACTTCAGCTATCACTTCAATCATCTTTTCAATAATGGTTTTATCTATTTGTTTGACGATATCAGCCGCTTCAATCAGGTATTTATCAACATAATTGTCCTTTTTCATAGACAAGCTCCTTTATTTTCTTTTCGATAAACCTAAAAGGTATTCCTCTGTCTCTGCCAATCCCTGAGCAGAACCTATCTCATAAAACCTCTTCTTTACTTCATAGCCAAGAATATCTTCTTTTCTGATCAGGTTCGCGTAGAGTTCACCAAGATCAAAAACTTCTTTATTTCTAATTTCATTAAAAGCCGATTTTCTTAACATGCTTAGGCCATAATCAATATACTCCATACCTTTAGTCTTTCCATCTTTATCATGGGTAACTATCTTGCTATTCTCAAAAACAACATTACTTTTATCCCATTCATCCCTATTCTTTAATACCGTCATTAAGCCCTTTTCATTGTGCCGCATAAAGTAATTATTAACCTCTCTAAAATCCATATCTAAATAGGAATCGCCATACATTACAAAAAAAACATCTCCAAGCAAAGGGATGGCCTTTTTTACCGCTCCCCCCGTCCCAAGTGGATTTTCCCCATCAGAAGAATATTTTACTGATAGATCAAATTTTCTTCCATCTCCCAGGAAAGCCTCTATCTGCTTGCTAAGATAACCGGAACATATAACAATTTCTGAAATCCCGTTTCTTCTTATCAAGTCAAATTGATGGAGAATAAATGGCTTACCGGCCACCTGCAGCATTGCTTTGGGTATAGTTTTTGTGATCGGATGAAGTCTCTTGGCGTATCCACCCGCAAGAATAGCAATCGGGGGCATCATGATTGAGCTATTATCTTCGTGCCTTCAAAGTCAAATCTAAATCTAACTTCTTCCAAGCCCGCTTTAGTCATTGCATGTATCAATTTTCTACTATCTGAAGCATAAAACATTAAGAAGCCCCCTCCGCCTGCTCCAATCAACTTGCCTCCTGAAGCACCGTTGCGCAAAGCCAAGGCGTACCAATCATCAATCTTATCGTTAGACATTAGTTTTGATCTTCGCTTTTTATGTTCCCAATGGACATTCATCAACTTGGTAAATTCATCTAGATTTCCTGTCTCCAGCGCTTCTTTGCTCTGGATACCTAGTTTTTTAATAAAATGCAGGCCCTCAATTACTTCCCTATCTTTCTTCTTGCTCCTTTCATCCTGTTCTTTGAGAATAGTTGATGTTGCCCGGGTATATTTTGTAAAAAAAATCAGTAGATTATCTTCGAGATCACAAAGAGTTTCTTTAGATATTTTTAAAGGGGAAGCTACTACTTCTCCATTCTTTCTAAACCTAAAGTATGTAATTCCGCCATAGGCAGCTATATATTGATCCTGTTTTCCAATGGGTTCGCCTAATTTGTTAATTTCTATGTCGCAAGCAAGTTCGGCTAATTCATGAGGTTGAATTAAGTTTCTCTTATGCGTATACAATGCTTTAAGCAAAGCTGTCGTAAAGCTTCCAGAAGAACCTAATCCGGTACCAGCCGGAATATCAGCAAAGCTAACAACCTCAATGCGCGGATTTTGTTTTTTGTAAAGCATGTTTAGGGCTTCTTTAAATATCGGATGTTTTATCTCTTTGATATTTTTTTTGTTTTCTATTTTCGAATATTTAAGGTTTATGATCTTCTTAAAAGGTTCATGCACCGTTATATACACATATTTGTCTATAGCGGCAGAGATCAGAGACCCTTCGTATTTTCGATAATAAGAAGGCAAATCAGTGCCGCCACCACCCAATGTTATTCGTAAAGGGCTACGTGCTATAATCATCTTTTATCCTTTCTCTCTGTCTACATAAATAGAGTATGATTCCATTGGTTTTTTACCACATACAGAGTATAAATCAAGCCCAAATTTATGATAAGTTAATTTTATCGAGCTCGATTTAAATCCCGATTTAACCAATACGGGCCAAAGGTCTCTTTTATCATAATACATCTTATGATCGTCTACTTCCGGGATAGGGCTCAATTTAAAAACATACGCCGCTTTTTCCAGAAAATATTTACCGAGCCATGTTGGAACGTTACATATCAAAATACCGCTTTCTTTTAATGCCCGTCTGCATTCTTTCAAAACAAACAGCGGATCTTCGAGGTGCTCAAGAACTGAATTCATCAGGATAACATCAAAATAGTTTTCGTCTAAATTTGGCAATACGTTCTCAATTGGCTGTTCGTATACCTTAAGATTGGGCACCGATTTAAGGTCTTGCGAAACTGCCACATCAATCGCAACGCCCTTAGAGATCAATGGAGAAAATTTTCGCATCATGCTGCCATCGTAGCCGCATCCGATATCCATCATAACTATATCGGGTTTTTTTAATCTTTTTAAGATTTTTGAAACCATTCGCTCCGAAAGATATCTTCCGAATATATCAAGAAACGACAATCTTTGCTTCTGACCGAAAGACGTGTGCCTAATTTGTCCTTTACTCATTTATTCCTTACCCCCTAATAACCTTACCGCGGTTTATAATCATATTAAAAACCAGCGTGAAAGTAAAAGTCTGAAATCCGATAAGTATCAGCAAGAGTCCCAGGATTGACTGTTTTGACATTTCATACAACGCAAAATTGTTCTGGATAAATTCATGAACAAAACTTATCTGGCTCAGTAAACCGGCGACCATCAAAATACACCCGGCTATAACTCCATTATCGTAAGTGAATAATTTTTTATACTTTAAAGAATCTTTCGGGTCAAAATCGTAGACTATCTTAGACAATACCCCCATTTGAATGGCAGCATACCCCAAAACCACCAATGTCACCCCCAGCAACATACCGTGTACTGAGAATTGTACCGGCCCTATTTTTATATACTTATTATTCGCCGCAAAAATCAGAAATAGGCCTGCCGCCGATAAAAATGAACCGGGCCTCATGAGGAAAAAATCCGGAGAATATATAAACATGGCCTTTAAGTTAATCCAGCCTGCTATCCACGGCGAAAACCAACCTATCCTCCTATGATGGCTAACGCGTCCTTTTCTATCTTTATAAAAGTTGGTTGGAACCTCTGAAGTACGTAACTTCAGTTTGGCAGCTTTTAAAACCATCTCTGAGGCGTATTCCCATGAGCTGGATTCTAAATTCATGCGTTTAAGGGAATCGAGCCTTATCGCGCGTATCCCGCAATGTATATCGCTATAATGAGACTTATATATATAGTTCAAAATAAAAGTCGTTATAGGATTGCCAAAATAACGATGCAGTACTGGCATAGCGCCGGTCTCAATAGTACCCCGCATGCGTGTGCCCATAACAAACTCATATCCTTGATCTAATTTATCTATGAAAGATTTTATGTCTCTGAAATCATAGGTAAGATCGCAATCTCCCATAATTACGTAATCGCCTTTTATATGAGGCATTGCATCGATATAGGCCTGGCCCAACCCCCCGGCCGGAACCTTGATAGCTCTCGCTCCATGGCGTTCGGCGATTTCCGCTGTTTTGTCCGCAGAACTATCGATAATCAAGATTTCGCCTTTGACACCGGCTTTTTGCAAGCCAACTTTACACCACTCCACAAATTCTCCTATAGTCAACTGCTCATTTAAGGCAGGCACTACTATAGAGACCATCTTACCGCTGTTTGTTTTCATAAACGACACACTCAGTGCTTATTGGCTCTCTTTATTCCCCAACCAAAGATCTGATATCCTGACTTTAGAAAATTAAGATAAAATAATAAGTTAAATACCTTAGAACATAAATAATAGGGCAACAGGTACGGGTTTGGATCAATCTTCTCTTTGCTTTTGTTCCAACCCGAAACGAATCTAACTAATTCCCGATAGAGCGTATGAAACGGCGCTCCCCAATATTCAGCGTGCACATCGCAAAAACCATGTGAGGCGAGTAGCCCCCTTATCTCTTGAATCGTAAAATGATGCCTGTGGCCGATAGTCTGATCGTAAGCAGTCATCGGTCCGGCCGGAACCGAGACAAAAAACAACCCATCCTTATTCAACCATTGATAAACGTTTTTTACCAGCTCAATCGGAGAAGAACAATGTTCCAGAACCTCACAACATGTGATCAAGTCCACAGTCTTATCAAATGTGCCTTTTGGAATTTCCTCTGCATTAAAGCAGTAAAATTGCATTGAAGGAAGAGCTGCTGTCGCAAGTTTGCCGGCTTTCCCCGAAGTGTCGCAGCCATAAAACTGCGCGTTTGGATAGATAGAAAATAATTCATTTAAAAGCTCTCCTGTGCCGCAACCAATATCTAAGATGCTTGCTGGCCCAACCCTTAATTTATTCAGGAAGTGTTTTGTCAGCCTCCTCCGATGAATTTGCGCGGGATTAATTTTCGCTAAATATTTATCCCTACCCCAGATTTTGTCAAAATCCGGAATCGCTCCATCCATAGTCTTGTTCAATTCCTCCATCAAGATTTGTTATGCTTAGCGTCTTCACATATGGAATTAACCGAATTATAGATTGCTTCCTTCGTTGAGTAAGTATTGGCCCAACCGAACGACCTTATTCTATTGGAATTTAAACGCACAACTGGAACATCTCCTTTCCAGCCACGATTGCCTCCGGTGTATTTATATTTTACGTCCTTAAGCCCCAATATACTTACAATAATATCTGCAATTGCTGTTACAGTTATATAATCTAAGGTAGCCACATTGTAACATGAAAAACCATCCGGTGCTTTCTCCTTCAAAATTTTCATTGCGCTTATAACGTCAGATATATATATATAGGATTTACTTTGTGTCCCATCGCCTAATATCTGTAGTTGACGGGGATTGCTCATAAGCTGTCGCACAAAATCATATCCGACTCCGTGAGTTTGATGCGGCCCAACAACATTTGCAAACCTAAAAATGTTCGCGGTAAGGCCAAACAAATGACAATACGCACAAATCAGTGCTTCACAAGACAACTTACTTGCGCCATAAGTAGATATAGGCAACAGAGGCGAGTAATCTTCTTCTGTTTCGATAAGCCCCACATCGCCATAGACCCCGCTCCCCGAAGCATAGAGCAATCTCTTGATGCCATTTATTCGCATGGCTTCAAGAACATTATTTGTAAGGTATGTCCCTTCCCAGAAATCAATGTCAGGTTGCGTCACCGCCTTGGAAATATCTGGATTTGACGCTAAATGATAAACCACGTCGGCCCCTGCCATTGCCTGGTTTAAGTTTTCCTTATTTTTTACATCATCACGGATTATCTTTAGGTTGGGATTGTGCTCAAATTCATCGAAATGCTGCATTTTACCTGAAGAAAAATTGTCATAAACAACAACTTTAACATTTTTTTCTTCCTTGAGCAGAGTCTTTACTAAATGACTCCCTATAAAACCAGCGCCACCAATGATAAAGTATTTCATATTATAATAATATTGCTTATTTTACTATCATTATTGTGGACTTTGGCCTTAGAACGGTCCTCGTCAAGCGCCGAGATAGTCCACAAACACCCTGCCTTTATTTTACATATATCCCAAAGACTTAAACTTTTGTATCAGCTCTTTGTCCTTGATAACCGTTTCCTCTCTCTCGAGTAAATCTGCATCCTTATTAATAAAGGCAGATAGGTCCTCCTTAAGGCTGGAGGAATATTTAAACCCTTCCCTATTAAGAGGTGACTTTTCATGAGGATCTTTTCTTAGATCATAGAATTCTGTTTCTTCGCTGCTTTTCCAACCTACCAGCGCTATCTTTTTATCTGTGTTACCGGTGTTTAGTATTATTTTAGCGTGACCTTCAATCAAGCAGTATTTCTCGTCTCCAAAATATTGCCCGGAAGCAAAAACCGGCAGCTCCGACTTATATTCTTGTTTGTCCAGTGCACTTAAAAAACTCTCCCCCTGAAAATAAGATCCTTCAACCTGAATATCGACCATTTCTAAAATTGAAGGGAGCAGATCGACCAATCTTACCCGTTTTGAGATCACAGAATGTTCCAGGTTCTTACCGGTTATGATAAGCGGGACGCGAAGGAGCTCTTCATATAAAGTATGCCCATGCTCTACATTACCATGATCCCAGAATTCCTCCCCATGGTCTGCGATTAATATGACGATCGTGTCTTTGAGCAGCCTTTCGCTTTTTAAGGTGCCAAACAATTCTTCCATCTCTTTATCGATAAACTTAATCTGCCCGTCGTAGAGATTTACAATATAATCCTTGTCCTCCTGCGACATCGTCCCGTTCGCAGTCTCTCCTCTGGCCCTATAATTGAATGGGTATTTCGCAGGCTTAAAAAAGGACCCTTCAGGCCTTTTCCCATAAAAATCATTGTATGCATTTACATTATAGGGCATATGCGTATCCATATAATGTAGATATGCTATAAACTTTCCCTTTCTTATCTTTGGAAGTGCCGACAAAAATCCCTCATTTACTGCTCCAGCGTTAAGTTCAGTAATTATGCAATGGTCCACCCCTTGGTCAAAATTGAATACTCCCGAAATACTCTCATTGGCACTAACAATCAAGGTAGTATACCCATTGCTTTTGAATATTTCCATAATGGTAAGGGCCTCCTCGGGTAAAGCGCTAGTCTTAGAGACGACTCCATGGGTATTCGGGTAGAGTGAAGTAAAGATGGTGCCGATCGAGGGGGTAGTCCATGATGCATTGGCGTATGCGTTTGTAAATAATACTCCTTCTTTGGCCAATCTATCAATAAACGAAGATGTGTTCCTCTTGTAGCCATAAACACCTAAGTGATCAGGCCGCAAGCAATCTATCGTTATAATAATGACATTGGGCCCCAAAGGAGTTTTTATCTTGGGGGCGGCAGCGAAGACCAAATTCGTAAATAACAAAATCACCATAAAAAGGATACTTATGGATAACCCCAAAACTATCTTTCTTACGCTCATTTTTTTACCTTTCATATTGAGTAATTTATAACTCAATATTAAGAAGGATTTTTCTCTTAGAGCTTAGCATAGAGTTATTTCGTAGTCAAATCCAAAAAGCCTGGAATTTCCAAAAAATTCAGCCATATCGCCTTAAAAATGGCCTAATATTGCAAATACCCTTTTATACACTCCTCTAATATTTCTTTTACGCTCCTTACTTTGAAGCCGGTCTTTTCTAATTTCTTTGTGGATAAGAGTAAATTCGTCCTTACCAATTTTAGCTGTTTGTAGTTTATAACCTTATATTTAAAGTCAGGATGATATTTTTTGTAAACGTCCAAAAGCTTAGGGTATCTCAGCCCACCTTTTAATACGATATTATAGATCCCCTTCGCATCTACTTTAAGCAAGTGCTCTAAAGCCTTAAGAAAATCAGGGATATAGGTCACGGAATTAGGGATGTCGATAACCTTCTTATATCTGATAATCTTATTAAGAATATTCTTAGGGTGGGACCGATTATCTAGGGGGATCCTTATTCTGGGTATCAAAATATTGTACTTACGAGCGAGCGTATTCAAGGCCATCTCAGAGTAAATCTTGCTTCTACTATAGAATAGGCCAAAAAAAAGCGGGATCTGTTCTTCTCTCAAGGGCTTATCTTTTGAATAATCATAATCATAGATACAGCCACTGCTGATATGGACAAATTTAATCTTATTCCTTAAGGCCACCTCCGCCAATACAATGGGCATAAATGCATTGGAAGATAAGGTGAAATCTTTATCTAATTCGCAATCGTCTACATTCCTCTTTCCAGTATAGCCAATGCAGTTAATCAAAATCTTTGGATTATATCTTTTTACTTCTCTCTGGGCATCTTTAAAAGAATAAAGCATGCGCCCGGAAATATTGCAACCCAAAGCCTCCTGCAACCTTTGACCAATAAAACCTTTTCCTATTATAAGTGTCTTATTTCTCATCTTCACACACCCTCTTTAAATACTCTCCATAACTAGCGTTCATGGAATCGGCCATTTTTTTTAGCTGCGCGTTATCAATATATCCCTTTCGATAAGCTACTTCTTCGATACTGCCGATCTTTTGTCCCTGTCTTTCTTCAATGGTCTTGACAAACACCGAGGCCTCAATCAGAGAATCAAATGTACCCATATCCAGCCAGGCATAACCCCGCCTTAAATTAATCACCTTTAATTTATTCGATTTTAAATAGGCGTTATTGACACCCGTGATCTCTAATTCTTTTCTTCCTGATGGCTTAAGGTTTTTTACAATGTCCACTACTTTATTATCATAAAAATACAAGCCCGTAACCGCCCAGTTTGACTTTGGGTCTTTCGGTTTTTCTTGAATCGAAATTACATTGTTATCTTTATCAAAATCAATGACTCCATACCTTTGGGGATTCTTAACAGAATAACCAAGAATAACCGCCCCTTCTCGTAAACTAGAGGCCTCTTTTAAAATATCTGATAATCTGTCTCCGTAAAATATGTTATCCCCTAAAATCAAAGCCACACTATCTTTTCCTATAAACTTCTCTCCAATAATAAAAGCCTCGGCAATGCCTCGAGGCTCTTTTTGGTCTGCATAGCTTATTGTGATCCCTAAGTCCTTGCCATCACCAAATAAATCTTTAAATTGAGGCAAGGCTTCCGGTGTGGAGATCAACAGGACATCCCGAATCCCGGCTAACATTAAGACCGACAATGGGTAGTATACCATCGGCTTGTCATAGACAGGAAGTAGCTGCTTACAAGTTCCTTTTGTAACCGGATAAAGCCTCGTCCCCTTACCACCTGCGAGAATAATGCCCTTCATTAGCTAACTCCTTTATTTAAATAATACACATTAAACTCAACCGGCTATCCATTTATTAAATAGATAGCTTACTAAACAATACAATTATAAGATAGTATCGGTACTAAAAGCAAGAGAAAACCTCATTTTATTCTAAAATTCTCTATTTGAAGTAATTAGGGAATGTGTAACTAAAACTAGGGATTGGCTTCTTTGAACAGGCCTTCGGGGGGTTTTGCGTATTTTTTGATATCAGCTTGCTTTCTTAGATTACCCAGCCACTCATAAAATCCCTCATATTTCTTTCTGTGTTTGAGTTGGCTATAATAACTCTCAATGCGCTTAGGGAAGTCTTCTTCATTAGCTAGTCTTATCTCGAGGACTTTAAACACGCCATGCCCTTTATATATAGGAGAAGGCGGATAAATTGAACCTACCTCCATCTCGATCATATCGTAAACAGCTTTATATTCCAGCTTCCACATATGCATAAGAAATTCCAGCGCTACAAATCCAGGACGCTTGAAAGAATCCGGATCAGCTTCTTTTTCTTTCTCCCAGGCCTCTGGATCATCTTTGACTTTCTCATAAAACACCTGGGCATCTTCTAATTCATCGAATTGAACCAATTCAATTGATAGCGTATTATGCTCATTAAGAAATTCCTGCAATGCCTCTTCTTCTGTAACAACCGGCTCAATGCTGTCTAATACTTCTTGCTGGAGTTTCTTTAGCTGAACGAGATGGCGCATTTGATTCTCAAATACCCCTGTCGGTTCATTCAACGTATCTTGAGCCCACTCCTCATAGGCCTCTTTATCCTGTTCCCAGTCAAATTCAACTTTATAGCCCTTAAGATTCTTACCGATCTCTGTCTCTAGTTCCTCATCGGTCACCGTGATGTTACGGCGGAATGCTTCATAAGAAAGAAGCAGATCATCCCAAGTGCGTTCCTCAAGCTTCTCTGTTGTACGAGGCATACCACCCCAAGGCGTGCCAAACATAGTAGCTACCCTCATCGCAAAATAATAATTACCCATAGGCACGGGGAAACCAAATAACTCCCCAGCCAATTCTTCTTTGGGAATCTGTTCGACTTCCTGGACTTGCTCAACTTCCTGGGCTTGTTCAGTTTCCTGGACTTGTTGCGAACTTTGAGACTGAGTATTCTCCTGGGCAGAACAAGACGTCAAAGAAAATATCAGAATAAATAAAATAATTATTTTTCTCATAATATTTTCAACTATAATTTTATATATGCTTTTAGGATTTTCTGATCTTCAACAGGTTTGTCGCGCGAGCCTACTCTGGTATCTTCTATCTTCTGGACTACATCATACCCAGCAATAACTTCGCCAAAAATCGTATGGCGCATGTTCAACCAGGGTGTCGGTACCGTAGTTATAAAAAATTGGCTTCCGTTTGTACTCGGCCCTGAATTTGCCATAGCTAATATGCCAGGTTTGTCAAATTTAACAGATTCTGTTACTTCGTCTTCAAAGGGCATGCCCCAAATCGAAGCTCCACCAGTACCTGTTCCTGTAGGGTCTCCACCTTGAATCATAAAATTCTTTATTACGCGATGAAATATTATCCCATCATAATAACCCTTTTCAACTAAGCCAATAAAATTCTCACAAGCTTTAGGCGCTATGTCTGGTTTTAGCTGAATCTCTATCGCTCCCTGATTAGTCTCTAGAACAACTATCTTTTCTTCCAAAGCAGAACCCTCCTTAAGACAACCAACAAAGAATATTATCAAGATTAGTATCAGTATCTTTTTCATAGTTTTTATTATACCTATCTAATTCAGAATTTCAAGTTTAAAGATTAAAATTAATTACTATCCTAATACTACTGTGGTAATAGCATCTTGGGCATTTTGGTTAAAAAAGTAATAGATGACCATAAACATAGACAAGGCAATTATCACCTTTGCGCCAATAGAAAGAACCCTGCCTACAACCCCTCCCAAAGCAGCCTTGGCAGACTTGACCAGATCTTTATGTATAGTAAGCTCTACTATGAACGCTCCCAAAAATACTCCCAGTAGGGTGGATAAAAATAAACCAATACCAAAAAATAGAGTTCCAAATAACGCTCCCACCAAGCCACCGACAAAAGCTCCCACCACAGCCATATTAGAAGCCCCCAGCTTCTTAGCTCCGGCGATAATAAATAAGTACTCCGATACCTCCCCCACTAAATATAAAATTACCAATATTATTAAGGCTTGCATGTCCAAAACAACAAAATCAGTCATGAACGCATATAAAAATGAGCCTATAAGAATAACCAAAGTCCCGAAGGTAGTAAAAAAAATAGCACCAAACCCCAAGATGCTACAAAAAATTAAAATTATTATGGCTAAAGTCTCCATGGGTAATTATTGGAAAGTACAGAGCCCTATTCTTACCAATCCAGCTTTCTTATCTTCCACAACTCTTTGCCTTCTCGGCCTGCAAACAACTCAGCTAATATTCTTCTGGCTTTTTTATATCTTTGGTCTTCGGTGGGAATGCCTTCTGCTAATTCTAAATATTTCTTAAATATCTTTATGGCCTCTTTATCTTTTCGGTTTTTGCAGTGGCTATATGCCAACCAATAATACGACGCAGGATAGTCTGGCTTTACATCAATAGCCTTCTTCAAATATCTGTCGCCTTCTTCTATATCTATATGCAGCAACCCTAGGTTATACCAAGACCAGAAGAGCCTTGAGTTTAAGCTGACAGCCTTTTTAAAATAAGTAGCCGCCCTCTCCCAATTCTCATGCCTAACGTGGTTCCAACCCATGGCTTCATACACCTCGGCATCACTCTGGCCAAGGTCCTCTTTTAATTTTAGGAAGATATGATAGTCTATTTCGTCCCAATCTGAACCTTCCTCAGATGCCTGAGAAGCCAATACCATAGGATAAGCACAAGAGACAGACAACAACAACATCAAAATTGAACAAAATATTGTTTTTACCATATCTTTTTTATTATACATTCCTAATTTCTCTTGGTCAACACATTAGTATACCTGAAAAAATGAAAAACCCCGCCTTTAGCGGGGCTAAATGTGTTGAGTCTTAATACAAGTAGTATTAAATAATACGGCTATCACCGACAACACTTATATCCAACTCTTCTTTTTTAATGCCTTGGCCTTTCGAATAAGTTATGCGGTGGATATCCAAGAAGCGATTGCAGGTATTTTGCTTACCTTTATAAACATAGCTTACTTCTCGAAAACTCCGAACATCTCTAGGCGCTCGCGCATCTTCTCGATCTTTTCGTTCTTTTCAGCAATTTGGCGGTCTCTTTCTTTCAACAATCCCTGCAGTCTTTGTATACTCTCATCTTTTTTGACCAGAGCTTCCTGCAGCGGTGCTTCCTGCTCTGCTTTTTTAACTTTAGGGGTCGCCACGCAGCCAGATAGTGCCAAACATAAAAGAACTACAACTAACTTTCTCATATTGCTTCTCCCTTAAATCAATACATGATAATTATATACTTTTAAAAGGAATATTGCAAGGATGTAGTAAAACGCGTATCGGTTTTTTTTGTGTCCGTCGGTGGATTAGAATCGTAATCCAGAGTCAAACTTAATTTTAATGACAAAGAATCGCTAATAGGGTTTACCAGGGAAGTCTCGGAATGCAGGCGATAATCTCCAGTTTCGCTCAAAGACGGATAGATATACGCATCTTCGATAAATCTGGAGTCTCTGAAGATCTTCTTTTCTAAATAACCCCTGCCAATGAATACTGCCTCATCGCTATCCTTGGTACTATCCCTAAAATCAGTATGCTCTAAACCAAGCGCACCCTCTGTCATCGCCTTCCATTCATCGGTATCTGAAAACCAATAGCCTAAGCCAGTGGAAGGTATCAACCTATAGTTGATATTAGCAAACCTATCGTGATCAACTTCCAGCTTATAGAAGTGATACCACTTCTTCTCCCAAAAACTAGAAGCATACCTAGTCATGGCATTCCACTTCTGAGAATCCATTTTTTTGTCGGTAGAAGAATAGTGGCTCTCTCCCTTAATGATGAACTCATTATCATCTGTCTTTCTGACAAAATTCCCGCTCAGGGAAGACTGGGCCTTTTCGGTATTCCCGCTGGTCCTGCTATAGCTCACAGCCACATCTCTCTGCCAAAGCTTAGGCTCTTCCACGGCGGCTGCCGGTTCCTCGACTACAACTTGCTCTCCGGGAGCCTTAATCATCTCAACAAAATCCTTCTTTACACTTACCATACCCATAGCCTCTGTTTCAATGACGACCACGCTGTTATCATCTTGAACTATCCTGCCGGTTATCTTATCTTGGTTCTTTAAGATGACTTCGTCAGCATAAAGAAAACTTTGAGTAAATAGGACTACAAACAATGCAACCAACACTGTGTTGATTAGTATCCGACATTTTGACATAAGCTACTTATCCTCCTAATTAAAAAAAACTACATTAAACGTTTTCTGCTAAGACTTCGTAGTGCGCTTGCGGATGCTTACAGGCTGGACACTCTTTAGGCGCCTCTGGTCCCTCAAAAACATATCCACAATTGATACAGTGCCATTTTACGGGTTGTTTCTTTTTAAAAACTTCTTTTTTGGAAATATTATCTATTAACTTCCTGTATCTTCCTTCATGGAACTGTTCTACCTTAGCAATTTGTCCAAATGATTTGGCTACTTCCAGAAAACCTTCCTCTTGAGCAACCTTAGCAAAATCAGAGTAAATTGCAGTCCACTCCATCTTTTCACCAGCAGCAGCTGCTTCTAAATTGCTCTTTGTGTCCTTTATCATTCCTGCCGGGTAAGTAGCGGTTATCTCTACATCTCCACCCTGAAGATGCTTAAAAAACACTTTGGCGTGTTCTTTTTCATTTTCTGCTGTCTCAATAAAAATATTAGCTATCTGCTCATATCCCTCTTTTCTGGCTGCGCTGGCAAAATAGGTATACCTATTTCTTGCCTGCGACTCCCCTGCAAAAGCTGCCAGAAGATTTTTCTCTGTCTTTGTGCCTTTAAGTGATTTTGACATTTTCTTGCCTCCTTTAATGAGCGCGTGACTTATGGAACGCAGTGCCCCGTGAAATTTCTTATTTAGAAATTTCCGGGATTAAGTCCCTGAAATCGCAAATGCGATTTCTAGGGAACATAAGTCACTGCGCGAATTAAATATCCTTTAGTAGTTTATTTTTTGGTGACTTTTCTATTGAATCTGAGAAAGCTTCCAGCGACTCTGAAATGTCTGCTAACTCATCGTCTTGCAAAACTGGAATGCTATCAGTACCCCTCTGCTCTAGTGCATCAACAACATATTTTATAGTTAGCGGCTCAACATCTCGAGCTGGCTGATAGCCTAATTCCTTATAATCTTTAGTCTTGGTTTCAATAACTATCCCGCTTTCGGATAGTTCAAAGAGTATCTCTCGGGCCAAACGAATAGGTATTTCTAAAGTATGAGAGATTTCATTGGCTGTACTAGGTTGCTGTCCTTTGACAAATTTCTTAACTAGTAAATTAGTAATCCTCAAAGCCAGAAGTTTCTTGAAAGAGTAGCTAACCTGTAGGCAATCCGGCTCAAATTCATACGTGTCTACATTTTGATGCGCAAAAGAAATCTCTGCTCCGAAAAGGACGATCAGCCAGCTTAATTGAAGCCAGACTAAGAATAAAGGCAGAGCTGCGAAGCTGCCGTAAATAGCGTTATACTTGCTAGCACCTATCTGGAAATTAATATATCCCCACTGTACGAATTGATAGATTGTGCCTGCGATAATTCCCGCAACAACAGCAGAACCAAGATTGATTTTTGTATTAGGCATAAAAATATAGATAAACGAAAATAACAACCAGATTACACAGTAAGGCAGGATTTTTAACATGAAAAATATTAAAGGGCTGAAAGCCCCTAATAGTGCGATCTTCTCAGTAATAAGCACAATCTGAGCGCTAATGAAAACGGTAACACTGCTGGAAACAATTACTAATATGGGGCAGATCAACATTATGGAAAGATAGTCGCTGAACTTACGGCCCAGGGCCCTGGCTTTCTTTACTCCCCAGATATCATTAAAGGAAGTCTCTATGTTGCCCAGAACTTTTATAACAGTCCAAAATAGTATTGCTACACCAATGCCGGCGACCACGCCGCCCTTAGTATTCTCAAGCAGAGTCTGAGCAAAACCAACTACCTGTGCGAATATTTCTTCTTGCCCAGGGAATTTCTCTATCAGTTGCTTCTCTAGAAGTTGATCAAAGCCAAAACCCTTAGCTACTCCAAATGCCATAGCCACTACCGGTACGATAGAAAGCAAAGAATAGAAAGTTAAAGCGGAAGCTCTAAGCTGACACTTGTCTTCATCAAATCCGCGCAAGGACAAAAGAATAATCCTTAACAGTTTAATGAAGAAATATTTTGTGCGAGAAACATTTTTTAAGCGGATCCTCCAGATATCAATCTTTATAAAATTAATTATCTTGGGTATCATAAAGTTCCTCCTTCTTATTTATCTTCAGGTGGACAGTCTTCGTGAAACAACGAAGGGAAATCTTTTAGTTTGAATTTAAATTTCTCCGCCCTGCCGCCTTGCGTCTTACTCTCTATCTCGACCCAGAGCTGATACTTTTTGCCACAGACTATCTTATCCTCAGGCATTTTAATCTTAAACAGTTCTTTTGTCAATGTTCCTTCTAATTCTCTTACCTTCTTCCTCTTGCCAAACACAATCCAGCCATGCTCTTTATCTACTTCGAAAGGTTCTGGCTCATCCACGCCGGCGACAATCGTCCTTCTGGCAATATAGCGTTCTTTACCCAATTTCGGCCCACTTACTAATACATCATTGATCCTGGGTTTCTGAGCATATATCCTCGCCTCGACCATGATCTCTAATATTTCGCCATCCACAAGGTGTGCATCTACAGCCACATTCTTCTTTCTAAAGATCTTTGCTTCGCGAATCACTGGAATTCTTCCTTCAAATCCTTCTTCAACTTCTTCTTGAACTTCTTCCAGCGCGATTTCTTCTCCTGCTTCTTCCAAAATCTCATCCTTTTCAATAACCTCTTCATGCTGCGCATAGGAATAATTTGAGATAACAAATAAAAAGCTCATCAATAGTAATAGTGAAATAATTTTCTTCATACCACCCCCTATTTAACTTTCTTTGCCGAAATCTTTATACTGACAACGGCTTTGTCTATATTCTTTATTTCTTCCTCAGACATGTCCTTAGCTATATCGCTAATTACTTTATCAGAGCCTATATAGTCTGAAACCTGCACCGCGTCCTCTTTGACAATATTTACCTGGCTAAAGCCTGCTTTATTAATTTTTTCGATATAGTCATCTTTTTGCAAGGCCCCAGCAATGCACCCTGAATACATCTGCGCGGACTCTTTAACATTCTGTGGCAAATCCGCGACCAGAACCATATCAGAGACCATCAATCGACCACCATCTTTTAATATTCTAAAAGATTCATTAAAAACCTTTTGCTTGTCTTCGGCGAGATTAATGACACAATTACTGATAATGCAATCAGCAACTCCTTCTTCCAAGGGAATCGCCTCTATATCCCCTAATTTAAACTCCACGTTATCAAAGCCGCCCTTTTTAGCATTTTCTCTAGCTTTTTTGACCATATCCTCTGTCATATCTATTCCAATGACCTTGCCACTTTTACCGACTCTCTGAGCAGCCAGGAAAGCATCGATGCCGCCACCAGCGCCCAGATCAACGACTACTTCACCTTCCTTCAACGATAGGAGCGCTATAGGGTTGCCACAACCTAAACCCATATTCGCCTCTAGAGGAATATTATTTAGCTCCTCTTTTGAATAACCAACTTTTTCAGAGACACTGGAGTTATCAGCACTACAACAAGTAGGCCCGCAACAGCTCTTTTGCTTCTTTTTAGCGATATCTCCATATATCTTCTTTACAAATTCTTTCATGTTTTAACTCCCTTTACATCATCTTAATAAAAAACTTGAATAGTTTTTTTAGACGATTTGATGACAACATTTGCAGGTAGTACTGGTCACCTGTTCTTTTAGCTATCTGTGCCAACGTAGGATATATATGAATCGTTGAACTTAAATCGCCAATTTTTAGTTTTTTAGTTTTGGCGAGAATGTATTCATGAATCAACTCTCCTGCATTTGCGCCGACAATATGCGCTCCCAGGATATTCCCCTTACTATCACAGATAATCTTTGCAAATCCTTCTGCTTCCACGTCAGTAACCGCCCTATCGTTTTCTCTGTAATTTGAGCGATAAATTTTTATATCTCTATATCTTAGTTTTGCTTCTTCTTCTGTGGGGCCTAAATGTGCTACCTCTGGATCTGTAAAGGTACACCAGGGAACACAACTGTAATCAACTTTACGCTTAAAAGGAAACAACGCATTGCTAACCGCGATAATCGCCTGATATTCTGCCATATGGCTGAATTGATAATGACCGACCACATCTCCACAAGCATAAATATTACTTGCGCTAGTTCTTAAAGTCTTATCGACTACAATCCTCTTATCATTATATTTGATCTTGGCCTTCTCTAGTCTAAGGTCAATAATATTAGGTACTCTACCTACAGCCACAAGCAGTTGTTCGGCCTTAAGCATCGATTGCTGTCCATTTTTATCTTCGACTGTTACATGAGCTAAATCGCCTTCCCTAGAAAGCCTGACTGCCTTCTTTCCCGTATAAATACTTACGCCATCTTTTATGAGCCTATCGGTCAAAACCTGAGCGGCTTCTTTATCTTCCCGGAACAATACCCTATCCATCATCTCAATGATAGAAACTTCTACCCCTAAGCGAGAAAAAGCCTGAGATATTTCTACGCCTATGGGACCACCTCCAAGGACTATTAAAGACCTCGGCAGTTCCTCTAACTTGAAAATACTCTGGTTCGTGATATATTCCACGCTTTTAATACCAACTATGGAAGGTATCATCGGCAAAGAACCGGGACACACAATAAATCTCTTGGAAGTAATACGCGCTCCTTTAAACTCAATAGTCCTGTTATCAATAAACCTTGGGCTGCCGAACAATACCTCGATACCTCTCTTTTGGAATACTTCTGCTGGATGGTGTTCGCTTATCTTCTTAACAACATCCTGAACATGAGACATTATTTCGCTTGTATCGTATTTCACATCGCCCGAAGCCAAGATACCAAATTCTTTAAGCCTTCTTGTCAAAGATAAGACGCTGGCGGATTTCAACAGAGCTTTAGAAGGAACACACCCGTACCATGTGCAGTCTCCGCCCAGCTTATTATTCTCTATCAAGGCTGTCTTGGCTCCTAAGGCCGCAGCTGCCGTCGCCGCAACCAATCCTGCTGCGCCCCCACCGATAACTGTAATGTCGTAATTATATCTCATGCGAACTCCTTTATTTGTTTAGCGCTCCCCTGCAGCTCGAGCCTGCTCCAGCCATACAACAGAAGCAGTGGTTTTCAAAGATTATCTCTTTGCCTTCTAAATCCTGAGGATTAATTTTCCCTATCTCGATTATTTTTCCTTCTTTATCTCTGAGTGATAAACCTAATGCCTGGTTAAAATCACAGTCATACATAATTCCATCCCAGCCAACACTCAATAGATTCCGGCACATTATATCGCCAGCTACATCCTTATTAAAATTATCTATCAATAACTTCATATACGCATCAAAATTTCCGCTTGCTTTTAAATACTGCTCGAATCTATTTATAGGAGCATTTGTTATAGTCAGAAGGCGATTAAAGACTATTCCGTATTGATCATTAAGTACTTTTTTGTAGTCGCTCTCCAGGCCGGACTGGTCACCGGGCAAAAATGCTCCTCCAGGATTATAAACTAAATCTAACTCTAGATCTTTCTCCTGGCCATATCCTAGTCTCTTCAGAATCTTTAAAGCCTCGACGCTCTTATCGAAAACGCCAGCTCCTCTTTGTTTATCCACATTGTCTTTTGTGTAACAAGGCATTGAACAAATAAGCTTAATTTTGTTTTCCTTATAGAAATTAGGCAGATCACCCATATTCTTCTCGAAGAATATAGTCAAGTTGCTTCTTACCATTATTTGTTTAACGTAAGGCTTGGCTTTTTCTATCAAGTATTTAAAATTATGGTTTAGCTCCGGGCAGCCTCCTGTTATATCTAAGGTTAAACCATTCTTCTGGGACAAGAAATTTATTATACCATCTATTACTCTTTTAGGCATAATCTTATCGCCCATCGGACTAGCGCCTATATGACAATGAACACACCTCTGGTTGCAAATGTTTCCCAAATTAACTTGAAGTATTTCCAGGACAAGCCTTTTGGCGCATGTTTCATTTATTGATAAAATCGCATCTTTAAAATTATTTACCATGACTCTACTTCTTCTTTTTTAAATACTGATAAACAACGGGCACCAGTATTATTAAAATCATTGCTACCAGCGCAAAGACGAATTTAGCAGAAAATAAATCCCTAAGGTTCCTCACTTCTCCCAGGGAACCGCCAAAAAATGATGCCACTACTACTCCTGGGATTAATCCCAATAGAGTGGCAAAGAAATAATCTTTAAATTTAATCTTGGAAAGTCCACTGGCATAATTGAGTACTTCATAAGGAACAATGGGTACTATCCTAAAGAATAAGATCGTTGCAAAACCCCTTTTTTCCAGCTTATCATCCAAATTCCTAAATTTACCCTTCAACACCTTCTCTGCAAGGCCCCTAGCAAAAAATCTGGAAATAAAAAACGTGCTGCTCGTACCAACCAAGGCCCCTAGCATAAGATAAAACGAACCCCAAATAGGACCAAAAGCCAAACCTGCTGTAAGAGAAAGCGCTGCTATGGGTGGGAATATAGAAATAGTATTTAAGGCATAGGCTAATATATAGACTGCAGCCGCAACTTCACCAAACCCTTGAATATAATCTCTCAAAGAAGCAGGAGTCAATGCCTTTAAGTTGATACATTGACATTTTACTATCCACCAAATTGCCAAGACTACTAAAATGCCTATTACCAGCTTAGCTATATTTTTAAGAATCTTCTTGTCCACTGAGCAATATTCTTTTTCTTATCTTTGAGATCTTTCTTTAGATATGCCATGTCTCTAGGCTCATCAATATCATACCAGCTCTTTAAGATTGAGATTTTTTTACCAAGCTTCCGGGCATTTCTTAATGTACCATCTAAGACATAGCTGGAGCTCCATTTTATACCTTTGAATATCGCAAGGCAAGGTTTTTTGAGCCCAACAAGATAGTAGCCGCCATCGAATGTCGGACCTAAAACCAAGTCATTATTGTCTAATCTTTTGAATGCATCTTCAATAAAAATTGCCGGCAGAGTAGGTGAATCAGAACCTATGATTACCAACTTAAAATCGCCGCCTTTTATTGATTTGAAGGCATTATGCATCTTCTGCCCCAAGCTTCTGCCCTGTTGCTCATACAGCTGGAAAGACCGTCCTGCTTTTTTTAGATAATATGGGCTGCTGCAGCCTAAATCATAAGCCAATACCTTAAGGTCGCACTTGATACTCTTAGCCAAATCGAAGGTATCTTTTAAGAAAGCTTTGTATAAATTTAAACACTGGGTATCAGACAAGCAGCTCTTTAACCTTGTCTTTACCTTTCCCTTTTGTGGCTCTTTGGCAAAAATAATTAAACAACGTTTCATCTTAAATCATTATAAAGGCGTTTTATTTTATGCAGAGGGACCTTTAAATAAAATAATATCATTATAAGATTATACAATGCTACTGTCTTTGCTACGCCGTTTTTCTCCCATCTTCTAGGAGAAACAATAATTTTGTCATCTAAAACTATAACCCTACCTACTTCCCTTAGCTTTTTTGAGAAAAGCACATCTTCCATAATGGGCACATCCGGATAGCCGCCCATTTTAAGGAAAATATCCTTTTTTACAAATACCCCCTGATCGCCATAAAATACTCCCTTTCTTCTCGCCCTGCGGTTTCCCTGTTCTTCAATAAACCTATATATAATACCTTCTTTATCTATTCTCTGCGTCAGGCAACCTCCAATGAAGTCGTCATTTAACAGTCTATCTTCGATAGAGGCTAATACATCTATATCTATAAAATTATCTGCATGCAGGAAGAGTAGAATATCGTTTTGTGCCAGGCGAGCACCGTGGTTCATCTGGGTTGCGCGCCCTTTCTTAGCCTGCACGACCCTAGAGTAATTTTTGGCTATGTCAACGCCACTGTCTGTGCTGCCGCCATCTACAAATATGAGCTCTGCTTTACGGGAGAGACCTTGAAAGAAATCAGAATTTGCGGAAAAGATTTTTTCTTCGTTATAGAAAGGAATGATAACGCTAATCACGGAAAGACTTCACACTCAATGTCGATAAGTTAAACTACAAGCTAAGATCTATACTGAACCTTATTTTTTTTTAGGGATTTATTATTCTTGGGTTTCTTTGTTTTACAGACGTCACACAAGCCAAAAAATAAAAGGCGGTGGGAAAGAATACGAAACCCGGTAATCTGCATAACCTTATCTTCCAACTCTTTCATAGGAGGGATCTTAATATCGTAAATATTTTGGCAGGAATTACATACAAAGTGATAATGTGAATGCCCTGTGGCATCAAACCTACTAAAGCCAGTGCCAAAATTTAACTCCCAAATCTCGCCTTTTTCTTTTAAGATACGAAGATTTCTATATACAGTACCTAAGCTAAGATTCTTAAACTTCCTCTTTAGTTTCTGATAGACCCAATCAGCGGTAGGATGAGATTTAGAATTGACCAGAAGCTCTAGAATCTTTTGCCTTTGCTTGGAATTGCGATACGGATCTTTGCTTTTATTAGTAATCATTACTATTACTAATTATATACCGCCCAAGGTGAAAGTCAAGTCAATATAGGCTGTGCGACTATTCTAAAATTAGCTTCTTGTAGTCACTAGGCAAAGCATGTGAAACCGATACAATATCGCCCTGTTTGGAGATGAGAATAATGGTAGGCACTCCCACGACATTATATTCTCTAGCTACGCTGCTGTTCGGATCTAGGAGTATAGGGAATCCTATAGAATGTCTATTTACAAAGCTTTCTACTCTTCTTTTTGACTCTCCGATATCAATGGCCAAGAGCTCAATGCCACTAGACTTTAAATCTTCATATTCTTCATTGAAATTAGTTAGTTCTCTAAGGCAGTGTGGACACCAAGTAGTCCAAAAGAATAAGATCACCCCTTTATCCTTAAAGTCACTTAAAGATACGCTATTGCCGGATAAATCCTGTAAAGTGAAATCCGAAACAACCATATTTTTAGAATTCGACTGAAAAAAATCTAGCGCATACGATTTAGAACATAATAACAAACCTAAGGCTAAAATTAGAATAATCTTTTTCATAAGATATACCTTCCTGTCTGAATAAGTAGGTATTCACCTACTACGATTAATATTAAGCCGCAAACTTTCTTTACCCTGGCCATCCAAATTCCTGATCTGGGTAAATTAGTCAAGACGCTGCTAAATGTCCCAGCCAAAATTAATACAGTGCACATACCATAGGCAAAACAAAACAATAACAACATGCTGTAGGGCAAATTCTGTCTTGTGCTCACATAGACTAATATCGTTCCCAGCGCGGGAGCCGTGCACGGACCAACCACTAAACCAGAAAGCAGGCCAAACAAAAAGACTGAAATCGCACTCTTGGGCTCAATTCTCTTCGCCGCAAATGTCGGCAAAGGAATCCTGAATACATCAAGCAATACTAATCCAAAGAATATGCATACATTGGCAACAATAAAATAAATCCAAGGATTGCCTGCTAGCTGACCAAAAACCCTGCCAGTCAGACTGGCTATAGCTCCTAACGCCGAATATGTAGTCGCAATGCCTAGTGCATAAATAGCGCTTAAGAAAAAACCTTTAAGTCGAGAACCCTTGGCCGAGGCTCCAATATAACCAACGGTAATAGGAATCAAAGGGTAGACACAAGGAGTAAAACTAATCGCGATTCCTGCGCCAAAAGCAACTAGGAAATCAATTGGGTTACCTACAAGATTCATCGATCCAATTTAAGTAATCTTTGTTTCCTGAGGCAATCGGCAGAGCGATTATCTCAGGCACACTATAAGGATGTATTGATTTTACAGCCTTGATTAATTTACTAAGCAGCTTCTTCTTGCTTTTTATGACCAACAAGGCTTCTTTCGCCTTATCAATTTTTCCCTTCCACCAAAAGAATGAATCTACCTTAGGAACGATATTCACACAAGCCACCAACTTTTTCTTAAGCAAAAGGTTGGTTATTTTCTTTGCCTGTAAGTTATTCGGGGCTGTTACTAAAACAACGATATACATTAATTCTGCCTGTTAGGAAATATTTAGAGCCGAATCGATTTTTTCCTTATCAAATCCTACTACGGTATTGCCGTCGATAGAGACTACCGGAACACCCATTTGCCCGGTCGATTTTACCATCTCATCTAAAGAAGATTTATCGCTAGAGACATCGATATTTTGAAACTCTATATTTTTCTGCTTCAAATACTCTTTGAGTTTTATGCAATAAGGACATGTTGGCGTGGAATATACTTTAACTTCTGCCATTTTACACCCCCCCCTAAATGTCTAAATTTATCCCTTCAGCCGCTGCGTCAATTGGGCTATGCGCTGACCAAAACGCAGGCACTCTTTTTCTGCTCTTTGATCTGGTTTGCCTATGGAAACTGGCCCATAGTGGTCGCCCTTAGGGTCACCTTGAATAATCATACCATGAATGAGCAAAGCATTCAATATATCTAAGATCGTGGTCTCATTGCCACCGGCGATATTGGCGCTAGACGAAAAAGCTCCGCCAATCTTACCATCTAAATCGCCGTGATTAGATACGCTGCTATCCAATAGTTCTTTTAGGGGTGCAGCCATCGACCCATAGTATACGGGCGAACCCATAATAATCGTATCCGCATTCAATAGATCTTGCACTTTGGTATCCTTGACGTCTTTTACCTCAACCCCAACCTTCTCTTTCTCAACTCCGCCCTTTATTAACTCCGCCATCTTCTTGGTATTGCCGCTTCTAGAATAGTAGACAATTAAGATATTGACCATTTTTTATCTCTCCTCTTGTTTTCTTCTAGCTTTTTAATTTCTAATTAACCTAATTTCTAATCAAATCCCAATAACTAATGTCGAATGTTAAAATATCTATAAATTATCTCTTTTATTGGTCATTTTGTCATTGGGCATTGGTAATTAATTAGGTCAATTAGTAATTAGGAATTAGTCATTTTATTAGCCTATTTCTTCATCAACAATGCCATCTGCCGACCAGCAGCGCTCTCCTCTTTACGAAAAGAAAAGAACTTGTCATTCTGGCAGACAGTACAAATCTCAGAGTCAAAAATATTATCCTCAAAGATTCCCGCTTCCTTTGCCTGCAAAAGATTTACCTGGATTAAATCCAAAAACATTTTATTGTCTTTTCGAAAAATGCCTTCTTTGAAATATTCCAAAAACTCTCCTCCCACTTCAAAGCAGCACTTTCTTATCGCCGGGCCCAAAAATAAAACAATATCCTCGGACTGACTCATAAATTTCTGCTGCATAGCAATAATTGTTTTTTTCAAAAGCGACTTCTGCGTGCTCTTCCAACCGCAATGCGCTAGCGCGATAATACTCTTTTTCTTATCTATAATATAAACCGGCAGGCAATCGGCTACAAATACGGAAAGAGCGATATCTTTTTCTTCAGTGATGAACGCATCTGTATCACTTATAGCATCTTCGTAATCAGTTGAACCTCTGCCTTTATCTTTTTGCTCAACAACATAGACATGTTCGCTGTGTGTCTGTTGCGGACAAACAAGCTGATCTAATCTTATATTGAGCCGGGAAAGAATAAACTGGAGGTTTTTTGTGATTTGGGATTGAGACTGGCTGTTAAATCCAAGGCTCAATTTCCTGTTAGTAAATATAGCTGTTATGTTGTTAGGGGTATTTTGAAACTGATAGTAATTGTCGCATTCCTTAAGGATTGCTTTCTGCATACAGAAGAATTACCGGCTGGGCACTTCTATAACCTTATGCCTTGAATGTTGTCCGCTTAAGATATTGATTTCGTATTTTTTAACCTTTAGGTATTTACTGAGCAGCTCGATTACGGCAACATTAGCCTTGCCCTTTTCGGGCGCACTGGTAACGTAAACTTTTAAGCCGCTTTTACTCTCTTTGACCAGATTCTTCTTTGCCTTATGAATAACTCTGATATCTATAACCATCACACTCCTGTCTTTTTATAGGCATCAACAATACTATATACTCCAATGATGCCTATGAAAATCACTCCCGCCATAAATAAAGCAATCCCAAACCATAAAAATCTTATAAGTATTTGCTGTCTTATCCATACATAAATCAAAACAGCGCCAAGTACGACAGATAACAAGCTCAGCGATGAAAGAAATATCATAACTAGGCCTCTGAGTATCTGGCCTTTATATAATTGACCCAACCCGCTAAACACAAACGATAAGACCGCTGCTGTTCCCGGGCGATTCTTACTCTCGCTCATTTAATTCTCGCTTACCTTCTGCTCCGCGATCATTCCTTCTTTAGTAATTTCAATAATATTACTTGAATCGTCCTCTGATGAAGCAATATGCCCACTCTTATAATCATTTATGCGTCTAATTTTCGTATCTAATTCTTTAAAGCTTTTGGAGTTTATTTCTTCATATTGACTCTCGAGACCATCTATTGACTTACCTAGTTTCTCAAATCTGCTTTTAAAAACATCATAAGTCTTGGTAAAAAGATTAATCATTTTAATAATTTCCATAGCTGACTTTTCATAATAAAAGTTTTCAAAAGACTGATGAATAACACTTAACATTGCATACAAAGTAAAAGGAGAGCATAGGACCACTTTTTGCTTAAGGGCCTTGTCAATAATATCGGGAATGCTCTCCTGGATAAAACCATAGATCTGTTCATTAGGGATAAATAACAAGACAAAATCAAGTGTGTTTTCGGCAGGATTAATATAATCTCTAGTCTGTATTTCCTTAATCCTATCAGACACATTTTTCAGGAATTCCTTTTTGTAATGCTCTCTTTGAATTTCTTCCTCAGTATTAACAAAATTCGTATAATTATCTAAAGGAAATTTGACATCCATATTAATTTTATGATGGTCAGGAAGTAAAAACGTATAATCGGGCTTAGTGCCGACAGAAGCTTGCTTGGCCTGTTTTTTATAATTCCTTCCTTCAATCAATCCACAAAGCCCTATAATAACTTCCGCCTGTCGTTCGCCCCATTCACCACGCTTTTTTACATTACCCAGGACATCCGTTAAACGATTAGTCGTTTCTTGCAATTTAGCAGTTGACTTTGAAGTATTCTTTAATTCATTCTCCAAGCTGCCATATTTTTTGGTTCGATCTTGTTCAAATTCATGAATCAATGACTTATATTTTTCTAATTCGCCTTCGAGTCCATTAATCGAATCCTGAATAGCTTGCTTTCGCATATCAAGGTCAGACTTGGCTTCGCTTTTCTTTCTTTCAAGAACTTGCTCAGCTAAGACGAGAAATTCTTCTCTATTTGATTCCAAGGCATCGTGAGAAAGTTTCGAAAATTTATTTTCAGCTTCTTTCTCAAATTGATTCTTAAAAAACCAAAACGCGGCAATTATTACAATCGCCGCAACCAATACAGCGACAACTATCGCAACCATTCTAAAACTCCTTTTTCAATAACACCTACTGCTTGTTTCTAATTATCTAACTTTTATTATAACCCTTTTTAAACTAACTTCCAACACAAATGACCAGTAAGGCTAAAGAAGGTACTCTTTCTTTACCCTCTGCAAACTGCGAAAGATATTGGTCTTAAAATTGGGAGACATCTTCTGGATCTGTTGAATCAACTTTGCCACTTTAGCCCGCTGTGTCTTTCCGGCGTTAGGACAGCGGCAATGCGGAATAGGAAAATCATTCTCTTTAGCGAAACGTTCGCATTCATGCTCTTCCACATAGGCTAAGGGCCGTATGATTGCAACTTTGCCGTCGAATAACTCCTGACGGGGAGTCATCGTGCTTATCTCTCCTTGAAAGATGAGATTCAGAAAAAAAGTTTGAATAATATCATCTTTATGGTGGCCTAAGGCGATCTTGTTGCAACCCAATTTTTCAGCTACACTAAAAAGGGCCTTACGCCTATTCCAGGAACACCAAAAACAAGTCATCTGTTCACGCGGCGTCTTCTTTAAGATGTTTAGTTTCTTAAAATGGTACTTGACTCCGTTGCTCTTAAAGTATTTCTCAAGTATCTTAGGCTGGACGCACTTATAACCCATATCCACATGCACAGCTACCAGATCATGCTTTACAGGCACAGAAGAACGCCGCTCTTCTAAGATCTTAAGCATGGTCATGCTGTCTTTACCTCCGGAGACAGCGACCAATACCTTATCCCCATCGCTGAGCATCTTGTAATCACCCATAGCCTTGCCTATCTTCTTAGACAAAGAATAGAAAGATCTTTCTGACTTTTTTTCTTTTGTCTTAGGCATTGATTTCAATCTCTACTTTATCGCCAACCTTGGCCTCAAGCTTATTCTTTGCACTACCAAGATTCACGGCTATCTCTAAGAAACCAGTACTTCCCCAAATCGCCAGCAGATTATCCGGCTTTACTTGCACATAGCTTGATTTTATCCCCCTTATAGACTTACTCTTTATATTTATTCTGGGTCTTTT